>CAYOOD010000001.1:0-181982 GCA_964405435.1 uncultured bacterium
AGGTTTGTCAACACTTTTTCGGAAAATTTTTGAGATTTTTTTTGAGACGGCTGAATCTCCCTTCCTGTAATGGTTTCAGGCTATGCTACGGTTTGGAAACCATTGGGAGGAAGTTTAGGCCATGAGTATAAATGCTGTGCTGCCCCCGTTGCTGGTATTAGATCCACTTCTGCAAAGTTGGTTGCTGGAGGATGTGGGCCGGGGCGATCGCACGACTCAGAGCTTATATATAGGAGAAGTGGCAATTGGACGGGCTGAGTGGCGGGCCAAGGAGGCGGGTGCGATCGCCGGTTTGCCGATCGCCGGTCGAGTCTTTCACTTACTCAATAGCCAAGTAAGCTTTACGGCCACGGTTGCTGAGGGGGAATGGTGCAATCCGGGCCTGGTTGTAGCCCGAATTGAGGGCCCTATTGACGCGCTGCTGACGGGAGAGCGAGTCGCCTTAAACCTGGCCATGCGGCTGAGCGGCATCGCGACTTTAACTCGTATATATATAGAGAAAATTTCTGACCTGCCGGTGCAGCTCGTGGATACCCGCAAGACAACGCCCGGTCTGAGACTCCTAGAAAAGTATGCGACGCGAGTGGGCGGGGCCAAAAATCATCGCATGGGTTTGGACGATGCTGTAATGATCAAAGACAACCACATCGCTGCTGCTGGTGGGATTGGGGCTGCGATCGCCCGCATTCGCGCGCAGATCCCTTTCCCTCTGACGATAGAAGTAGAAACCGAAACCCTGGCCCAAGTTGAAGAGGCGATCGCTCACAAAGCAGACATCATCATGCTGGACAATATGACCCTTGACCTGATGCGCCAAGCAGTGGATCTGATTCGCGCATCAGACCAAAGGGTCAAAATAGAAGCATCAGGCAATATTACCCTGGAAACTATCCGCCCTGTGGCCCAAACTGGAGTAGACTACATTTCCACCAGTGCCCCGATTACTCGCTCAACTTGGCTGGATTTGAGCATGAAGATGGCAAACAATTAACCATTAGCGATGAACTGCTAATTTTTTTTCAGTCGGCGCGGATTAGATTTTTTCTCATCTAGACCGCGCCGACTTATACAGAAAAATCACGCTACTTTCGACTAGCGCCTTTTTGCAGATGCTTATTTAGAAATAAAATGAACCCAGAAGTTACCGTCTGGGATGCAGAGCCTGCGGATTATCCTGTAGGAATAATTCAAATAAGCACCGTTTCGATCTGTCCGATACCCGTCAGGAAACCATTCTCCATAAGGATCGTGAACGTAGAAGCCATTCTCGTCATAGCCAACGACGGGCATAACGTGACCGAAAGTAGTGAAATATCCATGTATCACGGCTGGGTTGCCCTCTGCCAGCCAATCTTGGACTTCCTCAATGCTTGCATTATCTTTAAACGTATCTTGGCAGCCATAAGCTCTCACGATCCGAGCCAGATCGTTCGGATCGTGTCGGCTCAGGCCATTATTTATAGCATATTGATACAGTTCGTCCTCGAATTGACCTTCGCTTGTCCGGCGAGAAGCGCTCAAAAACTGCAAGCACATAGCAATTGACGTCACGTTACAACTCCCCGTCGGGTTATACTCGTTGTCGAGTTGTGATTTGTAAGGCACGTCGAGTTTTACAGTTTTTGGCTTGGGTTTGGGATAAACCAGGTTCCCATCTTCTAAAATTTGAATGTGCTGCCCGAAAGCATACCAAATTTTAGAGCCCCCCACAGCTTCCTTCCGCAGAGTCATTCTGACGTGATTGCGAACCACATCAAAAGAAACGAGTTCAAAAACACTACCCGCTTTAACTCCTTGTTTGTCTTCATCTGCTAGTTCAGAGGATGGAATGGGTTTGGCCTTGAGGATAGTATCAGTAACGATTTGAAGCATTGGAGAAACGCCGGGAATGTCATCCCGCTTGGTTTCGATGAGCTTCTTGGCCGTTTTTGCTCCTAAAAACCCGGGTTCCTCGGACTGCATCAATTCTTGAAATCGCTTGAGCGCTGCTGTGGAAATAGGGCCAAATCGACCGTCCGCTGGGGGATTGAGCAAACCCAAGTCGATCAGGCGCACCTGAATCTGACGAGAAAGTTCTGCGTCAGCCGCGATCGCATTCACGTCATACTTGGTGTCTTGACCTAGAAAATCTTGTAGCTTCATTAGGACGTACCTGTCTTGTGGATAAGTGGCTGCATCACATCTGATACTGCTTACGCTCAAGAACACCAACAATCTGAATAACAATCCTGACGATGCTACTCTCGTTTCCCAGACCGCTAACGCCCAATCCCGATCGGCCTTTCAATCGGATTTCCCGGAATCTGCGATTTATTGGGTTCAACCAGGTGGTGCGGTCTAGAGCGCTGGCAACAGTCCGTAGCACGTCCTGCCCTGAGAACGCACATTCGGGCCATTTTCGACGGCACTGTAGTGTAGATGATGGGTACAATGTTCGGGAGCGTCGGGCGATCAGAGATGAGATCGCTCTTGTACTCGCAATCCTGGCGATTTTGATATAAGCAGATGAGCATAAATCATTGCAGTAGGGTTGTGGGAGTGAGCGCGAGGACGCCCGCTTCCATAAATAGCGGTTAGAAGCCGCACTCCTTCCGTGGGGTTGTGCAATTGATTCTGCATAATTGCTTAACAGGTATGGTTTAAATAACAAAATCTGCTAATTCTTTTACAGCCAATATTTCCAGATTGTTTAATTATTATTTGCACGATATGAGCGGCATCGGTGTATTTCTTCGGCTCTGTCAGAGGTGGCAAAAATTAACCCCGGTCAAGCTTTTGCTTCAGCTAACCGGGGTCGTGAAAATGCGGTGTGGTTTTGTGAGGTTGCTGTCGTCCGCTTCTGGCGGTGATAGCTGAATCGCAACCTGACTCAGTACCGGATTGCTAGACCGAGCAGAGGCGATCGCACCCGATTTCAGCCACCCTTCACACAGGCAGGCACCTAGAAGGTGAAGGTTGTTCGGATGGTTCCCACATAGTCGGTGGTGTTGTTATCGTTGTGATTGGGATCGAGAATGACAAATAGGCCAGGGGTGATGGAGATATTGTCACTGACCTGGTAGCGATAGAAAGCCTCCAGATGATAAGAGGTATCGCCGTCTTCGCGATTGGCGATATCATTATCCGTTACTTTGGGGGGCATACCAACCACAAAGCCAAGCAAGTTGCCGTCCTTGCCAAAGTCCGGCAAACCTAAAGTCACAGCCCAGTTCCAAATCTTCGCATCGTCGTTAGCGACTTCCGATTCAGCCTGCGTATATCCGACCCAACCCCCAAGATTAAATCGAGGGCTCAGCCAGAAATTAGCCTGTAGGCTGTAATGATTGGCTGAGGTCGGAGCTCCACTAAAGGGATTGTCAGCATTGCTGCTGCCCGTGCCCCCCGCTAGGTTTCTTCCATTAGAGTGGTAAGAATTCACATAGGTGAAACCTAAGGAAAACCGTTCGCTGGGTCGAAAGGTTAGTTGACCGAGAGCGGCATAAGAGCCACTAAAAAAGCCCCCTCCACCACCAGGAGCAGGTGTAGGATCGTTGCCATTGGGAGCTTGATAGCCGAGGGATAGACCCAATGCCTTGCTAAAGTTATAGTTGAGGGTTACGCCTTGCCCTCCTCCCTGCCGGTAGATGGGGTTGAATCGTCCAAACCGAGAGATAGAGCCTTGACCGCTGCTTTCTAACAAGGGGTTAAAGTTGTAGACGTTATCGTTGTACTCGGCGTTGTTAGCGTCGAGGATAACTGTGGCCTTAGAAGTGAGGGGAAAACGATAGAACAGTTTGTGCAGTTGAATGTTGTTACTGCTACCCGAATCAAACGACAAGCGATCCATCGGCGTAGAAGGAGTGTCAATCCCCCCCAAGTTCGGGACGGTTATGGCTTGTAGGCGGGTTCTCAGCAGGTCTTTGCCAGTAAAACTCGTATCAAAATTCAACCGCGTCCGGAAATTAAAATTGGGGACAGAAGCCGAGCCATCTCCGATGATGTCATTAGCCGCGAAAATCACTTCTCCTCTGAGCTTCGTGGTCGTGGAGAATTGATTGGCTTCTAGTTCAGCAATGCGCGGTTCTAAGGCATCAACGCGACCGCGCAGGGTGGCGAGTTCGACGGAAAATTCTTCCATTAATCGCCGCAGCACTTCTAAATCTTCTCGCGTGGCCAACCCGGAAGGCGTGCCCTGACCGGGAATCAACCCCAGGATACTTTCCAAGCAGGCATTTAAACCGGCAGCGAATTCGTAGCGGGTCATGGCCCGATTGCCACGGTATGTACCGTCCGGATAACCTGCAATACAGTTATATTTCTCAACCAAGTTTCGCAAGGCATCATAGGCCCAATCGGTGGGCCGCACGTCCGACAGTTGGGTAATCGAGTTCAACTGGCCCATCGGATCGGCTTCCTCGGCAGCTTGTTCGAGGCTGTCTAGGGTTTCTAGAGAACCGACCGAGGGTTGAGTGGAATCGGTTATTTCTGAGGAAAGGGTCAGATCTGTTGGAAGTTGAGCGATCGCGGGATTTTCCGCTGTGGCAGCAGCTATATTGTCTGTTTCTGCGCCAACTGCTGCTGCCTCAATGGCCACAGACTGATTGGCCAAAACTAAGGTGGCAGCCAGCAAGGCTGGACTCGATTGTAGAGCTACCTTGAAAATCTTTAGCATCATTTTGTCCTCACACCAAGCAAAGATTCAAGCATTGCTGAGCAGCTTATTTGTCGATTCTGACAAAGCTCGAGCAATTAAAGAGATTTTACAGGATCTGTCTGGGAAAATATATCCCCTTTGTCAGGGAGGGGTATAAATGGCGTGTCAAAACGACCCGCGCGCAGCCTTGGTCTTGCAAGAGTCTCTTCTAAAATTGAGTATACCGTGTTGGAGAGAAGCGGGGCTCCAAGCAACAGCAAAAAAGTATTGGAGTATTATCTTTTATACATTGATTAAGCTGAATAGGGACGCTTCAGAGAGGTAGGGGTTTGCAGGCGGCATCGGGCAGGCGATCGCCCCTTCTTGAAGGTCAACACCTCCTCGGGCAAACCTTCTTTAAAATGGACGGTATAAAAAAATCTAATTGAAAAATATTAAGTACAGGTAAAATTTGAGTAATGAGAAGGTAACAATCTCGTCCGCTAGGACTTAGGCAGCTTTTCAAGCACGGTTACATTACAGGAGTCTGCCAGCAGAGTCCTGTGGGAAACGGGCTAGATGGGATATTCCTGGGGCGCTGTACCGTGCGGGGGTGGTTGCCAAAAAATGGATGGGTTTAACTATACTACATCAAAAAGATGACGCGCGATCCCTCTGTGCTGGGACTGACTAGACGGGAAAGTCCGTTCGCCACAAAGTTCGGTGGATGGACGGAGAAGGGGCCATTAATAAGGGACGAGGAACAGATGGCCAGTGGCCGTTAGTCAGCCCCGTGCTTTTACAAAAATAAAACATTGAAGCCCACAAGAATATAGATCGAAGGAAAATCCAGTATGGATTGAGTCAGGGGAAAGGAACGATCGGAGAAAGGGAAGCCGTTTGTCACTTTTAGAGGTGAGGGGATTGGACGCATTGGCATCTTCTCGGGCAATTTTGTTAGCGTGCTATAGCGTTCCTAATTGATTTGTGAAAATACGAGTGCGGTTTAGGAGCCCGCGATCGGTCAGAGCCGGGGAGAGAGCCCGCACTCCTGATATAAACATATTTCACGACTCAAATAGAACCGCTATGTATGATAAGGCGCGATTCGGCTGTTTGTTCGAGCGCAGAACCTGCACGGCGATCGCGAATCGGTGAGATTGTCAAGCACCGACAGGGTTTTTGTGATTTTTGCGTGGATGCGGACGCTGAGAAAGTCCCGCTAGCGGGCAACCGCATGCCGCCGCGCGCGAAGCGAACCGTATTTCGCAGCACGCCCTTTCCAAAGGGCCTTTTCTGTAGGAAATCGCGCCGATTGAATGGGTTTTGAGGGAAAGCTAATTTCCAGCAGATAGCTGACTTGTAAGTGATTGATTCGGAGACTTTAATCTCATTCAAATGCTAATATTTTTTAAATAAATAACAGCCCAAATAAAATTAAATTTCAATTTTTACTGAAAATCAAGCGCGATAAATTTTATCCAACCGCGTAAAAGAGTGAAAGTGGCGACAAACGGGCGATCTGTTTGGTGCCAGAGGGTTATTATTGCGGAGGTTGGGCAGTCGCCGAGCGATCGGGACAAAAAGATGGAGCTGGCTCGAATTTATCCGGAAAAAAGATGAGAGTATCGGAAAAAAGCCCCATTCTTTCCTAAAGGAGATGTCTCAAAGCCGAAGCTGCAAAACAACCGATGAGCAAAGCTTTCAGAACAATCAGCAGTTGCATGAGCGATCGCAGTAGCCGTCAATCCGGTAAGCTTACAAGCACAAGCCAAGTCCAAAAATACTCATACCTATATGCAGTTAAAGAAATTAATCTGTACGCTAGGGGCCGTCTCTCTGTGTGCTAGCTGTGGAGCTCCCCCAGGAGGGGGAAACACGGTCAAGATAGTTTCCAGCCTGCCAATGACAGGCAGTTCGCTCGGGCAGACTCAAAGCATCATCAACGGCATCAAGCAAGCCCTCGACGAAACCAAATCCACCGTCTGCGACGGCAAACTGACCATCCAACATGAAGCGTATGACGACGCCACTGCTGCCGCCGGCAAATGGGACCCAGCGCAAGTGGCCTCGAACGCGAACAAAGCCGTTGCGGATAACTCAGTCGTTGCCGTCATCGGTACGTTCAACTCCGGTGCCGCCAAAATAGCGATTCCGATTCTCAACCCAGCCAATTTAGTAATGGTCAGTCCCGCAAACACCTATCCGGGCTTGACCAAACCCGGTAAGGGAGAAGCAGGCGAACCGGAAAAATATTACCCCAATGGCCCGCGCAATTACACCCGCGTCGTACCCGCTGATGACCTCCAAGGTAGAGCCGCCGCCAACTGGGCCAAATCTCTAGGCGTTAAAAAGGTCTACATTCTGGACGATCAAGAGCTTTACGGTAAAGGAATCGCCGACGTCTTTGAGGCGACGGCTAAGAAGCTAGGAATACAAGTGCTGGGACGGGAAGGAATTGACTCGAAAGCCAGCGACTATAAGGCTTTGATGAACAAAATCAAGGCGCTCAACCCGGACATGATCTATTTTGGCGGCATTACTCAGAACAATGCTGGCCAACTGATCAAGGACATGCGAAATGTGGGGATGGCGGCTGATAAGGTCAAGTTCATGGGGCCAGATGGTATCTTCGAGCAAGCCTTGATTGATGCTGCGGGTAAGGATGCTGAGGGAGTATATGCCACGTTTGGCGGCATCCCCGGCAAAGAGCTGACCGGCGCGGGGAAAACCTGGTACGAAAGCTATAAGGCGACATACAACGCCGAACCGGAAGCCTATGCGGCGTATGGCTACGAAGCCGCCAAGGTGGCGATCGAGGCGATCGGAAAAGTCTGCAAAAATGACCGCGCGGCTATCCGAGACGCGGTGATGAACACCAAAGACTTTCAGGGGGTACTCGGGACTTGGAGCTTTGACGCCAATGGCGATACGACCCTGACCACTTTATCGGGAAATGTGGTCAAAGATGGTAAATTCCAGTTCGTGACCGTGCTCAAGGCTGAATAGGGGACATTCTCTCGCCTCCAGGGCACCCGCCGAGGGTGCCCCTACGCTCTTTATCGAGAAAAATCTCACTTTCTCACTTAAAATGTAGCGTCCATTCTCTTTAACTGAGCACTCACCACTGAACACTCGACACTATTTTCCTGTACCGAATGACCCCGATTGCCTTAACCTAAATCTAAACGTATTGCAACGTACATAGCGAAATAGTTATGAAACAATGGCAGAAGCTCCTGGTTTACATCGCAGTCATCTACCTAGTTTTGCTGTTAGGGCCAATTGCTGGGTTAGATTTGCCGCGAATTTTAGCGGATATCGTCGCCAATCCCGAAACCCTTATCAAACAAATTTTAGTGGGTTTAGTCAACGGTGCGATTATTGCTATTATTGCTCTGGGCTATACCTTGGTTTACGGCATTATTGAACTCATCAATTTTGCTCACGGGGATTTATTCATGTTAGGGGGTTTCGCTGCCCTGACGGCGATCGGTGCGTTTGGCATTCAAGACGGTGCCCCTTTACAATTGGCTGTACCCGCGATGTTAATCGCTTTGCTCATCTCGTGCCTTCTTTGTGCCGGACTTAATATCCTCACAGAACGATATGCTTACCGCCCTCTGCGGAATGCTCCTCGGCTAGCACCGCTGATTTCAGCGATTGGCGTTTCGTTTATTTTCCAAAATATGGGATTGTTTTGGGGAGGGCTGAAAGCTTTTATTCCCGCTATGGGCGTTAACGCTGCGGCACCCAAGAGCTTTCCCGATTTACTCCCTCGCATCGATATTCTAAAGGCTTTGGGCATTCAAAGCAGTATTTCTTTCACGACGAAGGATTTGATCGTGTTGGTTGTCGCGATCGCGCTGATGGTGGGATTGCAACTGTTCGTGCAAAATACTCGCCTGGGCAAGGCGATGCGGGCGACTGCCCAAAACCGCGATGCTGCGCTGATTATGGGCATTGATGTGGATCGGATTATTGCCCTGACTTTTTTAATTGGCGGGGCGCTAGCTGGGGCGGCGGGGCTGTTGGTTGGGCTGTACAACAACACGATTGTTTTTACGATGGGATTCACGGCGGGGTTGCGGGCTTTTACTGCTGCCGTGCTCGGAGGTATCGGCAATATTGTCGGGGCAATGTTGGGGGGAATTTCGATTGGCTTGCTGTCGGCTTTGAGCGACCAATATCTTTCGAGTCGCTGGACGAATGCTTGGGTGTTTGCCGTGTTGGTGGTGATTTTAGCTTTCCGTCCGGGTGGTTTGCTGGGTGAGAACGTTCAGGAAAAAGTTTAAAGAGAAATGGGTAACGGGTAATGGGTAATAGGTAAAAACTATTACGAGTTAGCAGTTGCCTATTCTCTACTATCTATTACCGGGTATGGACATGCAAAATCAGGTAATCAAGGCAATTAAGTCGAGCGGTATTTTAGGAGCGATCGCGACTTTAACGGTTCTCATTTTTGGCGGGTATAGCGGGACGTTAATCGGCTGGCTTTTCGGTACGGCAGCCGGGTTCTTGCGGACGCGGGGGCTGAAAATTTTCAGCCCGAAAGATGGGGCGCGGATTGGCGCGATCGCGGGATTGGGCATAGGAATTTGGCTGTTGATTGGCACTCTGCTGGAAGGGTGGCTGATTCGCCCGATTTCGGGGCAGTATTCGGTGGGTTTTATTCCCGTGTTAGCGGGTGTCTTGTCTCTCGTCATGGCTGTATTGGCTGGGGGAGTGATGGGAGCAGTGCAGGGAATACCGGGCGATCGCAAGCAACAGGCTACTCTCTTAACGTTCGCTTTCGTTCTGGTATTTTTTCCCTTTGTCGATTTTGCGGCTCAGACTAAGTGGATAGATACCGCCATCCAGATTTTATTTTTCGTGATGATGGCGCTGGGGCTGAATATTACAGTCGGCTTTGCAGGCTTGCTGGATTTAGGCTATGTGGCCTTTTTTACCATCGGAGCTTATGCTGCCGGTTTGTTATCTTCTTCCCACCTCGGTATTAACTTAGATTTCTGGCTGGCACTGCCGATCGCGGCTTTAGTGGCAGCAATTTTCGGGTTGATTCTGGGAACGCCGACGCTGCGGCTGCGGGGCGACTATCTGGCAATTGTGACGCTCGGTTTCGGGCAAATCGTCCCGGTTTTGTTTCGCAATTTAACTGAGGTGCGTATTGAAGAACCCATCTCGGCATTTTTCGCTTCTCTGGCAGGAAATCCAGAAATGGCGATTTGTCTGGTGGGTTGCGATCGCCCGCTCAACCTAACAGGCGGCGAAGCTGGGATTAACCCGATCGGTCGTCCCTATTTGCCCGTAATCGGCACTTTTAACTCTACGAATTACCTGCCGTGGTATTATTTAATCCTGTTGCTAGTTGTGTTTACTTACTTTGCGATCGCCCGCCTGCGCGATTCCCGTCTGGGGCGTTCTTGGGCGGCAATTCGCGAAGATGAACTCGCTGCTAGCGCGATGGGAATTAACCTCGTTAAAACCAAGCTACTCGCCTTTGCAATGGGGGCAAGTTTTGCCGGACTGGCGGGGGCTTTTTACGCAGCTTACATCAGCGCCATCTTTCCCAGTACCTTCGATTTTGCCATTTCTGTGATCATCTTGTGCATGGTGATTTTGGGCGGACTGGGCAATATGACTGGGGTGATTTTGGGCAGTATCATTATCATGGCAGCAGACCGACTCTACCTGCCACAACTGGCGAACGTTCTCAAGGGCTTTCTAAATACATCCGTCTTGCCTTTTATTAGCGATCCAGCCCTGAAAGACTTTGTAGCAGTCAGTCTCGATCCGCTGCAGATGCGCCTATTTCTTTTCGGCTTAACTTTAGTCATAATGATGATCGTCCGCCCAGAAGGACTCGTACCGGATGCCATGCACCAAGCCGAAATGCATTCGGCTAACGAGGCGAGTAAAGAGTCTTTGTCAGACGCGCGCAGGCAATCCGCAGCCGCCGAGTAAAACTTGCAGCGAGAAAAATAAAACCTGCTCGTGCAGGTTTTCTCCAGCAGAAGCCTGCTACAGAAATTTCAAGAATCTGGTAGGGTTGTAAGGAGTCAGCAATGCCACTGTTAGAAGCACGCCAACTGACGATGCAATTTGGGGGTCTGACAGCCGTAAAACAGGTTAATTTTACGCTTGAAAAAGGCACAATTGCCAGTTTAATTGGCCCAAATGGCGCGGGTAAGACCACGTTTTTTAATATGCTCACGGGTATCTACGTCCCCTCTGCTGGTCAGTTATTTTTGCAGGGAAAAGACATTACTGGTTCGAGCCCCGACAAGCTGACTGGCTTGGGAATTGCTCGGACGTTTCAAAATATCCGCCTGTTCAATAATATGACGGTGTTGGAAAATGTGCTGGTGGGCAGGCACAGCCGCTTAAAAACTGGTTTGGTGGGAGCTTTACTGCGCCCTCCTGAAGTGGTTGCTGAGGAACGCCGAGCGAAAGCAAAAGCGCTGGAACTTCTGGAGTATGTGGGCTTGGGTGCCTCAAAAGCTACAGAACTGGCAAAAAACCTTTCTTATGGGGATCAGCGGCGATTGGAAATCGCGCGGGCTCTGGCATCGGAACCGAAAATACTGCTGTTAGATGAGCCAACGGCTGGGATGAATCCCAATGAAACGGCTGATTTAACGCGGTTTATCGAGCGCATCCGCGACGAACTCGATTTGACGGTTTTGCTGATCGAACATGACATGAAGGTGGTGATGGGGATTAGCGATCGCGTCAGCGTGATGGAATACGGCTCTAAAATCGCAGAAGGAACTCCCGCTGAGGTTCGCGCCGATCCTCGCGTGATTGAGGCATATCTCGGCAAAGAAGAAGACAACCATGCCTTATAAAGGACGAGATTTTGATTATCCATTACCCATTACCCACTACCCATTCTCATGCTTGAAGTCAAAAACCTTCACACTTACTACGGGAATATTCACGCCCTGAAGGGAATTAATCTGCACGTCGAACAGGGAGAAATCGTTACTCTGATTGGCAGCAATGGTGCAGGGAAAACAACGACCCTCCGCACGATTCAAGGGCTTTTGCGTCCGCGACAAGGTAGCATTTTATTTGAAGGAAAGGCTTTAGAATCTCTCCCCGCGCGAGAAATCGTCCGCTTGGGCATTTCCCAAAGCCCAGAAGGACGCTTGATTTTTCCTCGGATGACGGTGCTGGAAAATTTAGAAATGGGTGCTTTTTGTCGCAGCGATTCTCTGGGCATCAAGTCAGATAAAGAGAAAGCCTTAAATCTTTTCCCCCGCCTGCGAGAACGAATCAATCAAAAAGCGGGGACGCTCAGCGGCGGCGAACAGCAAATGCTGGCGATCGCTCGCGCGATGATGGCTCGCCCCCGCTTGCTGTTGTTGGACGAGCCCAGTATGGGTTTAGCGCCCATGTTGGTTAATCAAATTTTTGCGATCGTTCGCGACATTAACTCGCAAGGCACGACGATTTTGCTGGTGGAGCAAAACGCTCGCATGGCTTTGAAAGTCGCGCATCGCGGCTATGTGCTGCAAACCGGTCAAATCGTTGTAGAAGGTACGGCGTCTGAATTGGAGTCTGACGAAACGGTTCGCCAAGCTTATTTAGGCGAAACTTAATTGTGTTGGGCATGGGGCATGGGGCGAAAAGCCGGGATTGGGGGATTAGGGGATGGGGAATTCACGAGAATAAGTTTTTTGTGAGGACTGCAAACAAGGCGCAACTTTGGCGAAACAAGAAGCATGACTTTTCCGTCAACCCCGCTTTGAGGAAAATTCTCGCAGCCGGTGTGAGGGTAGCCTCGAGAGGTGGATATGTCCAAATCCGGGTCGGAAAAGAAAAAAATGGCCACTAGCCGGGAGGCTTACAACCGCATCGTTTGGGATGAACGCCTGAATGCGAGTGCTTTTGCGATCGCCTATCAGGATCGCATGTCGGGGAATGTCCGCGAAAAACCTCTCTCGGAATGGACGGCAGACGGGGATATTCCCTGGCACCGCATTCGCTACATCCGCTGCGGGGAAGCGATCGTCTGGGATCGCGACGCGCACCTGGATCTGATCTCGACGGGGCAGTTACCTGCCGCCGCTTTTGCGCCGCCCTCCGCCGCACCTGCGCCAGCGAAAAAACAAGAAAAATTGCCAGAATTTGAGGCGCGATCGCTCTATGGCTACAGCCCTTCTGGCTGGGTTGCGATCGCTCCGTCACCTGAACCGCTCAAAGTGGGCGCAATGGCGATCGCCACTTTTAACGTGCTCTGCGACATACACGAAAAAGAACTCATCCAGACAGAAAAGCGCATCCCGGCGATCGTCCAATACCTGCGCGACTGCAATGCCGACATTCTGGCTCTACAAGAAGCCACGCCGCCTCTACTAGAAGCCCTTTTGGCCCAAGATTGGACGCGCGATTACTTCATCTCGGAAGCGCCGGCAGCAACGACGTTACAACCTTACGGTGTTTTGCTGCTGTCGCGATATCCTTTTACCGTCGTCGAGCATCAATTTTCGGCGCACAAACGAGTTCTCGTAGGAATGTGGCAAATAAATGGCCAATTGCTGCGGGTGGCGGTTGTCCACCTGCCGAGCAACCGCGCCCACAACGCCGTCGAGGTGCGATCGCGTCAACTTTCTGCACTGCTGGAATATCTCAAAACTCAACCCGGTGACTGTCTGATTGTGGGAGATTTCAACAGCGGCGCTGACGAAGGCGAAGCCGAATTAATTCAAAACGGCTTTATCGATATTTGGCAGCAACTGCATCCTTTTGAAGAAGGCTGGACATTCGATCCCCAGCGCAACACCCTCGCCGCGCTGATGAGTTTAAAGGGGGAATCGTCGCGGTGCGATCGCCTGCTGCTGCGTGCCGAGGCGGGGCACTGGGTGCCGCGTGCCGTGGAGCTGTTCGCCTGCGAACCCATACCGGATACAGAAGGAACGCTCTACGCTTCCGATCATTTTGGCGTGCGTGCGGTACTGGAGTGCCCCACTCCAACGACGCCTGCCTGGGAAACGGTACGCCCCATCTATCGAAGTGCGATCGTCGCGATCCCGCCCGCCGAAGTTTGGCCGACCATTCAGGCAATCCGCCGCCGTCACGATCGCAATATCGGGCGCTGGATGCCTCACATTACCTTAATTTACGGCTTTCTCCCCGAAGACTATTTTGAGGAAGCCGCGCAACTTATCGCCCAAGCCCTTGCAGATGTCGAGCCTTTCGAGCTGACGCTGGAGGGCTTCGATACCTTCACGCACCGCAGCAGCAGCACGGCGTGGTTGAAACCGGTGGCGCATCCGCCGGGAGCGCTGCACCAGTTGCAAGCCGTTTTACAAAAATTGTTTCCGCAGTGCGACGAACAAAGTAAAAAATCGGCTGCGGGTTTTACGCCGCATTTGAGCGTCGGGCAGTTTCGCACGCCTGAAGAAGCGCGATCGCAGCTACCGAGCTGGCATCCGATAAGTTTTCCGGTTGATTCCGTTGCGCTCATCAGCCGTCGCGGGGACGAACCGTTTGAGGTGCGATATCGGGTTGCTTTGGGAGGTGGGAGCGATCGCCTCTCGATTCCTCCAACTTCGGACGCAAATGCGTTATTACTGCAACTGATAAACCACTTAGAACCCGAACTCACTCAGGCGCAGCGCCAGCATCGAGAAACGATTTTGGCTGTAATAGCGCAAGCCTGTGCCGAATGTTTGGGAGTTGAGCCGTCGCTGCACTTATTGGGTTCGGCGCGCCTGGGAGTGGAAAATCCGCAAAGCGATTTAGACATCGTTTGTATTATTCCTGCGCGGATTGCCGGAGAGGCGTTCTTGGAAGGCGTGCAGCAGAGATTGCAGGGATTGTGCGATCGCTCGCGCTTAGTCGAAGACGCGCGGGTTCCCGTCTTGAGAATGCAAATCGAAGGAGTGTCGGTAGATTTGCTTTGTGCCCGCACTGTTTCCAAGTTAGATGAGCCGCTGACAGAAGCAGCGCGATCGCGCGTCGATCCCGCGAGTTGGCAAGCACTGGCGGGCTATTTGGAAGCTGAAGCCATCCTGAAAGCGGTACAAACCCGCGTCTCGCTGGAATCATTCCGCGAGCTCCTGCGGGGCGTGCGGGCGTGGGCAAAAGCCCGACAGCTCCACGGCAATGCCTGGGGCTTTCTGGGGAATTTCTCCTGGGCGCTGCTCGCTGCCTGGAGTTGCGCGAGTTATCCGCAAAAAGGCGCGTCTGCGGCTGCCTTGCTGAGCCATTTTTTCCAAACCCTAGCCCAACACGATTGGAGCCAACCTGTGGCGCTGACGGAAGCGGGCAAGCGGTATCGGGTGAGGGTTCCGCCGGATTGGATGCCCGTCATCACGTCGGTTGAGCCGTGTCAAAATAGCGCCCGCAATCTAACCAAAAGTACAGCAGAGATTTTGCAGCGGGAATTGCAGCGCGCGGCGGGAATTATTGCGCGAATTCAGAGAGACGAAATCGGGTGGGAAGCCCTATTTGAGGCGAGCAACTTGCAAAAAGACTCGGAATTTTTTCTCGTGCTGACGGCGAAGAGCGAAAATCGCGAAGCTTTAGAAAATTGCGGCGGCTGGTTGGAGGGGCACGCGATCGGTTTGCTTATCGAATTGGAACGGCAGGTCGAGGCGCGAGTCAGACCTTGGCCGGGGTTCATCGCAGAGCAGCATTATTGCCGTGCCGTGTTGGGAATCGATATTTCTTCTGAAGAGAGCCGCGAAATTATAGAACAAATCGCCGGAGAGTTCGTGCTTCAGTTTAAGGCTGGGAATAGTCTTTCTGAAAGTATAGTTTGGGAAAGCGTGCTGTGGGATAAAAAAGGTTTCAATTTTGATGAATAGTTTTTTTATGGAACCGCAGAGGGCACAGAGGACGCAGAGAGAAGAGATGAAACCTCTACAAATCCGCCTTTCTCCCCCCAGACCGACAAAAATTTTTAGCATATTATAGAAAAGTTGTCAAGGTGCTATAGTGTTTTCTGAGTAGCGCCTTGGCTGATAAGTGATGGAAAAGCGCGATCGCAAAATACCCCTGTGGCGGGATGTTCGGTTCTGGCGGTGGGGAGGGCAGGCTGTGACGGTGGTGCTGGTGGCGATCGCCTTTGGCATCCTGTGGGACAACCTGACTTTCAACCTGGAACAACTGGGCATCGAGCTGGGATTTGACTTTTTGCAGTCCCAGGCTTCGTTTGACATTGGCGAAACGCCAGTTCCCTACCAGCCGAACGACCCCTACACGCGCGCCCTGTTCGTGGGGCTGCTCAATTCTTTGCGCGTCATCGTGCTGGCACTCGTGCTTGCTACGGCAGTCGGTGTCACCGCCGGAATAGCTCGCCTGTGGGATAATTGGCTCGTGCGCCAGCTAGCCTTAATCTATGTAGAAATTTTCCGCAACATTCCCCTGCTGCTGCAATTATTTTTCTGGTACTTTGCCCTTTTCCTGAATCTACCGCCAGCGGATGAGGGGATTTCGCTGCTGGGGTTGATGTACGCGAGCAATCGGGGCGTAGATGTTGGGGGAATGCACCTGTCGTCAGAATTTTCTGCCTTGCTGATGGGGCTGACGATTTACAGCGGTGCGTATATTGCCGAGATTGTTCGGGGCGGGATTCAGTCGGTGCCGCAGGGACAGTGGGAAGCAGCCAGAGCGCTGGGGCTGAGTCCGGGATTGACGGTGCGGCTGGTAATTTTGCCGCAAGCGCTGAGGGTGATAATACCGCCGCTGACGAATCAATACCTGAATTTAGTTAAGGGATCGAGTTTGGCGATCGCGATCGGCTATCCCGACATCTATTTTGTTGCCTCTACAACCTTCAATCAAACCGGACGAGCGGTAGAGGTGATGTTGTTAATTGCGATCGCCTATCTCGTCCTCGACCTCATTGTTTCCTTGATAATGAACGCAATCAATCGGGCTGTACAGCTTAAAGAAAGATGATTTTAAAACGAGAATTAAAAAGCTTTTTACTCCTTGGCTTGCTGATTCTGTCAGCTTATTTTACGAGCTGCGCTCGCCGAAGCGGCTCGGCTGGCAACCGTCAAAGCCGTTTAGACGCGGTTCTGAATCGCGGTAAACTGATTTGCGGCGTCAGCGGCGAACTGCCGGGATTTAGCTTTGTGGATAAAACGGGCAAATATGCCGGATTGGATGTCGATATGTGTCGGGCGATCGCCTCTGCCCTCTTCGACAACCCCGACGCCGTAGAATACCGCAACCTCAACGCCAAAGAAAGATTTACCGCCTTGCAAACCGGGGAAATCGACATCCTCAGCCGCAACACCACCTGGACGCTCAACCGCGATGCAGCCGTCGGTTTAGCCTTCGCCCCCGTCATATTTTACGACGGTCAAGGCATGATGGTGAGAAAAAATAGCGGCATCAAATCCCTCGAAGATTTGAAAGATAAAGCCATCTGCACCCAGACCGGCACCACGAACGAACAGAACCTAACCGACCAAATGCGGCAGCGGAATATCCCCTACAAACCCGTCGTTTTTGAAGATGTCAATGTCGTCTTTACCAGTTACGCCGAAGGGCGCTGCGAAGGCGTCACCTCCGATCGCTCCCAGCTCATGTCCCGCCGCTCCCAACTGCCCAAACCCGACGATCACGTTATTTTAGAAAGCGTCTTCTCCAAAGAACCCCTCGCGCCCGCCGTCAAAGACGGAGACGCGAAGTGGGCGGATGTGGTAACGTGGTCGATCTACGCCACCATTCAAGCCGAAGAATTAGGCGTTACCTCGAAAAATCTCGCCCAAATGGCAGCCAGTTCAAATCCAGAAATCAAGCGGTTTTTAGGCAGAGAAGGAAATTTAGGAAAAGACTTGGAGTTGAGCAGCGATTTTGCCACGCGCATTATCAAGCACGTCGGCAATTACGGCGAAATTTACGATCGCAACTTAGGCCCCAAAACGCCCTTAAAATTAGAGCGGGGGCAAAACAACATTTGGACAAAAGGCGGTTTGCTCTACTCCCCTCCTTTCCGCTAAAAAATGACTCCACAAAAGCACCCCGATCCCCGCATCTGGCGCGCTCTAACATGGGCGCGGCAGAATTTATTCAATACTTGGTACAACAGCTTGCTCACTGCGGGCTGTTTGTGGATAATTTGCCAGCTCCTGGTGTCTTTCGCTATCTGGATAACCGCGCAAGCGCAGTGGGAAGTTATCCGAGAAAACTTTCGCCTATTTTTAGTCGGGCGCTATCCCGAAAGCGAATACTGGCGGCTGTGGCTCGCGCTCGGAGCGATCGCCGCACTGGCTGGGTTATCCTGGGTTCGCAAAATCCGCAACTGGATGCCCGCAGCCTGGTTATTCGCTTTTCCGATCGTTTTGTGGCTGATTGGCGGCGGATTGGGGCTCTCAGAAGTCGATACAAACTTGTGGAATGGATTGCTGCTGACGCTGTTAATGGCGGTGACGAGTATTGTTTTGTCGTTTCCTTTGGGCGTGTTGCTGGCGTTGGGGCGCACCAGCCCGCTGCCAGTGGCGCGCTGGTTTTCTATCCTTTATATAGAGGTGATTCGCGGGCTCCCTCTCATCGGGATTCTGTTTATCGCGCAAGTGATGCTGCCGCTGGTACTCCCGCCAGAAATTCGGCTCGATCGCGTGCTGCGGGCGATCGCCGGTTTAACCCTTTTCAGCGCCGCCTACGTCGCAGAAAACGTGCGGGGCGGGCTGCAATCCGTTCCGCGCGGGCAAGTGGAAGCCGCCAAAGCTCTGGGCTTGAATGCGCCGTTAGTTCTGCTGCTCGTCGTGCTGCCTCAAGCTCTCCGCGCTGCGATCCCCTCGATTGTCGGTCAATTTATCGGCTTGTTTAAAGATACGACGTTGCTATCTATTGTCGGATTGTTGGAATTGCTGGGAATGGCGCGGTCAATCTTAGCTCAGCCAGAGTTTATCGGTCGTTATGCTGAGGTTTATTTATTTGCCGGCGCGTTTTACTGGCTTTGCTGTTATGCCATGTCTTTAGCCAGCCGTCGGCTAGAGGAAAATTTGGGGAACCGCAGAGAACGCTGAGGGAGCAGAGCAAGAAGGTATAAAATTAATAGTTGGAGGCTCTCCCGTAGCTGTTATGCTAAACACCCTTATATAAACCTGTAAAACCTTTGCACAGCAAGGGTTTGATGGATTTAGCGGGCTACTACCCCTATAGTACGGGAAGCAGAAGCCTGTAATTCAAGTGGAATAAGGGTTTGAGCTTGATAGTCCTTCAAGCTAGCATAACAAACACGGGAGAACCTAGTTGGAGAGGAATTTATGAAAATTGTAGAGCAAACGCCAACTAAGCTGATATTGCAAACTAAATCCTTTAAGGAAGTGATCGCTGAGGCAGTTAGTTTTCTGGGTAGGGCAATTTTGGCGATCGGTGGGCTTGTCTGGGTGTCGCAATCGCTCGGCACCGACTTTTTGGACATTGCAGGCAATCCTTTTCTCGGAATTTTCTTGCTTCTGGGATTAATCATTCCGTTTTCTGGAATAGATGAAATCCTCAATAATCGAGAAGTTTCTTGGATATTCGACAAAACTCTGGGCAAAGTCTTTTTGAAAAAACGCTCTCTTCTTGGCTCGGAAGTCACGGAGTACGATTGGGAAGCGATCGCCGCTGTCGAACTTCAAGAATTTCATCAATTACAGGGGAATGAAGAAGCCGAAAATAAAGATGAAGAAAAAGCCGATCCGACGAGGTGGGAAATTGGCAAGTACCGACTCTGCTTAATTTTCAAAGAGGACGAAGACCTCTTATTACAAGAACGGGATATATCGGACGAAGCGCGAGAAGAACTCGCCAATCTGGTTGAGGCAATTCGCCCATTCTTCAACAGTTCCGAAGAATCCGTTCAAAAAATCGCGGTTGATTCGCTTATTTTTTCGACTGAAAGCGAAGTTTGGATGTTCGACGGACGTCTCCGTAAAGTCAAAGCCCTGAGAGATGGCAAGCTTATCGAAGAACACTCTATTGATGAAGTATTCGTGCGCAGGCTGCCAGCAACAGACAGCGAGGGCAAAGAGATTTGGAAAGATAAACTCGTGCTGCGATCGCTCGAAGCGTTGGCAATGTTTCCCGAAATCAATCTGCCCTCTTACCGGGGGCAACCCACGCTCTATTATATCGGAGAATTTCTCAATCGGGTTCAAAATCCCCACCTACACTCTGAAGAAATTCTGATTTTGGCTTGCGATCCCGATTATTCGGTTCTGCGAGATCCGGTGCAGTTCGTCGATAAAATTGATTATTACTCTCAATTTTGCCTAGTTTACAAAAACCAGGGTAAAATTATCATCCACGAATCGTTCACAGCAGAAATCATTGAAAAATCTTTGCCAGAAATTGCCGACATTGAGGTGGAGGAAGTCGCGATCGCCCCGGAAAGCAGCTCGGATACCGCCTGCCGAATTATCCTTTTGCTAAAATCCGGCGATCGCCTGGAACTCACCCACTATATCATCGGCGAATCCAGCCAGAGCTATTTGCAAGAAAAACTCAACCGCATTCGCGAATTTCTCGCTCTCCCCTCCAATCCTTAGGCAATTCGATCGGGATAAATAACGAGTGACGAAAAACCCGATAAAATTCTTTTCTTTCCCTCTCTCTGCGTCCTGAAGCATCTTTGTGGTTTAGAAAAATTACGAATTCTTACTCACAACCCTAATGGCAGAAACCGAAACGATTATCGTCGCCCGCGATGTCCACAAGTGGTATGGCAAATTTCACGTCCTGCGCGGCGTCAGCCTGAGCGTAAACCGGCAAGAAGTCGTGGTGATTATGGGGCCTTCAGGTTCCGGAAAATCTACCTTTATTCGCACGTTTAACGCCCTAGAGGAATACCAGCAAGGCGTTATCGAAATTGACGGAATTGAACTCTCTCACGACCTGAAAAACATTGAGGCAATTCGGCAGGAAGTGGGGATGGTATTTCAGCAATTTAACCTATTTCCTCACCTAACAGTGCTGCAAAATATCACCCTCGCGCCGATCTGGGCGCGCAAGTGGCCAAAGGCGCGGGCGGAGGAAGTTGCGATGCAGTTGCTCGAACGGGTGGGGATTCTGGAACAGGCGAAAAAATATCCGGGGCAGCTTTCGGGGGGACAGCAGCAGCGAGTCGCGATCGCTCGCGCCCTTGCCATGCAGCCGAAAATCATGCTCTTCGACGAGCCCACCTCAGCCCTAGATCCGGAGATGGTGCGGGAAGTGCTCGACGCGATGCGCAGTCTGGCGCGAGAGGGAATGACGATGGTTGTTGTCACCCACGAAGTCGGGTTTGCGCGCGAAGTGGCGGATCGGGTGGTGTTTATGGATGGCGGGGTAGTGGTGGAAGACAGCACCCCCGCCGAATTTTTCCAGCACCCGAAGGAGGAGCGCACCCGCAAGTTTTTGTCCCAAATTTTGTAAGGGTGAATCGGGAGTTGAAAGTGCTGAGTGCTGAGTGCTGAGTAGGGAGTGGAGAGTGGGGATTGGGTAATTGGGCACTCCGAGGCGTTTACCGGGGGCATTTTCTCCGAAAATTAGTTACTCAGCACCCTTAACTCAGCACCCTTAACTCAGCACCCTTAACTCACCACTCACCACGCAGCACCCTTCACTCAGCACTCAGCACTCAGCACTCAGCACTCAGCACTCAGCACTCAGCACTAACGCACTACCTTCACTCCTCTTCCCCAGCGTGGTAGGAACTGCGCACGAGGGGAGCGGAGCGAACGTGGGAGAAGCCCATTTCGCGGGCGATCGCTCCGAATTTGTCGAATTCTTCGGGCGTCCAGTATTTTTTGACGGGCAAGTGCTCTAGAGAGGGGCGCATGTATTGCCCGATGGTGAGGCGATCGCATCCCACTGCCCGCAAATCCGCCATTGTTTCGATGACTTCTGCTTCGGTTTCTCCGTGCCCCAACATCAAGCCCGATTTCGTGGGAATGTCGGGATCGATCGCCTTGACGGTACGCAGCACGTCGAGCGATCGCTCGTATTTCGCCCCCCTGCGCACGGGTGCCTGCAAGCGCCGCACTGTCTCGATATTGTGGTTGTAGCAAGCCGGTTTTGCCCGCACCACTGTCTCGATCCGCTGCCGCTGTAGCTCGGCTGCCGTCATTTCAGGAGAATGCCCGCCCCAAAAATCCGGCGTCAGCACTTCTATCTGAGTTTCCAGATTGAGCTGTCGCACCGCCGCCATCGTCGCCGCGAACCAGCCCGCGCCCCCATCGGGCAAATCGTCTCTCGCCACTGCAGTCAGCACCGCGTAGCGCAACCCCAATTCCTTCACCGCTTCGGCAACTTTGCGCGGTTCTTCTGAATCGAGAGGCATCGGCGCGTGGCCCTTATCTACTTGACAAAATCCACAAGCACGGGTACAAGTAGGCCCCATCAGCAGAAACGTGGCCGTTTTCTGGGCATAGCATTCACCCCGGTTGGGACAGCGCCCCTCCTCGCAGATCGTGTGAATCTGGCGCTGCTTGATAATTTTTTGCACGGTTGAGAGTTCGCTGGCTTTGCCGAGGGGGCGTCTGAGCCAATCGGGCATCGACTGTATTTCTGCCCTCAGTTCGGAAGCAGAGGAGGGGGTTGGGGAAGGTTGACCAGTTCCTACAGGCATGATGTCGATTTTTGCTTTTATATGCTAAATTTTATCGAGAGGTCAAATAGTGTTAGCTTCTCTTTGAAAAGAGTTAGGAGATACAAGCGCCTGATTTATACAGGCTTTTATAAAGTAAAAGCCTGCTTACAGCGAGAGGCGGCTTTCCGCAAACAGCATGTTAAAAATCTTATAGCATTCTCCAACAGGGGCAGGGAGGGCGGCACTGCAAGGCTGGGCTGGGGTTTGTCCCTTGTGTGGCCGCAGTGCTTTCAGCTAAACTAGAAGATTAAACAAACTTTTGGGATGGGTAGAAAACCGAGAGCAGGCAGGGAATCCTAGATAGGAAATTACTTCGCTGCTCTTGCGCTAGGATGGAACTCGAAGAACAGTCAACAACGCGCCGCCTGCGGCAAACCCACCCGGAAAGCGCTGTTGCACTTGGGGCGTTTAAGTGATTCTGTTTGGCACAGAAGGCGATCGTTTGTGGGGGGCATCGAGTGACAGAGCAGTCTGGACTAAATCCACTCCTGCTAGACTTGATTGATGATTTGCGGAACCGCAACGAGTCAGTTCTTCTGCTTCGCGTCCCACCCCCAGCACGATAAAAACGCCAGAGCGATCGCGCCCATCACAACCGAACCACCTAATCCTTAAACGAACCACAGAGGAGTCAGTCGTGCCCACTAACAAGATACTCGTTATTGATGACAGTAAAGTCATCCAGAAAACCGTCAAAGGCATGTTGCCTGCCGGAAACTTTGAAATTCTGGAAGCTAAAGACGGCGAAGAAGGACTGAAGTTGATTAAGCAGGCAAAGCCCAATTTAATTATGTTGGATTTCCTGCTGCCAAAAGTAAGCGGCTGGGACGTGTTTCAAAAAATTCAGGCGACTGCTGAATTCAAGAAGATTCCCCTCGTGGTCATGTCAGGGCGCAAAGAAGAAGTTACCGAAAAAATTCCGGAACCCTTCGACAAGTTTTTTTTCGCATTCCTAGAAAAGCCTTTTGAAAAGAAGGATTTGATGGATGCGATCAAACTCGCGATGACTTTGGCTAAAAAGCGCCCGGAAGATGGAGGAGCACCTCCCAAAACTGGGGCGGCACCGGCAGCAGCAGCGGCTGGCGGCGATGACGTGGCGGCGATGAAGGCACAAATGGCTAAGATGCAGGCAGAAATTGACGCACTGAAGAAACAAGTCACTCAGATTATTACGCTGATCAAACAAAAGCTGAAGTAATCGCCAAACAGCGTTAGCAAAGCTATGCGGGGGGCGATCGCGCCTCCCACTATTTGCGGTTTGAAGTTCTAAGGCAAATTCAATCGGGATCGGGTCGGATGACTCGGTGCATGTCCAGAACTGGCGGAGCCACATCGGTTTGCGTCAGCATGTCGTGAATTTGTCCCCGGTGGTGCGTTTGGTGATTGAAAAAGTGGGCCGCTAACAGTTCGACCGGATCGTTATAGATTTTCCCTTCGTTATTGCGATAGCGAATCGTGCCGCTCAAAAACGCTTCGTTTATTTCAGAGAAAAAAGTTTCGATTTCCTCGTCTTCTGCAACCCGCCTTGCACGCAACTCCTCAAAATCTTCGTAGAGAATGGCGTTAAGCCCAGTCGAGGCGATTTCCCCGCCTCGAAACCGCGTCATCCAAATTCTATCCCCGACCATAATGTGATTGAGCGTTCCGTGAATGCTCTTGAAAAAAGCCGGTCTAATTTTTTTGCGTTCTGTATCGGAAAGCTTTGCACAAACTTCGTAAACCCTGCGATTTGCCAGCGTGTTGTATCGCGCCAGCATTTGAAAGTGGGCTGCCAGCCTGTCTGCCATCGCGCTCAATCGATCGCTCGAATAATTGTTTTTCAGTGTCAGGATGCGTGCAGCACTAAGCTTGCACTCGCGCGGACTTTAGCGGAAAAGGCGATCGCTGTCCGCAGTGCGATCGCAATATTATCATTTTACTTGACAATTTCTACCAATCCCATTGTAAATACTTATTAATCGCCGAACCACGATAAAGGCTGAATACGGGAAAACAAGATGCAGAAAACAGTTGTCGCTCATCCATCTGCCGCCAGCTCCCCCCGCTCCCACACGAAAGACATCCAACTGCTGGTACTCGATATCGACGGGACGATCGCCGGCGTGTCGAATCAAATCAGCGAACCCGTCAAGCAGGCAATTCAGGCGGCTCGAGCAAAAGGCATCCAAGTCGCGATCGCCACCGGGCGCATGTATCGCTCCGCCCTGCGCTTCCACCGCGACATTGGATCGAGCCTTCCTTTGATTGCCTATCAAGGAGCCCTGATCGCAGATCCAGCCACTGAAACAATTCACCGCCACTGGGCAGTTCCCCGCTCCCTCGCCTTGCAACTGCTAGAACACTTTGAAGAGCCGGAACTGCGATCGCTGCTTTCCGTGCACGTCTACCTCGACGATCGCCTCTACATCCGATCGCTCACCCCTGCCAGCCTCGCTTACGGCGAACGTACCGGCGTCGAACCGATTCCCGTCGGCGACTTGCGCCAATTCCTCGCCGCCGATCCCACCAAAATCCTGGCCCTGTGCGACAGTCCCGCCGTCGCCGAACAGTTGCTCGGGACTTTGCGCCAGCGCTACACCCCCGCCGAACTTTACCTCACCACTTCAGTTGCTACGTTTTTTGAGGCCACCAACCCAGCGGTGAATAAGGGCACAGCCGTCCGCTACCTCGCCGAAGAAGTTTTGGGACTGCAACCGGATAACGTTATGGCGATCGGCGACAACTTCAATGATGTGGAAATGATTTCCTACGCTGGCGTCGGCGTGGCGATGGGCAATGCGCCGGCGTGGGTCCAATCTTTGGCTAACTGGATCGCGCCCGGGGTCGAACAAGATGGTGCCGCTGCAGCCATAGAAGAATTCTTACTCTAGCCCGAAATCAGAAAGGGCACCGACGACTGGCCGTGTTTCGTCTCGGTGCCCTAACTGGTTCGCTCCTCACACGCTAATTACTATAGCGGAGTCAAGCAGATTTTGTCATCTATTTTTGTTAAAATTTCATAACGTTCTTTTTGGGGCTTGCCCAAACGTTCAATTATAGGATAATTTTTCTTTTATAAGACAGATTTTTATTAAAAATAAACCGCGCCGCAATAAGTATTTTAAATCTATTAAATAATGCAAGCTTATAGTAAAAACTGTAGCGAGAAGCAATCGCCTTTTAACAGGCTGTTACAGTTCCAGGGGCGCGCAGACGCCGAAAAGGTTTTGCAGCATCCATCCCAGCACGGATTGAGTGGCCAGGATCAGCCCCAATCTAGTGAGGGCCAAGTTGGGGGTTTCGCGCCGGACTTCCCCCCAAATACGACAAGCACTGTAAAAACTCTCAAAAGCTTGACTCAAATCGACAGCTACTTTGAACCAGTTTTTGGGCTGAGCCGCTGAAGGGTGGGCGTGCCAAAGGGCATCGGTTGCCGTGACGAGTTCGGAAATGAGGCGGCATTCGGCGGGATGCACCAACTGTAGAGATGTTTCGTTCAGCCAGGGAATGGGATGAGGAGCGCTCAGCGCCATCACGCCCTCGCGACGAGCCAAACGCAGCAGCGAACAGCAGCGCGCGTGAGCATATTGCACCGGAAAGAGTAGGTCGGGATCTTCAGGCGCTTGGAATGGAGAAAGCAGGTTTTTTGAAGCAACCCGGTTTCTGGCAGCAGAGAACTCGCTGAGCGATTGCAACCAGTTCGCCAAACCCCTATCCGAGAGTTGCAGGTGAATCCAACCGGGAGAAACCGCGCGAATTGAGAAAGAGACTGCAGCCTGGGATTCCGTACAGCTTTCCGCGATCGCCGAGGCGAGTTCCATTGCTGGTTGGTTCCAGTTTTTGGCCAATTTCAGGGCGATCGCGGAGATATAAAGAACTCGCTGGGTGTCTTTTGCCCGGATTAGGGGAATCTCAGCGATCGCCTCTGGCACAACAGCAGGCTCTAAAACGCCGAGCGTTCTGCCGTGTTCTGCGATCGCATCTTGCAACTGCTCCAGCAGCTTCGGCGCGATCGCCGGTAAGCGATCGGCTGCCACCACTTCTTTCATCTCAGCCCCGCCAGCGCCATGCACTCTCTTTCTCTATAAGTGAGAGAACTTCTTCATCTTTTATAAGTTCTCAGCCTGCTCCCTTGCATTATTTTATACTGCGCCGCGCCATCGGATAGCCCCAATCGCTCCGAGAGCGCCTCAAGCACGAACGCGATCGGCGAGCAAAACGCCAGGGAAAGCGAATCGCCCTGTACGAGTTCCACCAACCCCGAACTCAGGAGAGCCTCACCCAGTCTGCACTTGGAACTTTCCAAGCCACTAATTAATCAAAAATAAACGTCCTGAAAAATTATCTGAGCTTAGAAGTATGATTTGATACTTGTAAATTTACAGGTTCTCCTATAAATAAAGCAGAGAGGATAGAGGAAAAAGTCAGCCACTATTGTTCTCTCATTTAAAGGATTGGAAGCACGCCTCGCTGACCGCACCCTTCCGATCGCGAACAGGTGCTCTGTCATTGGAATTTTTATCAATCTCAGAAAGCTGATTGCTATGCATCCATCTCTACCTTCACAGACGTCTCGACCATTTTTTACTTGGCAGCGGATTCTCGACTGGGCACAAGAGCACTACCGCTTTCGCACGTTTAACAAAGATGAGCGGATACCAGCCCGTCCCGAACTGCTGTACTTGGTGCAACGGGGTGCTGTGCGACTGGTGGGGCATGAGGAGCCGCCAACACAGAGGCAATCAAAATCTCAGGCGAGTAAAAGAATTGGCGAAGAAGCGTTTTTAGGCTTCGTCGGTGCAGGTCAGCCGTTTGAAATCGTCGGGCAATCTCCATTTGCCATTCAGGCTTACGCTCACGTTGACCAAACAAGCATCGTGTGGATGTACTGGCAGGATGCAGACAACTGGCCTCACTTCCGGCGGGAGATATTAGAAGCATTTCGCTACCAGCACCAGCGCAAACTTCTGTGGCTGGCAACTCTGGGACAGCGGCGGACTATTGACCGCCTGATGGGGTTTCTAGCGCTGTTGATAGAAGAATACGGCGAACCTTGCGAAGCAATAGGGTTGGCAGGCGATCGCGCTTACTGTTTGCCTTGGTCGTTAACCCACGCACAAATCGGCAGCGCCATTGGTTCCACCCGCGTCACCGTAACGCGCCTGATGGGAAAATTGCGCGCCAAAGGATTGATTTATACCCTCGACGACCGTCTCATTTGTTTGCCAGTTTCTCAACAATTGAAAGTCAACCTATAAAAGTTAAGAATGGCTGGCAATGAGCTTTCATTTTAGGTTTTAGCTTTCACTTTTTGCCAATAGGCAGGCGTACAAAATCGTTTCAAAAAATAAGCTAACCTTTAAAAGTATCGCAGCCAAAGGGAAAATGATAAAGGCAGAAAACCCGCACAAAAGTTCTATCCGTTCCCCTGAAAAAAAGTGGTTTTAAAATCGGCAGACTGGGATTCGGGAGGGGTGCGATCTCCCCAATGAACTACCGGATTAAAACTGTGAGAATCGCCATGTTTGCTCGAAATCGGGAAATTAGAAGAAGGGGGTTGCAAGGGCAGGGAGATCGTAAAGCGAGAACCGCGACCGCTGCTAGAATCGAGAGAAATCGAGCCGCCGTGAAGTTCGGCAAGCTTGCGGACGATCGCCAAACCCAGACCCGTCCCCTGATACTTGCGCGCCAAAGACGAATCAATTTGCGAAAACGGAGAGAAAAGGCGGAGTTGGTCCTCGCGATCGATGCCGATGCCGGTGTCCCAAACCGTGAAATAAATCATTTCCGAAATAGGAGCGCTTGGGGACTCATCCGAAGCTAGCTGGCTGCAGGAACGGGAGATTTTCAGACCAACCGATCCCTCGGGAGTAAACTTGATGGCATTGGAAAGCAAATTCAGCAGCATTTGTTTCAGCCGTCGGGGATCGACGAACATGTATTCCAAATCCGGTTCAACCTCAACCTCTAGCGTCAAGCCGTGATTGGTCACGCGCTCTTGAACCAGACTAATAACACTTTCACAAATATCGCGGATGAAGACCAACTGGGGCTCTAGTTCCAGCCGATCCGCTTCAATGCGCGAGAGGTCGAGAATGTCGTTGATCAGTTCTAGCAGGTGTTGGCCGCTGCTGTGGATGCGGTCAACGTAAAGTTTTTGTTTGGCGTTGAGCGGGCCAAAAGATTCTTCTAGCAGGACGCTAGAGAAGCCGAGAATGGCAGTCAGAGGCGTGCGGAGTTCGTGACTGGTGGTGGCAATAAATTCCTCTTTCAGGCGATTGATGGCGGTGAGCTGCTGATTTTGTTCTTGTAGAAGTTGCCACTGACGGCGGATTTCCGTCACATCTTGACCGATGCCGATCGCCCGGTGAATGGTGCCGGCCTCATCGGCGATGGGGGCGTAGACGGTTTCAAACGTTCTTACCTCGCCGCCGAGAGAAACCTCGTAATTCACGACAACTTTTTCGCCCGTATTAAAGACTTGACGCAATAACGGTTCGATGGTAGATGCCCTTGAAGAGCAAAAATCGCCGAGAATCTCGCGGTCAGTTTTGCCGATAATGTCAGTGGCGGGCTTTCCGAGCAAAGCGGCACCGGCTGGGTTGATGGAGACGTAGCGCAGCAGAGCGTCGTATTCGACAAAAACATCGGTAGATTTTTCTAGGAACAAGCGGAAATAGTCAGCGCTAAGACGCTGTTGGTGTTCTTGGCGGTAGAGGCGGGCTTGGCGGATGGCGATCGCGCACTGGGCGGTGACCTGCTCTACCAAATTAATCTCTACCGGCTCAAAGTGGCGGTGAGTTTGGTGAAACATGCAAAGCATCCCGATCGGCCCTCGGTCGTCCAAAATCGGCCCGACGAGTTCAGACACGAATACTGATTGCCCGGTGCTAGCCGCCGAGGTGGCTCCGTCCCCCGGCATCGGTTTTTGGTTCAAAGGATAAGTGAGAAGCCAAAACAAAGCAGCCGCTTCATCTTGTCCCGTTTCTCCTTCTCCTTTGGCGGCGATCGCCTGCGACTGGGCAACCGATGGCGCGACCGGGATGTCCAGAATGCAGGTTTCCCCTGCCAGCAGCCGTTGGCGGCAGTTTTCGTGCCAGTCTTGCAGGGAGAAACGCTTGCCGACGAGGGATTGACCCAAGCGGAGCCTGCTGCTGAAGTGTTCGCACCGGATTTGCAGCAGTTGCTGTTCTGGCTCGAACAAGCTGGCATAACAAGCATCAACCCCGAGAGTTTCAGCCAAGCCCTCCACGGCAGCTTTTAGCATCTGGTCTTCATCAAGGGTCTGGCGCAAGGTTTCAGTTAAGTGGCGGATCAGTTTTTCAAAATGCAGCGATCGCTCCAGAGATCGCGTGCGTTGGTTCACCCGATCTTCCAATTCGCGCGCGTGGGCTTGCAACTGATGCACCAGCGTCGCCTGCTCGATGGCTATGGCCATTTGATTGCCCACTGCTTGCACGAGCTGTTTTTCATCTGCCGTCCAACATCTGGGGGCGCGACAGTGGTGAACCACCAACAATCCCCACAGCGTGCGTTCGTGCGGTTGCGATGCTTCCTCAAAGCGCTGAATCGCCACGGCGATCATGCTCCTGACGTGTACTTCATCTAGCATTTGTCGGTGGCATTCAGTCAGAGTTGCCGCGCGCACGTCGTCCACGCTCCACAGACGCCCGCTGCGATACGCTTCCAAGTATGGGGGGGGAATGCACTCAGCGGGAAACGACTGCCCCTTCATAGCCGGATAAGAGGGATTGACACTTTCGGCGATGCAAACGCCGCTGCTGTCGTCGTGCAACTGATACGCCAAAACTCGGTCTGCATCGAGCGCCTCAGTCAAGCGCTGCACAGCCGTATCGAGAATAGCGGACAAATCAAACGTCGTGCGAATTTTTGCCGAGATATCGCTCAGCAGGGCTTCCCGCTGCCGTCGCTGGCAGATTTCCTGTTCGGATCGGGTCTGCGCGCTCAGATCCGTTACAAAACTCAGCAGGTAGCTCTCTTCGTCCCCGTCTCCAACCAGCGACATGGCAACTTCTGCGGTGACAAACGAACCGTCGCGGCGCAGGTAGCGCTTGCGCAGAGTTTGGCGTTTTAAGCCGCCTTGCAACATCTGTTGAATCAGCCTCACCTCGGCGGCAAAATCTGCTGGGTGAGAAATGGAGCGCCGATCCAAATGGCGCAACTGTGCCTCGGTGTAACCAGTCATGCGGCAAAACGCTGGATTGCTGCTGAGAATGCCGCCATCCAAGCTTTCGTAGAGAATTCCGATCGGCGCTTCCCAGAATAGGGGGCTAGAAAGTGCTGCTTCGCTGTTCCATTCAGCGGAGTGTATGGGCGTTCTGTCGCGGAGGCTGTTCAAAATAGGAGGTTGAGTGCCGGCGAGCGATCGCCAAGCGGCGTCGTATTTGGCGGCGGGAGTGTCGCTCCGACTGTTGCTGGCTGTTGAGTTTAGCGGGTGATGGGGCAAGGGTAAGGGTTGGCGCTCCAGTTGGGGATTGCGTCCCATCTCTTTAAAAGCATCTGATTCCCAGGCACTGAGCAATTGCAGCCAGAATCGCCGCAGCACCTGGGCGCGATCGCTCGTCAAGTCAGCCGCTTCTAGATTGCAGCAGTGCGGGGCTGCCTCAGCGACGCTTCTGGCGCGCAGCAACTGCGCGATCGCTTCTGGATCGAAGACGAAGGACACTTCCCAACTAGAGATCGCGGACGTGGCTGTGGGAAGTTCTTTTCCAGAAGCCGGAACGCTTTCCCGATGCTGACGCGATTTTTCTGCCCGATCGCGATCGCCTTGTGAAGGTTCTATTCGCACCCAGACATTCAGCCAAGAACTCAGCGCCAGTACACTCGCTTGCACCCCGGGCAACTCAATTGACTTTAGCTTTGCCGCCGGATTACTTTCACTCACCCCCTGGAAAGTCGGAGGCAGCCACGGGGGGACTGCCCCTACAGGCGATCGATGGCGCTCGTCGGTTGGGAGTTCTTCTGGCGATCGGAGTGTTTCTCTCACTGCAGCCGGAAACACGAGCCAAGCGCGCGGCGCATCCTGCGTATTTTGGGCCGCAGAAAGCCAAAGTTGCTCCAATTGCTGGCACAGTTGTAAATTTTCGCCGGCCACCAATAACGCCCGCAGCCGACCGCTGGATGACAAGGTCGTTTGCAGAATTTGCAGGATGTAGCCTACATTGGGCCAAGTCAAATGCAATACAATTTGTCCTGGCAAAGTTGGATGGCTCATGTGTTGAGAGTTGAATTGCAAAGTTGCTGACTTAATTAATTGTTAACAGTCACCCTGTCCGCCAGAAAAGCGGGAATCAACCAAAAAAATTTCTACTGAACTTATCAAACAGAAACAGCGGCCAACCGTTGACCGGGGTTCTGACTGCCGAAAAGCTCGCTCTGCGCTAAAAAAAATTAATCACAGCGGCAAGCATTCCGAAAAAATCAGCAGCCACCGAATGGCACGATGCCTCAGACCGGGCGATCGCCTTCTTATACTATTGTGCCCCGATCCTGCACGCGCGAATATTAAGATCCCAAATCAGCAAGAGGGCAAAAGTCCCTGACAGGGTGCAACAGAAGGGATTTTACTGCAGCCCTTTATAGCTGGGCTTTACTGAAATACTTCTCTCGGCGATCTCTAGCGGATTCTCACAAATCCAGCGTTTTCGATCGCCGCTTGTCCTTGAGGCGTCAGCAGCAAATTTGCATACGCCTCGCCGGCTTGCTGGTCTATCTGGCCATTCTGTTTGACAACGACAAACAGGTTGCGGGTCATTGGGTATCTCCCTTGCTGGAAAGCCTCTAGGTTGAGCTGATTCCGCTGAGCCGGACACTGCTGAGGCGGGACAAAGGGCGGTTTGTAAGGGGGGACAAATTCACCGCCGCCGCGCCCGATCGCTACTGGTTTAATGCTGCATTGAGGAACCACTTCTGGGGCAGACGCAAAGTAAATCCCGCCCGGAGAGTTGGCGACTCTTCGCAGCGCTTCCGTCGTGTTGGGGACAAATTGAACGTTCGCCCCAAAAGCCTGTCCCCCGAGGATTTGTTCCACAAACAGATCGACGGTTCCGCCCGAGTCAGTCGGTCGCGAATAGGGCGCGATGCGGAGATTTGGCCCTCCCACTTGGCTCCAATTGTCGATCTGGCCGGTATAAATCGCTTTTAGCTGGCTGAGACTTAAACCCTCTAAGTTCAAACTGGGGTTGACGGCGACTGCCAACCCGTCGATCGCCACGGGAATTTGCTGCAGGCTAAATCCTCGCTGCTGCGCCTGCTGAAATTCGCTCTCTCGAATCGGTCGGGACGACTGGGCAAAACTCAGTTGCCCGTCTAAAAGCATTTTAATGCCAGCGTCCGAGCTGGACGGACTGCCTGCTGGCTGGACATAGCGCAGCTTAAATTCAGGGCGGGCTGCTTGAATGGCAGAATCAACTGAGAGCCGGATGGGAGCCCACGAGGTACTCCCGCCGTAGCTGAACAGTCCCGTCGGAACTTCCTGCACTTTGGCAAAACCTTCGCGATCGTCCTGTGTGGTTTGGTTGTTTGATGGCACGGGGCGCTTTGGCACAGCGGCGAAGCGCTGGCTCAACCACCAAGCTCCAACGCCCACTAACCCGGCTGTAATCAGCAGGCTCGAGATTAGAACGGCTGTTTCATTTTTTTGTGACATGGCCATATTCTATTATGGGCAATTTGTTTTATAATTGCAATTGTATACGCCTACTTTTTTATTGAAAAGCTTGCAAAATAGGCGATATAAAAAACCACCTCCTACAAAAATCATGCAAATTTTACGGCTATGGTGTAGACGAGCTGACTGGGCGCTCTCACTCTAGGGTAACTTTTCGGTCTGCGTCACGGAGCGAAAAGGACAGAAGAACAGGGAGAGGAGGGCGATTGGCTCGATCGCCCTCGCTTTCCTCTGCACGCGATCGAGTCCGCCTGGGTGCCCCTGTCCCTTTCAGCCAACAACGCCATAACAGGATTTTGCGTTAGAGAAGCATAGATTGCTTGAAAAGCAAGGCGAGATAAAAGTAGAATAATAAAAACTTTTTTCAGGCCCGCGTCGAGGTAAAAGATAAAAAACAAAATTCCATGACGCCAACCCAGTTCCCCAAAAGGCCCCTGCCACCACCGCTGACGGGAGCGGAGGAAGGGTCTTTCGCGTACTTGACGGTGATTGAGCGGTTGCCTCAGATCGCGCGCCGCAGCGTAGCGGAGAATAATTTCCCGATCGCGATCGTCGAAAATCTAGAAAGACTGGCAGGGGAAATCCCAGAGCAACCAGTCAGAGCGATCGCCGATGCGGGAGCGCCGGATCTGGCAGCGTGGGCGACCTATGTACAGCCCTATTTGGGCAAAAACTGGCTGGATGTTCCCTGGTATTTTGCCGAAGCGTACTTTTACCGGCGCATCTTGGAAGCGACGCAATACTTCCAACCCGGGAAGTGGCAGGGCGTCGATCCTTATAGCGTTCAAAAGCGCCTCGGTTTGGAGATGGCAAAAAGTTCCGTGCAGGCATTGAGCGCGCGGGTTAGCGATCTGCAAGCCAAATGGGACAAAAAAGATTTAGAACACCTGCTATATTTTGCACTGTGGGGCAACCGCGTAGACCTGAGTTTGTGGCCAGCAGATGAAAGCGATTCGCCTGACGGCGATAGCTATAGCCCTTTCGGGCATGGCTGCGCTAACGCTTCACGCAGTCGCACGGATGTCGAGCAAGAAATAACGAGAATTCTGGCGAATGACGCGCCCGCAGTAGCAGAACGCTGGGCAAGTTCTCGGGGCTTAAAAATAGACTTTATCATCGACAATGCCGGGTTTGAGCTATTCTGCGATCTGTGTTTGGCAGACTTTTTGCTCAGCAGCCAGATTGCCAGTTTGGTACGCTTTCACTTGAAAGCGCATCCGACGTTTGTATCGGATGCGATGATAGCAGACGTTCGCAATACGGTAGAGGTGCTGGCGGCAGATGAACAGGCACCGGCGCGAGCGATCGCCAGTCGGTTGCGAGAGTCCCTACATGTGAATCGCTTGCAGGTGCGCGAGGATTTCTTTTGGACCTCGCCGCTAGCATTCTGGGAAATGCCGCAATCGTTGCGCCTGTTGCTGGCAGAAGCCAATTGGGTTGTCGTCAAGGGAGATGCCAATTATCGCAGATTGCTCGGCGATCGCCACTGGGAATTCACAACCCCCTTTGCAGAGATTGCGGGCTACTTTCCCGCGCCCTTAGTGGCGCTGCGGACTCTCAAGTCAGAAGTTGCGTCTGGTTTGCATTCCTTTGAGATAGAAGAACTCAGCAGAAAAGATTCAGATTGGCTGACAGACGGACAGTGGGGCCTTATTCAGATGTACCCGGACAGTGTCCAGTTACCCCAAGATAATAGGGAATCGTTAAAACTTTAGTGTCCTATTTAGCGGAAGTGACTTTCTTTACAGCTCCGCATAAAATACTTCTCGTTTAGTCTGCTTTGAATCAAAAATATCAAGCAGCCTAGAACGTCCCGTCTGGAGGAAGTAACTTTTTTATAAAAAGTTAAGAATTCCTTCCCGTGTCATTGGCTTGAAATAAAAAGTATAGAGCCATTTTGGAAGCATTACTATTGCTAAGGCACATCCGATATGATGGAAAAAATGAACATTTACCAAAAATCTACACCTTTTTCGCTGGACTGTGAAGATATCTTCAACGAGCCCCAAAATCAGCGAAGCTTAATTTTTCCTCTAGCCTGTTGTTTGAGTGCCGTAGCTTTTTTGCTAGTCCCCGCCGACCGACAAACTCTGGGAGAAATGTTAGTGGGAAATGTTCTCAACCATATTTATCCTCATGCCCACCATGCGCCCACTCCTTACCCGGTCGAAAAACCCCGCCCACTATATCCGCCAATCAAAAATAATCCTAACGACATGCTTGTCAATAAAATAATACAGTATATGATGCGGCAAAGGTATAAAATATTTTTGGGAGAAGGGCAATACAATATCGTCTATATCGAAGGAATGAATTTAGACGGCTCCCTCAACGAAAATGCCCCCAACCATTTTAACGATTTGCGATTAATTATCGAAATAATTGACGGGATGCCTCGCATCGTCAACAAGTGGGAAGCCACCACAGAACCCGGAATTTATTATACCCAGAATCCCCAAGATGAAAACGGAGCCTTCCGCATTAAACCCGGTCAATATACAGCCTGGGAAATCGGCTATCATTGGGGCAATTTTGGCGAAACTCAGGAAGGCTTAGTACAGATACAACCCATCTCTGGTTACAGAGACTTTTACATGAATTATACCAGGGAAGGTCAAGTTTACACTGGGTTGTATGATATTAATCAACATCACGCCAATGATTCCTACTATGAAAATATTGGGTATTATGGTGCGGGATGTTTGGTTGGTCGAACCGCCTTCGGTCATGCAGAGTTTATGGAAATACTCAAAAGCGATGTCAGGTATCAGAAAGATCCGTACTTCGTCTTTACCACGACTGTCATATTAGCTGAGTCATTGTAATTACAAGCAGTGATTAAATAATTGGCTTTTTGCTCAGAAACCCGGTTTCTTGAAGAAACCGGGTTTCTAAGTGCTAAAATAGCATTGGCTAGAGGCGATCGCGCATTTCTGGCGCGAGCATCGCGCAGTGTGCGGATACAGCAACAATTCTTCCCAAATGGATTTGCCCATCGTTTACCATCCCGATTACGTTGCCCCGCTGCCGGAAGGGCACCGCTTTCCCATGCCCAAATTTCGCCTGCTTTACGAAATGCTTTTAGCAGATAGGGTAGCGCAGCCACTGCAATTTTACAAGCCAGTGCGTCCCCCGCAAGATTGGATCGAATTGGTACACGAACCGAGTTACGTTCGAGCGTACTGTGAGGGCACCTTAGATGCGAAAGCACAGCGGCGGATAGGATTGCCGTGGAGTGCGGCGCTGGCAAATCGCACCTGCGTAGCCGTGGGGGGTACAATTCTCACCGCCAGACTGGCGCTGACTTACGGGCTGGCGTGCAATACAGCGGGGGGAACGCATCACGCCTTTCCCGATTTTGGTTCGGGGTTTTGCATTTTCAATGATATGGCGATCGCATCTCGCCTGCTGCAACAACAAGGATACGCCCGCAAAATTCTCATCGTCGATCTCGACGTGCATCAGGGAGACGGAACTGCCGTTATTTTTCAAAATGACGACAGCGTTTTTACCTTCTCGATGCACTGCGAAGTCAATTTCCCCGGTACGAAACAACAGAGCGATTTAGACGTGCCCTTGCCGGAAGGGATGGAAGACGACGAGTATTTGCAAACGCTAGATAAATATTTACCAGATTTGCTGTCAAAAGTCAAGCCGGATTTAGTCTTTTACGATGCTGGAGTAGATACCCATGCGGGCGATCGCCTGGGCAAGTTAGCGATGACAGACACGGGATTATTTCGCCGCGACATGCAGGTTTTGAGTACCTGCCTCGCTGTCGGTTATCCCGTCGCCTGCGTCATCGGCGGCGGCTATGCCGACGACATGAAATCGCTCGTTTACCGGCACTCGCTGTTACATCGAGCTGCGTCTCAAGTATTCCGGCAGTATAAACTTTGAAATGGCGAAAGTCGAGATTATATGGCTGTAAATGGCGGTTATATTACCTTAAAAGAGAAGTAATAATTTCTCAAACTGATGCTGGAGGGGGCGGTAAAGGAAGCGATCGCCTGAGCGTGCGGGCGAGTTGCCGTTGCCAGAGCGCTCGCCTGCCATTATGCTGCTGATATAAAAACGCTGGCTTATTAGTATTTTCTGTTACAGCATTTAAAGGAGCGATCGCGCTATGGGTTGCGGCTGTGAGCCAGGGTTCTGAGCATCACTGTTCGCCAGTTTGTCTGCAACAAAAATTAACTTTTTCTTTGAGTTCAATGATTCTCCTCAGCCTATAAGATATGTAGAAATGCTTGAACTTGCTACCCAATGACTACCCTCAGAACTGCGCGAATTGCCAGCATCATTGAAAAGCGCCGCCCCCTTGCGAAGAAAATTGAAGGTGTAGAGGCGAATCTGCGATCGCTGGCTTCAGCCCTGCGCCATCTGGAAGAACATCGCGATCGCCTGATGACAAAGATTGACGATCCCAATGTTGCAGGACGCTTAAAAGAACTTAATTTTTCTACAACTCAGCTCGCTATTTCTAGTGAACTGGACGCCCTGGCTAAATTGAAAGCCCGCTTCTCCCGCGATACGCTGAACATCGGAGTAGTTGGGCGGGCGCGGCAAGGCAAAAGCCGTCTATTGCAGAGCATAACAGGACTGACGGCGGCGGAAATTCCCGACGGGGACAGGCAGCACTGTACTGGCGTCAGGAGTACCATTCACCACAACCCCAATATCGAAACATGCGGCGAAGTTTCGTTCCATTCAGAGCGGTCATTTCTCGATGAGGTCATTGCTCCTTATTACGAGCAGTTGCGCTTAGGTGCTAAGCCGTTCGCGCTTCAAGATTTTGCCAGCCAGCCGCTGCCTCCCCTGCCGAGCAATCTGGTTGGTGCTGAAGTCGGGGCAAAGTACGAACACCTGCGCCACTATCACGCGAATCTGGACAAGTATCGCCCACTGTTGCGGCAATCCTCACCCCGCCGGATTTCCAGAAATGAAATTCGCGAATATGTGGCGCAAGACACTCCCGACGGGCAGCGGGTCTTTTTCAATTATCTGGCAGTGCGGGAAGTTAAAATTGTCTGCACTTTCCCTAACTCCGATGTCGGACAAATTGCCTTAGTAGACATGCCCGGGTTAGGCGATACTGGCATCGGCGACGAAAATCGGCTGATTCAAACCCTCGGACAGGATGTAGATTTTGTTCTGTTTGTAAGGATGCCCAAGCCAGCGGGTGACTATTGGGCGGATGTCGATGTCAGGCTGTACGACACGGCAAGCGCAGCGCTAGTTGACCTGCCGTTGAAGTGGTGGTCTTTTATGATTCTCAATAAAACGGAGGCTGGCTCAAATAATGGAAATAACTCGAATAACTGCCAGGATTTAGCCGACACAATGGCAGGGAAACATATTGAAGTAATTCAGTGCGTGACGGCGAATTGTGCTAATTCGGAAGAAGTCAACAGCAACATTTTAGATCCGGCGCTGGAGCATTTAGCGCAATATATCGAGCGTCTGGATGGGCACTATGCGTCTGCGTGTCAGGAACGATTGAGGCAACTGCAAAGTGCGATGAAGGCTGAATTAGAGAAGGCACGAGAGGCTCTGGGACAGGCAGCAAAAAGTACAAGTGAGTTTCCCTTATTTGAGCGGCTATTTGAGCAGTTGTGGAACGATCTCACCGGGGGTCTGGAGGGATTGCTCAGACGGCTGGGAAAACAACGGGACGAGCAAGACTTGGATTTTAAAAAGCATGTCGATGCCGCGATCGCAGCTTGCCGCACCGATACGGGAGTTCCGACGATTGACCAAATTGAATCCCGGCGCGATCGCGTCGGTGGCTACCCAAACGCTTATTACGAATACCTGAATGAGATTCGCGCCCACCTGTCACAGCATTTTCTATCGCTCGATGATGGATTAAAGGAAGCCATCCAGCGGGTAAAATCTGAGGTGGCGCAGGTTCTGATTGACCGGGGGCGTCTGGGAAATTTAACACTGGGACAAGGGGTTGAGTTTTTAAAAGGGATAACCGAGATAGTGCCAGAGGAAGAGAAGAAACTCAAGCTAGGGTTCCAAATCCTTTTAGAGTTTGACCTTGCCTATCGAGGAATGATACAGCACCGAATTCGCCAGCATTTAGATGGACTGACGCCAGATAAAACCGATTTACACTTGTCCCCTTCTCCCTCGGTTCGCGAGGTTTTTAACTGTCTGAAAGCCAGTCAGAGTGAAGCGGTTTATAACTGCCAAAATGCTTTAGAAGACTTGCTAGCGGAGCCAAGCCAAGCCGCTTTTGCCATTGTAGAGGAATTTGTCGATCGCGTACTTCGCGCCGAAGGTGTAAAAACTGAGTGGCGGATTTTCCTGCAGGAGGTGCGATCGGAAGTCTGGCCGACTGAATTCGAGCAGCTAGGGGAACGCACGCGGCAGCGCCGAGAGTGGTTGGACTCCATAGAACGAGCAATGGCGGCCAGTCAACCCGATTCTCTGATATTTTTACAGTAATGCAGACAGGAAAATAGGATGCACACCATTCAAATCACCATGCTCGGACCTAAAAGGGTTGGCAAAACCAGCCTTTTAACTGCGATGTACGAGCGGTTTGAGAGCAATATCGGTCAAACCAATCTCCAATTAACTCCCGATTTGGCAAGCTCGGCCCTTCTGCAAGAGCGGTTGGGAGAACTTCAAAGTCTGCTCGACGATTTTGAGGCTCGAGGAGGGATTGAAGCTACAGAGGGACCAGATCCAGAGTCTCTTCGTTCTTTTATATTTCAGCTCGGCAAAAAAGCTGAAGAGCCCTCTTTGGAGCTACACTTCCGGGATTACCCGGGCGGTTACCTCTACAGTATAGCAACTCAAAAAGAAAAAGAGTTTGTCCAGAGTCTGGTTACTGACTGTGATGCAGTCCTTATCGCTATTGACACTCCGGCGCTTGTGGAATCTAACGGACAGTGGCATAATAGCATAAATAGGCCACAGCAGATAACCGACTTGTTTAAAATGGCCTATTCCCCCCTGAAAGAGCCTAAGCTTGTCATCTTGGCACCTGTCAAGTGTGAAAAGTATATGCAAGACGAAAAATCTAAGCTGGAACTACTGCGGCGCATTAAGGAGGGATACGCTAACTTACTCGATTTGTTCGCTTCAGCACCTCTGCGTTCTCAAATAGCTGTCGTTGTAACGCCCGTTGAGACTGTAGGCAGTGTAATTTTTTCTCGGCTTGAAGTTAACGGGAATGAGCCGCATTTTTACTTTCGCAAAACCAGCCACAATGCCCAATACAGCCCCAAATATAGCGAACAACCGCTGCGGTATGTCCTGCAGTTTGCTTTGAAACGACATCTCGATTCGCGAAATTGGGGGTTGTTTAATTTCCTGCGCGATTGGTTTGGTTGGGACGACCACTTAAAAGAATCGCTTCGCAAATTCGCCAGTGAAGGCAAAATAAATAACGGATTTGCTGTGATTCAAGGACAAGATTTGCTAGATTTACGATAGGAGTTAGCCATGCAAATTTACGTTTACAGTTGCGGAGAGTCTCAGGATGAAGAATACTGCTGGCTGAAAATAACTCAGGACAGCCAAACATTAGAGATTCCATCCATTCTCACAGAACCAATACAAGCAGAAGCAGGGGTTCAAGTCCGTATTTATGGACTGATTCAGAGTGAATCGCCTTCAGTTGTTATGGCCAAAAACAACGGTAATTTACTATTGCTAGTAACGGGCCTGTATTCTAGCGAACGGCGGGATTTAGTTGGCCGCAAAATCCGCAATTCTGTTGCTTGGTTAGGTAGAAAATATGACGAGCCATATCTGCGGGGATTGGCAGCTAAGGCATTAGGGGAACAGGACTGGTTAAAAAATCACATCGATAAAGCAGTAACTTTTGGAGGTGAGTACGGATTTCAAGTGGCATTTGAGGAGATTAGCGAACTATCAGGAGGCGAAGTTGGAAATAACTTTGTGGATTCTCAGTATAAGGTAGGCAAAAATTCTCAAACGTTGAGAGAGGATTTGGCTCTTGAACTTGAACAACACGAATTGCCTGACGAAAATGGCCCGTTGGTCGTTGTTACGGGAATTAAGGAAGAATCAGCTCTCATAAATGCAGGAGTTTGGCGGGGTCTGTCAAGTCTTGTGCAATCAGAGAAGTGGAAGACATATAAAACAAGCAGTTCCTCTCGCGATCCCCTTCCTCGCGATCGCACCCCTCAATCAGCAGTTGCAGAAAATACGAAGAGTCCTAATTTCTTGCTCCAATTAATTTTCCTGGGAGTAATAATTTTCGTTGGCCTAATCTTGTTACTTTACCGAAAGTAAAAGCCAGCAACAAAAATTCAAGCTCGCAAGCCAGCCCCACAATCGGTTAAACCTGATCTGACTTCATCTGAGCAATCCAATCAATTGTCCTAAATAAGTTTGAAAAGGAGTAGTGAGTTTTTGTAGGGGCGAAGCATTCAGGCGAATAATCTATAGCGCGTCTAAATGATTCGTACCTGTCGAGTAGGGGCAGCCACGGGGAGACTGCCCCTACAGAATTTGTACAAATGATTTAGGTTGGCTATATATGGTCAGTAGGCAGGCAGAAATAAAGCGAAGGATTAGAAACCCGGTTTTTTGGAAAAACCGGGTTTCTGGCTGTCGTTCGAGTGAAATTATTTAAGCTTAAGTGCTTACCAGGCTCAGCATAGGAACGACTTGAATCTGTAGGGGCGGTGCCCCCGTGCCCGCCCCGCACCCCCTACTCCCCGTGCCCGCACCAGCGATCGTGCTAAAATCGCTCCCTACTGATAAAATGCCTTTACCCTCATTCCCCTACACCCTTAAATTTAGGAGTGCCCATGCCCACTTTTCAAGCCGATCCGTCAAACTTGGCTGATTTACTTACGATTGTCCAAGATGGGTGTGAAATCGGCTTGAAGTCTGGGGACTATAAAGGGCCATTTACTATAGAGAAAGCGGTGACTATTCGCGGCACTGGGGCGGATACGGTCATTTTCGCAGTTGACGAGCCCGCCTTGGTGGTGAAAGTGGCTGGCGTGAGAATTGAAAACTTGGCGATCGCTCGCACGGTAGGGGGCGACACTGGCGAAGTGGTACTGTCTGCCGATGCGGGCACGTCGCCGATTTTGAATCAGGTAAGATTGCGCGGCACCGCTGCAAATGTCCAGTGGGAAGGGGCAAGCTGGGATATTCCGGCAGTGCTGGATTTTGGGGAAATAGAAAGCAATCGTCAGGTGCAGCGTTCCTGGGACTTGCAATTAGAAGAACCCTGCGAAGTTATCTCAGAAATGAATTGGCTGTACGTTCAGCCTTCTCACCTCTCGCCCGGATTGCAAACTCTAGAGGTTGTGCTGAATTCCAGCGACGTGCCAGCAGGGACTCTTCTATCGGGTTCTATCTTTTTGAATGCCTGTAATAGCAGCAGAAAGATTGATATTGCTGCCAAAATTAAACAAGCTTCTACCCAAAATTTTTCTCTGCAAGAAGAAAAGGAGATTTTTTCTCAATCGATTAGTGAAAGGGAATTAGGGGGATTAGCTGCTGAAGATTGGGGCTATCGATTCCTCGGTTCGGCTGTCGATAATTGGCTGCGCGATGTGGAGGGCAAAGAGGCTCTAGACAAGTATGGCGATTTTTCAGAACGCCGCGATTCCCTTCGGGATAGCTTCGCTTCACGCGCTGAAGCGATACTCGCTGAGATTCTGGGAAAAAAATCGCGACTTTTCTACCTGCGTCGCCTCGGGCAAGGGCAACAACCCGGTGAGGAAAAATGGGAACTCGCGATCGCCACAGACATTAAAGGCGTCAAATTGCCGCGTATCCTTGCAGAGCGCGAAAAAACTTTATCGCTGCGGGCAGTTGTCAGCAGAGACGGATATGGCGGTTTGCGGTTGATTTCCGCTCGTTTAGTCTCGAAAGATGCGGGAAGAGCGGACGGATTTACGCTGCCGTGCTGCATTCGGTTGCTGCCGGAGCGCCAGTACAGGATCGGAGTGCCGCGAGCTGCGATCGCGCGCGTCTCTGCCGCGCCTGTCTGCGGCGATCGCGTGCCCGCAGCCGAACAGTTGCCAGCGTGGACAGCCTTTGTAAAAATTGAACGGCGCATCGCCGAGGCGCGGCAGTTTTGCGTGCCTTTCGTCAGCCACAATTCAGGCGCTTCTACCCGACAAATCGCCTTTAAAATTGATGCTTCTGACGCGACGATTGACGGCTCTCCTGAAACTTCCATAACCGAAGCAGACTTGTGGAAGCGGGTTTTCCAGGCACGAAATGAAGAAATCCAACTTTTCAAACCTTCTCCCGATGGCAGGAGCCGCCGCTATACAGAAAGATTGGGCAGGATTGCCGGGGTTGACTCGGAACGCAGGCAGATTCGCATCTGGCTCGATTCCGACCTGGTTGAGCGCCTGAATGCCGGCAATTATCAACTGCCGACTACTGGATTCTTGTTATTCGAGGCTTGGGGAGAACTCAGCCAGATCGATCGCAAGGAAAGAGCCTTGGAAGATTTGCGGAGAGAGCGCGCGCAGAATCCCTATTTGAGCGAGTTTTTCTTTGATGCGTCTAAGGCGCGATCGCCGCAAAAACTCGTCAAACTTCAACCGCAAGATTTGTTACTTCCCTCTGCAAATCCCGATCAACTAGCAGCAGTAGAAGCCGTACTTTCAGCGCCAGATATGGTTTTAATCCAAGGGCCACCGGGTACGGGAAAAACCACCGTTATTGCCGAAATTTGCTATCAAATTGCTCGCCGGGGAGGGCGCACGCTCATCGCCTCTCAAGCAAATTTAGCCGTCGATAATGCCCTGAGTCGATTGGTTCACAATCCAGTCATCCGCGCTTTGCGCAAGGGAAAAGCCGATAAAGTTCAGGAAGAAGGACAGCCGTTTCTGGAAGAGCAGGTAATCGGAACGTGGCTGCAAAATACGGCTGACGACTGCGAGAATGGTTTGGCAAAACGGCGCGACAATATTGAGCTTTACCGTCAATTGCTAGCATCATCAGAGCGTTTTGTCAAGTATTTAAAAGCAGAAGAGGCGCTCCAAAGTGGTCAGAAGAAATTGCAAAAGCGCAAGGCAAGTTTGCAGAAAACCTGCAAAGCGCAAGAAAAAGCTCGCGCGGAAGCCGAGGCACAACAGCGCCCCGTCGAATCGCTGCTGTTGGAGTTGGAAGCTTTGTTGGCTGCGCCGAGTGTGGATTGGGATAATTCTGCGATCGCCTCTTTTTTACCGCAGCTCGAACCCTACGCTAAGGGCGATAGTTCTGTAAAAAGTTTCGTTTCCAGCGTCAAAACTGCGAGCGATGTAGCTGCCGACATTGGTTTTGTTCCTCCCCAACGCAGAGCCTTCGGTTTGGCAGCGTGGTTGCGGGAGACTGTCGCGCCTTCTCTATCTGACTGTCGCAGGGCACTGACTGACGCCCGGGAAGCGGCAGCAGCCTTTCGAGACTTTGAAGAAGCCGTGCAGGTTTACGAGAAGGATTCGGCTTCTCTGGAACAGATGCGAACCACTTACCAAGAGGTTTTGGCGGGCAAAAAAGCCTTGCAGCAAAAAATTCAGAAGGGGCAAGCGAGAAAAGCAGAAATCGATTTAGTTATTAAAGAAGTTAAATTTTGGTTAGAATCCGCTCAGGCTAGAATCTACGAGGCTTTAAAAAGATGTCTGCAACAGCGTAAAGGGATATCAGAGTCTTTCGTGCAATTGCCGCCGGGATTGGTGGGGATCGCTCAGTCGGTTAACTTGCCAATCGTGCCCAACTACGGCACAAAACCGATTGACGCTCTGCCAGAGTGGGAGAGATTGACAAAGGCGGTGGAGCTGGAAGCACAAAATGGTTTTACAGATTTATTGGGCAAGCACTCCCGTTTCAGCGAGTTTTTGCACCAGAGTTTGAATCCGCCGCCTGTTGTTCTTTCAGCAAGCGATCGCGCCCCTTGGCTGGAAATAGCCGAACAATTTGCAATTTATCAGCGACTCACTCAAAGTCAGCGGCGAAATTTGCTTGAAAATACCCGCCAACTTTTAAAACAAATGCAGCCGGTGTACGGTGCCGCCTGGGAACCGACTCATATCGAGGCGACTCTCAACCAACTCGCACAAGAGGTACTCAACGACATTCTCAGGAATGCGCGCGCGTGCGTGGGCGGTGTCAAGGCAGAGACGGAAAAAAGACTCGAAACTCTGCAACAACAATTCGATGAGATTGCTGCCTCGGCTGCCAACCTTCACGCACAAGGGACAGCCTTTCGCGATCGCGTGGAGCTAGCCCGTCAAGAGGCTGACGATAAATTTAATCGCCTCCTCCACCTGTTGCAAAAACTTTATCAGGTGCCCCAACTCCCTGAAAATTTGCGCCTCTTAACCGAACAGTGTATCGGCACGCCTTCAGACATTCCAACTCGCGCCCGTCAATTACCAGCGCTAGTGCATTCGTGGGAAAGTCAGCTTTCTCAATTAGAGACTTTGATTCCCGCTTTAGAGCCGTTGGCGGTATTGTCCCTGATTAGAAACAAACTGAGCGATCGCCTCTCTACCCTACAGCAAGAAACGGAAGCTGCCCAACAGCAACTCGCCCAGTCGCAAAGCGAACTTGATGAAATAGAACAACAACTCCAACCGCTCAACCTACCCGAAAGTTTAATCGCCGAAAGAAATTGGTGGCAGGAAGCGTATCTCGCCATACCCGATCGCCTCAAGCCAGACGCTCCCCCGACAGGTATATTCGATCTGGACTTTTTAACCAAAGTTAAAGCGCAATTCGATTCCTGGCAGCAGGAACTCGCCAAGGAAGAAGCCTATCTCAACCGCTTTCAGAGCCTCGTAGGAGATTGGAGCGAGAAACTGCGCAACCCATCGGCGCAAGATCGCAGCGAATTAAAGCAAATTTACCTGGACAATGCCAACGTCATTGGCATTACCTGTATGCAATCAGCCCGCCGCGAATTTTCCGAAGAATTTAAAAATTTTGATGTCGTCATTATTGATGAAGTCAGTAAATGCACGCCGCCAGAGATACTCATCCCCGCTCTCAAAGCTCAACGGTTAGTGCTGGTTGGCGATCACCGTCAGTTGCCGCCCATGCTCAACGATAACAGCATAGAAGAAATTGCCGAAGAAATGGGCAGTACGCCAGACGAATTGAAATTCCTAGAAGAATCCCTATTTAAATTTCACTTTGAGGCAGCGGCAGAAAGTATTAAACAAATGCTCACCATCCAATATCGGATGCACCCGACGATTATGGGAGCCATCAATCAGTTTTATGCGCACCGATTGCAGTGCGGGTTGCCAAATCCCGACCGACAGCGCGCCCACAATTTAGCGGGGCCAATTATCCGAGAAGACCAGCATCTCATCTGGGTGAAAATGCCTCTGCAAGAAGAGTTTCGCGAACAAAAACAGGGAACCTCGCCTTTTAACGTTCGGGAAGTCGATGTCATTGAAAGATTGTGCCAGCAGTTGGAGGCAGCGTGGGCTCCCAAGATAGCCCGGGGCGAACCCCGCAAAGAAATCGGCATCATTACGTTTTATCTCGCACAACTGGAACTCATCGAGAATCGCATCGATCCCGATCGCTTTCCTTCCCTGCACGTTCGCACGGGCACGGTCGATCGCTTCCAAGGCATGGAACGGCAGGTGATAATCGTCAGCATGGTGAGAAACAACCGCGAAGGCAAAGTAGGATTTGCCAAGAAGCCGGAGCGGGTGAATGTGGCGTTTTCTCGCGCTCAGGAATTGTTAATTATTATCGGCTGTCACTCGCTGTTTACTCAGCATCCGGGGCCGGTTGGCAGCATGTATTCTGAAGTTTCCAATGTCGTGCGCCGTCAGGGAGGACTCGTTGATGTCTCTAGCATCCTCAGTTAAAGCGATTGATTCTCAGTTGACTGTCTGGGTGGAGAAAATCGAGCAGCAAAACCCAAATTTGTCAGTTTTAGCAGCGCGGCAATTCCGCTATAAAGCCTATCAAATCCCCGTAGAAGTCAGCGTTACGGAGCCTCGAAAGTTCAACGTTTTAGAAGAATTTGTCCTCCGTGCCAGCGTCGAACTCGCGCCGCCGCCCACACAGGAAGAATTGGCGATCGCTCTCGGTCTAGACCCTGTATTTATACGCAGTACGGCAGCAACGCTTCAAACCTTGCAGATTTTGAAAATATCTCCCGACTCTCTCCTAGTCATCACGCCTGAAGGGCGGAAATTTTACGAAAAAGGCTCTGTACCCCAGGAACCCAAACAGCAAATAATTTACGCTTTGGATGACCCCTTGCAGGAAAATCTTGTTTTTCGCTTCTCTCCTTTGGAGTCAGCACGCCCCGACTTGCCAGACTTGGAAGACGGCATCGAATTTGATGATACCATTACCGATATTTCTACTGTGCCGCTGGTTAAAATTCAGCAGCTCGTGCAGGCGTCGGGCTTGGGGCTGCACGTTCCTGAAGAAGGCAAAGCGATCGCAGGCGCTAGCGCAGCAGATGAGGCTAAAACTATCTGGCAAACTGTTTCGCTCTTTCTTCTGTTGGATTCCCTCGAAGATCAAGTCAGTTTTCAAGTCAGGCGCGGCAAGCAAATTCTAGAGAGTGCCTCAAACTTGCTGGAAAGTTTGCAATCTCGAGGAAAAGTATCTTTGAGTGACTTGTACCAAGTGTCGGATGAGGCGATCGCCTCCAGGCGTCAAGCTATCCTCGCATCGCAAAATCAAACATTAGACGAAACAGAAGAAGCCTTGAAACAGCTACAGCGGGACAATCGCTGGGAGCTTTTCCCCGCGTGGCTGGAGGCAGTGACTCAGGGGGTTAAATCAAAAAATATATTGCCTGATTCTGCCTGTCTGGGGATGGCGCTTTCTTTGCTGAGTGAGATTTCAGCAGACAACTGCAATATTGATTCGCTCCGGGAGGGATGGCAGGGACTCGTGGGGGCGATCGCCCTCGAAAATCGCGCAACTGCTTTAACCCTACTGAATGATAGCGCATGGTCGCATTTTGTCCGCCTCGGCATCGCCCAGCCGCCAATCGACTCGCCAGAAAAATTTATCTCAAACTTGATGGCTGATCGAAATCAACCGCTGGATAAAACTTCCTCAAAAACCAAAGGCAAAAAGAAGAAATAAATTTTGTTGATTCTCTTGCGTCTGGACTACAAAAACTTCAACCAAAATTTTTCTGTATAATATTACTACAGTCGAAAGGAGTTCGTGCCGCTATGGTACAACAATTGCCCGCTGACGCCAACCCCAGCATTTATTACCCAGACAGCGACGGTCAACCAATGGCAGACAACACTAGACAATTTCGATGGATTGTCATTATTAAAGAAAACTTGGAAATCTTATTTGCCAATGTTGCTGACGTATTTATCGCCGGCGATCTCCTGTGGTATCCCGTCGAGGGCAATCCCCTCCGCCGCCAAGCGCCGGATATCATGGTTGTCTTTGGCAGACCGAAAGGAGATAGAGGCTCCTACAAGCAGTGGGAAGAAGGCAATATCGCTCCACAAGTGGTGTTTGAAATCCTCTCCCCCGGCAACCGGGTCAAAAATATGCTCAAAAAACTGAAGTTTTACGAACGCTATGGCGTGGAGGAATATTACATTTTCGATCCAGAGGGAGTGGAACTGACAGGCTTGCTGCGATCGGGAGAAGAGTTAGAAGAGATCGAGGAGATGGATGGCTGGATCAGTCCTCGTTTGGGGATACGATTTGAACTCAAAGAGAACACTCTGGGAATTTATCGCCCCGACGGGCAGCGATTTCTCACCTCTGTCGAACTGGAGCGACTGCGAGAGCTAGAGCGCCAGCGGGCTGAAGCCGAGCGCCAGCGGGCTGAAGCCGAGCGCCAGCGGGCGAACGAGGCGATCGCCCAACTCGAACAGGAGCAACAGCGCTATCAAGCTTTACTGGAGCGATTGCGAGAGAGAGGGATCGACCCCGAACATTTGTAACAAAAAACTGTAATTACTAGCAGCTAAATGTTTTTTTGTCAAGTCTCAAGAACACTTTTTTATAAAATGTTGCACTTTCCGGGGGGGCGGCGCAAGCCCGGAGGAGCGCGGCGCGGGCAAAGATTGCACGAGCGGGGGATGCTGCCTGCTCATTTCCGAGATACTGAATAAGTAACAATCCACACACTTGAGGAAAAACCGTGCTGCTATCGAAAGGCTTTGAAGTCGAGGTCTACACCGGGACGCCCCAAGGCGAAATAGTTGGGCTCTCGCACGAGATTGTTGCAGCCCTTGACCGATTCGTGCGCGAACCAGACAGCCGGAATGTAGAATACACGACTCCCCCCTTGTGCTCCTACGATCGCCTGCTGTGCGACTTGGTGCGCCCCCGGGTGCAGTTGCGCCAATACCTCAAAACTTTGGGAGATTACACATTGATCCCCGGCAGCACCCTGTCTCTGGGCAAGAGCGATCGCTTCTACCGTTCCGATCCCGGCAACCCCTATCACACCTATATCGAGCAAACCTACGGCACTAGCGTCGTCACCGCCAGCGTTCACATTAATATTGGGATCGCCGATCCGGAAATGCTGATGCGGGCACTTCGCCTCGTCCGCCTGGAAGCGCCCCTGTACTTGGCGCTGAGCGCTTCGTCTCCCTTCCTCGACGGGGAAGTTACGGGATATCATTCCACGCGCTGGCAGATGTTTCCCAAGACGCCCGCCCGCGTCCCCCTGTTTGAAAGTCACGCCCACTTCATTAAGTGGACAGAAGAGCAGTTAGCTGCAGGCACGATGAAAAACGTCCGGCACCTGTGGTCGTCCGCGCGCCCCAACGGCGATCGCCGCCCGTACAGTATCAACCGGCTCGAATTGAGAATTTGCGACCTCATCGTCGATCCCCTAGCCCTGCTAGCCGTTACAGCCCTGCTCGAGGCTCGCCTGTCTCAGATGATGGACGATCCCCGTTTAGATCCGCTAGAGAGCAGCCAGATCCCAGCCAGCGATCGCGCTGAAGAGTTAATCGCGATCGCCGACGCCAACGAAGCCGCTGCCGCCAAAGACAGCTTGGACGCCTTAGTGCGGCACTGGCAGGACGGCAAGCCCGTAAAAGCCCGGGATTGGATCGAGGAACTTTACAAAGAAGTGTGGCCAGTGGCGAAAAAGCGAGGCTTTAGCTGCTTCCTTTCGCCCCTGAAAAAAATTCTCCGGGAAGGCAACACCGCCGAGCAGTGGTTAAAGTCCATTTCGGGCGGGCAAGACGTTAAAAGCGTTGTCACTCAAGGGATTCAAGCGATGGCCGAACAAGAACGCGAACTGGAAGACAAGCTCTGCCAAATGCAAGTAGCCTGACCCGGACATTTTTTCACGGTTCAGAATATCTAATCGATAGTTTGCCCAAAAATGATATAAAAAAAAACTATCGATGAACTCTATCTGGGGGTAGATTTTCTAGGCCCAGAAACAGCCATCGCCTGCATCTTTGCCTGAATTGCGCTAGACTGCCACCCTCATGCCTCAGCTTGTCTTGGTATACCCCCAAATCCCGCCAAATACCGGTAATGTTGCCCGTACCTGCGCTGCCACGGGCACGGAATTGCATTTGGTCGGACCGATGGGCTTTGAAATCAGCGATCGCTATCTCAAGCGCGCCGGTCTTGACTACTGGCCTTATGTTGACCTGCACTACCACCCCACCTTAGAAGCATTTCAAACCCATCACCGACAGCGAGGGGGTCGCTGGATCGGCTTCAGCACGCGCGGCAGCTCGAATTACATCCACTTTCAATTTCAGCCGGATGACTGGCTGTTATTTGGCAGCGAAACCGCTGGGCTGCCCGCTGAAATCCTCGATGCCTGTGACGCCACCACACATATTCCCATGACCCAGATTCACGTCCGCAGCCTCAATCTTTCCGTCAGTGCAGCCCTGGGGCTTTACGAAGCTCGCCGTCAATTGGGCTATCTGGGATAGGCACGCAGCCCGCTATTAGTTGATTCTACTTATCAGGCCAGCCGGGATTTTAACGCCATAAAGTATTTTATGCTACAACTAAGCTTTACAAGCACCATCGGATAAGTGTAACAAAATTTTTCATTCTTCCCCCGCCATCCCTGGCGAACGATACCATAGCTACACGGAACTCGATGGATGGGCTGAAGTAGCCTCGTGTAATGGCAGGTGCAGCCATTGACTTTGACCCCCTAGAGGGGACACCCTCCTTTTCAGGATTGCCTGAAAATCCTATAGCTAAGCCAGATAGCGGACAGCCTGTATTGGCGATAAGAAATTCCTATTGAACAGTTGGCAGGCGGGAGGGATTCAATCGATAGATTATTTTGAACGGAACCAGTCAGGGTGCAATCCCCCAAAAAGACTCTCCTGTAAGGAAAACTGGCAATTTTAGAGGGTGCAGTGGAGAGGAGCGGGTGGGGCGACTACTCACACAGATGTGGAAAATACGCTTGTCTTTTCGGAAAAAATAAGCGTAAAGTCTCATCTTGTAACCCAATCGAACGTTGGGCCAAAAGCCGGGTGGCGATCGCAAAACAACATCCGACAGTCGCCTTCAAGGCGTTTGTCAAGCGTTCGAGACGGATTAAAAGCCTGATAAACATCCTGTGGCAAGATTTTCAGAACCGTAAGCTTGTCTAAATCAAAAAAGCAAGGTAATCTTGCCTAAGAATGTCAGCCGTCAGTGATAAAAATCTCTTTTAGATGTGATTGACATCATTGAACGGTAAAACAGATTGGTCAACGCAAGGACAGTTAAGCGCTGGTCGCTAGGAGGTCGTTTCTTGAAACGAGCATTTCCGCAAAGGGTAAAGCCTGTTTCTTCCCAAGCCGCAGATAAGGAGACTTTGCCAAAGTTCTCCGCCTACAAAGTGGGACTATTCAAACAGGCAGTTCCAGAAGGCAATCGCAGAGCGCGCGCCTCTGCAGCCATGATTGGATTGGCCATTTCGATGGGTGCCTCTAGTATGGTCCTGCCCCGACAAGGGGATGGAGCGATCGCTGCTGAACCAAAAACAGCAGATCCAACCGCGCCAACAGCTCTGACATCGTTTGAAAATGGAGCTGCTGAGTCTGGAGTTGTTGTCGAAGCCTCAGCGGCAGAGACGGCAACGCAGAGCAAGAGCGCGATTCAACCTGACTCGGTAGTGGAGCAGCCCCTGCAGTGGCAGCCTTCGCAGACCGACCTGGGCAGTAGCGCGATCGCGGCGAAAAACGGCATTGGTTACGATCGCGTTCTTTCGGGACAAGCCAAGCTACAGCCGCCACCGGACAACAGCAGCGCGGCAGAAAGGGAAGCGATCGCTCCGGCTACAGCGCCATCAGAGCGCGACGCCGTTTCCTGGGGCGCGATCTCAGCCCGGGAAACCCACGCTGCACCAGAAGCAGCCTCTGTGATTGAAAATAAGATTGCCAGTGACGTCAGCGAGATATTCGAGGCCAAGCAAAACCATTTAAAGGCCAACAACAACATCGCGATCGAACAATTCGAGCAATCATCGAACCGCTTAAAAACCGGTCTGGCGGAGTTTGGTGCTGAGGAGTCTGTAAATTCACCTGAAGCGATCGCGGAAACAGCGCGGCAACAAACCGCTGCCCGGGAAATCGCTTCTCCATTCGCTTCGCAGGCAACCCCTGCAGGTGGTGCCAAAAAGGGGCTGGTTAACCCCGCAGGCGCGAAGGTTTCTCCAAGCTCGGTGTTAATTCCCCTGCCAGGAGCGATCGAGCCATTAGGGACGGCAAGCCCAACCCTGCCGCGAGTGGGCATCCCCCAATCCGAAGCAGCAGCAGCGCCGGCAAACGTATTTTCGCCCTTGTCGCCCGCAAAAAGCAACGCCGGGTTGGAAGCTCCGACACTGCCGAGCCAGATCGTTCCGCAGGCAGAAACAGCAGCACCCGCCAAGGAGAATTTCTTACAGCAACCGCTCCCAGCACCAGAAACCGTCGCGACACCAGCCTTAGAGGCAGCGGACGTGCCGGTCAAAGAAGCAGCAGAGCGGCCCATCCGCGTCAAGGAGGGATCGGCCCCCGTTGCCACCTCAGACAAAGTGGTGACGCCCGACTTCTCCAAAGCCGTCGCGATCGAAGCTGAACTCCCGCAGCCCGTGGCAGAATATCGGGTCAGCGCCGGGGATACGCTGGATTCGATCTCGCGGACTTATGGAGTGGCTCCATCTGTGCTGGCGAAGTCCAATCAACTCAGCGATCCGAACGTATTGGCTGTCGGTCAAACGATCGAAATTCCCCTGTATCAACCGGGCAGACAAGAAGTTCACACCTCGGCTCTGATTGAGAAATCCCAGCCCTACGGAACCGCAGCGATTCCGTACCTGCCGGCAAAAGAATTGAAGGCAGACAAGCTGGTGCCGAATGTCGCCTTGCCGCTCTCAGCAGCGATCGCCTACAATCCCGCAGTTCCTCTGAGCGCTGAGGCCACTGCATCCCAGAAAACGGATAGCGCTGCCTCTACATCAGAGGACGAGTCCCGCGAAGTCGCAGCAACCCCGCGATCGCAAACCCCCTCTGTTCTGAGCGTCCCCGCTGCAGAACAGCAGACCGCCCTCCAGCCCGCAACCGCATCCAACCCCTATAACAACGGGTTGATGTCTGAAATGCTCAAGATCCGGGAGAAGTATCGCTCCCAAAAAGCCGTCGCGCCAGCCAATGCAGGGGCAAGCTCCCTGGTCGCTGAGACGAACGAGCTGGTGGATGCACCCGCAAACAACGAGCCCACTTCAGCCAGAGTCAATCCAGAATTTCTTCCCAACCAGTACGCTCGGACACGGGAATCAGCCTGGAATCAGAATCAACAACCCTCCGCCGAGCCACTTCCAGCTCGAACGGAAGCTCCCGCCCCTGTGACGGCAGCGACTTCCGAACAGGGCATCGCTGAAGTGTCCCGAGAAGAAGTACCCGTGATGGCAACGGCACCCACTGGGACAGAAGCCTATGAATCAGTGATTCAGCCCCGGATGGTTTCTCCTGAACTCCCTCCCTTAGCCTCTCCAGACACCTACCTGCCCAAGGGCAGTGCTGTCTTCGCTGGCTATATTTGGCCATCTCAAGGAGAGCTGACTTCCGGTTACGGCTGGCGCTGGGGACGGATGCACAGGGGGATTGACATCGCTGGGCCGATTGGCACCCCAATCGTCGCAGCAGCTCCCGGAGTCGTTACCTACGCTCGTTGGAACGAGGGCGGGTACGGCAATTTGGTGGAAATTACCCACCCGGATGGCAGCATCACTCTCTACGCCCACAACGACCGCATTCTGGTGCGCGAGGGCCAAGAAGTCGATCAAGGTCAGCAAGTGGCTGAGATGGGCAGCACGGGTTTCAGCACCGGCCCCCACTTGCACTTTGAAATCCATCCGCCCGGACAGGGAGCAGTCAACCCTATTGCCTATCTCCCTCGATAGTCAGCAGTCAGGAGTGAGGTGTGAGGAGTGAAGGCTTTTGGCTCCAGGCACGAGACGCCAAGAGTCTCGGTCAAAAGCTAGCCTGATGTTCGGGGCGGTGTGGTGACCGCCCCTATTAACCAGAAACTGGGAGCGTCGCAGTGGGCGTAAAATTCTCACGGACGCAACTCTGTTGCAGAGCCAGTCCAGGCCAGTTACTGGCCTTCTCAAAAAATCTTTAGAAAATTGAAAAAATTTTCTCAAAATTTTTCAATAAGGGGTTGCGCTCTCCGGGCAGCCGAGTTAAGATAATAAAGTGCCAAAAAAACAGGCCGGCTCAGTAGCTCAGTGGTAGAGCTAGGGACTCATAAGCCCTCGGTCACTGGTTCAAATCCAGTCTGAGCCATTTAAACAATCAAAAATCCAGCGGCGCAAAGAATGAAACAAAAACGCTCATCCTTTGTCCGCCAGCTCGACAAGATCGGGCCAGTGCCGAATCAGTTCCGCTACAGACCACGCCTGAGCGATCGCCCCCTCGGCGGCGTGCGGCTTTTCGCCGTCAAAAATTTCCGAAATAGACCCAATACAACCCTGCTGGCAGAAGTGTTCAAGTAAAAGCTGGCTGTCAAAAGGAATCCGTTCCTCTGGATAAAAACGCTTCCAGGCGCGTACAAACGGGCCAATCAGCCAACTCCAAACCGTGCCCTGATGGTATGCCCGATCGCGGTGGTGGCGATCGCCGGCATAAGTGCCCAGATAATCCCGGCAATCGGGATCGAGACTGCGCAAACCGTAAGGCGTCAGCAAGCGATCGCGCGCCACCTTTAACACCTGACGCCCCTGCTGCTGCGAAAACCCGCAGTGATGCAGCGACAAAGCCAAAACCGCATTCGGGCGAACCCGGGGATCGCACCAGTCATCCAGATCGATCGTGTCGTAAAAATAACCCCGATAATCATTCCAAAACTTTTGCAGCGATCCCTTAACCCGCTGCGCCTGTTGGGCATAGCGCTGCGCTTGTCTGTGATACTTCGCCGATTCTGAGGAACCACCAGCAGCCAGTCTCTCAGCCCACCCAGTCGCCCAACACAAAGCCGAGTACCACATCGCATTGATTTCCACCGGCTTTCCCCGGCGCGGCGTCACCACATAGCCGTCAACCACCGCATCCATCCACGTCAGCGCCACCCCAGGCGCATTCCACATCAGCAACCCGTCCGCAGCATCTACCTGGATGTCGTAGCGAGTCCCCGCCGAAAAAGCTTTGTAAATCTGCCGCACCACCGCATAGTGCTGGGCCAAAAAATCCCAATCCCCGGTCGCTTCCAGATAAAGCCCCAAAATTTCAATCCACCACAGCGCCGCATCGATGCTGTTGTAGAGCGGCTGCGCGCCGACATCGGGGAACGTATTGGGAATCAAACCCTCGCGACAGTAACGCCCGAACGTTTGCAGCAACCCTCTCGCCAAGCCAAAGCGCCCAGTCGCCAGCGCCAACCCGGGCAGGGCAATCAGCGTATCCCGACCCCAATCATTGAACCAATGGTAGCCAGCAATAACAGTTGGCCCGTCAATTGACGCCCGGTAGGCGATAAATTGGTCGCCAGCTCGCAGCAATTGCCGCCAGATCGACGCGCGATCGCCCGTTTCAGGCGCTTTCAGGTGCCCGAACAGCCGGTCGAGCCGTTGCTGCTCCCAGCAGACAGCCGCATCAAAATCTAGTTGCCCCGGCTCCTCTGTTTCCAACCACCCCACCCGCGCTTCCAAAGTCACAGACGCTCCGGGCTGCAAAGTAACGGTTATTTGCCCGGGGCTGTAGAGGTCTTCGCGATCGCCCAACCCCCGCCGATTTTCCTCCGGCAAGTGATAATTCCAGTACCAGTAACCATCGGGTTGATACTCGCCCGCACTCCAGCGCAACTGCCAGGGCGTCCCGGGTTGAGTGCCGCGCATCGCTTGCAGCAGCAATCTTTGACCTTCCGCCTTTTGCCAGAATTGCAAACCGGGTTCCGCTTGCTGCTGGTGGTGAAAATCGCGATCGCCGATTAGCAGTCTCAGCCTGAGCGTCGCCGCCTCCGATCCTTCGTAGCGGTAGTGAATCAAAAGGCGGTTTGCAGCCGGGATTGAGGGATTAGGGGATTTGGGTTTTAAATTTTCTCTACTTTCTAAGCCGTGCGGCATGAGCAACTTCCTGGTTAGCTGCCAGCCTTCGTTTCCCCAAATCCAACTCGGAACCGGGTCAATTTCAAAACTTCGCAGCAGCTCTGCCCCCATTGGAGCGATCGCCCCGCCCGTCCAGAAATTCGTCCCCAGCTCCCAAACCCGCCCCCCCACTTCCAGACTCGCCTCTAAATGAGACAGCAGCAGCGTGCGCTGACACGGGGGCGCGATCGCCGCCATCAACCAACCGTGATAGGTGCGGGTGCGGGCGTCGCAAACCGTCCCGCTGGCAAAACTGCCCAGCCCATTTGTCAAAAGCCATTCCCGCACGTCCAGTCCATCCAACCTATCCATCGCAACTCCTCACCTCGACAATCCCCTCATCTCCCAATCCCGGCAATACCTAAACCGCCAGCGACCCCAACAAAATATAGCTATATGGTTATGTACTCAATTCGCAGATTGCAGCCTCATGCCCCCACATAGAAATTCTCGCAAACAGACTAGGTGTTTCTAGGCGACACCGACCGCATCGGATGTCAGCCTATCCGCAATCTCTCGGGGGCTTGCTATCTGCGATGCCGTCAAATACCAAGCCATGCCCGTACAAACGAATCGATCGCCGCGAAACCCTAGAAGCTTTATGTAACAAGGATTTTGCGGTTTTTTTGCCGATTTGCGGTTGCATGTCCCAGTCTTTAATCTGATTGTCACCCTGTAGACTCTCATATTGTTGCCTCGCTAGAAGCCAGTCGCAGACTGGCTTAGGAGTTTTTGGACTGCAGGGATCGCTTTCGGATCGACCTATCCGTACTCTAGCAAAGACTGGCAAAAATCGATCGCGGGATTGTCTGTAGTTCTATCTAAAAAAAAATTCCGTTTTTTTGCTAATTGTCAAACATTTTTAAAATAGTTACTCTTTTTATAGAGTCAAAAAAGAAATGCTTCTTCTAATTCACAAGTAGAAGGTTATTTCTTTCTCAATCAGGGATCGAACAGGCATACAACAACCTGAGTTTTTTGTAATGTTACCTGCCTGCTTAACAGTTTAAAGCTAATTTACCGCAGTTAGATTCAAGAGGTTCTACAGCTATGCTCCGTCGCTTTTTAGCCATTTCCGGTTTCGCTCTCCTCGGTCTCGCTATTTCCGGCACCGCCTCCTATGCTGCCGATGCCACTCAAGACATTACCTTTACTTCAGATGTGGCGGCTACTTGTTTTTTTGGTTCGGTCACGGGCACTAGCACCCTGTCTTTACAAGCTAATAGCGTCTCAAACCTGGGCAATGCCACTCAGAGTGTTCCGCTCACTTGTAATAATGCCGCCACTCTTTCTGCTGGAACAGTTGCGCAAAGCGGTACTGGAGCTACTACCCTGAATACAAAAACAGTCGGGCTGACAGTTAATGGCAGCGCCTTTACCTCTGGAGGTACCATTGCGGCAACTACCTTTGATGCAGATTCTAATGGAGCTGCTACTATTGGCGTTACGCTGAGTGCAAGCCATACCGCTCCTATTAAGCCGGGTAACTATACTTTCACGACTACCCTAACCGCTACCCCTCAATAATTCAGCCTGTCAAGATTGCATTTTGTGCATTTTGATATCGATTAATCTGAAAAATTTGATAAATTGTAGGCTAGTAATAACAGCTAAAAATTTATCAATTTTTCAGGTTCGTGTAAGTTTAATTTACGCTCAATTATCCGATAAAAAGCATGGGCGTTCTGAGGAAGTTTTAATGAGCAGATTTCGACCGGTTCAGACAAAGAGAACGAAATGTCTAAATATTCAGCACTCATATCGACGATACTCTTCGCGGGTGCGGTTTTAACGACTCGGGTAGCGCTGGCTGATTCGCCCATTTCGTTTGGAACTGTTCAATCGGGAAGCGCGCAAATGACAGGCGGCGTGTTGGCAACGGATGTAGAAACGCTGACTGTAGCGATCGCTCCCGTGCAAGCGCAGCAAAGCGGCACCGTACAAGTATCGGCACCCGTTTTAATTTCTGGCCCCACAACAGATCCATCGGGGACAACTTTAATAGGCTTGTTATCCTTCGACTCAACGACCATTCAAAGCAATATCAGCGGCGGTTCTGCCACTTTGCCACAGGGAAATCGGGATTTACAAGTCGGGCTGAAAGTATCGCGCCCCGCAATTTACCCAGCAGGAGCGCAACCGTATGAACCTTACATTTACCGCGTGACGATCGCTGCCACAGTTAGCGGCTTCACTCAAACAAAAGATGTAGAATTTTCCGTGACAGTAACTCCCGCTTGCACCTTCACCAATGCCAGCAACGGCGAATTGCAATTGCCAAACAATAATCTGAGCCTATTGCAGACCAAAACAGATGCACAAGTCGATCTCCAGTGCAATAGTGCCGCCAACCTAAAATTAGACCCGCCTGCCAATATTAGCGGCCCTGCCAGCTTAAATACCGCTACCCTGACGGCGGCGGCTAGCTTCGGGGGAACGACATTGAACAGCACCGGCAGCGCCGCTCGAGTTTTTGGCTCTCACGGGGGGATCGGCAGGGCGAATATTTCCATGCAGGTCAATAACAATAGCGCCCCCATTCCTCCAGGTACTTATCAGTTTAAAGTGACTTTAACCGCTACCCCGCAATGACAGGCATGAGAAGGCGAACGCCAAGCTTCTCTAGTATTACTTCTAAATTATTTTTTTCTTTACCCAACCCCTGGAAATGTCAAAACTCGTCAAAAACATCGTTAATTTATCTCTAGCTTGTATGAGCGGCTGGGCATTATCTACCTTGCTATTCTTGCCGCCAGCACGTTCTCAGGTTTCCATCGCGCCGTTAATTATCGAAACGAAAACCGAGCGGGGTCAAGCCCAGGGTTTATTTAACGTGGCGAATAGCAGCAATGAACCCTTTCGCGCTCGCCTCTATGCAGAACCTTTTACTTACAATCGCGACGCGGGCTTTGAGACAGTACAGCCCAACCCCAACGACTTAACCCCCTATCTCGAATTTTCTCCCCGCGAATTAGTGGTGCCGCCGGGAACGTCGCGCCGGGTGCGCATGATTGCCCGCTTTCCTGCCAACATCCAGCCCGGAGAATATCGAGCAGTAATTTTTACAGAAAAGCTGCAAGACCAGACAGAAGTTCAGCAAGAAGGTTTTAAATTTAATATCATTTCTCGTATCGGCACCGTCGTTTACGTTCGCCACGGGGAAGTCTCCGCCAAGCTAGCCGCAGAAAGCGCCAGTTGGAATGCTGAAAAAAATCTGATTCAACTGCTGGTACGCAATACTGGTAATGCTTCAGCTCGCCCCAAAGCGATCTGGACGCTGAAACGGGAAGACGCCACGGTAAAAACCGGGGAATCTGACAATACAACGGTGATTGCTGGAGGCGATCGCAATATATTATTATCCTATCCGGGATCGGAGCAACCTGCTTTACCTGCCGGCGAGTATCAATTGAGTGGGGAGTTAGTTTGGAGCGAGAGCAAGGGCTCGAAAAATGAATCAGTCAGGTTGCCTTTTAGTGTAAATTTCTCGCTCCCGAATCGCGCGTCCACTTCTCAATAACTGCCCTCATGTTGAAACTGACTGCGATCGCGTCTATTTTTGCCTGCACAATCGCTCTCTCAGCCAGCCAAGCCGCCTTGGCAGATACTCGAATTTTTGAGTTCACCGCAACCGTACCGGAACAGGCTTCTATCGAGCCGCTCTCTCCCGATACGCCGGGATTTTCGGCGGCAAATCCGGCTCCCGCTCAACTCGATACGAGCAGTCGCAATCTCACAAAGATTGTGGCAGAGCCAGTGATTTTCACGGTTAATAATAATGCACCCGCTACTGTTACGGTTTCAGCGCCCGTTGCGATTGAAGGAACCCTCGACCCCATCGCAGCAATCCGCCAGAGTCTACTAACGGTTAACGGCAATACGGCGGCAAACGCGATCGCTAATCTGCCAGCAGGGTCGAATATTTTAGGAGTCAGTATAAGTATTGACAGTAGCGCTCCTATTCAACCAGGCATTTACAAGTATCAAGTAACTGTAACAGTTAGCCCGGATGGCTGATCTGTATAAAATTTTATAAAAAGTGTAAGTTTAATTTTATTTAAGCTCTTATCAAATGAATAGTATCCATCTAAGCTTTGCTATGGTCTCATGCTGAAATTATGAATATTTATCGGCTTATAGCCGTCTTATTTATCTATTTACTTTTTATAAATAACTCAATTTTAGCCGCCAGTCTGCCTCAAACAATGGCTCAACCAGAACTCAAAAAAGCCGAGGCAGATACAAGCGAAATGCCGATTTTTCCAGTAGGAATTAATTTAGGAAAACGTGCGGTAAACTTCAGCGTCCGCGTGCGGGGCAAAGAAGATGGGATAAACGCCATTCATTTTGAGAATTGGCTGATTCCGTTTGATGCGGTGGTGGAGGCTTTGAGTATAAAAGTAACTCCCTTGCAAGAGGGACTGCTGGAATTGCGATCGCCCGGTTTTGTCATCCGCATCGACGCTAAAGAATTAACAACCGACCCAGAGCTGGGTTTAGTATTTTCGATAGACCAAATTCAAACGCTCTTAAAAACTCCCGCTGAATTTAACGCGATTGACTATGCGATTCAGTTGACACCCCCTTGGTTGGGATTGAAAGGAAGTAACCGCCCGGAAGAAATTCCGGTCGTAACGGAAGGACTTCCCACAATATCGCCCCCTAATTTTACCCTAGCAGCCGCCGGAGAAAAAACAGAAATTACCGGGACGCTTTCCAGTTCGACATCGGTTTCTGAGTCCGCGAACTATCAGGGAGAACTTTCAACGGTGGGAACCCTTTTCGGTGGCAGTTGGTTTGTGCGTTTCAACCAAGGAAATTTAGAAGATATTTCTACTTGGAGGTTGAATCAAGCCCAGTTTCTGCGCCAAACGGGAGCCGCAGATTATGTAGTGGGTTCTCAGGCAGCATTTTGGCCCAGTGAAGGCAGCGGCGAACTGTGGGGTTTCACCACCGTGCAGCGCTTTGGATTTGTACCGCCGTCTTCGTTTGGGGGTGAGGGTTTTGATGCCCGCCAGCGGTTGCAAGCCAATCAAGTCGGGCGGACTATTTCCGGGGAAGCCAAACCGGGAACGCTGGTGCATTTGGTGGAAGGATTGAGCGATCGCATTGTGGCAGAAGTTCTGGTAGACTCTTCAGGAATTTACCGCTTTGAAGATGTCCCTGCCGGCGTCGGAAATTATCGCCTCCTGCTGTATCCAGATGGGTTGCTCTCCGCCCCACCAGAAGTTCGCAATCCCAGTTTTACCAACTTACCCGGTCAGTTGTCCGCCGGGGCTTCCGCTTTGATTGCCTCCGTCGGATTCGATCGGCAATTTTCCGGGCAAAATAATTTTCTTGGGGACTTCAATAACTTGCGAGGCGGCGTTGCCTACCGCCGGGGTTTATCCGAAGAATTGACTGCCGGGGTCGGTGTTGTTTACGATCGCTCCGTCAAGGGCTTGGGAGAATTCTTCTACAAGCCCAATAATATCCCCTTGCAGCTAGAAGGCTCTGTCCTCGCCAGTGCTGGGGGAGATGACTTCGACTGGAATCTCAGCGCCCGCTACGAACCGGAGAATTTTAGACTGAATCTGAATAGCGATCGCCGTTCTAGCCGGTTTAGCGCCGATTGGCTGCTTTCGCAACATTTCAGCCTTATCGCTAGCGGCAACAGCGCCGATTCTTCTGTCGCAGCCGGATTCAGATTTTCCCAGATTGGCAAAAATTTTTCAACCTTTGCCACTGCCACGATAGACACGGAAAATCGCTTGCGGTGGAGTTGGGTTCAAAATTTGGGAGCGCTGAGGTTGCAATCGCGCGGCAATGAAATCGGCTTGAATGCAGAACTCAGCTACAATCTATCCGGCACGCCTATGGGTAGCAGCGCCAATCAGGTATTTTTGAGTTATGAAACCCGCGAGGCAGATAATTTAGCGACCCTGGGCTGGCGCTATCAATCTCCCCAACGGACGCGAGATGGTAGAAATATTTGGTCAGTGGATTTAGGCTATGGGATAGGCGATCGCGGAAATGGTCTTATTGCTTCGGCTTCAACTGCTCTGCTGCCGGGGGTAGACGTGCGGTTGCGCTACCAGGAAGTTTCTGCCACCTCTGACGAATCCACTTTCCGAATCGAGTTGGTTCCGCGCTTCAACCTCCAGGGAGGAATTACCCCAGCCGATCCTCGCTTTGAACGCTTGCGAACCCGAGGGGGAATGTTGATACAGCCTTTCTTCGATCGCGACAATAACGGCAAGCGCCATACCCACGAAAAATTCTACTTAGAAGATTCTAACCTCTTGCTCGTTATCAATAATAAATCTTTAGAATCGTGGCGACCCGATATTCAAAGAAATGGAATTTTTATCGACCTCGAACCGGGAATTTATCGCCTAGACCTCGATCCGGCTGGATTTCCCCCTGACTGGTCGCCTGTTGAAAATGCTTATGCTGTGGAAGTTGTGGCTGGCAGTTACACCCCTGTTTTACTGCCCCTGACTGTTTCCTACACTGTCACGGGTGTTGTCACCGATGCGGCGGGCAAAGTGGCAGTCGGCGCTAGAGTGGAAGCCGTGCCAGCAGATAGCAGCCAGCGAATTTTATCGATTACTAACGGTGCTGGGGTATTTTATTTAGAAAAATTGCAGCAAGGAAGTTATACTTTGCTCGTAAACGGGCAGCCAGCGCAGCCCAATACTCTAGAAATCAATCAATCGTCCCAACCTTTTCAAGAATTAAACTTGCAGCAAGCTCATTAAGGGGCGATCGCTGTCGATGTCCCCAGCGCTATAGCTTCACCGCACCGACGGCACCGCCGCCCCAGCCAACTCCTGTGAAGTAAGATCGATAAGGACTTGAGAAAAAAAGGCGAGATTGTGAGTGATTCGACGCTGGAGCAGATTCTCAAATTGGCCACTCAGCGAGCAGACTCCGCTGAGGTCTACTACCTGTCGAGCCAAGATACACCCATCGAATTTGAGAATAATCGCTTAAAATCCTTGCAAACCAAAGCACTTCAGGGAGTGGCTTTGCGAGTAACTTGCAATGGCAAGCTGGGTTTTGCCAGCTCCACGGATTTGACGCGCCTCGAAGACTTGGTAGACGCTGCCGTGCAAACTGCCGCCACGGGCGATCCCGCTGAGTTTGAATTTGCCAAGGGCGTTCGGATGACGGCACCGGAAACCACCTACACGCCACCCACCACCCAGGAATTGGTAGAAGAGGGCAAAAAGCTGATCGAGCAGGTGCGCGAGTACAACAGTGAGATTTTAGTCGATGTCAGCTTCCACGTCCGCAAGGGGTGGGTGAAAATTGTCACCAATAGCGACGTTTACGCGGAACGCTCCAGCCAGATTGTCAGCGTCTCGCTCTCCGGCAATCTCGTGCGGGGAGAAGATTTCTTGCAAGCATACAGCTACGACGTGGCGCGCGATCGCCCCATCGAACCCGATCGCGTACTCCAGCAGCTTTTGGAAAAATACCGTCGGGCTGAGCGCAACGCCACCATCACCAGCGGCTCCTACCCCGTCCTCTTCACCCCCAGAGCCGCAGCCAGTACCCTCGGCAATCTCTTCGATACCGTGCTTTCCGGGCAAGTAGTCTGCCAGAAAGCCTCTCCTCTGGCGGACAAAGTAGGTCAAACCCTCTTCGACGATCGCTTCACCCTGTTTGAAGACCCGGCGATCGGGCCATCGGCTTGCCCCTTTGACGATGAGGGCACGCCCACCAGCCGCAAAGTCTACATCGACCGAGGCACGGTGAAAGGATTTTATTGGGATCGCCGCTGGGCGGCTCGCGCCGGGGTCGAGTCTACCGGCAATGGCTTCCGAGGCGGGCTGTCTCGCCCCAGCCCCGATATGGTCAATCTTTGCATCGCACCCGGTCAGACTTCGACTGCTGACTTGATTGCCAGTATGCAAGAAGGGTTAATTGTCGATCAGGTCTTGGGTGCGGGACAGTCCAATCAATTGGCGGGCGAGTTTTCTGTCAACCTGGATCTGGGCTATAAAGTCGAAAAAGGCGAGATTGTCGGTCGCGTGAAAAATACGATGGTCGCCGGCAATATTTTTGAGGCATTTAAGAATTTGGCAGATCTGAGCGATTCCCCGGAATGGATCGGCGGCGGCGCTTATTTGCCGAGCCTGTTATTTACGCAGCTTGGCGTGGCGGCACGTCAAGGATAGGAAACCGCACCAGGAGGAGTGGATGATGGGGATAGGGAGAAAAATTAGGAATCTTTTTAGTTTTTTGGGGCGATCGCGCGTTCTGTTGGTTGCACTCTTGGCCTCGCTGTTGCTGTCTGGCTGCGTGGAGTACGATGTCGGGATAAATTTCGAGAGTCAGACGCACGGCGAATTCGTACAGCACGTTAAGCTAGCAGAAACGCTAAAGAGTTTTAGCGGTTCGTCGGTGCAGGAATGGTTGCAAAATATCGAGCGGCGATCGCGCCAATTGGGCGGGCGTGTCAAGCGGCTTTCCCAGCAAGAGATGATTGTTACCATTCCGTTCAATAATGGCGCTGAGCTGGAAGAGAAATTTAACCGATTTTTCAATCCGGCTGAGAATAAAAGCGCCCGATCGCGCGGCAAAGACGAACTGGACCTGCCGGAGATCAAATCTCACCTCAGCGTCACCCAGAATAACTTACTGCTGGCGCTGCGGAATCACTTGAGCTATGACTTGGACATGCGATCGCTCGGCGTTATTTCCTCAGAGGGAAACGTCCTCGTCAGCCCCGGTTCGCTCATAGATTTAGAATTCAGACTCAACACGCCGTGGGGAGCCCGCAGTATAGAAACCGGCCTCGACGCGATCGCTCCAGACGTTCGCAATGACGGACGCCAGCTAGTCTGGGCGCTCAAACCCGATCGTCTCAACCATATAGAGGTTCTGTTCTGGGTGCCCAGTCCGATCGGAATTGGCGCGCTGGGTATTATCCTCTTGGTTGCCGCCGGCAGTTTCGTGAAATACCAACTGTTTCCAGCACTGGGGATAGGCACGCCCAAGCAAAAAACCGTCAAGCCTTCTGGAGCGGATACGGGAGCGCCGCCTCTAGAGAAAGTTTCGTAGGTTCGGCTTCTCGTGTAGGAAACCCAAAAAAGACCTAACCCCCTAACCCCCTTCCCTTGCAGGGAAGGGGGAAAAAAGTAAGATTTTCTCGCCTGCGCTTTTCGTTTTCTCCCCCTCCCCATTTCGGCGAGGGGGCTGGGGGGAGAGGTTCAATTTTCCTACACTTGCGGTTTGACGGGAATCGAAATCACAAACTCCGCTCCCTCTCCCGGTTTTGAAATACAGGTAAATTGTCCCTTGTGCGCGTCCACGACAATTTGATAGCTGATTGACAGCCCCAAACCCGTGCCAGAGCCCACTGGTTTTGTCGTAAAGAAGGGGTCAAATATCTTCTTTTGCAACTCCTCTTTAATGCCAGGGCCATTGTCAGCAATGCGTACCGTCACCGTATTCTTGTCCGATGCCAAAGTGCGAATGGTAATTGTCGGCTTGGTGTCGGCAGGAAAGTCCTTATCCCTGGACTGCTCCAAAGCATCCATCGCGTTGTTGAGAACGTTCATCAGCACTTGATTCAACTGCGAAGCGTAACAGGTTACTTTCGGCAGTTTCCCGTACTCTTTGATAATTTCGATGCCGCTGCGATCCGATCGCTCTTTGAACCGGTGCTGCAAAATCAACAGCGTCGATTCGATGCCCTCGTGGATATCCACCGGCTTCATCGATGCCTCGTCCAGGCGCGAGAAGTTCCGCAAGCTCAGCACGATTTGGCGGATGCGCTCAGCTCCTATTTTCATGGAGTCGAGGAGTTTTTGCAAGTCTTCTACGAGAAATTCCAGCTCGATCGCCTCGATTTCTTCTGCAATCTCCGGCACGGGTTTGGGATAGTGTTCCTGGTAGAGTTCCACCAAGCCGAGCAAGTCTTTAACGTAATCGCTTGCTGGCGTCAGGTTGCCGTAGATAAAATTGACGGGGTTGTTGATTTCGTGCGCCACGCCCGCCACCAGTTGCCCGAGGCTGGACATTTTCTCGCTCTGAATCAGTTGCCCTTGCGTGCGCTGCAGTTGGTGCAGGGTTTGTTCGAGCCGCGCATTTTTTTCGTTGAGTTCCTGCGTCCTTTCTTGGACTTTCTGCTCGAGTGAGGCATACAGCAGGGCATTTTCTAGAGAGATAGCGGTCTGGGAGGAAAGCAGTTTCAAGACTTCCAGGCGATCGGGCGTGAACGCGCCGACTGTGAGGTTATTTTCTAAGTAGAGAATCGCGATGAGTTGCCCTTGATTGAGGATGGGCGTACACAAAACAGATTTCAGTTGCCGTTGGGCAATATACGGATCGGCGGTAAATCGCCCCTCAACAGCAGCGTTGTTTAAAACGACATCGGAGCGCGTGCGTTCTATATAGTTAATCAGCGTCACTGGCAAATCGCGGCTGGAGTCTACCGGGATAGATTGCTGGACGAGAACCTGTTGGCGCTCGACAGTGGCTTCTGCTGCGATCGTCAGTTTTCCCTCTCTTTGCAAGATGAGAAAGCCTTTTTGCGCCCCGGCGTTCTCGATGAGAATTTTCATCAACTTAGCCAGTAACTTGTCGAGGACGATTTCACTCGATATGGTTTGAGAGGCTTTCATCACCGTGGACAGATCCAGTTCCCCGGAACCGCTGCCAGTCGTGGTGTGCATCGAGGCATTGCCCGTGTCTGTGATGCGAGTTTTGACTGGCGTTTTGGCGAGCAACTGGCTGTATTTTTCTTCCAAATCTTCCACTTTTCGACTAGCCCCCCAACGTTGGTAGCCATAGTGAGCCTCCGTCAGGTACACTTTGGCATATTTTGGTTTCCCTTTGTTTAACCAGAATTTAGCAGCCAGTTCGCTGGCTAAGGCTTCATTCTGAAAGAATTCATGTTCTGTAGCGGATTCGATCGCGCGATCGTATAAATCGATCGCCTCTTCTGCATTTCCAGAAATGCGGGCCATTTCTGCCGCCACTAACAGATATTTGTGCAGGAAGTTTTCGGGACAGTTTTCTGCCCAGATTTTTACCTGCGCTTGATTGGCTTCTAATTTCTCCCAGTATTGCTTCTGCTCTTCTTCTGAGGCTTCTGGGTACAGAGCAGCCAGGAGGAGCGACTGGTAAAAATTAAATTCTGTCACTGGCAGCGTTCCGCTGATAAACGCAAGCTGCTTTTCTACTGATTCAGCACAGGCAAGGGCTTCGTCTAGCTGACCATACAGATAAAGAACCTGGAATTTGCGAATCAGATAAAAGGCGATCGAGAAAAAGTTTTGACGTTTTTGGCAAATTTCCAGAAACTCGGTTTCGCTGAGTTCCTCTGCTTCAAAAATAAATTTTTCAGAAGTGAGCTTGCTCAAATTCGCTACAATAAGCTGAAGTCCTATCAAAATTTCAGTTGAAAGCAGGTTTTTGGTTTTTTTGGTGAATTGGATGTACTTGGGTATTTCTTCCAAAATTTGCTTTAAATTCTTGCCTTGAAAAAAGAAATTACTGGCCGAGTTGTGCAGCAGATAACCTGCATATTCTAAATCTCCCGATTCCAAGGCTGCCTGATACCCTTCCCGGTTGATAAGGTTTGACTCTTTTACATGCTTGAACCAGTAACTCAAAGCATTGGCTAAAGAAGCGCAGGCTTTGCACTTCAGTTGGAGTTTCCCCCATTTTTCAGTCAGCTTTAAGGCTACTTGTCCGAACTCATAAGCTAATTTGTATTCTCCAAAAAATGCAATTGAAAGCATCCCATAGTTGGTATAGCAAAGACACGATTCGGGAGCGGAGCCGTATTTCAAGGAGATATTCACGCCTTTTAAAACAGCCACCATCCAGACCTGCGGATTGTAGAGGTACGCCGGTGTTAAGAAGTTCGTGATTAATTCCAATGCAATTTTTTTCTCCGGCTCCATCATTTCCGGTTCGTCGATTAAAGACGCAATGGATTTATATCCCAAACTTTCTTTCGCGCGCTCAAATTCTGCCGCGATCGCCGTTTGGAAGTCTTCCGATGGCAACTCTACTCCCAGCAAGTCGAGCGCCTTTCTTCCTGCTATCACCGCCTCCTCATATTTAGACTGAAGCGAACACTGCACGATCAGCAGGTTGTAAATTTCAGCACTCTCCGTAGCCGATCGCGCGTTGGCTAAGGTCAGGTTAATAAATTTCTCAGATTCCTCGAAATTGCCGTTGAGATACTCGATCTCTGCCCGTCTTTTATGCAAAGCCAGAGCCAAGTCGTAGTGCTTTTCCCAGACATCGGCGGGCAATCCCTCCATGCCGGCGGTCAAATATTGCTGAGCAGCGACATAAGCGGTAGCGTCTTTAGCTTTTTTTCCGGCTTCTAAGTTCAAGCTAGCCAACTCAATCTGTTCTCGCTCGTCGGATATGAGCGATCGCGCCACATTTAAATGATCCACCAGCTCGAAAATTCTCTCCGAGCGATATTCGGCGGGGGTATTCGCCAGCAGGAGCTGCCCGATCTGCAGGTGAACGGCTTTTTTCTGGGACTCCTCAATCAGAGAATAAGCCGCTTGTTGGACGCGATCGTGCAGAAATTTATAATTGAGAATCAACAGCGGCAGGTTGATCAAGTCCACATCCGTGCGGTCTAGCTCGGAAGCTGGCAAAATCAATCCTTCCTGAATCGCCGGCAAAAGGTCTTGGAACGTTTCCGACGCTTCTTTTTCGTAGATGAGCGAGAGGGTGTTCAAGTCAAATTGATTGCCCAAACAAGCCACCAAGCGCAAAACCTGCTGAGTGGACTCCGGCAGTTTCTTCAATTTGCCGATCATCAGCTCCACCACATTGTCGGTGATGCCCATCTTTTCAATGTGGGCGGCATCCCACTGCCACCCGCCTTTATTGCCAGACGAGGGGCGGGTGAAAGTAATCAGATTTTCCTGATACAGGGTTTTGAGGAATTCGCTGACAAAGAAGGGGTTGCCTTGGGTTTTCCTCAGCACCAGTTCCGCCAAGGGTCTGACGCGGGCGGAGTCGCTGTGCAGGGTTTCGGCAGTCAACTGGACGAGGTGATCGAGGTTGAGGGGAGCGAGCAAGATCTCGTTGATGATAGCGTCCTGTTTGCGCAGTGCGTCCAGGCTCATCATCAGCGGGTGGGTGGGGCTGACTTCATTATCGCGGTAAGCCCCGATTAGAAATAGATATTCTGTCTGATCGTCCGCCACCATCAATTCGATCAGCTTGAGTGTGGCAGAGTCTGCCCACTGCAGGTCGTCGAGGAAGATGACTAAGGGATGCTCGAAAGAGCAAAACACCCGAATGAAGTTCTGAAAGACGAAGTTGAAGCGATTTTGGGCCTCGGTGGGGCCTAATTCTGATACGGGTGGCTGTGGCCCGACAATCAGTTCGACTTCGGGGATCACGTCTACGATAATTTGACCGTTTGGCCCAAAGGCTGTGAGGAGTTTTTCGCGCCACCTTTTGAGCTGTTCTTCGCTTTCGGTGAGCAATTGCCGCACCAATTCGGAAAAGGCGGTGACGATCGCGCTGTAGGGGATCGTCCGCTGAAACTGGTCGAATTTCCCGGAGATGAAATATCCGTGCTTGCGGGTAATGGGTTGCGCCAGAAGCTGGACGAGGGCGGATTTGCCGATGCCGGAATAGCCCGCCACCAGCATCATTTCCGTTTGCCCTTCTTTGCTGACGCGATCGAACGCTGCCAGGAGGGTTTCGATGTCGCGATCGCGCCCGTACAGCTTTGGCGGAATTTGAAACTTTTCAGAAATATCCTGCCGTCCGAGCGGAAATTCTGCTATGTCCCCAACCGACTGCAACTGTCTGAGGCATTCCTCTAAATCCGCTTTCAGCCCCCAAGCACTCTGATATCGCTTTTCTGCCGTTTTTGCCGCTAATTTCATTACGATATTAGACAGGGCTTTGGGAATTTCTGGATTGACTTCGTGGGGCGGCACGAGCTGTCTGGCGATGTGGCAGTGAACCAACTCCATCGCATCGGTTGTCTCAAAAGGCAGGCGGTGGGTCAGCAATTCGTAAAAGGTGAGGCCGAGGGAATAAAAATCCGTGCGGTAATCCAGCGATCGGTTCATCCGTCCGGTTTGCTCTGGCGACATGTAAGCCAGCGTTCCCTCTAAGACATTCGGATTTTTTATCGCGGTCGTTTCTCGACTCGCGACGGTGGCGATGCTGAAATCGATAAATTTTAGCTGTCCTGTGGCGGGATTGAAAACAATATTAGAAGGATTAATATCTTTGTGAATAATATTTAAAGCGTGAATTTCTCCCAAATCCTCTGCTATTTTTATCGCAATATTGAGAAATCCCAAAAGCGTAAATTTTTGGGAAGCCGTCAAAATTTTCAAGGATTCCCCACCGAAATCCTCTAAAACCATTACTAAAGAATTTTTATATTTATGCAAGTCCCAGGATCTGACGACCCCTTCTAGATTCAGGGAGCGGGTTATTTCGTATTCCTGTTCGTATCTGGCGAGGTCTGCCTGCGTGGGATATTCGTGTTTGAGAAGTTTGAGGACAACGGGTTGATTGTCGCGATCGCGGCGTCCTCGATAAACCAGGGAGTTGGCACTTTCGTAGATGAGAGCGAGAATCTGGTATCCGGGAATCGCCATCATAGTCCTGCTTTCCTGAATCGGTTGTTACTCAATTATAAAGTCATATCGCTCGATTGCGTTCTGGTTGCCCGCGCTTGTCAGAGGAGAGAAATTTTGCACTTTCTGCACTGATGGAGTAAATCTCTCTATCGATTTGTTTAATTGCCACCCTTTGAGAGAGTAACTGCCTCAAGCGATTGAGCTTTTTTAGAAAAATATTGCAATACCTAGCGGGCTTTCCGCCCTTATAGTACCCGGACGCAATTTGTTTTTAACCCTACACCCTTTGTCAACCGGACTTCACCGATACATTTTCAGAGATTTTTTGCCCGTCCCTCTCCAAAAGTCAGTATACCTACTGACTTCCCCGCCGATCTCTAAAAAAATGTAAAGTTTTTCGCCGACTTCTCGCGATCGGCGGCCAGAGAAATTTACAAAAATTTACAGGACTGGCGGGGAGAACGCCACCACCTCCGGAGAGAGCCCGATCTTTTGCAAGCCGTCTCAAGCCTACTCTACTTGTCGAGTCTTGCCGGGGCAACTGCCGCTCGCGGCAAAATCGCGAAGACTCGCGCCGGAAATCCCGATCCATCTTTCGGCTTGGGGAAAGTAACCACCACCAAAGCCCCCGCTTCTGGCACCTTGTCCAGATACGCTAACAACTCAATTTGATAGCGATCTTGTTGCAAAATATACGTTTCTAACGAATAGTCGCCCTTGCTCGTTGCAATTCCCGGATCGGTATCCGTGGTTTCGTGGCCAGATGCTGCAATCTTCCGCTCCTCGTACAGTCTGTTTCGCTGGCGTCTTTGTTCGCGATCGCCGCCTTATCTGACCAGCGCTTCGACCAGTCCGTGCGCATGGCCACAAATGCCCCCTCCGGAATCGGCCCGTGTTTCGCTTCCCACGCCCTGACATCTTCCACAGTCAGAGTATAATCGGGGTTTTTGGCGACTTTCTCGTGAACGTCAATCACGATCAAAGGCAAGATCGTCTCTTTGAGTTCGATTTCATCCACTGTACGCAACCCCTTGATAAAGTGAGCCGGCGGATCGACGTGGGTGCCCCACTGCCCGACGTGACAGTACAAGTCCGCCCAGAAACCAGACCCCAGCTTGCCGACTCCCGGCTCGTACCAGTAGAGTTTTTCTCGCGTCTCGTCGGGAAACCCTTTCCAGTGAGGAATCCCCGGCGCAAAAGCGTGGGTTAAATCGACAAACTGCTTGCTCTTGATAACTTGATACACCTCTGCCAAGGTGGGTGGCTGGCGGGCTGGGGTACGAGTTGCCACAACGGCCAAAATCGCCGACCCCACCAGCAATAATGGCAACGCAATCGTTTGGCTCTCCTGACTTTGTGGTGGAAAACCGGGCTTTTCCGGGCATGGGGCATGGGGCATGGGGCATGGAAAATGCTTTTCCTGCAAGGCTTTCACCAAAAATATTAGTTTTTCTTATCACCAAGGAGTCGGGAGAGCCAATCGTTTTGAGAAGTTTCATCGCATCTCTTCCTCAAAAATCTTGATTTCTGTTTCAGAAAACTTATACAATTTGCAGGTAATTTTCTTGCTTTAGAGGTAATTTAATTTGACTGCGAGCAATTTTTGTCTATCGCTAGAGGCAGTTTATCAATCTACTTTATAGCTTTTTTATCTGGAAGAATCGACCTAATAAATAAGTTGTAAAGCTCGGAAAAAGCCAGATAGCTCAAACAAGTTTCCCGGCAATTCAGCCACTCTTTTTTTTAAACCCAAAAATTTTTACTTTTAAAAAAAACGCTCGAACTTCACCCATCCTCTTCTCCTTCCTCTGCGCTCTTTGCGCGTGAAAGCGGTTCATACCCTGAACCCAGATTAGCAATACTCCTATCGCCGGAACCCCAAGACAGCTAAAATAGGTTTAATCCGCCAAAAACAAAGGCACCGTCACCCACAGGGCGCAGCGGGGATCGACGTTCTCCGCTGTGCGTGCCGGTCGGGTGCCGCTGTCCTCGTACAATGGGCAAGTTCACCCCGAGATGCAGGAGTTCGTCGATGCGACTGATTAATTCGGTCTTCGTCTTCGTGTTTTGTTTATTAATGGTTTTATTCAGCGTCGAAAATACACAGACTGCCACCATTCAAATCGTGGAAGGCATCCAGTTTGAAGCGCCCGTTGCCCTAGAACTATTTGTAGCGATGGGGATCGGTGCCGGTCTGGCTTGGCTTTTCGGGATTTGGACGCGCTTGCTGCAGTGGCTGCCAGCCCAAAAAAATGCTCGCAAAGTCCGCAAGCAAGAGGCTCGGATTCAGGAGCTGGAGCAAGATGTCGAACAATTTCAGGTAGATCTGCAACACCAGCACCGGCTGCCTCCCGGGGCTGAGCCCCTCACCAGTCAGGCGTATCTGACGGATAAGGTATCAGCCAATTGAGCGCCCCCTCTGGGTGTGGGTGAATGCTGTTGGGCTCCGGATTGGCTTTTCCCCGCTCCCCCTGAAACAGCCCCTTCCGGATGCCGGAGCCGGTGCCTGGAAAAACAAGTCACGCGCTTGCCCGTATAAAAAAGGGGGAGCTTTCTGCGCGAACAAAACCACCCTGCGAGGGTTTGAATCATAAATAAGTATTTTTACTTAGCGCTAAAAATAAATCATTAATTAATCCGCGTAATTACTATAGTGAAAGAATGCGCGTGCAGGCGTCTGTGAATGAGGGTGAGCGCAGATGCTCTGCTAGCCCTGGCGATGTCTTTATGTGATGGATGCGATAAGAGGGTATCAGAATGACGGTTTCACTGCCCCGGAATGCACTAGCGACTGTGGAGCCCAGCGCAGCAACGTCGGCACAGCAGATGGGAATCGCCCTGCTGCTCGATTTGGCCAAGCAGGGAGAAATAGACCCTTGGGATGTCCAAGTGATAGACGCGATCGATCGCTTTTTGATCCAGACGATGCCGGTGTCGGACGCCGCACAAATCGAGCGGGAAGCGGCACTGTCTCAGTCTGGGCAGGCGTTTTTGTGCGCGTCAATGCTGGTGCTGCTCAAGGCTGACAGTCTGCTGCGATCGCCAGAACCGGAAGAAGAGGAGGCAGACTTTATCGAAGACGAGCTAGGGCTCGACGGGGAGATGGCGTCCGGGCGAGGCGCGCCGGTGCATCTGGAGCGCCAGTTGCGCCGCCGTGCGGTTGCCCAGCCCCCGCAAAAACGCCGTGTCTCCCTGCAGGAGTTGCTCGAACAACTGCAGCTCATGGCGAAAGCGATGGAAGAAAGCCCCCGCCGCATCCGCCACCGGCTGGCGAGCAGCAAGTCTCGCGCCCAAACAGCCAAGGCGATCGCCCACCTAGCCCACCAAGAAAATCTGTCCGAAACAGCCGCCAGCTTAGAGAGGTTTTTAGCGGCTCGCTGGCATCAAATCGCCCGAGAGCAGGAGTGGATCGAGCTCGATCAACTGCTGTCATTGTTGCCCGGTGCGGCGCTACCTGAAAACAGCGACTTGACGGAGGCGATCGCGGACGACAGCGAGTCCGCGCCCAAACCCAACGACCGGGTGGGGGTTTTCTGGGCACTGCTGCTGCTTTCCGCTCAGTCGAAAGTAGAACTATCCCAAGAAGAGTTTTACCAAGATTTGAAAATTAGAGCGCTGCCAGAAGGGCTGCAACTCCCGGCAGTCTGATCCGCTGACGGAAGCGCCAGCTTTCAAAAGCCCCCAGCGCGATCGGGCTTTGAGACAGAGCAGATTTGCGTCACCTTGTGGCGATCGCAGCTTAATAAAGAATCACAATCTCCGCGATCGCTGTGACTTCCGATGGATACTAAATCGATCGTACCATCGAACCCCGGGCGATTCTCGGATTTCATCCGAACGAGAATTGCCCTACTGTCAATTGGCTAAAATTGAGTGGCCTAGGGTTGAGAGAAAAAAAGTCTATGAAAGCCATGATTCTGGCTGCTGGGAAGGGCACTCGCGTCCGTCCCATAACGTACACCATTCCCAAACCGATGATTCCCATCCTGCAAAAACCAGTGATGGAGTTTTTAGTTGAACTGCTGCGCCAGCATGGTTTTGACGAAATCATGGTCAATGTCAGCCACTTGGCCAATGAAATTGAAAACTATTTCCGCGATGGCCAGCGATTTGGCGTTCACATTGCCTATTCTTTTGAGGGCCGCATTGACGAAGGCCAACTGATCGGGGAGGCGCTGGGCTCAGCGGGCGGCATGAGACGCATCCAGGACTTCAATCCCTTTTTTGACGGTACTTTTGTCGTATTGTGCGGGGATGCGCTGATTGACCTGGATCTGACAGAGGCGGTTCAGTGGCACCGCAAAAAAGGCTCGATCGCCACAGTCATTATGAAATCCGTGCCCCGGGAAGAAGTCTCCAGCTACGGAGTCGTGGTGACGGACGAAGACGGCAGAATAAAAGCTTTCCAAGAAAAGCCACGGGTGGAAGAAGCCCTCAGCACCAACATCAATACGGGTATTTACATTTTCGAGCCCGAAGTGTTGAAATACATCCCCTCCGGCGTCGAGTACGACATCGGCAGCCAGCTTTTCCCCCATTTAGTGGAAATCGGGGCACCCTTTTACGGGCTGACGATGAACTTCCAGTGGGTGGATATCGGGAAAGTCCCGGATTATTGGCGGGCGATTCGCGGCGTGCTGCTGGGAGAAGTTAAAAATGTCGGCATACCCGGACACCAAGCCGCTCCCGGCGTCTATACCGGCATCAACGTAGCGGTGAACTGGGACAAAGTAGAGATCCAAGGGCCAGTTTATATTGGCGGCATGACTCGGATAGAAGATGGGGCGAAAATAGTCGGCCCCACCTATATCGGCCCCAATTGCTGCATCTGCAGTGGGGCGACAGTTGAAAATAGCGTGATTTTTGAATATTCCCGCCTGGGGCAGGGAGCCCGCTTGGTCGATAAGTTGGTGTTCGGGCGCTATTGCATCGACAAAACCGGCGAAAGGATTGACTTGGAGGCGGCGGCACTCGATTGGCTGATTACGGACGCCCGCAAAACGCTCCCGTCTCAACCCCCAACCGAACAGCGGGCGATCGCGGAACTTCTCGGCAGCGAAACGCCCTAGGGACGTTTCAAGCCCCAGCCAAGCGCTTTCAGCGATCGCTGAGAGCGCTTGGCTTTTCTGGGGAAAAGCGGCAGGAGCGATCGCTCGAAATTGTCGGATTTCCATCGGGAAATCCATAACGGTTAAGTCGCCGACAGATAAGTATACCCCCGCAAACTGCGCTCGTAATTTTGCAGCAAAAGCTGCGATTCCTGAAGGGTAATCCGCTTTTCTTGCAAAGCCTGTTCCGTCTGCTTGCGGATGCTTTCTACCAAATCCTCAGCGTCGTACTGAACGTAACTGAGCACCTCTGTCATCGTGTCTCCCTTGACAACGTGTTCGATTTGGTATCCCTTTGGCGTCAGCTCGATGTGAACGACATTCGTGTGCCCGAAAAGATTGTGCAGGCTGCCCATAATCTCCTGATAAGCCCCCGCCAGAAACATGCCTAAATAATAAGGTTCTCCTGGCTTGAAAGGGTGCAGTTCCAGCACCGGTTTGACGTTCAACTTATCGATAAATTGGTCGATTTTGCCGTCGCTGTCGCAAGTGAGGTCGGCTAAAGTGGCGCGCTGGGTGGGGGGTTCGTCCAGGCGGTGAATGGGCATGATAGGAAAGAGCTGGTCGATCGCCCAGGTATCGGGAGCCGATTGAAAGACGGACAAATTGACGTAGTAAATCGACGCCATGACATTTTCCAAATCTTTCAAGTCGTCGGGGACGTAGTTTTGGTGGCGGGCGATCGCCTGAATTTTTTCGCAGCACGCCCAATACAGCCGCTCCGCTTTGGCGCGATCGGTGATGCTCACATAGCCGAAATTGAACAAGCTAATCGCTTCATCCTTAAATTGGATGGCGTCGTGATAAGCCTCTTGAAAATTCTCCGCGTTGATGGATTGGTAGGTTTCCCAGAGATTGCGCAGAATTAAATGGTCGCGATCGCCTACAGAGGGCAGCGCGCCGCTGCAAACTTCACTGGTACTGAGCACGTCAAACACCAACACCGACTGGTGAGACGCGATCGCCCGCCCGCTCTCGCTAATCAGCGTCGGCGCTGTTACATTCCGCTCTTCGCACGCCTCCTTCACCTCTGCCACAATATCGTTAGCATAGTTCTGCATGTTGTAATTTTTAGAGGCGTGGAAATTGGTTTTCGAGCCGTCGTAATCCACTGCCAAGCCGCCGCCCACGTCCAGATATTTCATCGCCGCGCCCAACTTCGCCAATTCCACATAGATCTGACTGGCTTCGCGGATGGCGTCTTTGATCACGCTAATTGAAGATATCTGAGAACCGATGTGAAAGTGCAAAAGCTGCAGCGAGTTCAGCATCCCAGCTTCCCGCAGCTCGTCAACGGCTCGGATCATTTCCGGAATCGAGAGTCCAAATTTAGCCCGATCGCCGGTGGTGCCAGCCCACTGCCCGATGCCCTTGCAAGTCAGCTTTGCCCGCACGCCCAGCACTGGCTCGATCCCCAGTTTGCGACTGGCTGCGATCGCCATCTGCACTTCTTCCACCTGCTCGATGACGATAATCGGCGTCTGCCCCAATCGCTGCGCGAGCATCGCCGTTTCAATATATTCCCGATCTTTGTAGCCATTGCAAATCAGCAGCGATCCGGGAGTCTTCAACGTTGCCAGAGCAATCATCAATTCTGGCTTCGAGCCCGCTTCCAGACCGAATTGATGGGGTTGCCCGAACCGCACTAAATTCTCGACTAAGTGGCGGTGCTGGTTGCACTTCACCGGGAAGACGCCGCGATAAACCCCGGGATAGCTGTAGCGGGCGATCGCTTTGGCGAAGCAGGCATTCAACCGCTCGATCCGATCTTCCAGGATATCGGAAAAGCGAATCAGCAAGGGCAGTCCCAAGTTGCGCTGTTCGAGCGCCTTCACCAATTCGTACAAGTCCAGGGAACCGCCGCGATCGCCCTGCGGAGAAACCGTGACGTGCCCCAGAGCATTGATCGAGAAATAAGGTTCTCCCCACCCGCGAATCCGGTACAGTTCCTCGCTCTCTTCAATTCTCCAAGATTTCGGTGCTTCTGCTGGACGCGACTTGCTTCTGTTCGCCAGTTTGGCAATTTTCACGTCAGCAACGGAATTTACGGCGACTTGCTCGACGTCGGCAACTTCCTCGGTGGTTTGCTCCAAGCCCATGCTCTCTCTGACCTCGCTTTTGACCTTTAGAGTAGACAGTTTAGCGGATTGCTTCTGTTATGTCTCGCCGCCCGGAAAAGCCTTTGCCTGCGAGCTTCTGGTGTTCTGGTAACGACTGGACGTCCGGAAAGCCTTTCCGCCGAGGCGATCGCCACTTCCGGAAATCTCGGCTGAAGCCTTGCACCTGCGTCCGGGGCGAATCGCCTCTCCTCACTTTTGCCAGTTTTTTAATTGTTTGATATCAACTAACTTTTCAGTCTTGCCTTGTTTCAAAGTTTAAAGTTTTTATCTTTGACAAGCCCGGAATTAGGAAATAGCAAACAGGGGTATTTCTCCATTAACAGGCACTAAAAAAACCAACAAGAGGGGCTCTACCCTGCAACGGGAGTCGGACGAGTAGGCCATCTAAGAGGATCTTGCGGAAAAAATGGCCCAGGAGCGATTCCTTCCCGCTCCGGCGATCGGCGCAACACGCACTCGCCTGTCATCAAGTCGGAAGCTGAGTTAAAAGGGACATTCTGAGGTAATCTATTTTTTGTATTCTTCGATGCACTTCCAGGAGACAGATTTGGAACGCACCTTTTTAGCGGTGAAGCCCGATGGCGTCCAACGCAAACTCGTGGGCGAGATTATCAGTCGCTTTGAATCAAAAGGCTTTACCCTGGTTGGCTTAAAGCTGGTGAAGGTGAGCCGCTCCCTCGCCGAGCAGCACTACGCCGAACACAAAGAAAAACCCTTTTTCCCAGGGCTGGTAGAGTTTATCACTTCCGGCCCCGTCGTGGCGATGGTTTGGGAAGGCAAAGGCGTCGTCGCTTCAGCGCGCAAAATTATCGGCGCAACCAATCCCCTCAACTCAGAACCGGGAACGATCCGAGGCGATTTCGGGGTAGATGTGGGCCGAAATATCATCCACGGTTCCGACGCCGTAGAAACGGCTCAGCGGGAAATTAGCCTCTGGTTCAAAGAAGAGGAATTAGTCGGGTGGGAACCGAGCCTCACCCAGTGGATTTACGAGTAATCACGGGCTGGCGGTAGAGCATTGGACACAGCTAAAAAGTAATTTCTGTGCCCAATGCCTGATGCGCCACTGTCCATTGGTCGCCGATCGCGCGCCCTCAACGCTATTCATCGGGACGCTCTTGGGTTTCTTCGACAACTTCAGCCGGGACGAGCGCGCGCTTGGAAAAGCCCCAGAGGAATAACACGGCGATCGCAAAAATCATCAGCCACTCGGGCAGCACTTGTTCGCTGCTGAAAACCTTGAGCAGCAAACGCGCTCCCACTAAGCCAACGGTGATATAGCCCGCATCTTCCAGGTGGACGAATTCATCCAGCCAGCGGATGAATAACTCCGCCATAAACCGCAGCGTAATAATCCCGATCGTCGCGCCAGTGAGGACGAGCCAAGTTTTGTCAGAAACCGCGATCGCCGTGGTGACGCTATCGAGAGAAAAAGCCAGATCGGTCAGCGCAATTATGGGAATCGCTTGCCAGAGAGAGGCAAAACGAGGGCCGTGGTGTTCCCCTTCCTCTCCCTCTTCTGAGGTAAAGTGTTGGAATACCAGCCACAGCAGGTAGAGAGCGCCCAGCAGCTCGAACTGCCAGAACTTGATCACCCAGGTAGCCGTCAGAATCAGAGCCATCCGCAGCACGAAGGCCACCAGCAAACCCAAGTTGAGCGCCTGACGCTGCATCTTGCCATCTTCCAAGCCTCTGGAGATGGACGCTAGGGCGATCGCGTTATCTGCCGACAGCACGGCCTCTAAGGCCACCAGAATGACCAGCAGGAAAAAGGCGTCGATCCCGAAATTCGGGTAAAAATCTAAAAATCGATCCAGCATTAACGATTTTTCGTGCCTGAGCGTGGCAAAGTAAGAGCAACCAGTAGAAAGTCTGAGACAATCGATAAATAAAATTCCACTCCCTCAGCTTAACCTTTAATGGGGGAGCGGATCGCACGAGTCACTCGATCTGCACCCGCCATGCCCCATTCTGGCGATCGGGTAGCGTCCGGCGACCCGCCACGGGCCGCAAACGCCAAGGGTGCGGGCGACAGATTTCTTTCAGCCCAGTCCAGATCCAGATATTCTGCTTTGCTTGGCGATCGCCTCGTCCGGGAAGGCCGTCAATTGTTTCATATTGTTTCAACTTGTAACAAAAGTATTCCACAAATCGGCAACTTAGTCGAAATTGGAAAACGAATACCTTTATCATCAGGAGTTTTACACCAATGGCTCTTACCGATACTCAAGTGTTGGTCGCTCTCGTCATCGCCCTGATTCCGGGAATCTTGGCCTTCCGCCTGTCAACGGAACTTTACAAGTAAGCCCTGGCTTGAGCCGCTCTGCGGGGAGCCTCTCCGGGCAATTGACCTCAAAGCTTCCAGGTTATTGCAGCTATCGGCTGTAAGTCATTGGGATGCTTGTCCGGTCAGTCCTTAAGGGGAGGCTCTCCTTGCCGTCTGTGCAAGCGTAGTCAACGCGGGAAAAATCGGGTATTGTAACCTATGGCGGTTGCATTACCAATTAAGTCCACCACCGACATACAGATGGTGCGGTGTGTCTGGTAAAAAGGCGGGTTTTGCGGACGGGTTATTCCAGTTTTCTTTTGGTTTCGCGGATCGATTTGCTGGCCTGCGAAGCTGCATCGGTTCCTAGGGCCGAGCGTGACTGAATCCAGCTCGGAGACTGCAATATCTCTCTTCCCAAGATGTCGCCCGATCCCGCCCCCACAGTTGCCATTCCTGCCAAAGCGGAGTACCGAGATCGTGAAGGCCATTGAATCTTCAACACTGCCTGTTCTACCTCTAGAATCCCGTCGCAGGGAAGCGCGTCGGAATCGTCGCCAAGCGCGACCTCATCCCTACCAAGATCGGGCGACTGAAATTACACTCAAGTTGACGATTAACCTCGTCATGTCCGTAGCAGCTATCTCTGCTTTGGTACATCTTCTGCCTCATCACCGAGCTGGGCAAGAAAAACTCCAAGAAATCCAAGCCGAAGTCCAGGGAACCCAAGGACGGGTGAGTAAATTGCAGGCAGAATTTACCCGCTCCTTCGATCCGCAACAAGCCAAAAGTGTCATGCAGGAGCAGAGCCATCGCATGGACCCCACGCTGCTTCAGATATTTTGGGTGGAGCGCAAATCCAGCGAGGGCCAAGCGTTTGACACGGATGCAGAATTTTCCGGCTCTCCCTGATGTTTTTTTGATATTTAGCGCTGCTTTTCTAACAATTACTCGAGTGGCTCCTAACAAACCCGATAACTGGGAATGGGGAATGGGCAAGAGGTTGAAAGAAGTAAATCTTCCCGGCCATTCCTGAGATCGTTCGGGCGATCGCTTTTTTCCAAATCGAGCATTTATTTTAAAAATAAACAGAGAGATCGCCGGGTTCGCAGGAGGGAAAACCAAGCTCTTTCGTGTAAAAATGAACGCGCTCCGCGATCGCTCGCCCTTTTTTTGCAAAAACGAATCCCGGCACTGCATCCGAGGGAAGATCGACCCCATCAAGCTCTAACCGGTTCGAGGAGGTAATTGAGCCAGGATTCGACTCGGGCTTGCAAGCGCGCGGCAGCTTGAAAATCAGACGAGTTGGAACGTGAAAGCTCGTGGAGGGCGCGCTTGTAGTCAGCGATCGCGTACTTCCACTGTCCCTTAAACTCGTAAGTCCGACCGCGTTCTGCCCAGATGTGAGCTTTCAGACTCCCCAACCGCAAGGCGCTGTCAAAATTCTCGATCGCCTGCTCGTACAGCCCCATATCGCGCAGGGCGATGCCCCGATTGATCCAAGCCCGAATGTGGACGGGGTTGAGGTCAAGCGCCTTGTCATAATTCACCACCGCCGCCGCCAGTTTGCCGCGAGCGGCGTAGTAATTGGCCAAATTATTGTAGGCACCAGCCAATCGCGGATTCAGCACGATCGCCCGATTGTAATCCGCGATCGCCCTGTCTAATTGGCCACTCTCAAAATACATCAACCCCCGATTGTTGTAATCGATCGCGCTGGTGGGATGGCGCAAAATCAATTCGCTGACGATCTCAATCGCCTGCTCCCAATCGCCCCCTGCCGCAACAGCTAAAGCTTGACGGCGCTGCGCGATCGCTTCTTCATCCGAGAGCGCCGCGTCAGAAGGGCTTGCTGCAGGAAAATTCCGGTGGTGAATCGGTGTGGGCTGAACTGGCTGAGTTGGCCCAGCAGCTTGTTGAGCCCGTTGATTCCGCTCGGCTCGGCGTTCAGTTTTGTCTTGACGATTTTCAAAAGAGTAAGCGCTCATCCCGTCCTCCGCCTATTTAACGATCGACTAAACCTACTTTATAAATTTCTCATTTTCCGCAAAACCACCCGTGTGTCAGTTTAGGAGGCGTCTCGATAGAACTAGCCTGTCTTTTATGGAGATTGGGTTTCATAGCGGGTTAAGTCCGCCCTTTGCACTCCAATACTGACTTTTCTAGAGGCAATCGCTTGGAACGAGAATCAATCAATACTAGGGCGCAGAAAAAAACAATCACTCTTGACCCTGTAGCGAACAATTTTTGTAAGGTATAAGTGCCGATCGTCCCCCTCTGACGGCTCTTAACAGGCGATCGCGCCACCGCGCGCGGCGAGAGTTCCCAAAACAAGCCATTAAAAAAATTAACTCTGTACGGGCAAATAGTTGCGCGATCGCCTTATTTTTTTAAATCAGAGTTTTTGGAGAATCGGCTTTCAATCCCGAAATCGCGGCACGCTGAAATCCGGGCTTTCTTGCCCTGCGGGAAAGCGATCGCCTGCCATAAAATTGCGGGCCGGAAAGCAGACACTCGAAAAAGTGTCACACTTCCACCCGCAACTGATGCCAGCATCACATCGCATCCGCCACGACAGATTCTTTCGTCAGCAATTCCACAGCCGCTTGAAATTGACGGTCAGCCTCCGTCGCCAATTGGTTGCGCGAGATGCGATCGAGGGGCACTACTGCGTCAGGGAGAATCCCTAATTTGTGAATGTCGCGGTGATTCGGCGTCTCGTACTTGGCCACCGTGACAGCCAATCCCGATCCGTCAGACAAATCAAACAAGGATTGAATCAACCCCTTGCCAAAGGTTTTCTCGCCGACTAACTTAGCCCGTCCGTTATCCTGAAGGGCACCGGCGAGAATTTCGCTAGCACTCGCCGTCCCCTGATTGACCAGAACCACCAGCGGGTCGTCGGTGAGCGCCTCGCCGCTTGCCTCAAAGCTGCCGAGAACACCTTGGCGGTTGACGGTGTAAACCACCGTGCCGCTATCCAACCAAAGGCGGGCGATTTCAATCCCGGCTTGCAGCAGTCCGCCGGGATTGTTCCGCAGGTCGAGGATGTAAGCCGACGCGCCCTGTTGCTCGAGCTTGTCGATGGCGTGGGCGACTTCGGCGGTGGCGTTGGCATTAAATTGGCTGAGGCGAATGTAGCCAATGGGTACGCCGCTATTGGCGATGCGCAAGCCGGATTCCACGGGGTTGAGGGCGATGCGATCGCGCCTGAGATCGACCTCCAACGCCGCTGTCGCGTCTTTTCTTTGAACGGTGAGGGTCACGGAACTGCCGATCGGCCCGCGCATTTTGGCCGCTGCATCGTCCAGACTCAGACCCACTGTAGAGACGCCATCGATTTTCAGAATCAGGTCGCGGGGCTGGAGGCCGGCTTTTTCTGCGGGCGATCCCTCAATTGGTGCCACGACTTCGATATAGCCCGTCTCCTCGTCCGAGGCGATTTGCAGACCGATCCCGGTCAGCTCTCCGGACGTGTTAACTTGTAAACTTTTGTATTGGTCTGGTTTTAATAATCGGGTGAAGGGATCTTCGAGAGTGGCCAGCATCTTGGCGATCGCCCCATAAGTGGCCTCGCGATCGACCAGAGACTGTTTCAGGGCATTTTGACGGATCGACCACCAGTTTTGATTGTTGAACGTTTCGTCCACATACGCCCGATTCACGATCCGCCAAGCTTCCGAGAGTAGCTGCTGTTCGTCTGTCATTGCCGCCGCCGGCGGAACCCACCATCCCAGCGTTACAAACAATACCAGTAAAAGTCCGAGCCAAAAACCTCGTTTGCGCATGATACTGATTTCTAACCTGTAATTGTGAACTTGCTGCTGCCTGCCGTGGCCAGATTGCCTAAATGCCTTTTTTTCAAGCCTTCTGCACTCCACCAGCAGACATCTGGCACAGAGGTCAACCCTCAAACTCTATGGCCATGTCGTTTGTCAGCGTTTGCAAGCCTGCTAGATGAATTCTTTGTTTAAACTATGTTACATTCTTGATGAACCGCAATATATATCTCGGGACGCTTGCTTCATGTTTTCCAAGGAGATAACAAACTCAAAGACCTACCAGTGGTTTCAAGAGCGCCTAGAGATTCAGGCTCTCGTTGATGACGTCACTAGCAAGTACGTCCCCCCCCACGTCAACATCTTCTACTGCCTGGGCGGGATCACCCTCACTTGCTTTATAATCCAGTTCGCCACTGGATTTGCCATGACCTTCTACTACAAGCCGACAGTGACCGATGCGTTTGCGTCAGTCCAGTACCTGATGACCGAGGTCAACTTCGGCTGGCTGATCCGCTCCATCCACCGCTGGTCTGCCAGCATGATGGTGCTGATGATGATCTTGCACGTTTTCCGGGTTTACCTGACCGGCGGTTTCAAGAAGCCCCGCGAACTCACCTGGGTGACGGGCGTGATTCTGGCGACGATCACCGTATCCTTCGGCGTCACCGGCTACTCCCTGCCTTGGGACCAAGTGGGTTACTGGGCCGTCAAGATCGTGTCGGGCGTTCCCGAAGCAATTCCCGTGGTGGGTTCGCTGATCGTCGAGCTGATTCGCGGCGGCGAAAGCGTGGGCCAAGCCACTCTGACGCGCTTCTACAGCCTGCACACCTTCGTGCTGCCCTGGCTGATTGCAGTTTTCATGCTGCTCCACTTCTTAATGATTCGCAAACAAGGGATTTCTGGTCCGTTGTAATCGGCGATCGCTGTTAGTTGTTAGATTGGAAGAGCTAGCAACTAACAGCGTGCAATAACAAGCAACTAAAAGGAGAACACGCAGAACTATGGCAACTCTGAAAAAGCCAGATTTGAGCGATCCGAAGCTCCGCGCCAAACTCGCGATGGGAATGGGTCACAACTATTACGGCGAACCCGCATGGCCCAACGACCTGCTTTACGTCTTCCCCGTCGTGATTTTGGGAACGATCGCCCTCTGTGTCGGTCTGGCTATCTTAGACCCAGCAATGGTAGGCGAACCGTCCAACCCCTTCGCCACTCCCCTGGAAATCCTGCCCGAATGGTATTTGTGGCCGTCCTTCCAGATCCTGCGCATCCTCCCCAACAAATTGCTGGGGATTGCCGGCATGACCTCCATCCCCCTGGGACTGATGTTGATTCCCTTTATTGAGAACGTCAACAAGTTCCAAAACCCCTTCCGCCGCCCAGTGGCCACCACGGTCTTCTTGGTTGGCACCCTGGTCACCATCTGGCTTGGTATCGGTGCTATCTTCCCGATTGACAAATCCCTGACCTTGGGGCTGTTCTAAACAACTGCAATCATCTCCGATCCGACGCCTGTCGCGTTTTCTTCCCAGTGCAGTCGCACTGCTTGAGAAAATGCGGCAGGCGTCAGCAATTGAGCGGGGGGAGACTGGAGGAACGGGAGAGGGAGGGAAAAGAAAGAATAAATAGCAGGCATCGGTTATTTTATGCAGGGAAAGGAGTAAAAATCGGTTGGCTTGCCGTCGATCGCCCTTCACTCTAGGAAAGAGTTCGCTATACTAAAGACGCAACTCTCGTCCCCAAAAAAGCATCTAGCTTGCCCGAATAAGTGCTTGGCCAAGCTTGGAAATGTTTCAGCAAGACCATCTGACAGTTCAGAGCGATTTGGCTGTCTTAAATCAAGTCCAAAAATGGTTTGAGGTATTCTTCGTCCGGCATACCTCTGGTTTTTATTGGCCAGAAGAAAAATTTTACGGCCTCAACTTAGCCCTAGCAGAGGGATTCACCAACGCCGTTCGCCACGCTCATCACGAACTCCCCCCCGAAACCCCCATTGAAATTGACCTAGCCCTGTGGGAGGATCGGATTGAAATTCGGATTTGGGATTGGGGAAAACCATTCAATCCCGACCAAGTGAAGGAACCAGAGCCCGGAACCCTCCAGGAAGGGGGATATGGGTGGTTTCTGCTGCGGCGTCTGACCGATCGAGTCGCCTACGAAAGAACTCAGGATGGTCGCAATTGCCTGTTGATAGTCAAATATCACTTTTGCTGAGAAACTGCTTTGAGCCCGAACGTTACTGCACCGATCGCTCACTTGTTTGTTTTCTTGGAAATATTTTCCCAGGAAGGAGGAATTCAATCTTATATCAAAGATCTTCTAAAAGCTTATGTTTCTGCGGGTGTGGGGAGCGCTGAAGTGTTCCTCTTGAGAGACTGTTCCGGCTGTGCGAATCCCTTTGAGGGAGGGAGCAGTCCATTAAAATTTCACTACCTGAACACTCGCCCGCCCTGGTTGGGACGCCTGCGAATGGCGATCGCTCTGTTGCAATCCCTGCAAAAGCGCCGCCCGCAAAGGGTTTTCTGCGGTCACGTCAAGCTAGCTCCTCTGGTGCAGTTGCTCTGCCAATTCTTCAAAGTTCCCTACACGGTTTTAACCTACGGCAAAGAAGTGTGGGAACCGCTACCGCCCCTGTATCGAAAGGCACTGCAACAGGCTGATAGCATTTGGACGATCGGGCGCTACACCCGCGATCGCGCCTGTACCTCCAACACTCTCGATCCGCAAAAGTTCCAACTTTTGCCCTGTGCCGTCGATGGAGCAGTTTTTACCCCCGGCCCCAAACCGCAAGCTCTGATAAATCGCTACAATCTGGCGGGTGCCGAGGTGCTGATGACCGTAGCGCGATTGTGGTCGGGCGATATCTATAAAGGCGTCGATGTGACGATTCGAGCCTTGCCAAAAATAGCACAAAAACTCCCCAATGTCAAGTATCTAGTCATCGGACGGGGGAGCGATCGGCCTAGATTGGAACAACTCGCCGCCGATTTGGGCGTTGCAGAGCGCGTCGTCTTTGCCGGTTTCGTGCCGACAGGAGAATTGCCGGAACACTACCGAGTCGCGGATGCCTATATCATGCCGTCTCGAGAAGGATTTGGCATCGTCTATTTGGAAGCGATGGCGTGCGGAGTGCCGGTATTGGCGGGGGACGACGACGGCTCAGCCGATCCCCTGGAGGACGGACGGCTGGGCTGGAGAGTGCCCCATCGCGATCCCGATGCAGTGGCAGCGGCTTGCCTTGAAATCCTGCAAGGAAGAGATCGGCGCTGCGACGGAGCGTGGTTGAGAGAGGAAGTGCTGGAGCGATTTGGTACGGATAGCTTTACCCAGCGCCTCAAAAAACTCGTGTATTTCTGATTACTATAAAAATAGTGGAAACCCAAAACCCAATTTGAGGTGATTGCTGTGAACCAGAACAGCCCGAAACTCTTTCAATTCAATGTATCTGACGCTGGCAATTGGCTGGTCGTGCTGGTTGCGATCTGGTTGCTGGGCTCTATTGGCTTGGGCTGGCTGGTCAAGTCGGTGTTAATTTTAATGGGGTTGGCTCTGATTGCCCCGGCGATCGCATTCCTGGGGTTTCGCTGGTGGTTGAGCCGCAACCTGATTCAAGACCAGTGTCCGGTGTGCCAGTACGAGATCGCAGCCCTCAATCAAACGCAACTGCAATGTCCCAACTGCGGCGAACCGCTGAAAGTACAGCAAGGTCATTTGGAACGGCTGACGCCTCCCGGCACGATTGACATCAAAGCGGTTGAGGTGGCAGCGAAACAACTGGAAAATTAACAGCTATTTCTGAGTTATTTCGGAGTTTTTGTTACCGAGAGCGTGTAGGGATGTTGGCCCTGAGCGCGATCGCCGACGTAGATATTGTAACTGCCCGGTTGCCAAAATCCAGAGATTTCCGGCTCGGCTAGCCCGCAGAAGCGCCCCCCTGGCCCCTCAATCAAGAGCGTGGGCTGACCGCTGCCTTGGACTCTGAAACGCAGGTAGGGAACTGGTTCGCTCAACTGAATCACTTGATTGGGCGCAGCAGCAATAAAGCCGCAGTCACTGCTCCTGCTGCCGCCAGACGTTCCGCTGGCGATGGGATTGGGATCGGGCTGGAAGTTGGGAAGCAAGGGCACCACCTGAGCATGACCGGGAGCAGCACTGCTAACTGCCAAAAGCGCAGCCGCAGCGGCCAGAAGAATCGAGCCGCAAGTCAGTGTTTTCATATTCGTTCTCCCCTTGTATTGAGGGTTCCTCACAATCAAACCGTTTAAGATCTCAGACGAGTGAGATCCGTAAAAGTTCCGAATGTCAGGGAACTAGGAAGTTTTTTGTCGAGTAATTTTTCTATGGGCTAAGGGTGCAAAAATATGAATGTGCGAGCCGGCCCGATGCCTGCAGCGTCAGCGGGAAAAACCAACGCGCAATTTCAGAACGGGTATCGAGGAAAGCTGGAAGGGAGCCAGTGGCAGGAATTGTCGGCGGCGTCCCGATCGGGCGATCGGCGGTGAGTACAGTAGTGAAACTAATTGGCTCGACAATTGGTGCAAGCTGTACTGGGAGCGATCGCTTTTCGAGCAGCAGGAAACCCGTTCGCGGCTCCCGCAACCTCAAACGCTAACGACTCGTGACGGTAAAGTATACTAATGGCTAGCCCAAGCGCAACTACAGGATTTCGTCCTTTAAAACTGGTGTTTCAAGTTCGCGCCAACCCCCTGCCACTTATGGCCCGACGCTGCGGGGCTTGGGCGGCGGAAGTATCCTTGATTGCCGCCAGCGCTCTAATTCCCTTCAGCATCGGCGCTTATGCCCAGTTGCACCTGTCGGAAGAGCCCGTTCCCCTAAATCCGGTGCTGGCAAGAACGCAGGAAGCGATCGCCAAAACTTTCGCGACACCCGCGCAGGCTAAGGTAAAACCAGTCGCTCCCCTGGCAAATTTATTTTGGACTGGAGCGCTAGTCGTGCCCATAGCCGTCGCCGGTTGGCAAATCTATCTGCTGGGAAAAACAGGCAAAACCCTGCCGAAGCGCTGGTTCGGCTTGCAAGTGATAACCGCATCTGGGGCACCTCCCGGTTTGGGGCGAGCTCTGAGGCGCGAGGTCGTCGGTCGCTGGGGATTGCCCCTCGGCAGCGCCTATGTGCTGTGGCGATTCAGCGCTGCTGCGCCAAATTTGGCAATTTTGCTCGGACTGGGGGGCGTGATGCTGTTGGCAGAGGCGGCAATCGCTTGGTTCGATGCCGATCGCCGCACCCTGCACGATCGCTTGGCAGGGACGTTTGTTCTGGATGCCGACGAGGGAATTCCCCGGTTCAAGCAGTTCGACGCGCCCAGAGCCCATCGCAACGGCACGGCAGGCAGTTGGCGGGAAGCCGATGAAGATGCAGCGATCGCGGCGATCGTCCTGACTCCCGAAAGCCGCTGGCCCCGCCCTGCCCTTTGGTACTGGATGCGCCGCCATCCCGGTTTGACGCTGCTGATTGCCGGCTTGGCAGGCATGACAGCGGTGCTGGGGGCATTTGTCGGCACCCAAGTTTACATCCAAACTCAGGTCAATTGGCGTCAGGTACACCAGCAAGATCGGGAAACGCTGCTGACACTGGCGGACAAGTTCGCCGCAGATGAAAGACAGGGGGCGATTTTGGCCCTGGGAACCCTCGATCGCCCCGATGCCGCCCTGCAATTGCTGGCAGATTTGCTCAGCCTCGAGACGGATGCCGAGTTAATGCAGGCGATCGGGCAAGCGATGGTCAGCAGCGGGCCAAAAGCGCTGCCCTACTTGCAGCGGTTGAATCAATCTCTCAACAACGATCTCGAGTCGCTGCGCTATGGCGGCGAGAAGGAAGAAAGGCAGGTGGTGGCACTGCGGCAGCGCGTCAGCCAGCGGGCGATCGCGAAAATTCTCACCCTCTATAACGACCAAATCCGCAACGCCGATCTCAGCCGCGTCAACCTGGCTCAAAATACGTCCGGGCCGCGTCAGTTTACATTAGTGCTCGATTACCTGGATTTAGCGGGGATTCAGCTCCGAGGCTCTATCTTGACGAATGCCAGCCTGCGGGAAGTCCGCCTGTCCGATCCGGGTGAAGACGGCTTGTTCGGCACCTTTGACGACGCGATCGCCGACCTCAGCGGCGCTGATTTGAAACAATCCAACCTCAGCAGTGCCTTCCTCAGTCACGCGGTTATGAATCGCGCCAATCTGATCCGCGCGACGCTGACGAAAGCGAATTTGTCCCGCGTCCGCGCCAGCGGTGCCAATTTCAGCAGCACGCAATTGATGCAAGCCGATCTGCATCAAGCCATCTTGAACAATACCAGCCTGACGGGTGCAGACTTGCAGCAAGCCAACCTCAGCAGTGCCAACCTGCAATCCGCCCGATTGGGGCAAGTCAAAGCGTCAGGGGCTTCATTCCAATCCGCCAACTTGACGAAATCGGAATGGCAAAAAGCCGACCTGTCGGGAGCAGATTTGAGCGGCTCAAACCTGCAAAATGCTGACCTCTCTTCCAGCCGGCTCGTCGGTGCCAATCTCAGCAATGCCAACCTGCAGCACGTCAACTTCCGCAATGCCGATCTTTCTTCAGCGGATTTGCGGAGTTCTAAATTAGCAGGGGCCGATTTTCAGGGCGCAATTTTTATGACAGTCAAGCCGACAAAACCCGATCAATTTATTCAAACGGTGCCTGCCAATGCAATTTCGATCGGCCTTCAAGGCGTTGATTTTACCCTAGCTAGAAACTTAAATGTCAAGCAAGTTGCCTATATCTGCGAACAAGGTGGATTGCATCCCAAATGTATGCCGCCAGAGCGTTAATTGTCAGGGCTGAATTTTTCTAAAGTAGGGGAGCGCTGCTCCCCTATTGTGTTATTATCCAAGGCTTAAAAATATAAAAATCACGCGAGACGCGATCGGATTGCTATAGAGTGTAGAGATGCGAGAAATCGCGTCTAACACGCACCCATACTTTTTCCCCCACTCTTAGCGTCGTGCAGCCCCGAGTGGAAACCCCCGAATTTATAAATCATTTGCATTTTTTTAAAAAATAGCTCAACCAAGTCACGAGCCCTTAAGCTAAAATCTACGACAAAAATAGAGTTTGTGCGTTATCGCTACTGTGAGGAGTCGGGAAATGGAACGTCTGAAGCGTTTATTGTGGGGAGCGGGCGTCAGTGCCCTGGGGAGTCTTGCCTGCACTGCTGCACTGTTCGCCACTGCCCCATACGCTGTCGCTCAAGCAGCGTATGGCAGCTATGTCGGCATTGGGGGATCGGTGGGCGGTGGGGGAGACGGGGATCTCGCCGATGCTGCTGTGATTGCGGTCCGCTACAAACTGCTCGAAGTTCCCGTTTCCCTGCGCGCCCAAGCTTTCCTCAACTCAGATGGCGCTGCCCTGGTGCCGACGGTTTCCTACGACATCCCGCTAAACTGGCAGGCGGATGCCTATGTGGGTGCGGGAGTCTCTTTTGCCGGCGGCAATACCCCCGTCGGTGACAAAACTAGCATTGCCCTGCAACCGGGAATTGATTATGCCCTACCAGACAGCCGGATTGTTTTATTTGGCAATGCAATTATTGCTTTTGACGCTTACCGCAAACAAGGAGGAGCCGCCTTTTCCCTGCAAGGAGGCGTGGGTTTGAGATTTTAGCTTTGGGTGTATTCAGATTAGCCGTTGCGAGGCGCGGGCGAAAGCAACTCAGGTAGAAATCAACTCCAGACAGCGCCGAAGTTCGCGCCTTACTGCGATCGCCGCAAATTTTCCGGGACAGTTTCCGGGACAACCCAGTAGTAAAGAACGTGCTCGCCAGTCTGGCTCTTCACTTGCTCCACCCTTTCGGGTTCCCACTCGCCCATATCGTAGTTGTGCGAGACAACGCGCGTTCCCGGTTTCAGTTGAGAGAGCAGTTTCGGGCGCAACTTCAAATTCACCTCCGGCAGCAGGTAGAGCGTCACCACCGTGGCATCGCCCAAATCCGTCTCAAACAAATCTTGCTGTAAAAATTTCACCCGCTCTTCGACGCCGGCTTTCTTGGCGCTGTCGAGACTTTGGGCAATCAGTTCCGGCTCGATTTCGATGCCAGTGCCGCGCGTGCCGAATTTTTGGGCGGCGGTAATGACAATGCGCCCGTCACCGCTGCCGAGATCGTAGAGTACGTCATTCTCCCCAACCCGTGCCATTCTCAGCATTTCATCAACAACATTTTGGGGAGTCGGCACAAAAGGCACGTCTGCTTTTGGCTTTTGGGCTTGAGGTTCAGAGGTTGGCGATAGAGTTGGCGTTTGCCCTGCATTGGTGGCAGGTTGAGTCGCCTTCTCGCCCTCGGAAACTTGCGGATCGAACTGGCGCTGGAGGTTGCATCCTGCCAGTATCAAGCTGCCAGCAGTCATGCAGGCAACCAGCAATTTTACAAGCTGTTGGCTGTGCATTGTAGGTTTCTCCTTTTAAACCATTCAATTAAACCATTCAATTAAACCATTCAAGCCATGCAGTCACATTAACTCCCGCTTACAAAATTGCTGTGGCACGAATTGAGAAATCGCCCTTACCCACCTGTAGCAGCAGGTCAACCCCGTCCAAAATAGAGGCACCAGATGAGTTGTAAGCTGGAGTTTTTTTATCTGAAACGGGCTGCCTTCAGCGTGAAGGGCAAATGTGAATAAAAAGTGACTGGGAGGAGTGCGAGTAATTTTCCGATTCAGAAGGCGGGGAAATTCTTCTACGCGCCTTCTCAGTCGAGCCGGTCGAAGCGATTGGCGACAGCAGCAACCGGAATCATCGGCATACTGACTAGCCAACAAATTAGCCACTGGTTCACATTCAGGGGGGCTGTGTAAAAGAGAGCGTTCATCAGGTTCCACTGGCTGAATATCACCTGCAAAATCACCGTGACGGCAATGCCAATGCCGATCGCCGGCGCATCCCCAATGCGGCTTTGCCGCCCTCGAATGCGATCGCGCAACGCTATTCCCAACTGGCTGATACTCAACAAGTAAAAAATTCTGCCGGCAACTAACCCCTGAATGGCCATTGTCCGGGCAACATTCACGTCGCCATAAGTGGCTTTTGCCCATTCAAAAAGCCCGAAAATCAAAATCCAGTTAAAAACCGAAATCAGCGCGATTCTCTTCAGGAGCTTACCCGAAAGTAAGGTCGTTTTCGGATTGCGCGGCGGTTTTTTCATCACCCGCGCGGACTTCGGTTCAAACGCCAGGGGAACCGTCATGGCGATGGAATTCACCATATTCAGCCAAAGCACTTGTAAAGACAGGATGGGCAACTGTCGCCCCAAAAGCACGCTGAGCAAAATTGTCATCGATTCGCCCCCGTTCACGGGCAAAATAAAGGCGATCGCTTTGAGCAGATTGCGGTAAACCGTGCGTCCTTCCTCAATGGCGGCTTCAATGGAGGCAAAGTTATCATCCGTCAAAATCATATCGGCGGCTTCTTTTGCCACTTCCGTGCCGGCTTGCCCCATCGCGATGCCGATATCGGCTTGTTTGAGTGCGGGCGCGTCGTTCACCCCGTCTCCCGTCATGGCGACAATTTCGCCTTTTGACTGCAAGGCTTCGACTAAACGCAGTTTTTGTTCCGGAACGACGCGGGCGAAGACGACGCCATCTTCAATAGAATTCGCCAGTTCTCGTTCGTCCATCTGGGCAAGTTGCTGCCCGGTCAGTGCCAAAACTTGCCCGCGCTTTTGCAGCCCCATCTGGGTTGCGATCGCGGCGGCTGTTCCGGCACGATCGCCGGTAATCATTTTAACTTGAATGCCAGCTTCTTGGCAGGCTTTCACGGCAGCGATCGCCTCGGCGCGGGGCGGATCTATCATGCCCTGCAAGCCGAGGAAAACCAAATCTTTCTCAAGATCGTCGCGGGCGATCGCCTCGCATTGCGCCGGCACCCCCTTCAAAGCAAATGCCAGCACGCGCAACCCCTGCGCCGCCATTTCATCGGCTTGTTGATTCAGCGTTTCTCGATCCAGTGGCGGATAATTTCCGCCCTCATTCAGCCTAGTTTGACAGCGCGAGAGAATCGCTTCCGGCGCTCCTTTGACGTAAATAATATTTTGCCGAGCTTCTGCGCGAGATTCACCGTGCAAAGTCGCCATGTACTGAAACTCGGATTCAAAAGGAATCCCATCCAGTCTCGGCAGTTGCCTTTCAAAATCCGAGCGATTCAGGCCGACTTTATCCGCTACCACAAGCAGCGCTCCCTCGGTGGGGTCCCCCACAATCGACCACTGCCCGTCTTTGCGTTCCACAAGGGAATCATTGCACAGAAAACCGGCTTTCAAACATTCTGTCAGAACCGGCTCGTCTCGCCAATTCACCGGACGACCGTTCCGTGTAATTTCCCCTTCCGGCGCGTAGCCGCTGCCGCTGACTTTGTAAGTTTTATCCCCCGCATAAATCGCCTGTACCGTCATCTGATTTTCGGTCAGGGTGCCGGTTTTGTCAGAACAGATGACGGTTGCGCCGCCGAGGGTTTCAACGGCGGGTAACTTGCGGACGATCGCGTGGCGGCGAGCCATGCGGGAAACGCCGATCGCCAGCGTCACCGTCACGACTGCCGGCAGCCCTTCGGGAATGGCGCTCACTGCCAGGGCAACCGCTGCCTCAAACATTCTCACCCAACTGTTGCCGCGCCCCAAACCCACTGCAAACGTCAGGGCGGCGACGGCTAAAATGACGTACAGCAAAGAGCGGCTGAATTTGTCGAATTTTCGGGTTAAGGGAGTCGTCAAAGTGCCGCCGCGATCCATTAATTGCGAGATGCGTCCGGTTTCGGTGGCGTCTGCGATCGCCACCACCAGCCCCCGCCCCTGCCCGAAGGTGACGAAGCTGCCGGCATACGCCATATTCGATCGCTCTGCTAGGGGCGTATCCGGCGCGAGGGCGATCGGTTCCTCGGCGCGTTTTTCCACCGCCTCCGACTCGCCGGTGAGAGCGGATTCGTTGACTTGCAACGTTCGCGCCTGAACCAGCCGCAAATCTGCCGGCACTTTGTCTCCTGAAGCCAGCAGCACCAAATCCCCCGGCACCAGCTCCGTCGAAGGAATTTGGACTTTTTGCCCGTCGCGGATGACTGTGGCGTCCGTTCGTACCGCAGAGGCGAGGGCAGCGATCGCGCTTTCCGCCTTCGACTCCTGCACGAAGCCGATAATCGCGTTAATCAGGGTGACGCCCCAAATCACCCAAGCGTTCACCCACTCGCCCAACACGGCTTTCACCGTACCCGCCGCCAGCAATATGTACAGCAGCGGTTGGTGAAATTGCAGGAGAAACCGCACGAGCGCGGGTTTTCCCGGCTTGCCTTTGAGTTCGTTTGCGCCAAAACGCTCCTGCCGAGCGCCCACTTCAGCGGAACTCAACCCCGCTTCCACATTGCTGTCCAGATGCCGGACAACTTCTGGCAGTGGCAGGTGATGCCAGTGGCGGGACTCCGATTGTTGGCGGTCTGTTGCTGTCATGGTGTTCGCTCCCCGAAATTTTGCACTTGTAGAAAAGTGACACCCTGTATAAATTTGAGTGCGCAGATATCAGCTTCTAAAATGCTTGCCAGACAAGGATTAACCAATAATATTTATTGCGGATTTAAATTAAATCCTCCCTATTCCTGTCGGTTGTGACAGAACTGAGAAAGTCGGCACCCTTCCAGTTTGGGAAGCAAATGTGACTCAAAAGTGACAGCCCGCGCGGTCGGTTTTGTTTTTCCCCTACTTCCCGATCGCGTCGGTTTGCAACTTCCGATAGATGACTGGTTTGAGCCCAGTTAGTAAGCTTTCCCCATTCGCTGACTTTTCGGTGCTATTCCTTACTGTCCCAACTCCTGCAATACGACCATGCCAAAAATCTCGCTCAATTATTTCTTAAAAAAACTCGACAATTCCCGGTTAATTCGCTATTTGCTACTGATAGGATTAGGTTGGGTAATTGTGGAGATATTGACCTATTTTGAAAAAGTTATTATTATTTTTATTTTTGCCGCTATTTTAGCGTTTTTGCTCAGCTTTCCCGTCCAGTGGCTGCGGCGTTTTTTGCGGCACGATATCGCCGTTATTTTGGTCTTTGTGGTGAGCGTATTGCTGCTGGGCGGTCTGGCAATAGCGGTTGGTTTAGCAGTCCTTTCGCAAGGTCAGGACTTGCTCGGCAAAGCTCCTGAGTTTTTCACTTCTCTGCTTGCTTTTATAGAGCGGCTGGAAGAATTATTTAATCGGTGGGATATTTCCGTAAATTTTTCAGCCATTGAAGAACAAATCCGAAATCGAGCGCTTTCAGCCTTTGGAGTTGGTCTGGCAACTTTAGAGAAAGTGCTTTCTAATTTAGTTGATTTAATCGCTGTCGTGGTTGTGGGATTTTTCATGCTCTTGGATGGGGGAAGGCTTTGGCGGTTTGCAATACAACTTTTTCCCGATCGCCTGCAAGACGACATCACGGAAGCTATCCGGCGAAATTTTTTAGGATTTTTTTGGGGGCGCTTAATTTTATCGGTATTTTTTGGCGTTTCGGCTTTTGCGGTCTTTTGGCTTTTGCGAGTTCCTTATGCTTTACTCTTAGGGGCGATTGCAGGTGTATTTGACCTGATTCCGGGAATCGGAGCCGCCTTGGGGATTAGTTTAATAGCCTTGAGTTTGTTGCCGCAAGGAATTTTATTGAGCTTGAAGGTTTTGGCTGTCTGTATTGTGCTGCAGCAAATCGAAGAAAATTTGCTGATGCCGAGAGTCATGCAAGGCTCGATTAACATCAATCCGGTTTTGATGTTTTTTGCCTTGTTCGTCGGGGCGAGAGTGGCGGGACTCGTGGGGCTGTTTCTGTCGATTCCGATCGCGGGGACGATCGTGAATTTGCTGGAAATTGAAGAACTCAAGGGCGAACGTTAGCCGCTCGCCGCTAGAAAGTCAAAGCGTCAACCTGCTTCGACATTTGCGATCGCGCAGTTGAGTCACTTTTGAGTCACATTTTCCAGCCATCCTGGAAACCAACAGCGTTTGAGGGAGTGAGAACACCTGTGAAACACCTGCCAACAACTGGCTCTAAGCCGATGACGGCGACAGTGATTTTAACCGCGCTTTTGCTAATAGCGATCGGCGCGAACTTTTTTGCCGTCCGAATTGAGCGCCGCATCCCGGCAGCCGCAACCGCTTCCAACGCACAGCCGCCAGAAACCGCCGCCGCCGAGTCGGCAGGCGCTCGCGCTTGATCCGATCGTGTTGCCGCAGCGGTTTTAGAAAAAGCCGCCAAGCAGCTATTTTTACCGACTGAAAATTTTACCATTACCAGTGCCGAAACGAAAGTATGGCCGGACGGATTTTTGGGGCTGGCGGAACCAGAAAATCTCTGCATTCAGAGGGTTGTTTCCGGCTGGAAAGTCGCGGTACAAGGAGGAGAGGAAACCCTCGTCTACCGCACTGATGCCACAGGGTTGCTCGTCAAGCTGGGTAAATAATCCACTCTTCAACCCGCACGATTCGCGAATCGCGACAGTATTGAAAAAGGAGGTTTGCTTGTGAATGGTCTTCTCATGTCATGGTTAGTCACGACTGTCAGCTTTCTCATTATTTCCAAGCTGCCGACAGGCGTAGAAATAGACGGATTTGGAAAAGCAGCGATTTCAGCAGCCGTTTTTGGAATTTTAAATGCTTTGCTCTGGCCGGTTATGGCCATTCTGACCTTTCCGTTTATCCTGCTGACTTTAGGCTTATTCCTAGTCGTCATCAACGCGATCATTTTTGGGATAGCGGCTTGGCTGGTTCCGGGATTTCGCCTGCGCTGGGGATTCATCAGCGCTCTGCTCGGTTCGGTGGCGCTGGCTGTTGTGAATTCGATTCTCTTTCACATTTTTGGGGAAGTCGGGGCTTAAATTCTAGAGGGCTGACAAAAAGGTGCTGGATGAAAAGCTCGGCAGCAGCGACAGCCTTTAGAAAGTTAAAAGCGAGAGTGTAAAGTATAAAATTGGTAGGGGTATGTCATCAAACTTGGCTGTAGAAAACCGTCCGGTTCGCCAGCACCTTTGGCTAGAACGAATTTTAGCGATCGCGGCTTTAATTAATTTAGGATTGGTGTTTTTTAATTTAAGTTATTTAGCCGCCCGCGATTTTTATTTTCAAGTCATGCCGGGTTTGGTGCGGCTGTACGATCCGGTTAAAGGGCTCGTCCCCCATCCGGAAACGCGAGCGTATCTCGATCGCGTGTCAGAATTTGAAGTCCAAGCCAGCCAGGGGGAATGGCAATCAGAACGAACGGAAGTTCTACTGCAGGAGTTGCGATCGCTCAGCCAGCGCGCGATCGAAGACAACCCTTTCGCTCCCCATAAAACCAGCGCTTTAGAAAAGATTAAAACCCTCATGCGCGATCGCACGGGTCAAGTATTTGCCCGCGACGCTTTTGCCACATTTTGGAGCCAAGCATACCTTTCAGAAGCGGGATGGGAGGGAGAGCTTAATTTTTTTAACGCGCAAATTCGCCCTTTTATTGAAAAAAATTACTATCAAAAAATCGGTCAATACGGTCAGTTCGCAGACTATTTTTGGATTATTGACCTGCCGTTTATTGTTTTGTTTGCCTTTGATTTTCTGGTGCGGACTTTCTCGCTGAGTCGGCGCAAAACCGAAATGTCTTGGCGGAAAGCTATGTTGCGGCGCTGGTACGATATTTTTCTATTTTTACCCTTTTGGCGGTGGTTGAGAGTCATTCCAACAGCCGCGCGTCTCTACCAAAGCAATTTGGTCAATTTGGAACCGATTCGCAAGCAAATTAACTATGATTTTGCCGCGAACTTTGCGGAAGAACTTACGGAAATGGTAGGCATTCAAACCATCGACCAGATGCAAGAGTCAATCCAGCGAGGGGAACTGGCACGCTGGCTGTTCCATCCCGAAACGCGCCGCCCCTACATTCAGGTGAATGCCACCAATGAAGTCAAAGCGATCGCCTCTCGAATCGTGCATTTAAGCATTTGCAAGGTCATGCCAAAAGTTCAGCCAAATATTCAAGCATTGCTGCAGCACAGCTTGCAAAGTTCCCTCGATAGTTCTCCGATTTACCGCCAACTCGAAAAGGTGCCGATTTTGAGTCACTTGCCGGAGCAAATGACGGAAGAACTCGCTAAAAATATGTCGCAGGCTGTTCGCAGCAGTCTAGTCAACGCGCTAGAAGATCCCGTGGGAGCCGAACTAACCGGCGCGCTACTGAAAAACTTTCGAGATGCGTTAGAGGAAGAGTTGCAGAAAACGCGCAACCTAGAGGAAATAGAGAGTTGGCTCGTGGATTTGTTGGAAGAAATAAAAATTAATTACGTTCGGCGAATTGCTGAGGGAGGTTTCGAGAAGGCGCTGCACGAAGCCGAGCGGCTGCATCAGATTATTTATGAAAAGTAGGTAGAGCCATTCAAGAAATCGCTATTATAAGCACTCGTGCAGAATCAATTGCACAGCTAGAATTGGTAGTGCGGGCGCTTCTGCGCGATGGACTTTAACGGTTGTTCGCCCCTGGCTGCGGTTAATTTCGGCTTTAATAGAAAGGCTGGAGTTGTTTTGCTGCTGGGGTTTGGCGTAGCGTTGGTCTAACCTGCCGTAGGGACGGTGCAAGATTTGCTGGTTCAGGGCTTTGCCCCAACCCAAAAGGCAATTCCCAGTAGGGGGAGCGGCACAAGCCAATCTAGGGCAACCAGCCGCAATTTTTCAAATCAGTGGGGTGAAAGCATAGGGGGCGCGATCGCGACGGGAGATTTGCAATTAGCACGACAAGGGGAGCCGTAACCGACATCCCCCTCAAGGAGGATTTACGCGCCCGAGAGAGAGCGTGTAGGATACTCGGCATAACCGCTGCTGTTTTTCAGGGGCGGGTTCTCACCTGCAAACAGATTTCATAATCATATTTTATGAGAATTTTGCTGGTAGAAGATGACCCCCAACAATTGGAGCCGCTGTGTGCCGCTCTGTCGCAAGCCGGTCATGCAGTTGAGGGGATTGAAGACGGGGAAACCGCACAATGCCTGCTCTTACAAAAAGAGTACGACCTGCTAATTTTGGACTGGATGTTGCCGAAACTGAGCGGGCTAGCGCTCTGCCGGCAGTATCGGCAGGCGGGCAAAACCGCTCCGGTGCTGATGCTCACCGCTAAAGACGCCACCTGCGATAAAGTGGCGGGTTTGGATGCAGGCGCAGATGATTATGTAGTCAAACCGGCAGATATTGTGGAACTTCTGGCGCGGGTGCGGGCCTTGGGGAGGCGAGGGCCCGCTATTGTGGGAGAAATTCTTCGCGTTGGGGATTTACAATTGCACCTACATGCGCTAACAGTCGAGTACCGAGGAAAAACTGCCGAAATTTCAGCGCGAGAGTGCCAGCTTCTAGAATATTTGATGCGCCACCCCCATCAAGTTTTAAAGCGCCATCAAATCGAACAAGTTTTGTGGGGGTGCGGCGAAGAACCGGAAAGCAATGTTTTAACCAAGCTCGTGCGGCAAGTCCGGCACCGCTTGCAACTTGTTGGGGCGGGAGACTGGATAGAAACAATTTATGGAATGGGGTATCGCCTCCGATCTGCCAGCCAAAGTTAAAATTTTTGCCAATAAAATTGAATCCAATTGAGTGAAGTAAAATCCTGAATCGGTTTTAACTTATCCCGTGTTCAATCGGGGGCATCCCATTTTTGGAGTGCGTTCGCGAAGCGGGTGCGTAAGCGTTGCGGCTCTTTTATGAGCTAGCACCAACGTCTCGTTCGCTCTTAGATTGATAGGGAGCGAAACGCTCCCACTTCTGAAAAAAGGTGTTTTTCCAAAAACGGGATGCTCCCTAGCAACTATTCAAGGGAGCATCCCGTTTTTGTAGTGTGAGCGTCTGGCTCACTATCAATAGTGTCTGGCTCACTATCAATAGTGTCTGGCTCACTATCAATAGTGTCTGGCTCACTATCAATCCCAGAGCGAGCTGGAAGCTCGCACTCCTGAAAAAAGGTCGGCGTTGCCAAAACGAGATGCTCTCTGTTGCCAGCCCGCCATCCAGGCGCGTTACCGGCTGAATCTTTACAAGAAATTGATTTAAAGATAGTGCTGGAGGATTTATTGGATGATTGCGCCGCTAAATCAGCGCGATCGCAGTTGAATAAGCAATTATGCAGAATCAATTGCACAACCCCACGGAAGGAGTGCGGCTAGAAGCCCGCTGCTTAGGAAAGCGGGCTAGAAGCCCCCACTCCCACAACCCTACTGCAATTATTTATGCTCATCTGCTTATAGCGGGCGATTTTCCTGAAGAACCCGTCCGAGCGCGAGCTGAGCCGGACTTGTTGCGTCAAGCCGTTGCGAATTTAATTACCAAGGCTCTCCTGACTTTGTGGTGGAAAACCGGGCTTTTCCGGGCATGGGGCATGGGGCATGGGGCATGGAAAATGCTTTTCCTGCAAGGCTTTCACCAAAAATATTAGTTTTTCTTATCACCAAGGAGTCGGGAGAGCCATTACCAATGCGATCGCTTACACGCCTGACGGCGGCACGGTTGAATTGAAACTTTTCACCAATCCGAGCGCGCGTTCATTCAAGTAACCGATACGGGGATTGGAATTACTCAAGCCGATTTACCCCATATTTTCGAGCGATTTTATCGCGTGGAGGCGGCGCGATCGCTCAGCACGGGCGGCTTCGGTTTGGGTTTAGCGATCGCCCAGCAAATTGTCGAAGCTCACGGCGGCAAAATCAGCGTCATCAGTACAGTTGGGCGCGGCTCGACTTTTCAAATCGAACTGCCACTCACATAAGAGAGGGGGAGAGGGGGAGAATAATCCTGCGGAAATCACCGGTAATTTAGAGGCCGAATTCGTTCGGGGGGCCAGTAAATTTTATAGGCTTTGCCGATAATATTTGATGCTGGCAGAAATCCCCAAACGTGAGAATCATAGCTGTCATTGCGATTGTCTCCGAAAACTAAATAGGCACCCGTCGGTACGAGTATTGGCCCCCAATTATAATCAGGAGCCTCGGCGATATACTCTTCTTCGAGGGCTCTGCTATTGACATAAACCCTACCATTTTTTATTTCTACTTTTTGTCCGGGCGATCCGATAATGCGCTTGACGAAGAAGGTTCCCGATTCCGCATCTTTATTTGGGAATATTTGGGGAAGTTTAAAGACAATTATATCGCCTTTTTGGGGACGGTAGTTGTTAGATTTTTTGACTAATATTTTGTCTCCTTCTAGCAGAGTCGGCAGCATTGACTCGCTGGGTATTTCAAACATGGCGACCTGCCGAGCTACCCAAGTAGGCAAATAGGCGATCGCGAGTCTCGCTGCCAATATTGCCGCGACGACAGCGGCGATCGCCCACTTGGAGCGATCGCGCTTTTGCGGAGCAGCCATATAAGCGTGGTAAGAAGCCAGCGCGCAGATGATGGGGGGAACTGCCAGCAACGCTGAAAATAAACTTGCCAAATTGGCGAAAATAATTATACAAATCAGTAAAATTCCGCCCGCCATTAATTTTTCTAGATAAAAATGACCTAATCCCGGTAATATCTGGGATAAAAATACCGCCAGCCAAGGGTCTTTCGGGGTGGAGGAAGAATGCAGGCTGAAGGATTTATAAGTAGGAAGATTGGTTTGTGAAAGGCTGGTCGATGGCTGGGGATGATATTTTTTGACAGATTGGCGAGCGTCAAAAATATTGAAGATATAAATCGCGACAATAGGAATTAACAAGGTAAGTCCGGTGACGGTATTGCCGGTGGAGCTGAATATTAACTGAACAGACTGAGCGATGATAAAAATTTCGCCGAGGAGGAAGGTTATCCCTTTTAAAATTTTTCCAGCATAGATTTGTCCCGCGCCGGGAAACAGCAGGGATAAATTGGCTGCCAGCCAAGGCTCTCGATTCCTTGGTTCGGCTGGCTGTTGTACGGTTAGCTGCTTCATATCTGCGCAAATCTGCTCAACTGCGACGGTGAACGAGCGTAGCATTCGCTTGATCGACGGGTACGAGCATGACTTCGCTGATGTTGACGCGGGCGGGGCGGGTGACGCAGAACAACACGACATCAGCCACGTCGTCAGGGGTTAAAGGCGTGAGGTTTTCGTAAACTTTGTCAGCGCGATCGCTGTCTCCGTGAAAGCGCACGACGCTGAATTCGGTTTCTACCATGCCGGGATCGATTTCCGTCACCCGCACGGGAGTGCCCAATAAATCTTGTTTTAACCCTTCCGAAATCGTTCTGACTGCGGCTTTAGACGCACAGTAAACATTCCCCTTCGGATACGCGCCGCGTCCGGCGATCGATCCGATATTGACGACGTGCCCCCGCCCCCTTTTCACCATACCGGGAACGATCGCGCGCGTGACGTAGAGCAAGCCTTTGACATTGGTATCGAGCATCTCTTCCCAATCTTCGATATTGCCTTCGTGGAGTTTATCCAAACCCCGACTCAGACCGGCATTGTTAATCAGCACGTCGATATTTGTCCAGGGTTCGGGAAGGGCAGCGAGGGAAGATTCCACTTGGGAGCGATCGCGCACGTCTAGCTGCAATAGGTGAATCTCGCTGCCAGATTCTTTAGTCAGTACGTCCGCCAATTGCTCCAGCCGCTCCAGCCGGCGCGCCGCCAAAATCAATTTAGCGCCGTCTCGGGCGAACAGTCTGGCACAAGATGCCCCGATGCCGCTACTCGCACCCGTGATTAAAACTATTTGGTCTTTAAGAGAAACCATCGCAACTCCTGAGTTGAAAGTAGTGAGTGCTGAGTGCTGAGTAAAAGAAAAGTTTTACACAGACGCGATTCATCGCATCTGTGCAAGCAAAATGCTCGATCGACAGGGTATTAATCGCCAACCTGCACGCGCTTGGTGACGGCAGTGATGCCATCCTGCCGCACCACAATAGCTGAAAGCCAATTGCTAGTCGCAGAAGTCGGCGCGCGACCGATTTTGAACAGCCCGCCCGATGACAGCGCCTCGAGTTTCACCTCGGTGGGATTTAAGTAACTCTCTGGGCTGACGGGTTCTTCCAAGGCGGCTCCGATGAGCAATTGATTGCCGAGGGGTTCTTGAACGATCGCGTCAAAGGTGAACTCCTGCCCGGGACGGAGGCGATCGGCTAATTTGAGTTCGAGGGTGGGAGGATTGGCACCGGAAGTCAGTTGAGAGCGTTCTGCCAATATCTCTTGCCGGACAATTTTTTTATTTTCGTAGCGCTGCCGCGATCGCAGGGTAGCCGTCAGAGCCATTTCTCTATCTGGCAATTGCTCGACGCCGGTGATGTAAGTCACCGTTTCTGCCACAATCCCCTGCCCCTCTACCTGCCAAGATTGCAGTTCTGTGCGGTAGTTCAGCTTGGGGTAGCGCTTCCACAGCTCGACGAGCCCCTTTTCCATACTCTCGCGGTTCAGCCCGTCGGCGTGGCTGAAATTGGGACTGAAAAACTCCATCACGGCTTTGATATCCCGGGCGTTAGCTGCTGCATCGATTTGCCCGAGCATTTCTTTGAGCTCTGGGGGTGCCGTCTCCGGAGGAGCCGCTAGGGCAGCGCCGTGGAAGAGCCCGCTAGCGCTCCAGAGCGCCAAACCCAACAGGGAGGCGAGGAATCCCATCCGGGTGGGGCGAAAAGCAGGCAGAAAAAGGCGGTGCAGTAGAGTCAGGGGATTGCGCATGGCGTGATAGTTTGAATAACGGGTTACCGGAGGCAGCCAATTTTAGATTTTAGAGTTTAGATTTCAGATTGGCGATAAATCCAAAATCCGAAATTCTAAATTTACTTCAATCCCTGCAAGGGATTCGTACAGCCTTAGCTCCGCCCGATCTTATATTATAGCGGACTAGGGGGGCTGTCGCGACCCCAGCCAAACACGGTCATTGCTATAACAGGGGTACTTGTGAATAAATCTATGCGATTATTGATTGCAGCTAGCGGGACTGGGGGACACTTGTTTCCCGCGATCGCCACTGCTCAGCAGTTGAGCGACTGTGAAATCGAGTGGCTGGGCGTTCCCGATCGCTTGGAAAGGCAGCTCGTTCCCGAACAGTATCGCCTCAACACTATACCCGTAGAGGGATTTCAGCAGCGGGGGCTTGCCGCCGTGCGTGTCTTCGCAAAACTGGCGGTTTCCGTTCTGCGGGTGAGGCGTCTGCTGAAACAAGGGCAATTTCAGGGTGTTTTCACCACGGGCGGTTACATTGCCGCTCCGGCGATTATTGCGGCGCGTTCCCTCGGGCTGCCGGTAATCCTGCACGAATCGAACGCGCTGCCGGGGAAGGTGACGCGCTGGTTTGCGCCCTGGTGTTCGGCGGTGGCGGTTGGGTTCGAGGCGGCGGCGGAGTACCTGCCCCGCGCGACGGTGGTGCCTGTGGGAACGCCGGTGCGATCGCAATTTCTCTCGCCCCAACCGCTGGATTTACCCATTCCGCCAGACGTGCCGCTGATTGTCGTGTCGGGCGGTTCGCAGGGAGCGGTAGCGGTGAACAAGTTGGTGCGCCAGTGCGCGCCAGCCTGGTTTGAGGCGGGGGCTTGGCTCTTCCACCAAACAGGAGAAAACGATCCAGAGGCAGACACTCTCAAGCATCCGCACTATATTTCGATGCCATTTTATGAGAATATGGCGGGGCTGTTCCAGCGGGCGAATTTAGCGATCGGTCGATCTGGAGCGGGTACGCTGACGGAATTGGCGGTGACGAAAACGCCTTCTATTTTAATTCCCTATCCCTTTGCAGCGGAAGACCATCAAGCTTACAATGCGGCTGTGTTTGAAAAAGCGGGCGCTGCTCTGGTTTTCCGTCAAAAAGATTTGACGGCAGAAGTGCTGAAAGAGCGGGTATTGGATTTGATAAAATCGCCGGATAAGTTGCAAAAGATGACGGCGAGTGCAGCCGCTTTGGCGGTTCCCGACAGCAGCGATCGCGTGGCAAAGTTGGTGCGGGAATTGATAGAGAAGTCAACGGGAAGTTAGAAAGTGTTCCCCACCCTTCCAAGGTGGGGCTGTTTTTTACAGAGTGCGATCGCTGTGCTACTATGGGATAGTGGCAATAATCGCAATTCATGGAGCAACTATCCTTACCTTTAAACCTGCCAAGTGACTTTCCTAATGAAGTTACCTGGTTCCAACAAATCTTAACATCACTTAACCTCAGTCGGGAAACTGCTTGGCCCGATCGCTTCGGTCAATCTGTACGGCACTGGTTTGCGGAACGCGGTCATTCTCCCATTAAAATCCTGAGCTTATTTTCCGGTGGCGGAGGATTGGATATCGCCTTCCACGACTGCGGCTTTGACATCGTGGAAATGGTCGAACTCGATCGTAACTATGTGCAGACGCTCCAAATAAACTCGCAGCTCGGAAAACGACTAGAAAACTCCCAAACCACTTGCATTGATATTAGAAACTACTATCCCGATCCGCACTTAAAAGTAGATTTTATTATAGGTGGGCCACCGTGCCAAACCTTCTCGGCAGCGGGGCGGAGAGCGGCGGGCGTCGCGGGAACGAGCGACGCGCGAGGAACGCTATTTCAGGAGTACGTCAGGCTATTAAAAACCCTTCATCCAAAAGGCTTTCTATTTGAGAATGTCTATGGAATAACCGGAGCCCAAAATGGGGAAGCTTGGCGAGAAATTCAAAAAGCTTTTAAAGAAGCAGGCTATATAATATTCTATCGCATTCTCGATGCAGCAGATTACGGCGTCCCCCAGCATCGAGAGCGTTTATTTATTGTAGGGCTGAAGCAAGGAAATTATTTATTTCCCTATCCAACACATGGCCCAGATTCCCCTGGCCAAGAGCCTTATTACTCGGCAGGAGAAGCAGTTGTAGGGGCGGATATATTGGATTCAGAGGCAGGAATTGGCGGGCGATACGGACACCTACTCGCAGATATACCCCCTGGATTAAATTATAGCTTTTATACGGAAGAAATGGGGTATCCCAACCCTATTTTTAGCTGGCGATCGAAGTTTTCTGATTTTCTCTACAAAGCCGATCCGGAAATGCCCGTGAGAACAATTAAGGCGCAGGGCGGACAATATACCGGCCCTTTTAGTTGGGAAAATCGCCGCTTTACGGTAGCGGAATTGAAGCGCCTGCAAACGTTTCCTGATGATTACAAAATTGTAGGGAATCGCTCGGTTTGTATCGAACAGATTGGCAATTCGGTGCCGCCGCAGTTGGGGCGAATGTTGGCACTGAGTATTTTAGAGCAAGTGATGGGGGTGGAGTTGCCATTTTCCATGCACTACTTGCCAGCAACAAAGCAACTGGGATTCAGACAGCGCAAGCGGCAGCTAACAGAAAGATATGCTCGCAAGGCAAAAGAGGCGATCGCGAATCTCAGCCAATCTCAGCCAGATACTTTTATTTTATCACAGCCTCGCGTTATTCAAGAGCAAGCAGTGAGATTTCTTGCTGCTGATTTTGCCTGGAATGCAACAGAAACCCATAACAGCCTCAAGATTCATCTAAAATATGACTTGAACCCGGAGCGATGGATGATAGAAGCGCGGATGAGCGAGACAGAGAAGGATAAGAATCAATATGCGATCGCGCTTTTCCCCTCTGAGAGTTGCGAAGATTGGGGTTTAGGAACTGAAAAAGTAAGCCTATGCGCTCCAAGTTCAGAACCGCGAGTGTTTACAGCGCTGTGGAAAGCCTTTGAGGAAAAACTCAGCAAAATCACGGGAAAAGCTGATTTAGTTCAGCTTTCGGGTTATTATCAGTACAAACCGCGCCTGAGCGCTAAACTGGCATTTCAGCCCACTTTTAAAGTGACGTCGTTTTGGCGCGTTATTCAAGGTGTCGTGGAAGGTTTAGGCGTGGGTAAGCCATTGCAAGCGCGAGAAATGGCGCTGCTCTGGGGAGTGGAGGAAGAAAAGGTATTTTCTCATCTCCAGTCTTTGCGCGGCATGGGTTATGAAGTGAGGAACCACAATACAAATCCTCAGATTCCCCAACGAGAGTATCTGATTCCTTATGCGTTCCCGACGCTAACGCCGAGAAGCGTGCAACTGCGAAGGAATTTAGGAAAGAGTGATGAGTGTTCTGAATATTCGCTAGCAGTTGATGAGACGCCAGTAGGGAGCGCGGATAAAAAGCGATCGCTCGAATTGCGGCAAGCGATGAACCGATTGCCGAGGGGCGGGCACGTTCTTCACCGCCCCTACGAGAAAAGGTAGATTAGCCCCGAGTAATTTCACAATTAGAGGAGCATCTAATTCACGACTTGGCTGCCGTGACTGCGGGGATCGGCGGCGCTGTTTTTTGTCAGTGCTGCGGGGGCTTGAAAGGCGGATGTTTGCCCGGTGGCTTGGGCATAGGGCAAGGGAAGACCGGCAACAAGGGCTTCTAAGTTTGCCTCCAGAACGGTACGCGGAATTTCGCCGATTGACTGGGCGATCGATTCTCCCATTTTATTTAAAAACACGAAGTGGGGAATGCCATCGACGCGATATTTGAGCAGCTCTGGCAGCCACTTGCTGTTATCGACATTCAACATGGCAAAGTTGACTTTGCCGGCATACTGCTCTTCCAGTTGCTTGATTTCTGGTGCCATTGCCATGCAGCTCGTGCACCAATTGGCGTAAAATTCTATCAGTGTCGGCTGGCCGTTGCTGAGGGCCACTTCTAGGGGCGTGGACGCTTCAGCTAGTTCGGTTAGATTGGGTGAGGTTGTCTCCGCCCGCAGCCCGAGGAAGATGGCTATGCTGAGCGCGATCGCCACCAGCACGATGGAGAAATTTCTCAGGCGGGTTGCAAAGCCATTTTCAAACCCGCTGTTGCTGGATGATTCAGTCTCCTGCGGGGACGCAGCTTTCGGATCGGGTGTGTTCGCAGCCATCAGATTTTTTCAAAGACGATCTATGATTCAGATATAGTTTAACGGAAGTTGCTCAGAGCCTAAGAGCCGTGAAAAAACGAGTAACGCTCATCTTTCCCAGACGCTCGGTGCAGATGCCGATCACTTATCGGCTGGCCAAAGATTTTAATGTGGCGGCAAATATTATCCGAGCCCAGGTTGCCCCGAACCAAATAGGCACCCTGGTGGTAGAACTGTCGGGGGATATTGACGAGTTGGAAGCGTCGGTCGAGTGGATGCGATCGCAGGATATCACGGTTTCGCTCGCCAGCCGGGAAATTTCGATCGACGAGGATATCTGCGTCCACTGCGGCTTGTGTACGGGCATTTGCCCCACGGAAGCCCTGACTCTCGACAAAGACACGTTTAAGCTCACTTTCACGCGATCGCGCTGTATTGTCTGCGAACAGTGTATCCCCACCTGTCCTGTCAGCGCTATTTCTACCAATCTCTAATCTCACCGCTCGCGCGTCGTGCCGGATGGCGTTGAAATCGAGCGAGTACAATGCCATAAGCTTTTACAATCTACCCTCTGAGATCGCAACGATGACGCGCATGTCCTTCGAGAAAAAATTCCCCTGGCTTTCCATCGGTTTGCTCCTATTTGCCTACTGCAACATGGGTTGGGTTTTGCAAGCCTCGGCTGCGCCCTGGTGGCTTTGGCTGGCGATCGCTGTCTCGCTCTTAATCGTGATTGAGATTTTGGCTTTCCCCGTCTCCCTGTTCCGACACTTGTTTAGCAAGTGGATCAGCTCGGATACCAAAGCTTTTTTTGCTGCCATCTTGCTGGCTTTTTTGTCAGTTGTGTTTCTGACGTGGATTCATATTTCTGCCGTTGCCTTGCTTTTAGTCACTGCCGCCACCCTAGCCAGACTCGATCTTCAGGCTGCTGCTATCAGCGAATTCAAGGCTTTTTTTATTTTGAGTGTTTTTTCGTTCAGCGGCTTGGGCTTGGGGGCTTTGGCAAATTGGGGCATCCAGCATTTTGACTGGCTCGTCAAATATTGGAACCAAATTTTTTGAGCCGCCATCTTCAGAGGCATCCACCCCCTCCCCTGTCTCTCTCCAGGGTTTCCCCACAGCCGCCTATGCACGCGGCGCGTGAAGGGCAGCCCCCTACGGGAGTCGCGTGCTTTTCAGAGCGCGCCAACCGATCCGACTTCTTGCGACGGGCAAACAGCGTTTTGTTTCTCTTTCTCTTATCCGGTTAATAACATCTTGCTTATTTTACACGTTTCATCTTATAATCTTATAGTCGGAGAGCAAATCCTAGATTTGCTTTTGAAATTTTAAAAGACTATTAATTCGGAGAATTAAAAATGCCACCACGGGCAAGCGACAGTGAGGGACATAGCTGCTAACGCACAGGGCATGGCGGCTGGATAGACACTGTAAAAATTGTCACAAGTGTTTGAATAATTCCCCTTAAATGTTATGAAATTGTAATTGAAGCGTTTATCTGTCCTTGTGCTCTGCGGCTCTCGGCTGTGGAGCAATTTTATTTAGAGGGGGCTGTTGGGGGGAAAGCGGTTGGCGATCGCGCGATCTAGCTTTACGCTGCGATCCAGTTCAAAAAGTGGCGTTTCCGGGCTTTTCGTGTCGATTCTGCGCTCTGCCTGAAGATTTCGGGATTATATCGCATTGCTTCGCGGAATGCAAGCGCTGTGGCGAGAAAAGTGCGATCGGCTTCGCGGCTCGAAACCCGTGCGGCGATTCGCGATCGCTTCACGCCAAGCGATCGATTTAGCCCCACAATGATAAAACAGGATTTTCAAAGACAGGCTCTAACAAGCAGCCTGAGCCCAATAACCTTATGAAAGTCATCTTTTTCGGCACTCCCAATTTTGCCGTGCCCGCACTGGAACAACTGCTAGAACATCGAGCGTTTGAAGTTTTGGGTGTTGTCACTCAGCCCGACAAGCGTCGGGGACGGGGCAACGAGCTGACGCCTTCGCCGGTAAAAGCTGCTGCAGAAGGGCGCAACCTGCCGGTGTGGCAGCCGGAGCGGGTTAAAAAAGACCCCGAAACCCTCGCCCAACTGAAGAACGCTGGCGCGGACGTGTTTGTAGTGGTGGCTTACGGCCAGATTCTATCGCAGGAAATATTGGACATGCCGAAGCTGGGCTGCATCAACGTACACGGTTCGATCCTGCCCAAATACCGAGGTGCGGCACCGGTGCAGTGGTGTCTGTACAACGGCGAAACGGAAACCGGCATTACCACAATGCTGATGGATGCGGGAATGGATACCGGAGCGATGTTGCTGAAGGCTTACACGCCGGTGGAGCTGCTGGCTAACGCTCGCGATCTGGCGCTGACGCTTTCGCATCAGGGAGCCGATTTATTGGTAGAAACGCTCTTGCAGCTCGAACGCGGGGAAATTCAACCCGTTGCGCAGGAGGCGTCGGAAGCGACTTATGCGCCGCTGATTAAAAAAGAGAATTACAAGATTGATTGGTCGAGATCGGCGATCGCGCTGCACAATCAAGTCAGGGGATTTTTCCCGGACTGCGCGACTTCGTTTCGCGGTAAAGAGCTCAAGATTGTCGCGACGGTTCCCCTCGGTCCCGACTACTGGGATCGCCTGCCCTCAGAATTTAGGGGACTGGAGGCGGATTGGCCAGCCCTTTCTAGTCGGTCTGGCCATCCCGGAGAAGTTGCCAGCATTGCCAAAGGCTTCGGACCAATTATTCAAACCGGCGAGGGATTGTTGCTATTGCAGCAAGTGCAACTGGCGGGCAAACGCGCCCAGACAGGCTGGGATTTTGCCAATGGAACTCGTTTGGCAGTGGGAGAGCGTTTGGAAACTAGCCAGTAAACACTGCGAGAGACGCGATCGATCGCGTCTCTACACGTCTTGTTCGTAATATCGGCACTGCTGGCAGGGGCCATTTGGATTGACGGCACAGCGGATGAGTTCTGATTGAGCGTTGTAGCGACAGGTGGCGTCTCCGAGTACCCAGCGTCCGCTGATTAACGTTTGTTCCAGAGGTCGCTGTGCGGATTGGACGTAGAGATCGATTTTCTGCAAGCGGTAGCGACCGCATTTGAGCTGGTATCGGTGGCGGCGTTCTATGACGGCGTAAGTGTTCCCTTCGAGATCCAGATAGTTTCCCGGTTGGGGATTCCAATCGAGCTGGACTTTTCCCAAGGATTGGGAGGGTTGGGTCAAAATGACCTCTGTGGGTAAAGACTCTGGCTCCATAGTTCCAATGTAATGCTGCTTACATCTTCACGTTATCGCACGCGATCGGAAAACTTTTGATTGCTCGAGATGACTTAAGGTTTCAGAACCGCACTGCAGCCATAGCGGGGGCGAGGCGACGCGCGAGGGTGTCCCATGCTGAAGGGGGCACAGCCCGCCCCCGCCTCGGCGATCGCCCTGCCAACAGCGATCGCGTCGAGATCCGCCGTTTTTTCTCTTATTTTTTTCGATCGCGATTCCCTTCGGGATAGCTGCGCTTCACGCCTCAAATGTCCACCCCATCGTTCAGCCTCTTTCTCTCAGAGAAATCGTTCTTCTTTTGCTGAGCAAACAACCGCGCAGACAACAGGTATTTAAAAAAAATGGCTGATATTTTATATTTTTTTATCCACCCTTCCTCCTGAAATCCCCCCGGTGAAGGGGGAACTCTGGCGCGAAACAATAACCTTACCGCAGGGGAATAATTTCAAAATTCAACTCGCTGCCGGGAAATCGGTTTGTAAAATTCGACGGCGGCTGCTGCAAAAGCGACGTATCGTAGGGATTGGGCAAATCAGGCGTGCGAATCACCGGATCGCTGGAAACTTGCTGGTTGAGGAGGCGGCGGTAGAGGTCTTCAATCCTCCTAGCATCGCGTTCGATTTCTATTTCCGGATAAGAACTGCGGTAAAGCGAACCCGGCCCGAAAATTAAGTCTACCTGACGCCAGAGCGTTCGATTTTGAAAAAAGGTTTTAGAACTTTCAAAAAAGGCATCATCAAACGCATCCGGAATGCTGACGGGTTGCTGCGACTGCGCCGTAGAAGGTGCAGCGTGCAAAAATATGGCCGTGGCCATTCCCAGAGAAGAGAGAGTCAGCCCCAAAATCCCGTTCGGATATTTCAGCCGCATACCCATGACGTTACTCCTCAATTTTTCCACACATCTTAACTCATATTTTAATGTTTCCCTCATCTCGTGGCAAAATTGATAAAGACTTAAGGTTGTATTTTGAATTGATGAGCGATTTTCGCGTGGATACTGCCGACTTGACGGCGCTGCGATCGCAGTTGCTGGACTTATTCTGCGATTTGGCCTATCGAGAAGGGGACTTCGTGCTATCTTCTGGCCAGCGCAGCACCTATTACATTAACGGCAAGCAAGTGACGCTGCATCCCATCGGGGCTTTGGCGATCGGTCGATTGCTGCTGTCGCTGCTGCCGCCGGATACTGAAGCGGTGGCGGGGCTGACATTGGGTGCCGATCCGATCGTCTCGGCGGTGAGCGTCGTTTCGGCGCTGGAAAACCGCCCGATCCCGGCGCTGATCGTCCGCAAAGAGGCCAAAGGCCACGGGACGCAAGCATATATTGAAGGCCCGACTTTGCCAGAAGGGGCGCGGGTGGTGGTGTTGGAAGATGTGGTGACAACCGGCACTTCGGCTATGAAAGCAGTCGATCGCCTGCGCGATGCCGGTTACAGCGTCGATTGCGTCATTGCTTTAGTAGACCGGCAGCAAGGCGGAGCCGAATTTTACCAGGAAAAGGGCTTGAAATTTGAGGCCGTGTTTGCCATCTCAGACCTTCAAGCGCGGGTGAGGGAGCGTTCTCAATAACCCGACAACTAGCCGGCAAACTGCTTGGAAATGCGATCGCCCTCGCGAATTCCAGATAGAAAAGCACCGTGTGTGGTGGCGGGATACTGGCGCGAGGTGGCTTCTCCCGCGAAAAACAGCCGCCCCGCCACGGGCTCTGCTAAAACAGAGCGATCGGGCGATGTCGAGCCGACGGGCATGTAAGAATAAGACCCCAAAGAAAACGGGTCAGAATTCCATTGCGTTCTCACTACTGCGTCAGGATTCGGTATGCCATTGCCGTAAACCCGTCGCAGTCGGTTCATTACTTTTTCGACAATTTCTGTTTCCGATATTGCCTCGATAGAGCGGCCAAAATTACCCGCACTCAAACCAATTAAGACAGGTGCCGTCGTGTAGTGGCGGAAATTGAGAAAGTACGAAAGCTCTTTTTCCGAAAGATTGAGATAGCCAATGCCATCACAATCGATCGGCCAGAATATTTTCGGGAATTTGAGAACAACTTTATTTAAAACCCCCATCGCGAGGCGAGACACTGCCGCCTGTTTCGACTTTGGCAGCGGCGGCGAAAATTTCACATTTCCCGATTTCAGCACGCCGAGCGGCAAAGTAATCACCGCAGCATCTGCTTGAAACGTACCGCGATCGCTTTTCACCGTCACGCCGTTATTGCCGTACTCAATGGCTGTCACTTTTTGCTGTAGCTGGATGTCCAGCCCTTTTGCCAATTTCTGGATAATTTGGTCATATCCGCCGGGAAATAGGACGTCCCCTCCCTCAAATGCGTCATCTTCATCCCATTCCCAAATAGAAAGAGCTTCTAAATCAGCGCCGCTTTCCAAAACTATCTCGGAATTGAGAAACCATTTAAATAATTTTTCTTGTTGAGGCGTCAGGTTCTCTTTTTTTAATAAGCGTTGCAAGGCTTCGGCGATAGAAATATCTTTATCGAGATTTTCCGCCTGGGATTTGGCGCGATCGAGAATTCGAGTGTAGAGAGACTCACCCTTTTCAAGTTCTGTTTCTGCCACGGGCTTATTATTCGCTCCGTAAACGAGAAAATTTTCGTAATTCGTTGGCTTAAGAGCGATTTGATAGTCTTGCGCTAGTTGGTAGATGGGATTGTTTTTAATTCCGTGAATCCAAGCCGCGCCTAAATCCACGGGAAAACCGAGCGATCGCTCCGTGTGGATTCTGCCGCCGAGGCGATTTCTCCCCTCCAGAACAGTCACTTTAAACCCATTAGCTTGCAAGTCGCGAGCTGCTGCTAAGCCAGCGATTCCTGCCCCGACAACCAGAATACTTGACATTTTGGACTGTGCCTTTTCTCCAGAACAAGACCAGGAAATGGCCAAAGCGCTTGTCAAAAGACCGAGATGGAGGAACCGCCGCCGAGAATAGAACGGTTTGTGGGGGTACATGGGAACTTATCGTTTTGTTAAGCAGGAGTGCGATCGCGGGCAAATTTGTTATAACACGAACAGCTCAATTAAAGGTTAACCGACTCATCAAGCTATTTTATGGGCAGACAGCGCCAGGATACCTTCGTCATCGACTTGACAAGCGGCAAAAAGATTAAACTAAACGGCTGCATTCCTTCTAAAAAAAAGCCCCCGAAAGCCAGACACTACAGCGCCACTCGCTTTGCAGACTCCGAATTGCCAGAAAGAGTTGACTTGCGCCAGTACCTCACAGCGGTAGAAGACCAAGCCCAGACCAATAGTTGCACCGCTAATGCGATCGCGGGAGCTTACGAATACCTGGCGATGCGGATATTGGGAGAATCGGGAGATATCAGCCGTTTATTTATTTATTATAATGCCCGACAGTTTGACAGCATAGAAGGCGATAACGGCAGTTCGATCGCCAGCAGCATCCAAGTCTTGCAGGAGATGGGTGCCTGTACCGAAGAAACTTGGCCATACGATCCGGAAATGGTGGACGAGGAGCCTTACGGCGAAGCGTATGAAGAAGCGCTGAGATTCTTAATCGAACACGCCGAAGAAGTTGACGTTGACTTGCACGCCATGAAACACTGTTTGGCAGAAGGATATCCCTTTGTTTTCGGATTGCGGCTGTTCAAATCTTTTGATAAAGCCCGCCGAAAAGGAGGAGTTCCCATGCCGAATTCCGACGAAACCGGGCGCGACAGTCACGGCAATCACGCCATGCTCTGCGTCGGGTACTCCGATCCGTACAAAGTATTTGTGGTGCGCAATTCCTGGGGTGAAAGCTGGGGAGATAAAGGCTATTGTTATATCCCCTACGACTACATGACGAATCCCGATTATTGCTTCGACTGCTGGACAGTTAAGGCGGTTTCGGACGTGGACTTCAGCGCCAATGTCTGGGCGGAAGATGATGAGGATTTTGAATACTACGACGAGGAAGCCGAGGGCGAAGAAGGGGAAGAAGAGGATTACGAATACTATGAGACGTATGTCACGGAAAGTGGGGACACCCTGTGGGCGATCGCTGAGTCATTCTACGAAGACGGCGAGTATTGGACGTACATTTACGAAGCGAACAGCGACCTAGTATCAGAAGATGCGGAGGAAGAACTCGAAGCCGGTATCGAGCTAGTCATTCCTTACGATGAAGAGGAAGAAGATGAGGAAGATGAGGAAGATGAGGAAGAATAAAGGATAGCATTTCTAATTGATTGCTATAAGTCTTTTGGGTGCTTTACCGTTAAGCGGTAGCACCCTATTCGACACGAGATTACCGGTTGTTTTATTGCGCCTATTTATTCTGGCAGCCATCGTTTTTTTCTTCACCTACTGGCATAATCGTCTTGCAAAAAATCGCGCCATTTAAGTCTGCACCCTGGATATTTGCACCTTGTAAATTTGCTCCCGTGAGATCTGCGTTTTCCAGGTTAGCTATTTGAAGTTTTGCAGCTCGCAGGTCGGCATTTTTGAGGTTGGCTCCATACAAGTTAGTTCCATTCAAACTAGATTGTTGCAGTCTTGCGCCCTCCAGATTGACGTAAGCCAAATATATTCGATCGAGATTAACATAATTCAAAGGAACGCAGTTTTTTCGTTCTATAAATAACCATCCAATATTGTACCAAATTTCTTCCATTTGGGATTTGAATTTAAAGGGAACCCTAACATCTTGGCGGTATTTACAATTTTCCGTCAAAGACTGGAGAGCTTTAATTCTTCCGTAGCTGCCCGTGCCTTTTTCACTGGTTTCGGCATTCTGAGCCGACAAAATAATTCGCCAAGCTTCATGCTCTGCTTGAAGTTGTTGCTGTGGCAGAGAAATAAACAAAAAGCTCAAAGCAGCATAGATTATACTAAATTGACTCAAAAATTTAAAACTATTGGAAATCAAAGGAATGAAGTTTTGAGAAGATTTTTTAGGAGGTTGAATATCCTGACAGTACGCATCCAACATTTGGCGGTAAATTTCTAGAGGAATTTCGCGTTTGTCAGCTTGCTGCTTTAGCTCGTACTCTCTTTCGAGTTTGGAGGATATCTTTAAAACCTTCTGCAAGTCTTCTTTCAGAGCTGCAATGCCAGCGTGAGGCTGCTGGTTTATTTGTGGCGATTGATTTTCTTCCGAGGGCAGATTCATAATTTTTTGTCGCTTTTGCAAGCGCTAAGCTCAAGTCCGAATGCCTGCTACTCTGCTCAATACCTCGACAGCCAATCCTAAATTCGATCCTTCAGCTAGTGCAGCGGAAGTGAAATTACTATCATTGCCATTGGCGAGGAACGTCAGAAGCAATTTGCCAGCGAGATTAATTTTCCCGTCACTTACACCCTCTTAACGATCGAACCGATCCCGTGTCAGTTCAAGCTGCTGCCGAATTTTCCGCAGCAAGTCTGCTCTGTCTGGGCTGTTCAGTTGGTGGCAGGTAATTATATGGCCATTTTTGCTCTGGCAATATGGCAATTCCGGAGGAGGATTATTAAATTTTTCTTACACTTTTTCCTGGTTTTATGGTAGAGTCTGCCTTAACATCCCTAGCTGTTTTTCGCATTTCTTGGAAAGCCGCCTCGCCAGCCTCCAGATAAGCGTCTATTGCAGTCCGATTCGCTAGGTAAAACGTAATGGCTCCATAGACTTCCTCCAGTGTCACGACAGGGAAAGCCTGCGCAATGCTTTCGGGTGACATGCCGTTGAGGAAGGCACAGACGATGGAATCGAGGGAAACGCGAGTTCCTGCAATCCAGTAACCGCCTTGGCGCTGTTCGACGTACTGTTTCGTTACCATGATTTATCTCAGGTGCCGTTAATAGGGCGGGAACTGCCCGCCCTATTACTAGCTTAACCTTGCGTTACCGGCTCTTTCGCGAGGAACTTTTCGAGTTCTTCCAGGGCTTCGGCGTCAACTTTGGTCTGCATCGGGCAGAATTTGGGGCCACACATCGAGCAGAATTCAGCAGTTTTGTAGATATCGGCTGGCAGGGTTTCGTCGTGGTACTCGCGAGCCCGATCGGGATCGAGGGCGAGTTCAAATTGGCGATTCCAGTCGAAGTTGTAGCGGGCGCGAGAAAGTTCGTCGTCGCGATCGCGCGCGCCCGGGCGGTGCCGCGCAATATCCGCCGCGTGCGCCGCAATCTTGTACGCAATCAAACCATTGCGCACGTCTTCGGCATTCGGCAGTCCGAGGTGTTCCTTCGGCGTGACGTAGCAGAGCATCGCCGTGCCGTACCAACCCGCCATCGCCGCGCCAATCGCCGAGGTAATGTGGTCGTACCCGGGCGCAATGTCCGTCACCAGAGGGCCAAGCACATAGAAAGGCGCTTCCGAGCACTCTTCCATCTGCTTTTTGACATTAAACTCGATTTGATCCATCGGAACGTGACCGGGACCTTCCACCATCACCTGCACGTCGTGTTCCCACGCTTTGCGCGTCAACTGTCCGAGGGTTTTGAGTTCCGCGAGCTGGGCGTCGTCGGAGGCGTCGTGGGTGCAGCCGGGGCGCAGGGAATCTCCCAAACTGAACGAGACATCGTACTTCTTGAAAATTTCAATGATGTCCGCGAAGTGCGTGTAAAGGGGATTTTGCTTGTGGTGGTGCAGCATCCACTTGGCGATGATGCCGCCGCCGCGAGAGACGATGCCGGTGAGGCGGGTTTTCACCAAAGGCAGGTGTTCAATCAAAATGCCCGCGTGGATCGTCATGTAATCGACCCCTTGCTGGGCGTGTTTTTCGATGACGTGCAGGAAATCATCGGGGGTGAGGTTTTCCATCCTGCCATAAACGCTTTCCAGCGCTTGGTACACCGGCACGGTGCCGATGGGAACCGGCGAGGCGTTGATGATGGCGGTGCGGATTTCATCCAGGTTGCCGCCGCCGGTGGATAAGTCCATGACGGTATCGGCACCGTATTTCACCGACAGTTTCAGCTTCTCGACTTCTTCGTCAATGTTTGAGGAGTTGGGAGACGCGCCGATATTGGCGTTCACCTTGCACTTGGAGGCAATGCCGATGCACATCGGCTCTAGGTTGGTGTGGTTGATGTTGGCGGGTATAATCATGCGTCCCCGCGCCACTTCTTCCCGTATCAGCTCGACGGGCAGGTGTTCCCGCTTTGCCACATACTGCATCTCCTCGGTGATGACTCCCTGACGGGCGTAGTGCATTTGAGAGACATTACTCTGCCCGCGCCGCTTGGCAACCCATTCTGCTCGCATTGGTTTTTATCCTCTATAAACAGCTTCCCTCCGCCGGTATTACCCGGTGTCAGGTTCTAAGGGTGTAATCTCAGCCCGTTGCTGCGGGCACCCCTAGCTTGCTTGAGGATATCACTTAGTCGGGGGGTGGATGAGGGCAGGGTAGCAAATCTTAATAAGGCAAGAGAGCGATCGCCTGTTGAAAAGGCTGGTGTGGCGGTGCCGGGGCGATGCCTGGATATTTTTACTCAATTCCCAGACAAACCCAAACTCTTTTAAAAGGCGATCGCTCCCCTGCATTCACAAGATGTCAATTACACTTCATCAGGGTTAACCCCCAACTGGCGCAACCGTTCCGCCAAGCGATCGGCTCGTTGCCGTTCAATTTCCACTAACTCGTCGCCAGTCAGCAATAAATTCCCTTGAGAATCCCACCAGCGCAACCAAGGCAACTCCATATTTTCATATCGCCCTTGCCAAATTCCCAACTCAACGCCCAGCGGCGGAATCGGATAGTGTCCCCGTTCGTTGGGAGCCATTTGCTCGTAGCGACCGTTGATTAGCTGATAAACTTCTACTTGGGCTTTTTTCACTTCATAGATGCCGTAGAAAGGCACTCTAATCGCTTGTTCGTATACCCAAAATTTGCCTGCATTTCGCGCGTCTTCCCGGCTGGCAAGGGGAGGCGGGGTTCTGTCTCGCTCCTCCGCACCATTCCCCGATACAAATTCCAGAACGATTAGGGGTGCAACGTATTCCTGCCACAAAACATAGGAACGCCGCACCTGCCCATTTAACATCGGCGGCACGTTGGGAACGTAAAACCAATCGGGTGCCTCTGCGCCTCTTTCTGGCGGCTCGGTTAAGCGCCAATAAATGCCGCAGTCTTGCCCGATGCAATATTGTCCGTCTGGGTGCAATTGTTGCAATACCTGTCGGATAGAATTGCTGAGGATGTCGCTTTGCGGACGTTCTTGAAAGTTTTTCACAAAAGTCCCGTCTGATTCTGGTAGCTGGGTATGGTCTGGAAGAGAGGTTATTTCCAGTTCTGCGGGTTTGGAAAGAGTCATAGGAAATCCTCTATTTATTGAGGGTTATTTGATTATAGCTTAAATTTTTCTCTTTTTTTACACTTAGCAATTCTGGAATAAAAAAAAAGATTAGGGGCGCTCGAACGCCCCCAATGAACGAAGTTTTAGAAAAGCGATCGCCTGCCAATCAATTTGGATTCAATCGCTTGGAAATCCAACTAATAATGCCACTTAGAAGCGCCCCAGCCATGAGAATGCCGATCGCTGGAGTAAAGACGGGCTCCCAGAGTTTGTACCAGAGGTCGAGTCCGAGGTTTAATTTAGCCCCTCGCCCGATCACGGCGATCGCCAGCCACGCGAAACTGAGCAATACTAAAAATACATCGGCTACTAGAAATAGATTTAGCCAGTCGAGGAGTTTGTCTTTCATTGGTTTTAGATGCTACTTCACGCCTTATCGATTTTAAATTTTAGAGGAAATTTGAGCGTTTAAATTTTATGAAAAAGTTCGCCGGGGGAATTTGCCCCCGGTTGTGGTAGAATGCGCTTGCAACTAGGCGCTGAGAGAAGGGCAGGGGCAATCGCCCGCGCCAGGATTACGCGCCTCTGAGCAAGCGAACCATGCTGCGGGAATGGGCGATCGCCCAGAAGTTGATGGCCATACAAACTGCAGCCAGGGTCAGCAGGATGTAAGTGGGAGCCATGACAACGCCCACGACAAACCAACTCAAAACGTGAAGTACCATGATGAGAGCGGGGGCGATCGCGAACAGAGCCGCGCGGTTCACCTCAACTTGAGGGCGGCGCAGTGCCGTCAGGATCAGAGTCGCGAGCGTGGCTGCCAGGTTGGCAGGCACCAGAAACGCACAAATCGCGATGCAGTTGGCATGAGAGAAATCGAGCAGGGTATTTAAGTCAAACATGATTAAAAAACGATAATCTGGTGTTAGTTTATCGAAATATCATGCGTCCAATGGAAAATACGGCTTCGCTCGATTTAATTGCAGGCGGGTTGGCGATCGCCATTATCATCGGCGGGTTCCTGATGATGTTCACCAGCGTCTTTACCACCAAAGCGAAAAAATAAAGGCCATTGAGCCCCCGACTGGCCAATATCGAGCCCCATTCCTCAGCCGTATCGGAACCTTGTTTCGGGAACTCCATCGACTCGGTAGGGATTCGATATCATAAAAAAGATTTAAACCAGTTAGCTTCGATATTCAATTTCGATTCGCAATGCAAACAACCAAGTCAATCGGTAAACTCGCCGTCAGCGCAGCGCTAGCTTTAGCACTAGGGCCTTTGGGCGCAGCCGTTGCACGGGCACAAGAGGTGTTCGATCCTATCTTCTTGCTCGATGCAACCTGCATCAGTGCTGGCCCGGGCCGCTGGCGCTACGATGTTAAAAATGTTTCCGTAGGGCGAGCGGTCTATAAATCATATTGGTACATGGGTCCCGGCACCGATTATTCCGCAATGACCTGCCGCATCAGACCGGAGAATCCTGACGAAAGAGATTATAACTTCCAAACCCTATCGCTGGCATTTGGAATGCGCGATAACGACGCGGGCAGCCCGGGGGCAACGGTTACGGTTTATTTAGATGGAAAGCGCGGCCCCTCGAAGAGCGTGCTGCCGGGACAGAAAGAGCGCATCGAAGTCAATATTACCAATGTCAGCAATGTTTCTGTAGAAACCGAGTGCAATGACAAGGTAAGATATTGCGATCGCGTCTACTTCTGGCAAGGTTCGCTGCAACCTGCGCCGCTGCCGCCAAATCCGGACACGAGCCAGCCTATCCCGCCCCCTCCATCCGACGGCAGCACCAACGAACTGCCTGCCCTGCCCCCACCCCCTCCTATCAATTCTCCCAATCAACCGCTCTAAAGCGAACCAGCTCCAATGAAGCCCAAAATCAAAAACACGATCGCGTGGCAGCAAGCAGAATTGTTGATGCAACCGGCGCTCATCCGCCTGATCGACAACCTGCGAAAAAAGCTGGAAGAATCTGTCTGGCAAGCAACCTATGAAGAGGTGCAGCTGCCCGTTCCCGGCTACCAACTGTGCTTGCAGCATCAAGACCAGCAAATCAGGGTAAATATGTGGGAATTGTGCTATCAAATCTGCTTCAGCAATTACCGCCACTCTCATGCGGCAATGGAGAGCGTGGAAGTTGACATCGATACCAGTCTCATCGACGAAACAACCGGAGATGTCGATTGGAATCGGCTCGACGAAAAAGCGAAGCAGGTTGTAGAGGAGGTTTTTGCTAGCTTGCCAGCGATCGGGGCGTGACGGGAAAGCGATTTTTTTTGCTAAAAGAACCCCAATAATCGGGGTGCATTTCCAATTTTATCTGGTTGATAAATTACTGTTTAATTCTCACACAATAGTAGGGGCACGGCATCGCCGTGCCTCTTACAATTTTTATAATTTTTTAGGGATAAGCGTAGATTTCGCGCCCCTTTGCCGTTCAAACTATCTCAGACAGCACAACCACTTCAAGTCCGGGAAGCGATCGCAACCGAGCATCATTGGTTAAAAATGTCTCGCAGCCCGTTAAAATCGCTGTGGCTCCGTGAATCGCATCTGGCAGTCGGAGGTTAGCGATCGCCCGCAATCTCGCAGCTTCAACCAACACCTCCCGGCTCACTGAAACAACCTCAAGCGCGTCGGAATTTTGCAAAGCTTGCTGATAAACTGTCTGCCTCTCTACGTTTTCGTCCATAAAAGGTCTGACGAGAACTTCTGCTAAAGTCAACTCGCTGGTGACTGCTCTGAGAGTCCCTTCGTCAAGGCGCTCAAACAATTCACTTAGCGCCTCAACAAAAGCCGGGTATGCCTCTAACGCATAGATGAAAATGTTTGTATCTAAATGACGCGATCGCCCCGAATTGCATTTAAGATAACCAACTGTCTCGATCCCTGCTAATAAACTCGTCCGCTTCCTTTGGCGTTGCGAATCCTCCCTTTGCCGTACCAATGAAACTGGTTAAAGAACGCTGTTTTTTAGGAGGCGTTCCCAGAATCACGATTACATCTGCAACCGCTCCTTCTGGCAAATCAGGCGATTGAATTTCAATTACACCACCCGGTTGTATAACGCATGTTTGCCTCAAAGCTTGGTTCATTGCCGCCTCTCCTTTTTATCTCCATAATGGGACTGTATAACCTCACTTTAGTCTTCCGCTGCCCCTACAGCCTTACGATTCGTTCCAGGGCGGGCACGGAGGCACCGCCCCTACAGCCTAGTAACGCAGACTGGGAGGCTTTGCCTCCCGATGAATGACGGTGCCTAAAATTGTTATAATAACACATTTGTGCAGCTAAAGTAAAGATACGCTAGAAGGTGGAAGGGCGGGGCAGGTAAAGATTGTCTTTCGGCGTGCAGGGATTTTGGGGAGAAGAAAGCCCCTACAGCCGATATTTGAACAAGAGAAAAGGGTAAAATAAGTGCGATCGCGCTTTTTGGCTCCGCCATGATTTACTGCCTCAACCCCACCTGCGAGCAACCCCAAAATCCCGATACGAATAAATTTTGCCACAGTTGCGGGAAAGAATTGCAGCCGCTTCTGAGAGGGCGCTACCGCATCAAAAATGCGATCGGGCAGGGGGGATTTGGCAAAACTTATCTCGCAGAAGACGAAGAAAGATGTCAAGCCCACTGCGTCGTCAAGCAATTCGCGCCCGTACCGCAGATGCAAACCAATCCCCAGGTACTCCAAAAAGCAGCAGAACTGTTTAATCAAGAAGCTCAACGACTCCTGCAACTAGAAGGACATCCTCAAATCCCAACTTTATACGCTTACTTTGAGGAAAATAATTACCTGTATTTAGTGCAGCAGTTTATCAAGGGCAAAACCTTGATGGAGGAGTTCGAGGAAAACGGGACTTTCAGCGAAACTCAGATAACCGAACTGCTGGAAGATTTATTGCCAGTGCTGGATTTCGTGCATCAGCGCGGCGTCATTCACCGAGATATCAAACCAGCGAATATCATCCGCCGGGAAAATGACAGCAAACTGGTATTGATTGATTTTGGAGTAGCGAAGCAGGCAGCGGGGATTTCGCCAACCCAACAACAGGGGACAACAGTAGGAACTGTCGGCTATGCTCCGATGGAACAAGTTATGCGGGGTGTTGTCTATGCTGCCAGCGATTTGTATAGTTTGGCGGTGACATGCGTGCGGTTGATGACGGGAGAATTTCCAAAAGCCGACGGTTCGGACGCTCTCTATGATGTTATAGAAGCTCGCTGGATGTGGCGAGAAAATCTGCCGCTCGGCGCAAGTGTCAGCGTGCAGTTAGGGCAGATATTGGATAAGCTGTTAAAAGATTATGTGAAAGAACGATATCAGTCAGCCGCAGAAGTTTTAGCGGCTTTGAAGGGTTCCGTTTCTGCTGTTTCTGCTGCACTGCCCAAAACCCATTCCCAAAATTCTCCTTCTATATTACTGTTAACATTTGACTTTGAGGTAGTAACAGTCAATTCGCGGGGGAAGGAAATCAACCGCCAGCGCCGCCAAGCAGAATTTTTTAGCGAAAATTTGGGAAGCGGAGTGATTCTGGAAATGGTGGCGATACCGGGGGGAACGTTCTTAATGGGTTCGCCGTTTACAGAGAAAGAGCGCGTCAACGATGAAAGCCCGCCGCACCCCGTCAGCATACAACCCTTTTTCATGGGAAAATACACCGTCACGCAGGCACAATGGCGGGCAGTTGCAGCTTTGCCCGACATCAACATATCGCTGAAACTCAATCCATCGGAATTTAAAGGGGATACTCTGCCGGTGGAGTCAATATCTTGGGAAGAGGCGGTGGAATTTTGCGCGCGGCTGAGCAAAAAAACCGGGCGTGCTTACCGACTGCCGAGCGAGGCAGAATGGGAATATGCCTGTCGCGCCGGAACGACAACGCCGTTTCATTTCGGAGAGACTATTACGCCAGATTTGGCGAATTATAACGGCAATTCTCCCTACGGAAATGCTCCAAAGGGAACGTATCGCCAGCAAACAACACCCGTGGGTACTTTTCCGCCTAATGCTTTTGGTTTGTACGACATGCACGGGAATGTCTGGGAACGGTGTGCTGATTCTTGGCACGATAATTACAAGGGAGCGCCTGGGGATGGGAGCGTGTGGGAATTGGGCGGCGAGACAAATTGGCGAGTACCGCGTGGGGGTTCGTGGTTTAATAGTGCGGTTAATTGCCGCAGTGCCAACCGCTGCAGGTTCTATGGGGGCAGCAGGAATGGTAAGTACGGTTTTCGCGTAGCGGGAGCGCGTCTGCTGCCAGTGCCCTAGTGCAAGTTGTGAGGATTTTCTTTTCGACGGTTTTGCCCTCTTTTCTTTTTCTTATCGGGTTCGCGACAGCATTTTTTGGGAACAGCCGATATTTGAACAAGAGGAAAGGGTAAAATAAGTGCGATCGCACTCGTCACGCTCTGCCATGATTTACTGCCTCAATCCCACCTGCGAGCAACCCCAAAATCCCGATACCCATAAATTCTGCCAGACTTGCGGCGCACAATTGCTTCTGCTGCTGAGAGGGCGCTACCGCATCAAAAGCGCCATCGGGCAGGGGGGATTTGGCAAAACTTATCTCGCAGAAGACGAAGAAAGATGTCAAGCCCACTGCGTCGTCAAGCAATTCGCGCCCGCGGCTGGGATGGCAAGCAATCCCCAGGGACTCCAAAAAGCAGCAGAACTGTTTAACGAAGAAGCCAAACGACTCCTGCAACTAGAAGAACATCCCCAGATACCAACATTATATGCTTTTTTTCAAGAAAATAATTACTTGTATTTAGTGCAGCAGTTCGTCAAGGGCAAAACCTTGATGGAGGAGTTCGAGGAAAAAGGGGCTTTCAGCGAAAATCAGATAACAGAACTGCTGGGCGATTTATTGCCCGTGCTGGATTTCGTGCATCAGCGCGGCGTGATTCACCGGGATATCAAACCAGAGAATATTATCCGCCGCCAGAGTGACGGGAAACTGATACTGATTGATTTTGGAGTCGCGAAGCAGGCAGCGGGGACTTTGCTAACGCGACAACAGGGAACAACTGTGGGAACTCACGGCTATGCGCCGATGGAACAGATGCGCGGGGTTGTCTATCCTGCCAGCGATTTGTATAGTTTGGCGGTGACATGCGTGCGGTTGATGACGGGAGAATTTCCAAAAGCCGACGGTTCGGACGCTCTCTATGATGTTATAGAAGCTCGCTGGATGTGGCGAGAAAATCTGCCGCTCGGCGCAAGTGTCAGCGTGCAGTTAGGGCAGATATTGGATAAGCTGTTAAAAGATTATGTGAAAGAACGATATCAGTCAGCCGCAGAAGTCTTGGCGGCTTTGAAAGGTTCTGCTTCTACTGCTCCCGCCGCGCTGCCCAAAACCAATCCGCCTACTGCTCCCGCCGCGCCGCCCAAAACCAATCCGCCAAATCCGCTTTCTATATCACTGTCAAAGTTTGAGTTTGAGGTGGTGATAGTGGATGCGGGCGGGAAGGAAATCAACCGCCAGCGCTGCCAAGCGGAATTGTTTGGCGAAGATTTGGGAGGCGGAGTGACTCTGGAAATGGTGTCAATACCGGGGGGTACTTTTATGATGGGCTCGCCGGAAAGTGAGAAAGGGCGATATGAAAGAGAAAGTCCACAGCACCGCGTCAGTATCGCACCTTTCTTTATGGGGAAGTATCCCGTGACGCAGGCGCAGTGGCGGGCAGTTGCGGCGCTGCCGCAAGTCAAGATATCTCTGAAACCCGAACCGTCTCGATTTAAGGGAGACACTCTGCCAGTGGAACAGGTATCTTGGGAGGAATCGGTGGAATTTTGCGCCCGACTGAGCAAAAAAACCGGACGCGCCTACCGACTGCCGAGCGAGGCAGAATGGGAATATGCCTGTCGCGCGGGAACGACGACGCCGTTTCACTTCGGGGAAACGATTACGCCTTCTTTGGCGAACTATGACGGGAATTATCCCTACGCAAATGCCCCAAAAGGGACGTATCGCCAGAAAACAACGCCTGTGGGCAGTTTTGCGCCCAATACTTTTGGGTTGTACGATATGCACGAGAATGTTTGGGAGTGGTGCGCCGATCCCTGGCACGAGAATTACAAGGGCGCTCCCAGCGATGGTAGTGTCTGGGAATCTGGGGGGAACAAAGAATACCGGGTGCGGCGTGGAGGTTCGTGGAACTACAATGCGGTCTATTGCCGCTGTGCCTACCGCTACAGGAACTCTGCGGGCGTCGGGAACAATGGCTACGGTTTTCGCGTAGCGATCGCGCGTCTGCTGTCGGCGTCCTAGTTTGGCTGCGAGAACTCTTCTTCTTTACCCTCTTGCCCTCTCTCCTCTTCTCTCTTTTCTTTTCACTCTCGCGCTTCGCGCCAAAAAAATTTTTTTTGAAAGTTCTACCCCGCCGGGGGTTTAAACTCCGATCGCGCCAGCCTCGCGGTAACATTAAAAATCGGTGCCCTACCCAAAAGCCAGATCGCGCACTATGGATGAAATCACGCAACACCCAGCCTCAGCACTGGGCAACGAATCAACCGCCAACGACTCCGCCGCTATCCAAGCAGCGCGGCAGGGCGTTGCCATAACCAACCGATCGCGCTGGGGGCGAATCCTCGTTTCAGACAGCGATCGCCTTCGCTTCCTGCACAACCAAAGCACCAACGATTTCAACAGCCTCAAACCCGGGCAGGGTTGCGATACCGTTTTCGTCACCTCCACCGCGCGCGCGATCGACCTCGCCACCGCTTACGTTACGGATGACGCGGTGCTGTTGCTCACCTCCCCGAATCGCCGCGACTATTTAATCAAATGGCTGGATAAATATATCTTTTTTGCCGATAAAGTCCAGTTAAAAGATGTCACCAACGAAACCGCTGCTTTCAGCTTAATCGGGCCAAAAAGTGACGCTTTCATCGAACAATTAGGCGCGGGAGAAATCATCGGTCAACCCGATGCCACGCACAAAGTATTTAATATCGGCGGGGCAGAGGTTCGCGTCGCCGTGGGAAATGGTTTGGCGATCGCCGGTTATACCCTGATTCTCCCCGCTGACAGCGCTGCAGCCATTTGGAACCAGCTAACCGCAGCGGGAGCCGTTCCCCTGAGCGATCGCGCTTGGGAACAACTGCGCATCGAACAAGGACGCCCCGTTCCCGATGCCGAAATCACGGAGGATTACAATCCTTTAGAAGTCGGACTTTTGCATACAATTTCTTATAGCAAAGGATGTTACATCGGTCAAGAGACAATTGCCCGATTGAATACCTACAAAGGCGTCAAACAACACCTCTGGGGCGTGCGTCTAAATGCGCCAGCTTCACCGGGCACTGCCGTCACGGTTGAAGAGGAAAAAGTCGGCACCCTCACCAGCCTGACGGAAACTGAAAAGGGGCTGTTTGGTTTGGCGTACATCCGCAGCAAAGCGGGCGGCGTCGGTTTGAAAGTTCGCGTGGGAGAGGCTGAGGGCGAAATCGTTGAGGTGCCTTTTGTCAAGCACGAACTGTAATCAGCCCCCCTTTAGGGTGCGGGCGATCGCTGTCGTTCTAGCAACTGCGGCACGTCATCGGGACGAACGCGACTGTACCAGAGCATTTCTGGCAATATTAACGCGATCGGACCGTTGCCGCATTTTCCCAGACAGCCGCTAGAAGCGATCGCGATATCGGCAAGAGGCTCGGCTTGAAAAGCAGCCAGAACCGCAGCCGATCCCTGCTTGCGGCAGGTGCGGTTCTGGCAAACCAAAATTCGGCGATCGGATGTCAAAGCTTTAAAGCGATTTTAGGGTGAATGTTTCTATTTTAGAGCGATCGCCCGGGCGATCGCTCCTCCTTCATTCTTGCTCAGAATCTACCTTATCGATGCACTCGCGCAACCTTTCAGCCAAAATGCGGACGCGGGGTTCTAAAATCAGGGTTTTGTGATGCCCCGGAACCTCGACAATTTCGACACCGCCCGCTACCAACTCGCCCCAGCCCATCAGGGGATCGAAATACTTGCGGGTAGGGCGCTCGATCGCTCGCAGTAGCGTTATTCGCCCCGGATAAACTTGCGGTTTGTAAGCGTTCACCGCTTGGCGATTTGCATCTTCGACACGCTGGAAGTGTTCGGGCAGTTCGTCCGTTTCCCGCCCTGTTTCCAAATGCAATTTGCCTGCAATCTTTTCGATTAAACTTTCTACCTTCCACCAAACCCTTTCCGAGATGTAAGTCAGCTTATCCCTGAGTTTGAGCCGCGAAAGATTGTACTGGTGAATGCCGACCTGATAGCTAGCAGGGGGAACCTCGGACTTGAAAGTAGGACTGTAGGTATCAAAAACCGCCAGCAAAGATACTTTTTCCCCAGCGCGAACTAATTGCTGAGCTATCTCGAAAGCGACGGTGCCCCCGAGGGAGTGCCCGACCAGCATGTACGGCCCCTCCGGCTGGACAGTCCGCATTTCTTTGATGTAGTCAGCCGCCATTTCTTCAACATTGGTGTGGGGTTCCTGTTTGCCGTCCAGACCCCGCGACTGCAGCCCGTAAACGGGGATATCTTCACCCAAATAAGAGGCGACAGGCTTGTAGGAAAGGACATTGCCGCCGAGGGCATGTATGCAGAATAAAGGTCGTTTCGTTCCGCCCTTTTGAATCGTCACCAGCGAATTCCAAGGCGCTGACCATTCCTGAACGCGAAGAATCTGGGCGAGTTGCTCGACGGTGGGTGCCTGAAACAGCGTTGCCAGTGGCAGGTCGCGATTGAATTTCTCGCGAATTTGAGAAAACAGGCGCACCGCTAATAGAGAGCCTCCGCCAAGTTCAAAGAAATTGTCTTTCACTCCGACAGGCTCGACGCCTAAAATTTCTTCCCAAATTTTGCCGAGCTGGCGTTCTAAATTATCCGCGATCGCTCGTTCGCCATCGCGGTTGAGTTCCAGTTGGGAATCGGCTGTATTTTCTGTCCGCCCCGACAGCACTGAAAGTGTCTGCTCCGGGTTGGCGACGATTTTCTCTAGCAGGATTCGGAAGCGATCGAGCATTTCGGAGACTGTCGTCTCGTCAAATAGCTCCGCGCTGTATCTCAATACAGCCGTCAATTTTTCGCCTTCTTCTACCACCAGCAGTGACAAATCAAAGTTTGTTTTATCGCTATCTACATCTAGAAAACTCAGGGTTAATCCCGGTATCTGTTCTGGCTGCTGCAACAGCGCATTTTTGACGGCAAACATGACTTGCGGAGTCACCCGCGCGCGAGGGAGATTGAGAAAATCGACCACTCGATCGAGGGATAAGTCTTGACGGGCATAGGCTTCCGCCACGAGCGATCGCACTCGCCCGAGCAGTTCGCGAAATGTGGGGTTTCCAGAAAGATCGGCACGCAAACCTAATAGACTGGCAAAGCTGCCGATGAGCCCCGTTACTTCTCTGCGATTGCGGTTGGCGAAAGGAGACGCCACCAGAATGTCTTCGCTGCCGCTATATTGGTACAGCAATACCAAAAATGCCGTTAATAAAGTGACAAACAAGGTGACGCCTTCTGCTGCGCACAGCGATCGCGCGGAACGAGCGAGGGTGAAGGGGAGCGCTAAAGATTGCTGGCTAGCGCGGGAGTTTTGAGTCGTCAGTCGCGGACGAGTTGCGGGCAGGTGCAGCACGGGGAGAGATCGATCGAGTCGCTGCTTCCAATAGAAAAGCTCTTCTTCTAAAACTTTCCCCTGTAGCGACAGCCGCTGCCAGCGCGCGAAATCAGCATATTGAATGGGGAGTTCGGGGAGGGGGGAGGGCTTTTCGCTGCAAAACGCTTCGTAGAGGGCTGCCATTTCCCGCAACAGTATGCCCGCAGACCAAAAATCAGCGACGAGCGGGTGAAGCGACAGCAATAGGAAATGCTTGCGATCGCCAGTCTTCACTAAGCTGCCCCGCATTAACGGACATTCTGCCAAATTAAACGGCTGCTGGGCTTCAGCGCGCAGTAAATTTTGGATTTCAGATTCGCGCTTGGCGGCTGCTGTGAAATCTGAAATCGACAATTTAAAATCGGCACTGGCGCGGACACTCTGAATCGCGCAGCCATTTTCGGCTCGAAAGCTCGTTCGCAGCACTTCGTGACGCTGCACGATGGCATTCAGGCTTTGCTCTAAAGCGGCTGTATTCAGCACGCCGCTGAGACGGATAGCAATACTGATGTTGCTAACGGAATTCTCGTCCTCGACAAGTTTTGACCACAGCCTTTCTTGGGCAAACGAAAGGGGCGATCGCTGAACTGTTTCTCGGTTGTGGATGCTTTGAATCTCGGAAACTTTCAGTCCTTTTTCTTGTAACAACAGTTCAAATAGTTCGCGTTTATTGGGAGAAAGCGCCGCTATTTCTTCGGTAGTCCGACCCATTTTCAATCCTTCTTAAGTAATTGTTGGTTTCAGAGACACCCTGACTTTTAGAATATTTGTGATGCCCGAATTCGGGTTTTACCAAAAATACATTGTTGTTGAAAGATTTTGTAATTTTTCTTAAGTTATTGCCTCCCGATTGGCTAATTTTCTGTTCGGATTTTGTAGTTCAGATGGCTTCCAAAATCTAAAAGCGCTCTACTGCCAACCGCTGACCTCGCTGCCGCAATTCTTTCGTCACTGCGACAATATCGGGCCAGCAGGACAAGAGCTGGCCAAATTTGAGAACCAGGCGCTGGGCGAGTTCGCGGGCTTCGCCAAGGGTGCGTCCCTCCACGAGATCCAGCGGTACGAGATAATCCTCTCGGGTTAGAGACTGGCTCAAAAGGTCTATGTATTTTTTGACATCATTGGCCCAAAAGGCGGGCGATTCCCCGCAGGCGCTCAGTCTGTCTTCCATTGAGGAGATAAACGAACTGTGCGATCGCCACACTTGCAGTCGAAGGAACTCTTCAAAATCAGCTTGCGGCATTGAGCCGAGTTCAATCAGGTGAGCGCCCAGGGCGCGCATTCTTTCCGCGCCGGCTTTTTGAGCGCTCCCGAACTGGCAGGATTTGACGCATTCAATAATGAGTTTAGCAGTGTCAAAGCCGGAAGCGGTTCTGAAGATTTCACCGGGCCAGAATTTTCGCGCTTCTACCGGCTCGTGCAGCAGTGCCCACGGCAGGTGCCCGAAAAAGGCATCTGGGAAGCACGTCCACACGCTACTCGCAAAAATCAAATCTTGTCCGCGCCTGACTGGCAGGAATGGCGGCAGGAGTTGGCGATTGTCCAATCCTACAAAAGTGGTCATGCCGAAGCTGTCGTCGCTAATGCAGGCTTGATTGACGACGCGCAAGATGTCTCGGCTGGTTGTGGCGGCGCGGTAGTCGGTTTCCGAGCGGACTAAGCGATCGTGAGATTCGCCAGCGAAGAGCAAATAACCCAAAGGCGCGCCCCAATAGCCAAAGGGCGCTCCCCAGCCGCAATCTCCGACGAGCCCGTTAAAGGAAACCAAGACTCTGCCGCTGCCGGAAAGCAGCCGGCGCAAGAAGGGCGTATCGATTGGGTTGAAATCGGGGGTGCCGGTGCTGGCAAAGGTTTTGAGAATGGCACCGACGTTTTTGCCGAGCAGTTGCTCGTGTTCGGCGAGGAGGTTGGCGTCAGCAAAGGCAACAGACTGTAGGGCGGTTTGGCGATCGCGAAATAGCCAGTATTCCGAGGGATCGCCGCCGGCTTTAAAACTCAAGCCGCTCTTTAATTGTGGAGATGCCACCAAGCTGCACGCTGTATCGTCGTCGGCGCTGAAAATCATATCGCCTGCGGAGTGCAGGGTGAGGGCGTTGCGGTTGGCTCCTGGCGAAGCGCCGGATTTTTCGACGTCGAACAAGGCAAAGTTAACGATTTCCGGCGGCAAGTCTCCTGTTTCAATCAGTGCTTTCGCGAAGCGCTGCTTTTCCTCCAAACCGCCGTAGTAAATTTTGACGCCGTACTGGGTTTTGAGCGATCGCAGCAGTTCCCGGTAGCTGGCTCGCATCTGCGGGTTTGCCGAGTCGTCTACGACGGCAAAGTCGTTTGTTCTGCCGTATTGCAAGCAATTTTCGATGTAGCTGGTTAGGGCGCGTTTCAATCCCTCTGGACGATTGCAAGTGACGATTCCCACCGAGGCGATCGCGCTGTCAGTGCTGGGCACGTCCTCGGAGCTTTTCCATTTCTCGAGTAGCTGCTGCTGCGAAATCAAAAAGCCGGCATCGGCTAGCTCCGACAGTTGACTTTTAATCGCCTCCGTGCTGCCAAACCCGTGTCTGCGTGAAGTGAAGCTATCCCGCAGGAAATCGCGGCTGAGTTCCCGTGCGTGTTCGGCGAGTGTTTTAAACTGCTGGCACTCAGACACCATCTTGGCGACTTCCGACTTTAATAGTTTCTTCGAGCCCGTGCTTCTGGAGTAAACCAACTCCGAGTGCTGTCCGACTGGCACTCTTTCAATATCTGCACAGCAATAATACGACGAAGCCTCGCTTGCCGCCGACTTCCAACTCAGCAGCTCAGTCATTTTTTGCTCGACAGTCGTTCGGGCTTCCTCTTCTGACAGTTCCTCGATCGCTTGCAGAATCTCGGCAACCACTTCGGCTTCTGCCAGCGCTTTTTGTACGGAGAAACCCTGCTGTTCTTCTACTTTTGCCGCTAAATCTTCTAGCTTGGCTGCCTCAAAAAAAACTTCAACTGGCAATTCTATTTGAAAAACATCTCGCACCCTAAAAATCATCTGAGAAACTTGCAGTGAATCTCCGCCTAGCGCAAAAAAATTATCCTGAGTGCCCACCCGATCTAGTCCGAGAATTTCCTCCCATATTTCGGCTATCTTTTTTTGCAAAGGCGTTTGAGGCTCTATAAAAGTCGCTGGCTTTTCAATTTTAGAGCGACGCTTTTGCAATTCCAGTTGTTTGAGAATCTGTTCGACGTCATTCAGTTCGCTAGCAATTAGAAGCAGGGTGCGGTGTTTGGAGGCGATTTGAGAAGCCGGGATTTGGGGATTTGGGGATTTCTCGACGATTTCTGAGAGGGTTGGTTCGTCTGTTTTCGAGGCGGTTGGCTTGTAGCTAACTGCTGCGGCAACTTCTACGGGCAAGGGGAAGCAGAATCCTTCTGCAGCGGGTTGTTTGAATGGGGCTGCTACACTTTCTAGAAAATCGAGGGCGGGTTGATTCTTTTTGGTGGGATTGTAATAAACTTCCACGCAACTGAGCCCGCGATCTTCTGCGATTTTTCCGAGTTTTGCGAGCATTCGGTGTTCGACGCCTCGCCCCAGGGCGCGGCAGCTCAGTAGGAAGGTATCCACTTTGAGGGCGTCGGCTTCGATCGCGAAAATTGCGACGCCGACTAAGCCGTAATCGCCGAAGCGATCGCGCACTTCGACGGTGAGGATTTCAAATCCAGATTGAATGAGCTGTTGAATTTCGCTTTCTGAACGGCGGATGGTGGTGAAGTTAAATTGGTTGGTTCGGTGCGTCAGTTGGGAAACTCTGGATAGGTGATGCGGCGGCATTTCGGAGATGTCTATCTCTAAGCCGAGTCCTTCGAGAAAGTTTTCCAGGCTGGCAGCAGAGGTGCGAAATTGTTCGCGCTTGACGTTTTCTTGATAGAGGGCGGTTCGTTTTTTGTCTTCTTCGGTGACTTTCAGGCGATCGAATGCCCAGACGTGCTGGAGAAATTTCGGAATGTCGCCTTCGACGGGGAGCAGCAGGGTGAGGACTTCTGGGCAGTTGGCTTGCACTTCGGCGCATTCGACGGGATTGTCATCGATGAAGATGAAGCTATCCAGTCCGAGATTTAATTCTTTGGCGAGAGATTTTATATTTTCTGATTTGGGGAGCCAGTTGATGCGCCAGGAAACGAGGCGATCGCGCGTTAGGGGCATGTCGGTGCGGCGATCGAAAACTTCGACGACATCTTCTTCGCTGTTTTTGCTGCACAGGCAAACGAGCATCCCGGCTTCGTTCTGCGCTACCACGAATTCTTGCAGCGCGCGGCGGGGCGGATCGATTTCTATTCCCAGGGCTCCGTCTTCTCCGCATACCCCTTTCCACAGGGTTTGATCGCAGTCGAGAACGATCGCTTTGTGCGGCGGATTGATGAGGGCGTAGAGTTTTCGGGCGATGAGGGTGCCCAGCGCAGTAAAGAAAGCCGGCGTGTAGGGAACGTGCCCCAGTTCGTCTCCATAGGGATCGTAATATTTGGAAACCGGGTAGGTGGCTGTCAATTCGGCGGGCGTTGCTACATAGACGCTGCCAAGGCTGTTGAATTCCGATTTCAACCAATCCTCCATCTGTTTGAAAAATGCCTGCCGCTGCGAGTCAGCAAGGGCACCGGGTGAAGCCGGACACAGACAGACGAACTGAGGCGTAGGAGAGGCTGAAGCTGCGCCTTTCACGGCGATCGCTAGATCTCTGACATTGCGTTCTATGAGATTCATCGCCTCTTTGCGCAGCGCTTGCCCCGACTGAGCGCGTTCTTCCTGCCGTTCCCAATCTTCGAGCCGCACCAGAACCACATTTAGTCCCTTCTGGTTTTGAGAGAGCAGGCTATTGGGATCGAGCAGTTGCTGGAAAACTTGGTTGTAGGGGGCAAACTGGATTTGACACGGGATATCGAGTTCTTTTAGCCAAAAGGCAAGCGAGTCCTCGACGGGCTCTGCGGTGAATGTCGCTGTGATGGCGATCGCGATCGGCGAAACTGCGGTTGATTTATCTTTTTCTTGCAATTGCATGGGCCTTTTCTCTCACCTGCTTGGCGTTCTTCCAGTCAGCGCCGTTACTTTTTTTAAGCGGTTGGCGGCTGTGGGTCGTCTCTCCTCGGGGAGATCTCGAGCGTGCTAGCTGAATAAGGTTGGCTGAATCGTTTTTTACTGTCACTTTCTTTTTAACATACTTGACTTCGCTCCTGTAAAGGCCAACGCCCGCAGCGATTGTCGGGCGGGCTTTTCGGGGAATGCTGGGCGGCTTTGTGCCACAAAGCCAGCACCCCGCTACCGCCCATCTGGAGATTTTGCCTTTTTTATAACTTTCTTTTTTTGTCATCAGTATAAATACTGATTTTTTTTGTAATTTTTACAAGGGCGTTCGCGGGACAATTTCCGTCAGGCATGACCGGCGCTGAATCTAGCGAATGGTTTGTGCTTCTAACTGGCAGAAGTGCCTTTTTAGAACAATGGCAAAGCTGGCGATCGTTGTGCGAAATTTCAGCTTGATTTTAAAATTATCCAGACATTTCAATTTTATTATTAAAATAAGGAAAAAATAGGTTGAACAGGAAAGGCAATGACAGCCAGACGACACAAGCCTCTTGAATTACCCTGTTTGAAGTGCGGGAAATGGTTTTTCAAGAAAGTCAGCGAAATCCGCAAAACTTCCAATCATTTTTGTTCTCGAAGTTGCGCTGCCTCCTATAACAATGCAACTTCAGCAAAGAGAACGGTAGAAGGTGAATGCCAGCAATGCGGCGCACCCATATCGCGCCGAAATGTTTATTGTGCCAAGTGTCGCGCTTCGCGTGCGATCGAAAATCAATCACTGGCTGATGCGATCTGTCTGAGCAACAAAGCCAGCAAATATTGCCGAGTCAGAGAACACGCCAGAAAGTTATACAAACATATAACGGCTTGCGAACTGTGCGGCTATGACAAGCACGTTGAAATATGCCATATCAAACCTCTCAGCAGCTTTGACCTGACTGTGCTGGTGTCGGAGGTCAACAAAAGGTCAAACATTGCCATACTCTGTCCAAATTGTCATTGGGAATTGGACGAGGGTATGTTGAGTTTATAAGAATCGGCAGTGCAGGAGTTGAACCTGCCTAGGGTTTCCCCACCGATTATGAGTCGGTTGCCTAATCCGCCCGGCCCACTGCCGCCATATCTATTTGTTAATATAGCCTAACTTGAGTCGAGTGTCAATTACCTGTCTCTGCAATTGGCGCGATCGCCCGATCGCATTTCAGCCCGGGATGGCCAGGATCGCGGATTCTTTCTGGTCGTGCAGGCTAGTTTGAGAAACACAGCACGAGTTGACGGCGGGCGTCTAGTTCTGTGAAGGGGGGCGAGACGTCCGATTGGCGGCAGGTTCCCGGAGCCGATGCGGAAACTTAGAAACTACAATAATGTTTATTGTTGTTGCAGCCTCTCGTTTTTTGGCCAGATTATCGCAAAAACCATGAAATTGAATCCAACTGTGGCGCTGACGTTCCTCCTGCTCGCCCTGATGTTTGGGGCGGGTATGGTGAGTGGCTCTTGGGGGTTTGCCATCGGGCGGGAAGCGCTCAAGGGAATTACGCAGCCGGACGTCCGCCCTACGAATAACCTGGCGAACCGCAAGGGAGCACCGTCTCGCGGACAAGAGATTGTCTTCCTGAAAGAGCAAGATATCCTGAAAAACGTTAAGGCCCAAGTAGAAGGCAAGGCTGATGACGGCCAAAAGGATCAGAACAAAGCCAAGACACAGCAGTAGCAGGACAAGCCGACCGATGGCAATACGAAAGCAGCTCAATCGTGAGGTCGGGAATCGTCTACTCAACCCGCAAGAGGGAGCGCGCCAGTGCGTGTTGTAAATTCTGTCGGTGTTTGGTGGCTGTTGGCCCCTGCCGTCGCTGTCTGGGCGGCTACTAATAATTTAGCTTCTCCAGCTCCCAGTCCCTACATGCTGACGTGGCCAGATGTTTTGTTGCGGTTGCTGTCGGTTTTTCTGCTCATCGCGATCAATGCGTTTTTTGTGACGGCGGAATTTTCGATGGTGTCGGTGCGTCGATCGCGCATCAACCAGTTAGTAGATGCGGGCGACGCCCAAGCCAGAACCGTCCAGGCGCTGCAGCGCAATATCGATCGCCTGCTCTCGACAACCCAATTGGGGATTACGCTCTCCAGTCTGGCGCTGGGCTGGATTGGAGAAAATACGATGGCTGACTTGGTGGCTTTTGCGATCGCCCAATTGCCGCTGCCATCGGGGAGCCGGGGGGCGATCGCCCATTCTCTGGCCATACCGCTGGCGTTTTTTCTGGTAGCTTACCTGCAAATCGTGCTGGGCGAATTGTGCCCCAAGTCCGTGGCCATGCTCTACTCGGAGCAACTGGCCCGGTTTCTCGCCCCCTTCAGTCTGGCGATCGCGCGCTTTTTTAACCCCTTCATCTGGATTCTCAATCAATCGACGCGCTGGCTGCTGCGCCTGGTGGGCATTCGCTATACCGGCACGAGCTGGTATCACCAAGTCACCCCAGAAGAATTGCAACTGATTATCGCCACCTCCAGCGAGTCCATCGGTCTAGATGCGGAGGAGCGAGAAATCATCAACAATGTTTTCGAGTTTGGCGACGTATCCGCTGGGGAAGTGATGGTTCCCCGCACCAGCATGACAGCCCTTCCCAGTACGGCGACTTTCAGAACCCTGCTCAATGAAGTGGTTTCCACGGGACACTCGCGCTATCCCGTGCGGGGGGAATCCTTGGACGACATTCGCGGCATTATCGACTTTAAGGAACTGGCAGAACCTTTATCCCAAGGCATTCTCACCCTGGACGCGCCCTTGCAGCCGTGGATTCGTCCGGCGCGGTTCGTCCCAGAACAAATGCCCCTGCGGGAACTGCTACAGCAAATGCAGCGATCGCAAACCTACATCGTCATCGTCGTTGACGAGTTTGGCGGCACTGCCGGGTTGGTTTCCATCAACGACGTGATTGCCGAAATCATCGGCGATCGCCTCGAACCCACCCCCACCGAACAGATGAGCGTGCAAATGCTCGACGAGCAGACATTTCTCGTGCAGGCGCAAATAGACTTAGAAGAAGTCAACGAGCGGCTCAATGTGGACTTGCCCCTCACCAACGAATACCAAACTCTGGGAGGTTTTTTAATCTACCAATTGCAAAAAATCCCCGCCGTTGGCGAAACCCTGCAATATCAAAATCTGGAACTCACCGTCGTGTCCGCTGACGGGCCGCGCTTGCTCCAAATTCAAATCCATCGCTTAGAATCCTCGCCGCTTCAAGACGATACCCCTCAAGAATCCGCGCCCGATTCCGCTGTTGACGAGGAGGAAATAGAGTGAGGGGGAAAGTAGCCACAATACCCATTTAACTTAACCGTTCCTCTTTTTTGTAGAAGCAACCACCCTCGGCTTTCCGTGGCTGCTCCTCCCCGACAGCGAGAGTTCGCCCTTGTGTCATCGCCGCCAGAAAATAAGAATTACAGCCCTCAATCCAAACCCTGCGGAATCGTTACGGTGAACGTCGTGCCTTTCCCGATTTCACTGGTAAACGCAATCGTTCCCCCGTGTAATTCTACGCACTTTTTGACAACCGTTAGCCCCAGCCCCGATCCGGGTATAGACCCAACATTTTTTCCCCGATGAAACGCTTCAAATAGTTGTTTGTGGTCTTCTTTGGGAATCCCGATGCCTTCGTCTCTAACTTGAAAAGTTATCTCGTCTAGTTCGCGAATCGCCATTAAATAAATAGAGGAGGGCACGAGGGAATATTTTTTAGCATTAGAAAGCAGATTTGCGAGAATAGAACGCAGCAGCTTTTCATCGAGGCTGGCTATTATTTTTTGTTCCGATCGCGGCGCTTCTGGATCTGCTCCTGCCAGAGAAGGTTTGTGGCAAACAAAGTCGATGTTGTATGGAAACGCTTCCCCCACTTGGAGTTCTTCCAATAACTGCTGACAGAATCTTTCCACGTCAATGAGTTGGGGTTTGAATTCTAATCTACCGGTTTCGGCCCTCGTGATGGTCAAAATATCTTCCAGCAAGTGCGTCATATTTTTGGCGCAATTTTGAATGCGATAAATATTGTTTAGCCTTTTAGCTTCATGGCCTGGGGCATTGCAAGTTTGGAGTAATTGCGCCGAAAGTAAAATCGTACTCAGGGGCGTGCGAAACTCGTGGGAAGCCATTGAGAAAAAGCGCAACTGCAGTTGACTGAGTTCTTTTTGCGTCTCCAGAGCGCGGCGGATTTCTTCAGCCTGCTTGCGATCGCTGATATCCACGGCAACGCAGGTAATGCCGACAATATTGCCTGCCGTATCTCGCAACGGCTCAATGGTCAGATCGTAATAAAACACTTCTTCATTGCAAGTGAGCAGCACTTCCTCCCGAACGCCGGTGCCAGTGGCAAGCACTCGGCGCTTGAGTTCCGTCAGCCGTTCGGCTTCCGCAGGCAGGAGGATGTCAGCATCGGTTTTGCCGAGAATCGCCTCGCCATATAGACCGAGCTGGGGATTGAGCACCCAAGTGTAGCGAAGATCGAGGTCTTGATTGAATAAGACAATCGGCGAACTCTGGATCGCAATTCGCAAGCGCTCCTCGCTGAGCCTCAGTGCTTCTTGTATGTGCTTGCGCTCGGTAATGTCGCGGGCTAGCCCAGCCCTGCGATAGACGTCTCCAGCCGGATTGCGGATCGGAAAACTGCGATCCCATATCCAGCGCTCGGAACCGTCGGGGCGTACAATCCGATACTCTTGCTCGAACTCTATAAAAAGATTGTTGGCACGATAGGCAAGCACGCGATCGCGATCTTCTGGATGCAGGCTCTCCACCCAAGATTCGGGGTTGGCGTACAAACTTGCGCAGCTTCGCCCCCAAATTTGCTCGTAGGCAGCATTGACGTATATCATCCGATCGCTATCGAACTCGCTCATCCAGAAAACCTCTTGGATGTTTTCAGCCAGTTGGCGGAACTTCTCCTCGCTGGTTCGCAGCGCCTCCTCTGCCAGCTTGCGATCGGTGATGTCTAGCCCAGAGCCGATATAACCGATAAACTCGCCGCTGGGGCTGTACAGAGCGACTCCGGTATCTAAAATCCAGCGATACTCCCCATCCGCCCGCCTCAGACGGTATTCGTTCTGGAACCAAGCGCGATCGTTAAAAGCTGACAAATAAGTATTTAAACAGCGTTCTCGATCTTCGGGATGCACGCCTTCTACCCAACCGTTGCCCAGTTCTTCCGCTAAAGTTCGTCCCCTAAAGTCCAACCAGGGTTTGTTGAAAAACGTACACAAAGCCTCAGTGTCCCCCATCCATATAAACACGGGTGCCGCATCAGCCATAATGCGAAACCTCTGTTCGCTCTCTTTAAGCGCCGCTTCTGCTTGCTTGCGAGCGGTGATGTCGGTAGAAATCCCGCAGACTGCGTAGGGAATCCCGGCAGAATTATAAAGGGGAAATTTTAGCGCTAGATAAGTGTGCAACCCATCTGCCAGAGGAACGATTTCTTCAAACTCTAGGGCAGCTCCTGCTTCCAGCACCATTCGGTCATTAGACACGAACTTATCTGCGGCTGCTCTCGGAAAAATATCCCAGTCGGTTTTGCCTGCAAGCTGCACATTAGTAACATTGGTGAGAACCTTGTACTGATGATTGGCCAGAATGTATCGCCCCTGATTGTCCTTGATGTAAATCACTGCAGGAGAGTTATCGAGGATAGCCTGTAGGAGCTGCTGGTTTTCTCTCAGTGCGGATTCTGCCTGTATTTTTGAGGTGAGATCGACAGCCGTACCCAGAATTTTTGCAGGCAATCCCTCGGCATTTCTGGCGAAGACCACATCTCGACTGGAAAGCCAGCGCCATTCACCCGATTTGTGTCTCATCCGGTAGTCAATCTCGAAGATTTCTCCATCCGCCGATGCAGCCAATTGTTGCTCGTGTTCGGCTAATCTGGATTGGTCGTCTGGATGGAAAAGCTCCATCACGCTCTGTTTCATTTGTTGAATTTCTTCGGGGGAGTAGCCGAGAATGTCGGAGATGGCTCGATTCACATAGATATTTTGCCGTCCGATCGCGTCGTGGAGATATAAAATATTCGGCATGGCGTCGGCAATTTGTTGAATCAGGCGCTGGTTTTCCCAGAGTGCTTTTTCTACCAACCGCTGCTCGGTGATGTCCTGATTGACGGCGATCGCCCCGACGATCTCTTGATTTTCGTTGCGCAGGGGCATTGCCGAATTGAGGATGGTTTTGCGGGTTCCGTCGAAGCCTTCGATATCGATAACTTCATTGAGGCTGGTTTCTCCAAAGGCGATCGCCCGGTACAGTCCCCATTCCGAGGCTTTTATCCGATCGCCCGTCTCAGCCCACCAGCCTTTGTACTCGTCATATCCCTCCAACCCCACATATCTAGCTCCCCCCCAAATTTTTTCAGCAGCCGAATTCCACTGCCAGATGCGACCTTTGACATCTGCAATCCACACGCCCACCGGCAGGGTTTCTAGCACATTTTGCAGCAAGCGCGACGTTTCCTCTAACCTCTGCAAACTTTGCCACAGCGCCTCTTCAGCCGCCGCATTAATCTGAATTTGCTCCTGCAGGGATGCGTTGATTTGACTTAACTCGGCGGTGCGCTCCTGAACCGTGATTTCCAAGCGATCGCGTGCAATTCGCACCATTTCTTCCGCTTGAAACCGCTCGGTAATATCCCGAATCATCCAGCGCAAGCTTTGCAGGTTCCCCTGGCTGTCGCGGCAGGCAGTCACGGAGATCGCCGCCGGGAAAGGTTGGCTTTCGCTGTTGGACTGTAGGAAGAATTCGCAAGTTTCTGCTGGCTGGCTAGGGGTCTCATTGGGAACGTCAGCCGACCCCACCTTGGCATTCAATCGGTCGAGCAAAGAGCGAAAAGTTTTGCGTTCTTGCAGGGGTATGAATATGCTTAACGGTTTGCCGACTAAAAACTTTTTGTCTTTGCTCAACAGGGACGCGATCGCCTGATTGGCTTCCTGAATCACCCCCCGTGCATCGGTGACGGCATATCCGTCGGGAGCCCCATCAAACAAATCCTGATAATTTTTCTGCAAGTATTCTGCTGACTGGCGAGCTTGTTTGAGTTCCTGATTCTGACATCTCAGTTCTTCTTCGGCAACCTCTAGCTCTTCCAGTGCGGCGTACAATTCTTCGTAAGCGGCATTGCGATCGGCTACTTGTTGCTCTAACTCCGCTGAAGTTTGCTGTAATGCCAGTTGTGCCTGCTTGCGTTTCGTAATGTCATACGCCGAACCGGCAATCTGCCAGACTTGCCCTGCTGTCGTTCTTTTAAAGACTGTTGCGCGATCGTACACCCAGTGCCATTCTCCATTTGCGTGCCGGACGCGATATTCTATCTCCCAGACTTCACTATTTTCAGCCGTCTTAATTTGTTCCAGCCTGCTGCTGACTGCTGCCCGATCTTCAGGATGAATCAGGGAGAGCAGTTGACTGGGGTTCATTTGCTGGACTTGTTCCGGTGTATAGCCCAGTATCGAAACGACTCCATGATTCGCATAAAGGTTGCGATTTTCTAAAAGATCGTAGATAAATACGAAACAAGGGTTAGTATTCAGAATGGCTTCAATAAACTTTTGAGTTTCTCGGAAATTAGCTTCTGCCTGTTTGCCTGTCGTGATATCCTGAAGGCTTCCGAAGAGTTTAATCACTTGACCGACTTCGTTAAAAATAGCCTTTCCTCTCGTGCAGGCGTACCTGACAGAACCATCCGCTTGTACAATCCGACATTCAACTTCAAAAGGGCAGCCCTGAATGGCCAGTTCGGCTGCTTTTTCCCACAAGTTTCTATCTTCTCGAAGAATTCGCCCTAAAAAATCCGAGTAGCTAAAATTGTTATGTTTTGGCTCGATTCCCAAAATTCGGAATACTTCGTCTGAGCAAGCGATCGCCTGCGTGGCTACATCCAGTTCCCAACTGCCAATGTGGGCGATCGCCTCTGTTTCGGCGAGGCGGGCTTCGTTTTGCTTTAATTTTTCTTCTGCTTTCTCAACCCGATCGCGAAATTGTGCTTCGCGCTTGCCCCAAGGTTCTTCAGCCCACTGGCTAGCCGTAATGTCCAGCATCACGCCATCCACGATCGCGTCCCCATTCTCAGCCCGGTGTACTCTGGCGCTATCTTGCACCCACTTCACCTGACCGGATGCAGAGATTAACCGGAAAATTTGCTGGATTGACTGGAGATTTTCCGCTGCTAGTCGGAGATTTTCGTCAACTTGCGCCCTGTCCTCCGGATGAATCTTTCCAAAAAAGACGAGGGGATCGCCCATTGCTTCCACAGGAGCAACGCCGCTGACTTCCCGGCTCCCAGCACTGATATAAGGTAAGGTGAGCGAACCGTCGCTATGCACCACCGCCCGATAGACGATCGCCGGGATATTGTCCGCGATCGCCGCTAACACTTGTTCTCGCACGCGCAGCACCTCCTCTGTTCTTGTGTGCAGAGATTTCCCCGCTATGGTTTGGCCCTCTCCTCCTTCAGCCAGAAACAGGCCAAAAACAGCAACCCAATAATCAAGCCAACCATCGGGCACCCCACAGGTTTATTATTTTAGACTGTTGCCATCTCTACCGTGGGCCGATCGAAAGCTTGGCAGAAAATCGCCGCGAACGACGCCGATCCCTAGCGACGATCCATAGCGATGTTATTAAGATTTTTTATCTTTTATCTATTTTATACACATTTTCTCAAAATTGCGGCAAAATTCCCGTTTTTTTTCCGCTTTATTCCCGAAAATTTCACTTTGAAGGGGTTAAAGTAATGCGATACAAGACAATTGATTTCAAAATTACCTAGGTGCGGATAGTGAAATTTCTCCAGGTGCCTGTTTCATCCCTTTTCGAGGAAGGTTATCGCCGTCCCGCTGACCGAAGTTTCAAACTCCCAGGAGTTTCAGCAACTCTTTTTCAGCAAGGGCGATCGCTCTGGCGATCGGGCAGGAAAATCTGCCTGTATTTCGGCGCGTACATTTTGACGCGATCGCCTGCTTTCGCTTGGCGGGAGACAGATCAAAAGCGACTCTGCACCCAGAGAGTATTTTATTTGCAAAAGTCGGCAGCCGTGTTTTGTTAAGTTAGCTTTTCCACAGACTCCCAGCTTCCTAAACTAATTTAATTTTTCACGTTGAATTCCGTTAATTTTTTCCTCCAAACAACATCTGTTTTTAGACAATACAAAAAAAATTAATTAACTTATAACTTGCACTTGACTATTTTTCAATGTAAAATTTTTCTCAGGTACTTCTTGGAAACCTTGCAAAATTTTCCTGCTATCTTTTGGATTGGTAGATTTTTTAACATAAACAATCATATTTTATAGATTTTGCTTAGCCCGATGCAGGATATACTTATTTGTCTGTTTTCGGAAAAATGGTAACATATTTCAATCGATCCCCAACTCTCCCTCTTTTTAAATATTTAAAAAAATGGCTATTAATTCATCAGTATAGTTATTGAATAACCTCCCTTCATAAAAAACAACAAAACGAATTAAAATTCTTGGAATTACTGATTCCTGGAAAGAAATAAAACTTATGAAAATTTTCAAGAATAGCGCTGAGAGCATTTCCCATCCGATCATGCCCTTTTGCCCCACGCCCAGAAAGGCTATTGTTGTCATCACCCAGTTTGGAGAGCCGAAAGTCCCTAGTCCAGCAACAATATTTTGTGATTTAAAATACATTTAAATTTTATTGTTTATCTTTCTTGAGGACGAAGCCAAAATGTCAAAAATTTATTATTCTTTTACAGACAGTCCAAATCGCCAGAAAAAGTCCTAAAGCTTTTATCAGCGATGAAATACACTGACAAACTTCTTGATTCCCTGCTTTGTAAAACAATGATTTTAAAAATGAAAAAAATGCTTTCTTCCACCCCTTACTCTATAGAAATAATCAAAGATGATGCCCGTTATTTTGTGGAGTATGGATTGATTAGTCGTCAAGATAGAATTTACATTTTATCGCAATTTATTCCCGATCGAGAATGGGTAAATGTAGAACGAGAGTTAGAAAAGCACAATTTTCTCCTTAGAGATAAGATCGGGGATTTAATCGGTGATGAAAAATGGCAAAATGACTAATTAATCAGGTAATTTTCGTTTGGAATGTATCGTTTTTATTGCGGGTTTTTAGCCCGTTTTTTATTAAAAACTTGCCCGAGAAAATTGTTGCTTGCGATTGATTTTGCAAAAGATGTAATCCTTTATAAATTTAGAGCTATTTTTGCATTTTTTACTATTTGAAAAGCTAGAGGTAATTTATATTTATAGAAAATACCGATCGTAAGCAAGGAAAATAAATAAAACTTTCACCAGCAGCTCGGTGTCAAAAAATCTACTGATTGTATTTTAAAATGTGGAGTAAAACAACTAAACTTTTGTTAAAAAGGAAACACAGAGCGGCGAGCAGCGCTTCAATCTACTCTCAAACTTAACTGCCATGAAAAAGTGCCTGAACCTGTGGAGAGGAGCAGGCAGCTTAACTTTTAGAAGGGGCCGTATCGAGGGATTCGGAGCTGACTTTAACTGGACTGGTCTGGAAGCCAGCCAGCCCACGGCGCAAATCTCGTGCAGGTGGATTCTCAAGAAACTTGTACTTACAGCCCTCACTGTAGAGTGGAGTGAAATTTTTCTCTGATAAGCTAAAAAAAATGCTGGTGTGGGAAACCTTGTGGTAAGATTAGTGTAGCTCCCTATGAGTTATTTGTATCAGGTTTGACAGGTTGCCTAATTCAAGAAAATACAAGTAACTTTCTAGGGGTTGACTGTTGAAATAGCAGACCCTATTACCATGAAGATCCTTCTTGTAGAAGACGACGCACATCTCGCAGATGCTCTAGCAGAAGCGCTGACTGACCAGCTATATATTATTGATGTTGCTAGAGATGGCGAGGCGGCTTGGGAACAAGCCAAAGCCCTTGGCTATGACTTGATCGTGCTGGACGTGATGCTGCCGAAGCTGGATGGTATCACTCTCTGCCAGCGACTGCGATCGCACCGCTACAACTTCCCCATCCTGCTGATCACCGCTCGCGATACGACGACGGACAAAGTAGCCGGACTGGATGCCGGCGCTGACGACTACATGGTTAAGCCCATTGACTTGCAAGAGTTCTTGGCGCGAATTCGGGCTCTGCTGCGCCGGGGAAGTGGTTCAGCATCGCCGATTCTAACATGGGGCAGCTTGCAGCTCGATCCCACCACCTACGAAGTCAGCTACGACAGCCAACCGCTGCGCTTAACTCCGAAAGAATATTCTCTCTTAGAACTTCTGCTGCGAAACGGTCGTCGAGTCTTGTCTCGCAGCGTGATCATCGAACACCTTTGGGATGTGGACGACACCCCGCAAGAAGAGACAGTGAAAGCCCATATCAAAAGCTTGCGCAATAAACTCCGGGGAGCCGGGGCTCCTGACGACCTGATTGAGACGCTGCACAGCGTGGGTTATCGCCTGAAACATATCCCTTAATTTTCTCGCCAAAAATATTATGGTTGAATATTAAGCTTTTTAGAAGGATTTTAGATTTTACAAATAAAATAAGAACAGCCTTGTCAAGTGAGTGGTTGGGCGGGACAAGCGGGACAGGTGGAAAAAATGGGAAAAGTGGGAAAAGTACAATTGCCCATCTCGTTCGACCGCTCAATCTACCTGCAAGGATGCGATAATAGTAAGAGTTTGAGAGGTCGCTACGCCCGTTCGCATCAGGGATCTAGCGGCTTCCCCTTTTGCTCGTCCAAGCCCTTTAGTATAAAAAGTTACTTTTCTCGATTTATTTCTGATTTTTTCCCTATATATTCTCTATTCTTTGCTAGATATCTTCACCTGGCAGGAGTAATCTCTTCCTATAGAGAGAGCCGCATCTCTCCTAAGATAGAGAGCTGTTGAGGCTGCGATCGCTTATCCGAGTCAAGCACAACCTTATAGGAGGAGGGAAAACTGAGAGTAACGACCGTCAAGCTCAATGAGCTGTCCCTGAAAACTTGCAAATATTGAGAATAGCGAGCCTCATCACTGTTATCTTCAAAGGGCTGAACAGCCCGAATTGTGAAAAGCGTAATTGCCCGGGACTGAGGCTGACGGCCAATAGTAGCGATCGCGCACAAAGAATCGGGTTGCACCCGACAGAGAATTAGGAGTTTCCGATCGCACTCCCAAGCTCTTGCCGCTCGCTCCGGCTGCGCAATCAAGAATGGAAAGATACTGGAGATAAATCACATGAACTCTACTGAGCTTCTCAACCTATATACCTGCGGAGAAAGATACTTTTCTCTAGCCGAGCTAGTGAAAGCCAACCTGAATCGAGCAACCTTGGGAGGTGCTGACCTGCGGTGGGCCAACCTGACGGGGGCCGATCTCGCGCAGAGCAACCTGATAAAGGCTGATTTGAGGAGAGCCGATCTGAGTAGGGCTAATTTGGCAGGAGCCAATCTCGCAGGAGCCAACCTCAGCGGGGCTGACTTGATGGAAGCCAACCTGACGGGAGCCAACCTGACGGGAGCCAACCTGACGGGAACCATTCTGACGGGAGCCAATCTGACAGGGGCCAATCTCACAGGAGCTATGCTAACCTGGTCGATTTTGGCGGGTGCCACCCTAGTTGGGGCCACTCTTACCAAAGCCATCCTCAAAGGGGCAATGCTGATGCTAGCGCTGCTGATGAGTGCAGATTTGGGAGGGGCGGATTTAACCGATGCGGATCTGACCGAGGCAGATTTGACAGAAGCCAACCTGCAAGGGGCTATTTTGCCTGAAGCCAGAGAGAACATTGATAAGTTTCATCTGATTTTGTGGCGATCGCGCTTTTCTTGTGCTGAGTGCAACGCCTAAATCTTTCTATCAAGGCAGCTTATTGTGAGGCATCCCTTCACATCTGCAAAAAGGCGGTTAAGCGCGCCCCCTCCATGTCTCACGCTCTACAATCCCCTTTGCTAGCACCCCAACAAAACGCGAACTTTTTCTTAAGGTCAAGCTGGCATGAAACCCGCGAATTTTTACAATTTAGCCTGTCGTTCTTGTTGCCAATACTTGCCGCCCATCTCTAAAGGTGCCTGCCGCCCGGAGAGCAAGGGGCTATTTCCCAGACAAGGGGATGCTTCTGCTGCTGACTTCCCGCCATTTGCGCCTAGCTGGGAAACTCCAAACGATCCAGCATCTCAGATTTGCATCTCGAATCGGGAAACACCCGTACAAGGGGATTCGCGTTCTCTAGAACCAGTGCAGGTGAAAGCCAGCCACCCGCATTCTGATTTGAATGGAGTCAGATTATCGGCTCCATCCCTCCTGAATGGAGAAGGCGAGTTGCAGCCCGCTGAGGATTTCAGGGGTTTCGCCCATCGCTCCAGCACCGAGCTGCAAACTCACACTTTCAGAAAATCTGAGCAATCTCTCGCACAGGCGTTAATTTTGCGGCACAGAACGAACTGAAAAGAGCGCTGGGATTGGATGCCAGTGCCCGATCGCCGATCGAGCCTCTCTCTTGCGATCGCCTCTTGCTTTGACCGTGAAATTTTTCTGTTTTGGCAAAATAATTTTGCCCTTGGCCTTTTTAGTCAATGCCTATCGCTGAAATAATCTGTTTGGACAATAGCAGTCTTTTAAGCGTTAACTTTTTCTCTGCAAACCATCAAAAAATTGTTTCTTCCCTATGCTCCCTACTACCTTTCATTCAAAGCTACAAAAAGAGTTAGAATTTTCTCAAAACGATCTTCTGGCTGACCGCGAGAATAGTTGCTTGTCGCCAGAGGCTTTTGAAAAAATAGAGTTCCTCAAAGAAATGATAGCGTCTCTGGAACAACAGCTAGTGGAAACACAGCAGCAATTGCTGGCAACTGAAAAAGAATTGATATATACCAATCACGAACTGTGTGCTGCTCTCCTTCCGTCAGAGCGGCTGACATTTAACCAAGCACGAGAATTAGCAAAACAGCTTTTAGCCAAAAATACATCGGCGAGTTATTGTTTAGCAATCTTGATGAGTGCTATCTATAAATCCCCAGTTGACGTCCGCGAGCTGGAACCAAAATGCGGGCGAAAATCTAACGAGACTCGACGACGAGATAATCCCCCAAAAAATGAGATATCAGATCGCCGCGAGCCTGCCATTCAAGATGAATGCGACAAGCTGGGCGATCGGGTATTAATGCAGCTTGCTTTGGTCGAGCGCCTGAACAGTCAGACGGATATCTTCAAATCTCAGATATCGAAAAAGAGAAAGGCAAAGTAACCTCGCGTCTTTTTAAGAAGCTTAGAGGCATATAAGAGGTTCAGGCTGACAATACCACCGATTTTTTCCAAAAGATATTGACTATGGCAATTCTCAAGACAAATCCCTCGGAAATATCTTACTTGAAGCGTTATAATTTCAGCCGTCAGGACTGCATTCCCGCCTATAAAGATACTTTGTGGATTGTGGAGCGGGGAGCAGTCCAGACATTGACGTGGAGCGATCAAGGAACGCCGCTCCCTGTTGGATTGTGGGGATCTGGAGATATTGTCGGTCAACCTCTGTCTCGGTTCGATCCCTATCTGATGAAGTGCTTGACTCATGTAGAAGCAACTTTCGTGCCCCCGAAACTCTGGAATCACTTGCTCGACGGGATCGTCTTGCACGTTCAGCAGGTACAAGAACTGCTGGCGATCGTCCGCAGCGAGCGCGTTCACCTGCGCTTGCAAAAATTCCTCATTTGGATCGCTCATAAATTTGGATGTCCTGCCAGCAAAGGCGTGTCAATCGACCTGTTCTTGACGCATCAAGAAATCGCTGAAATCATCGGAACATCGCGCGTGACGGTGACGCGCCTGATGGAGCAGTTGGAACGCGCCGGCGCGATCGCCAGAGAAAAAAAGCGCTTGACTTTACTCCACAAGGGTTTTGAAATCATCCCTGTAGAGGAAAAATCCTGACAGGCACAGTTGGCATCGGTAAACACTGGAGTGTCCCAGATTGATTGGGAAGCATCTCGCTAACGGGAGTATCTCAGTTTTGTAAAAAGACTATCAGGAGTGCAGGCGGAACGCCCGCGATCTATGACCTCATTGCGGGCTTTCTGGCCCGCACTACAAAACTGAGATGCTCCCCTCGCTAACAGAGGGATTATTTATGAAAAAACTCCAGAATCAACCGAACTACTGCAACCACTGCGCGCACAATCGGGGTTCTTTCTGCACGCAACGACCTGAAAGACCGGGGTTTTCCTGTACGAATTACCAATCTAAGCCAGCGGGTAATTTTATTTAGAAAGGGCGCTCGGTAATGGGGAATAGGGCATTGATAATGGGGCATTGATGGGTGAAAAATTTAAGGGAATATTACCGGAGTTTCTAAATATTTCTCCATTCCCCATTCCCCATTCCCCATTCCCCAGACAAGCAGCACTACTGCGCGTAGGGCAGGGGATCTTTCAATCCCAATTCGGCAAAAGCTGCGAGGCGCAACTGACAGGAATCGCAGACGCCACAGGCAGCCTCGCCGCCAGCATAGCAGGACCAAGTATCTTGCCAAGGGACGCCCAAGCGATCGCCCAACTGAATAATTTCGGTTTTTTTGAGGTGGATGAGGGGGGCAACGATCGCGATCGCCTCACCTTCTCGCCCTTGTTTGGTTCCCAGGCGAAACACTTCCTGCATTGCTTGGATATAGTCGGGGCGGCAGTCGGGATACCCGGAATAATCCAAGGCGTTGACGCCGATGTAAACCCGCCTCGCCGCGATCGCCTCTGCATAAGCGAGGGCAAAACTCAAAAAAATCGTATTGCGCGCCGGAACGTAGGTAATCGGGATATTGGTGGCCATTTCGGCGGGGGAGCGATCGCGCGGCAAGTCCAGATCGTCGTCTGTCAGCGCCGAACCGCCCCAACGGCGCAAGTCGAACGCCACCACCTGATGTTCTGCAACGCCGGCTGTGCGGGCGATTTTCACCGCCGAGTCTAACTCTCTGAGGTGGCGCTGCTTGTAGTCAAACGAAAGCGCATAACACTCGCATCCGTCGGCTTTTGCTTGATAGAGAACCGTGGAGGAATCCAATCCTCCAGACAATAAAACAACTGCTTTCACTCTTGTGGGCATAGCGCGTGGGGCATAGGGCATTGGTCATTGGTCTTTGTTTTTGGCCATTTCTTTTTGGTCAACAACTGATGACAAATCAGACGCAATACCTGACTCAATCCTAAGCCATTTCTTTAACGCCCCGAATCGCCGCTATTGTAGAAGTGCAGGCGTCCGTAGCCGAGAAATTGACCGTGCGCTTTCTCGCCGGGGGGGTAGGCGGTGACGCCAAACAGATAGATGCCGGTGTACTGCGGATTCTGGTAGGGGCGCAGCCCGACGGTGACGGTTTTGCCGGGAGGAACCGGGGGATCGAAGAGGATGGAGACGGTTCGCTTGTTTTCGTCTGCCGTCACCCTGCCTAGGGAGATGTTTGCTCCCTTGGCAAATTGCGTTCCTTGAAACGATCTCGTTTCTTCCAAGTCGTATTCGAGGGTTTCCGCGCCTTCGTGCTGGGTAATGGCGAGTCGCTGTAGGGGTTCTCCGGCATTCTCCGGTACGGTGAAGGTGAAGTAGTAGGTCGATCCCCACGCCTGAGTGACTTTCTGGGTACTGCTGACGGATAGCAGCCTGGGTGCCTCGGCAAAGTAGACTGTACCATCTGCCAGTTGAATTGCACCCGCCTGCTTGGTAGCGATTGTCCAACTTCCGGCGGCGATCGCCAAGGAGGCTCCTAACCAGGAGACTCCTAACCAGGAGGCTCCTAACGCCGCTCCTACACGTCTGAACTGATGCATAGGATTTTACCTCATCTCTTAAAAGACTCTCGTCCAAGTTGCCGCTATTTTAACATTTCTTTGCAATTTGTCACGAAAAAAAACAGCAACCCGCCTTAGAAAGATTTTGCCTCGCTTCGCAAAGATTATTCATATTTCTTTCGGGAGATTTTCGCTATGCTGAAGGTAAGGAAGAGAGAGGCAATTTTATGGTGGCAATGTCTCAAGTAGCGTTAAATCGTCCTAAATGGCAAACCACAGTCATTTTTACCTTGGCCTTCTGGCTTAGCGCCTGCGTGATTTTGGATTTCGCGATCGTGCCCAGCCTCTATGCAGCCGGCATGATGGCTCAGCCCAGTTTTGCTTCAGCAGGCTATACGCTTTTCTGGGTATTCAATCGCTTGGAGCTAGTGTGTGCCGCTCTAGCAATGACGGGGGTGTTGGTTCTTTGGAATACTCACCAAGCTCTCGGCGATCGCGTTGGCAAAGCAATTATTCTATCTGCATTATTACTGATTCTTGCCTTGGTTGACACCTACGCCCTCACTCCTTACATGAGCGGGTTGGGGATGCAGCTAAACTTGTTCGATCGCGCGGCTGAAGTTCCGGGGGCAATGAATCAAATGCACGGTGCCTATTGGGGATTGGAAGTCCTCAAACTAGCGGCAGCGGGCTGGCTGCTGAATCTGTGCTACCGCCAGGAAGCGAAAGCTGAATAAAGCCAAGAGCGATCGGCAATAACTAGAAACCCGGGGTCTTGAAGAAACCGGGTTTCTGTGTTTTTATGACTCAAATAGAAACGCTATATTGCAGGTTAATTTTGAGACTGGGAAGTTTCTTCGCAAGGTTCGGAGGGCTGGCGATTTAACCACAGCAGGCGCGCGCCCATGACTGCAAATCCGATCGCGGCGAGAGATTTCACTAAGCGTTCGGGGAGGAGCTGCGCCGCACCTTCGCCCAGGAGAACGCCCAGAAAACTGGCCAACAGCAGCGCCGCCGCCGTTCCCAAAAAGACTGCCTTGGGAAATTTGCTGCTGCCACCGAGAGCGATCGCTGCTAATTGGCTTTTGTCTCCTAACTCTGACAAAAATACCGTGATGAAACTCAGTCCTAATAATTGCCAGTCCATAATCGGGGGGAAATGGGGAATCGGGAATCGGAAATCGGAAATCGGGAACGGCTCAGCCGATATCTAATGCAGTACATCCCACAGCAGCGAAGCGGAAATGAACAGCAAAATCGCGCCCGCCGCAGTTTCCAGCGTTTTAGGAGATAGCCGCCCTGCCAGCCAGCAACCCAAAAGAACGCCGAGAGAGCTGGTGGCGATCAAAGCCGATCCCGCTCCCAAAAAGACAATCCAAGGAGAATGAGATTCTGCCGTCATCAGCAGAGTCGCGATTTGAGTTTTATCTCCCATCTCCGCGAGAAAGATAGTCGCGAACGTGGAAGCAAACACGCCCCAGATGCTGGATTGCTTTGTCTGCTCGGTTGGTTGCCCATCGCCCGATCTGTGGGTGCCGCCAGAAGATTTCCCCGTCTCAGTTGCGGGGGCGGTTGTGTCGGGGCAATCTTTTCTCTCTGGGGCGAGGATCGCTTTAGGGGCGTCGCTGCTGGGACTGGTCGATTCAGAAGCCGGTAGACGTGCAGGCAGAGTAGAAGTTTTCACAGGCACTGGGGCTATCTACTGAATGGTTTTCATAATTCTTTCATTTTACTGCCAAGTTTGCCTGTTCTCAACCCGGCTTTCACCGATTCGCACGCCCATATCACCCCCGAGCCTCTTTCCTGCTCTTTTCTCACTTCCTCTCTTTTAGAAATCTCACTTTTCACTCTTGTTCTCAGCACTCAGCACTCAGCACTCAGCACTTTTTACTCCCCCCTCACTTAAGGCCCAACGGCCTGATTAAAGCGAATCATTTCCAGACTGCCATCTCCGTACATGTCCTCGATGTGCTCGCGGCAACAGTCAACGGCAAAATCATTTAACTCTTCCGGCTCGACGTCGTATAAATCTTTAAAGACGTCAGGCTGCACCCGACAGAAGCGAGGGCGCTCTGGGTAAATGCGACATTCTCGCGCCGAATGGTCGAAATTCACGCACCACCCGTCCTCACCGATCAGGCTCAGGTAGAGCTTCAGTTCTTCTGGGGAGAGGTACTCTTCCAAGTCGGGACGCTCCCCCAGGTCTAGATAACAACACGCTCCACATTGCTTGACACACTGCCATCTGGCCATCGCTTGACGCCCCTTCGCTATATCTCTATTCTGACGTTAGCTCGATCGCGGGGGGCTTTGGAACTGTCTTGGCGGCAGTCTCCTGTAGCGGCGCGTCCCCTCTGTGTGGTTCTATAGATTTTTGTAAATTTCCTTAAAACAAGGGGCGATCGCCAGTTAAAATTTATTGCGGATTTTTCAGAATAGCCATCCACTCAATCGGGTAAAGTCGGGAGGAACAATGGACTTTTTATCGAATTTGGCCAGCATCAACATCGAACCCATTCTTCAGCTCACCTTTGTGGCGCTGATCATGCTCTCTGGCCCAGTCGTGATCTTTTTGCTGGCGCTTCGGAGCGGCGACCTGTAATCAGTCTGTTTTAGCAAGTCTTGGCAAGCCCGATTCTACATCGGGCTCTTTTGTCTGTGAAAACGGCAAGCTCGTCGATCGCGCTGAGGCAAAATCCGTAAAAATCGCTCTTATAAAGATTGGCAGCAATCAGGCTGTGACGTTCGCCCGTCGGATTTTAGGAATGGCGATCGCTGTATTGTTTTCCGGAATTTAAGTATTTCAATTCTTTTCAAGACTTAAATATCGCCCCCATTGCTCCTGCCGCTCCCGAACACAAGCAAGAAGCTCAGCCGCCTAGTGATTGGCGATCGCCTCACGAATCGTTCTTCGCCTCCACCGGCGGCGGCGCTGCTCCTTGTACGATCAGTACCGAGCAAGACGCATTGTGCACGACGCGATTGCTCACGCTCCCGAGCAAAATTTCTGCCAAACCCTTGCGCCCTCTACGTCCGATCGCGATCAAATCCGCTGGCCAGTTTTTCGCCACCTCGCAGATGAGGGCACCGGGTTCGCCGACTTTGCAGTCGGATTCTGCGGCAATTCCCAGCTCGGCTGCCCGCTGACAGTAGCTTTCCAGCAAATGTCGCGCCCGTTCCTTTTCCTGTTGCAGGCGTTCTTGCTGCAGGCTGCGCACCATTTTGCCACCCGCCGGATCGAGTCCGACGCCCGTTCCCATCAAGGGCGCTATCTCACCCTCTCCCTGCGGATTCACGCAGTGCAACACTTTCAGTCGAGCGCTGTTTTTCTGCGCTAGCTCTAGGGCTTGCTCGAAAACCGCCGCTGCTTGGGACGAGCGATCGACGGCTACCAAAATTTTTGTGAACCCCATGATTCCCCCTATCGTGCCTCACTTCTATAGTGTCCCATTCTTGGGGGGATAGCGAGTCGCCTTTGGGACAGCGTTGAGCCCCTCAATATTCTCCTCGCCGGACGCGCTCCGGTTGCGAAAGCACCTTTTCCCTCAATCTGGCGGCACTGGCGGCGCGGCCCGGGAAATTTTTCTCAGGGTGTTTTACAAAAATTAATACATGTGTTACATTTCTTTACAGTGAGGCAAAACCCATTGAGGAGAGATTTATGAATACCCCGATTAAAAGTGGCGCTATTGTGGACGACCAGGGCAAGTTGAACAACTTCGCGATCGAGCCCAAGGTTTATGTGGACTCGGAAGTCCGCACTGGCTTTACGGAATACGCTGAAAAACTTAATGGGCGTCTGGCGATGATTGGGTTCGTGTCGCTGTTGGCGTTGGAAGTGCTGAGCGGTCACGGGTTGTTTGGGGCACTGGCGAGCCTGTAGGAGCTGGCAGCATCCCCGTTACTCAGTAACGTCTCTGTTGAGGGGATTGCAATCTAGCGGGCAAGAAAGCGCAGCGCGCGCTCGGCGGCAGCGATTCGCCCGCCTTGCCTGCCTTCAATTCCCCAGAGCTTTTTGTTTATTTGGGAATTTTTTATAAAAAAATCAGCCTGTCGAGTGCAAAATTAATCGAAAAAATTCAATTTTTCTGAGGAGCATCTTTTTAGTTGCGAGTGTGCAGTGCTTCTCGCTATAGAGCTTAGCGGGAGCAGAGGTTGTGAAAACAGGCTTTTTTTATAAAAAGCATCGGACGCGATCGCGCCAGATGTAGCGTAGATTACTTTTAGCCAAGCGAAAATTTACAATCTAAAATCAAGACAAATAGCGCATCTGAGCGCTGCTTTTCCGCGAACGCACCCCTAAAAGCCAGCCGCAGTTGCCCGAGCAACTGTTACCATTCGGTGCTATTTTGTTAACGTATCGTAACAATCGCAGCCAGTTCTCAAGGAATGCGCTGCAATTGACCTAGAGCCAGAAACCCCTATGACTCAACCCCCCTCACCCTCCCAAACAGGCGAACAGGTGTCCTCGGAAGCAAACAACCCGCCCCTCTCCGCCGCCTCGGAACCACAACCGAGCTATGTAAAACTGGCCATGCGCAACATGGTACGGAAGCGAGGCACTTCCCTGAAACATTTCGCGCTCTCCACGGCGGGCTTGTTGGCCCTACTGGTGGGCCTGTCCTATTTGACCCGGTAGCCGGGGAGCGATCGCGTATGGGAAACCCCAACCTGCAAGTCGAGGTCAGCGTCGAGAGTTTGACCGCCGAGAGCGAACCAGCCACCGACAGCCCGATTTCAGAGGAAAGATGGCAGCAATGGTTCAAGTGCTGGCTGGAGGCGCTGCACCCCGACATCCCCGCCGCTCCAGCCTACGAACTCAGCCTGCGGCTGAGCGGCGATGCCGAGATGCAAGCCCTCAACGCCCAATACCGCCAGCAGAACAAGCCAACCGACGTACTAGCCTTTGCCGCGCTAGAGGCAGAAATCCCGCTGCCTGTTGGGGAAATAGAACAAATGCCGCTGTATCTGGGAGATATCGTCCTATCCGTCGATACCGCTCAGCGGCAAGCCCTAGAACGAGGGCACGACTTGCAAACCGAACTCGCATGGCTGGCGGCTCACGGGTTGCTCCACCTCCTAGGCTGGGATCATCCAGATGAAGAAACGCTGGCTGAAATGCTCAACCAGCAAGCAACTTTACTGAAGATAATCGGTCTTGTGACGCAAGACGGCATAGAAGTTCAGTCCTAGGAGTCCTGGTTGTAGGATTGGTGCCCTATATCCCCGCAAGCGAGCCTATTCAAAAGATTTGTTATGAAGAAACGGCCAATCCCACCCGCAACAGCCAATTCTAAGGGCGATCGCCCCTCACCTTCCAGTCCCTCCCCCGCGCCTCAAGAAGTCCCGACAGCTCCCCTCAACGGCTCGGTACAGGTGGGCAACAGCAAGCGCGAGTTGGCTTGGCACGTTGCCCCCAACTTGATAGTGAGTTTTAAGTATGCCTGGGCTGGACTCAGCTACGCTTTCAAAACCCAGCGCAACTTTCGCCTGCACGTCGTTATTGGGATTGTGGCTGTGGGACTGGGCGTTTTTTTGCGGGTGACGGGAGTGGAAATGGCGGCGATCGCCCTGACGAGCGGAGCCGTGCTGTCAATGGAATTGCTGAATACGGCGATCGAATCCGTTGTAGACTTGACCGTTCAGCAGAATTACCACGAGCTCGCTAAAATTGCAAAGGACTGTGCGGCGGGAGCGGTCTTGATTTCAGCGCTCGTCGCGATGCTGGTGGCCGGTTCCATCCTGCTGCCCCCGCTGCTGGCTTTAATTCAGCGAATGGCGATTGCCCCATAGCGCCCAACCAGCGCGCCGGCGATCGGCAAAAAAGTTTTACGGAGCAGTATCAGCCTTGATTATTGTTATCGATAATTACGACAGCTTCACTTATAACCTCGTACAGTATTTAGGAGAACTCGGCACAGAGCTGCCAGTGGCCGCCGAGATTCAAGTCTACCGCAACGACCAAATCACGCTAGAACAGATTCGCGCCCTCAAACCCGCCGCCGTCGTCATTTCTCCGGGACCGGGACGCCCCGAAGACGCGGGCATCTCCCCAGATTTGATTCGAGAACTCGGCTCAGAGCTGCCCATTCTCGGCGTCTGCTTGGGACATCAAGCGATCGGCCTCGTATTTGGAGGCCAAATCGTTTCGGCTCCAGAACTCATGCACGGCAAAACCTCCGAAGTCCTCCACACCAGCGCAGGAGTTTTCCAAGGATTGGAAAATCCTTTTACCGCAACCCGGTATCATAGTCTGGTGATTGACCGGCAGACCTGCCCGGAAGTGCTGGAAATTACCGCCTGGGTTGAAGACGGCACCATCATGGGCGTGCGGCACCGCGACTACCCGCACCTCCAAGGCGTCCAATTTCACCCAGAAAGTATTCTCACCACTTCTGGCAAACAACTGTTGCGGAACTTTCTCAGCCAGTTGTAGCGGTTAGCCGATTTTAAAATTTAGAGTTGAGATTTTTGACAAAACCAAACTCTCAACTCTCAAGTCAAAATCTGCAGGTACTTAACAGCGGGTTAAATTTAGCAACGATGAAGCGGCGACAGTTGATGCGCTACGCGCGGGCAGGTTTTTTGGCGACTCTAGGAATGAGTGTTACCTCTGGATTGCAGCGCTATCAAGCTCAACCCAGTAACGCTTTGTCTGTCCAATGGTTGGGTCACACTTGTTTTTTGTTTGCCGCATCCGGCAAGCGCGTATTGGTGAATCCCTTCCGATCGCTCGGCTGTACGGCGGGATATCGCGCCCCGAATATTCCTGCGGATTTAGTAATGATCAGCTCCCAGCTACTCGATGAAGGAGCAGTCGAAGCTCTACCCGGCGATCCTCGCTTGCTGTACGAGTCCGGCGTCTATCAGGTAGACGGGATGCAGGTACAGGGCTTTCAGATGCAAAAAGATCGGGAAGGAGGACGGCGATTTGGTTCCAATATTGCCTGGAAGTGGACGCAGGGGGGAATTAATATCGTTCACTTGGGAGCATTAGCTGCGCCGCTGGATATCGAGCAAAAAATCCTCATTGGGCGTCCCGACTTGCTGCTGCTTCCGATTGGCGGAGGGCCAAAAGCCTATACGCCCCAGGAAGCCAAACAGGCGATGCAAGCACTCAATCCCAAGATGGTCATTCCCACCCATTACCGCACTCAAGGCGCTGATGCCAGTAAGTGCGATATCGCGCCTGTGGAGGAATTTCTCAGCTTAGTGCCTGAATCTTCCATCCGCCGCATTAACAGCGATACAATCACCCTCAGCCCAGGCGATTTACCGGAGAGTGGCCCGGTGATTTCTGTTTTGAGTTACAGGTTTTAGCCCGAAAAGTAGGGGCATTTCACCGCCCCTACTTTAGCCGAAAAATTTTAAATTTTTTTATAAATTTTTTTTAGGCGAAATGCCGGAATCTCAACGAAGTAGTAAGTGAGTGAAGCGACTGCAAGTGAAAGAATGAGGGTGGCTAAAAATCTTCTAAAATAAGCGTCTAATGGAGTCGGAGAAGTCACCATACGAGCGATATTTTCTAGAATCGGCAAGTGCCAAATGTACAAACCATAAGATAAATTGCCGAAATTCTCTAGTATTTTTAGCGGGTTTTGCAGGCAGGAAGTCAGCGAAATTTTTTCAGGGCGCTGATGGGCTTTAAAATAATCTTCCTCTTCCACCAGGAATATAAAAGCAGATGTCACGACAGCCGCCAAAGGTGGCCCGATAAATAAGAGAAGATTTTGATGGTAATATTTTAGGTAGGCGGCTGAGAAATATAAACCTATGATGAGAAAGCCTGCGGCAATGCTTTTGGGTATTTTCAATAAAAATGAGAGGAAATGAAATTTTTTATAAAAACTACTTTGGCGAAAATTGCCTAGGATTAAAGCATTAATTGAAAACCCGCATAAAAACGAATCTAAGTTAGTCAGTAATGGATTGTATATAAACTGGACAAAATTAACAGAATTTATGGGAGCTTGTCCCGGCTCGGCCAGCGCCAGCCAAATTGCCGACCTTAAAAGAGAGAAGCCTAGAAGAATATTTACAATGAATTGAATAACTTTATGGGGGTAAATTAACTGATTTTTTAAAATCTTGAATACTAGGGGAACAACCGGATAAAATTGTACTTCCGTAGAGAGCGACCACAAGGCTCCATTGAAAGCTACAGGTAAGGTTTGATTATAAGTGAAGGTCAGCAGTCGCAGGAGATAAGGCAAATTTTCCCAATTGCGAATGTCTCTGTAAACAAATAAACTTAAAACAATAACTGCAAAATAATAAAGCGGCAAAATTCGCCAAGCTCGATTGCCCCAGTAGTTTAAAATACCCGATCGGTCGGCGGTGTATCGTTCCGTATAAAATAGCTTGCCCATCAAATATCCCGACAGACAAAAGAAGATTCGCACGGCGACGCCGCCGGCACTGAAGATTAACCAGCTCAGGTCTAAACCGAGATAATTTATAGCATTTCTGGGAGGGGCACAGTGGGCAGCAACCACCATCAAACAGGCAAATCCTCGCAGAGCCAGCAGTGCATCAAAGCGCTTCGAGGGATTTGTAATGGGTGGGGCTGGCAGGGTAGCTGCGTCTCGATCCATTGAAGAATTTTTAACTGGACAGAAAACAAACTAAGCTGGGGTGGCACTGCCTGACTCACGTTAAGATAGCACAAGATATTGAAAAAACTGAGTGGCTATGCAAGCAGAATATCGCCAGCGTCGCGAACAGTTGATGGCCAAGATTGGCAGCGGCACCGCTATCTTTCGCAGCTCTCCTGTCGCGGTGATGCACAATGATGTCGAGTATGCGTTCCGGCAGGACAGCGATTTTTTCTATTTAACGGGTTTTAATGAACCGGAGGCGGTGGCGGTTCTGGCTCCGCACCACCAGGAACACAAATTCGTGCTGTTCGTTCAGCCGAAAGATCCGGAAAAAGAGGTCTGGACGGGCTACCGCGCCGGGGTGGAAGGGGCAAAGGAACGTTACGGGGCGGATGAGGCGTATTCGATCGCCGAACTCGACGAACACCTGCCAAAGTATCTGGAGAAGGCGGATCGGATTTACTACCGCTTTGGGCGCGATCGCTCTTTCAGCGACAAAATCGTCAAGCACTGGCAGTATTTCATGCGGATTTATCCCAAACGGGGCATGGGGCCAGTCGCGATCGAAGATACGGGGCCGATTTTACACGCCATGCGCCTGATTAAAAGCCCTGTTGAATTAGATTTGATGCGCAAAGCCGCTGAGATATCCGTTGAAGCGCACAACCACGCGCGGGAATTCGCCAAACCGGGACGCTACGAGTACGAAATCCAGGCGGAGATGGAACATATCTTTCGGCGGCGGGGCGGCGACGGGCCGGCTTATCCGTCAATTGTGGCATCGGGACCAAATGCCTGCGTCCTCCACTACATCGAGAATAACCGTCAGTTGCAGGAGGGGGATTTACTGCTCATCGATGCGGGATGTTCTTACGGCTATTACAACGGGGACATTACCCGGACGTTTGCGGTGAGCGGCGAGATGAGCGGCGAACAGAAGGCGATTTACGACATCGTGCTGGAGGCGCAAAAGCAGGCGATCGCGTGCGTGCAACCGGGCAATCCCTGGAACCAAATCCACGAAACCGCCGTGCGCGTCATCGTCGAAGGATTGATGGAGTTGGGACTGCTGGCGGGCGATAAAGAAGAAATTATCAAAGAGGAGAAATACAAACCCTTCTACATGCACCGCACCGGGCATTGGTTGGGATTAGACGTGCATGATGCAGGCGTTTACCAACACGGCGAACAAGCGCAGCTCCTGCAACCCGGGCAAATCACCACCGTGGAACCGGGGATTTATATTGGCCCTTATGCGAAACCGGTCGAGGGACAGCCGGAGATCGGCGATCGCTGGCGGGGCATTGGCGTGAGGATTGAGGATGACGTGTTGGTAACGGCAGGGGGACACGAGGTGCTGACGGCGGGAGTGCCCAAGTAGAAAACGAGCGCTCTCAAAGCGATCGCCCTGCCGCGCGGGAGTGAAAGCCTTCACTCCAGAAGCTTCCACTCAAAAGAAACGATTAAGCTAAATTTGCGTCTGATGGGTGCCCGTCACATCTTTTCGGGAAGGCTTGTCGCCTCAAAGACGACATAGCGGTTAAGTGCGATCGCGATAAGCGTTCCTCGCGCGAAGCTGTAGGGGCGGGCACTTTCTGCACTGCCCCAGCGCAACAGTGAATCGCCCATTTGTTCCTAGATTTCATCGTGCCATGAAGCTCACAACCATTTCCCTGCTGGCAATTACCCTGCTGCTAGCCGCTTGCCGAGAACCTCCTTACAGCACCCGCATTCAATCCCAGTCTGCCTCGGTGCCTCCCGAGCAGCTCCCCGACTATCAGTGCCAAGGAGAAATCCCAGAACCGTTACAAGAAAAACTCGAGGACTATCGGCTGGCGCAAGAAGAAGACTTCGTAAGTTCGATTCGCCAGTATGCCCGGGAAGCCCCCGTCAAACCCACCTGTAGCATCTTCACCGCTGACTTCAACGGCGATGGTGCGAAAGATTATGCCATGTTGCTCGTCAATAAAAATGTTTCGGAGGACGAATCGGAGGACAGAAACGCCTTTCGGTTTGAGCTATTGGTGAATCGGGGGAATGGCAAGTTTGGTAGGGCGGCAGTGAGGAGCTATACAAAAGCGAATCAAGCAACTGCCGGCGTTATTTATACCAGTATGCGGTTAAAACCGGCGAAAGAAAAAGGAGCAGCCAATCGCGATCGGTTTCCCCTCAAACCCGGGACGGTTGAGTGGGAAAGCTTTTTAAATCAACCCGCGATCGAACTGTGGCGAGCCCTTCCCCTGACTCCCGACCGACAGCCGCAAGATTTAAATATCAGCACGCTGGCTTTTTGCTCGGAGGTTTTTTACTTTGTCGTAGAGAAGGAGGAAACAGCTTCAGAGCCGAATTCCCAAAAAACTGCGGAAGACAACCCCGCCACCTCCGAAAGCGAGGGCTCTGAAACCCCTGTCGATCGCCGGTTAAAAACCGCCAGCGTTTGCGATTGAATCGCTCTAGGGCACGGGCGCGCGATGCCCCGAAAAGTACCGCAGTAGCAATGCTCTATGTTCTCGACAGCTATGAGTTAGAATTTATGCCGCGACACGCCGCTACGCAAGCAGGCGGGGAAGGGACAATTTCACTGGTGAGTTGAGATTTAAACAGGGTTTTAAGGACACATACAATGCAGGCTTATAAAAAAATCGTGGCTTCAGTGCTGACAGTTGTGGCGATCGCGCCAATGGGGGCGATCGCCCGTGCCGTCGAGCCCGAATTCGATCCGGCAGCAGCTCCCTCCGTCACCAAAGCGCTGCCAGCCAACGTAGCAGGCGTATTTTTAATCAATACCAGCCAGGAAAGCTGGAGCAGCTTAAACCGATACAATCCCTTACCCATAGATTTAAAAGGGCCGGGAAGCTTGCCGTTTCTGCCGCCAGAGATAAACTTTGCAGAAGACGTGCAGCCGTGGCTGGGCGAGTGGACGGGGGTGGCTTTGCTGCCGCTCAAAAGCAGTGCCCCATCCGATACAGAGCAAAGCATCCCAGCCGCTGGCATTCTCATGGTCGCACCCGTAACCGACGCAGCTGCCGCAGAAGCTTTTACGGCGCAATTGCAAGAAACATTGCAAGAGAGTCGGCAAGAAGCGCCCATCGAGAAAGAATATCAGGGCATTAAAATATTAGAGTGGCCCGCAAAAGTACCGCCTCCGTTGGAGGATTTCCCAAAAAATTGTCCCGATTCCGAGCCGGATTGTAACTCGGAAGAATCTTTGCCCCCCGCTGAGACAGAGCCGTCGTCGGAGGGGGAAGAATTGCCGAATTGGCAGCAGATGCCGGTGCCGGAAGTGCCAGAGCTGCCGAAATTGCCGCCAGCGCAACCGTTTCCGCCAGCGCCAGAGGTGACGCCAGTGCCGGAGCTGCCGCCGCTGCCGTCGCCGCAGAATCTGCCGTCGCCGCGACCGTTGCGAACTCTGCCGCCCGTCGAGTTGCAACCGCCTCAATCCCTGCCCCAGCCCCGAACTCAGTTACCTTTATCCCCGAAGAGCATATTATCCAAATTTGCTCTAGGGTTTTTGCCCGGGTTGTCCCCTTCGAGGTATCGAGTGCAGGCGGCAAACAGCGAATCGCCGGAGCTCGTGGAACCTTCCCTAGAAGAAACAGAACCTTTCGAGGAAGAGATGCCGCCCGTCGAGTTCGAGCCAGTAGTGGAAAGCCAACCGGGTTTGGCGATCGCCCTGTTGCCGGGATACCTGGCAGCGTCCACCAGCAGCGCCGCGATCGAGGAATTTATAGACAGCCAAAAAAACAGTCAAGCCGAGAAAACTTCTCTCGCTGACACGCCCGGGTTTCAGCGCACCCTCAAGCACCCGGAATTTTCGCGATCGCTGATGGCGGGATATCTGAATTTCAACGCCGCAATTGAACTGGATTTAACCGCCGAGTTGCCCGAAATACCGGGCGGATTTCCCCTCCCCCTGCCGCCGCTCTCCCTGCTGGCGGTTGTCTTGGAGCCCCTGGGAATGGTTTACAACACGGCAGAAGTGCTGACTTGGGTGCAGCCGGAAGGCATCCGATCGCAAGCAGGTGCTTACTTCAGGCTTCCCCAACTCGAAGAGGCTGTCAAGCAGACCGGCGAAACCGAGCGAATGTTGGCGAAGTTACCCGGTACTGTTTACTTTGCTTACAACAGCCGCAATTTAAAACAGCAGTGGAAGATTATTTCCACCCTGTTGAGCTTTGGGGAGCCGCCGGCGATCGAGTCGGTGCGCGAGTTCGTCCTCAACAGCACCGGGCTGGATATCGATCGCGATATCTTTGACTGGATGGATGGGGAATACGCGCTGTTTTTCTTTCCCACTACCCAAGGTTTGCTTCCCGCCCTTTCGCCGCAGTTCTCGCTGGGGATTGGCGTGATGGTGCAAACGAGCGATCGCCCCACCGCCGAAAACACCATCGCCAAACTGCAAGAATTGGTCGAGACTTCCTCGGCGGGTTCCGTAACCGTTGCCAACTACCAGCAGGGCGATCGCCCCGTCATCAGTTGGGAAACCAAACTGCCCCAGCAAAGCTTGCCGCAGAGCATTTTTGCTTACCGCTGGACGGACGACAACACCCTCATCCTCACCACCGGCACTGGGCCAATGGCCGCTTTAGATCCGGCACCGAATCAGTCGCTTTTAGCGTCGTACAACTACCAAGTTGCTACAGCCAGCCTGCCCCAGCCCAATGTCGGTTCCTTTTACATGAATTGGGGAGCCGTGATGTCATTTTTCTTGACTTTTGCGCCGCCCGATGACTCGGAAACCTCTCGTATAGTCAGGCAAATTATAGGAATTCCGCGCAGTCTCAGCTATGCGGTTTCTACAACGCCTGAAAAAGTGCAGACAGATTTTTTCCTGGTTTTAGGAGCGGTGCGGTAATCGCAGAGGTGTTTTGAGTTATTACTGAAATATGTGGGGTGCCCTCAGAGCACCCTAGTGATTAGAATTTAAACTCGACCAACTCAAAATACCCACAGGAATGCTCGCACAGATTAAAGACATAGCCGCAACCCTAGCGCCTCGCTTGATTGAAATACGGCGTCACATCCACGCTCACCCAGAACTCAGCGCCCAGGAGTATCAAACGGCGGCGTATGTAGCCGGGGTTCTGTCCTCTTGCGGGCTGCACGTCAAAGAAGCCGTGGGCAAAACCGGTGTCGTGGGAGAGCTGGAAGGAAAAGGCACGGATAAGCGGGTGTTGGCGATTCGCACGGATATGGATGCCCTGCCGATCGCCGAACGGACTGGGTTGGAGTATGCTTCGCGCAATGAAGGGGTGATGCACGCTTGCGGGCACGACGTGCATACAGCCGTCGGGTTGGGCGCGGCGATGGTACTGTCTCAGTTGGGAGAGCAATTGCCGGGAACGGTGCGGTTTCTGTTTCAGCCCGCTGAGGAAATCGCTAAGGGTGCAGCCTGGATGGTGGAAGACGGGGCGATGCGAGACGTGACGGCTCTTTTGGGAGTTCACGTTTTCCCCTCGATTCCGGGGGGCTCGGTGGGGATTCGTCACGGGGCGCTGACGGCAGCGGCGGACGATTTGGAGATAATTATTATCGGAGAATCGGGTCACGGGGCGCGCCCTCACGAGGCGATCGATGCGATTTGGATTGCTTCGCAGGCGATTGTGGCGCTGCAGCAGGCGATAAGCCGCACTCAGAATCCCCTGCGCCCGGTGGTGCTGACGATCGGGCAGATATCCGGGGGCAGGGCACCGAATGTGATTGCCGATCGCGTGAAGTTGCTGGGAACGGTGCGATCGCTGCATCCCGAAACCAGCGCCAGTTTGCCCGGGTGGATCGAGCAAATTGTGGCGAGTGTCTGTCAGGCTTACGGCGCTCGCTACGAGTTGAATTACAAGCGCGGCGTGCCTTCGGTACAAAATGACCCCGCGCTGACGCAGTTATTGCAGGTGGCGGCTTTGGAGGCGTGGGGGGGCGATCGCGTGCAAATCTTGCCCGAACCTTCCCTCGGTGCCGAAGATTTTTCCTTATATTTGCAACATGCTCCCGGCAGCATGTTTCGCCTGGGGGTTGGCCACAAAGACAAGCCCAATTACCCCCTGCACCATCCCCAGTTTGAAGTAGACGAGTCGGCGATCGTTACCGGCGTCGTTACCTTAGCCCACGCCGCCTGCATGTATTGGCACTGCCAGAACTGCCTGCGATCGGCAAAGGAACTTAAAAGTAAACTTTAAATAGCGATATTTTAAAGTACGGTAATTTACCCATCTTATCCTCACTTTTTATCTCCCCAATCCCCCATGCTCAATGCCCCATGCCCCATTCCCCAATCGGTTTATCCCCAAAGACGGATGAGGCAACGCTGGCCATTTGCTAAATTGCGAGTAGTTGAAAACGGAAAAAAGGTTTGAAACTATGGCATCACCAACACCACTTCAGGGAATCGAACTCATCGACTGTGCCAAAGCCAATGCCAAGCAGGGAATGGAAACAGCCGCCAAACTGTGTGGTTATGGTGAAAACCTCAGCACTTTTAAGCAAGAATTGAAACAAGCTTGCCAAAACATCGGTGTTGAGATTCACGAGCTGAGCGACTTAATTACCGATCAGCAGACAGCCAGAATAAATGGTGGCATAGAAGTCGCTCCCGATACGGCATCCGATCTTTAGCGCGAGAAACGTTATTTGGCAAGTAGGCGATCGAGAACATTGCGGGTAATTTTTTGGGCGGCTGGATTGACTAGAGACGGACGCAATTGCGGCGCGTTGAAATCGTCTAATCCCCAGCTCCACTGAATCGAACCGGTTGCAAAAACCAGCGCACCGCTATCGGCAGTGTAAACCGTCATGTCAGAATAGCGCGTATCCCCTTTGTATTTATACGGCGAGTGACAAACGCGAATAGTATTTTGTGGCGCATTGCCGAACAGGCGGTCTACCTCATATCCCAAAAGTCCGGGTAATTTATCACCTTTTTTCAACCCCGTACCCGCCAGCAACCACTCTGGGGCGTTATCAACAGTTATATCGGCGTTGACTTGGAATGTTTCGTACATAACGCCGATGAGAGCATCTTCAGGGCGGTTTATCCGTTCGTCGCGCCAGAGAGTTGTGATGCGGGGGTTGTTGGGATCGAGGGCGATCGCAAACGGATCTTTCGCCGCCATCTCCTTATAAGCCACAATCGTGCGGTTGACATCGCCAGTCAATCGACTGGTATCAAAGCGAATTTGCCAATAACAAGTATTCGCCGAGAAAAAACAGAGACTGACGCCCTGATCCCGTGCTGCCTCCACATTTTGCCGCATATCCCACGACCAATATTCATCGTGCCCGACTGATAAAAATGCTCTGTGAGACAACAGCAACCGACTATTAAAATGAGTATCTATATTCGTCGCATAAGTGACATCATACCCCTCCCGCTCCAACCAGCGTACCATATTGTATTCCCACCCAGCGCTCGACGTTCTCCGCTTGGGTTGAACATTCGTTAAAAACTCGCCCGCCCCCACACCATAAGCCGCAGCCGGATTCGGACTGGCAGCATAGGGACGATTGAAAGAAACCTTATAAGCTTGTTTTCCCTTACTGTTCCACCGATAAAGAGATTTGCCGCCCCAATTGTTATAAGCTTGAAACGTCGTCACGCTCGATTGGAAGAGAATATCGGAAGCTCTCCTGTCATCCCTGACGACAAATATAATATAACTCTGCTTGCCACTTTTTCCCGCCGTGAGTTTCGCCAAATAAACCCCACTCGCCCAATCCGTCGGATCGGCTGAGTTATTAGGAATACTCAAAATAAAAGGGTCTTTCCAATCGCATTCAATCAATCCCGAAGCAGCATACTCAATGGGTGGCGGCTGCTTCACCCCCGCGCGAGTGACGGGCTCAGTCATGCGACGCCCGCCCCTTCCACCATACCAGCCCATGCGAAAAATTTCAATCGTATAACTCGGCTCAGAAGTATTGACAAAAAGCTTAATTTCTGAACCGCGATCGACACTGGTGAGGGAGGCATAGCCTTCAATTTCCCGTTTTGTGGCAGGGTTCGTCAACTGCCAATCAGTGCTGCCGGGTTTTCGGTTCTCCGCAGCGGTGGGATTGGCAGGTGAGGGCTGCGATCGCACTGCCACGCGACTCAGGAAAGGTGCAGCTAAACCCAGTAAGAAGGCTTTTAAAAGCGTCCTGCGGCTTGAATTCATCGGAATCTTATGAAAAAATATCTTAAAAAATAGGTTGCTGGATTTCCAGCTCGGTAACTTATTCAATTCCACTAATTTTATTTAGCCTGACATAGCTAGACCTTCATCGCAGAGCCAAGTAATGTCCTCCATAATCGCTTCTGGATTAGACCAGTCTTCTCGAAGGGTGGGGGCGAGACTGAGGGCTTGCGATACAAGGCTGGGTAACTTCATCCCATAAAATGGGCCATATCCCGGAACCATGAGCGAACCGCTAAGCCTAGTCTGAGCATTTTCTGGTGTTTCTCCATACCGAGCGGCGACATCCAGAAGAAAATATCTTCTTGCTAACGTCCTCCTAGCATCTGTAAGTGATAGCCTGCCATCATTTTCTATTGTTACTAAATTACGTTGAAAGCAGTCTGCAAAACACCTCTCAATTTCTTGCTCAGTGTAGTTTTCCTCAAGCAGTAATCGACAAACATTAGGCCTCGTTCCATTTGACCGTAGGATTGCATGTTCTAGCTCTAGTGGAACGAGAAAGCCCACCTGCTGCAATTCCCGGCGCAGTCGAATTGATGCGCTCCGTACTTGAAAAAATGAGGCTGTTGTCGCCTTCGATAGTAAAGTCTTGAGATCGCCATTAAGAGAAGAAAAGTATCCAGCACCATCTACATATTCCAAAAAACGAGCCTCTGGCACTAAACTCAGAATATATTGGCGAGAAGTATCAGTCTGATCCACATTTTTGTGCGAGACGCTGCCAGAATCGCCCGCGTAGAACTGACACTGGATAAATATCCTTGGGTTCCATCCGGAAGTTTGAAAGGGAATTACGAAGTCGTAAGCACGAGTTTTCGTTCTGCTGACTTTTCTCTCTCCATCCTCTTCCCCATCCTCAAGTTCTTGAACAGCAACTCCCCTTTTATTTTCGTTGTTTAAAACTACATCTTTGATGTTATAGTCTACTTCCCTCTGTAGTCCCCATTCAGCTAAGCGTTGCCGTAAAAGTTCTTCGGGATTATGTCCTCCCGAAGCCGAGACAGAACCCCGAACCTGGAACACCACTAGCGGAGTCAGAAGATCGCGCTCTTTTTGAAGTGTTTTTAGGATGAAGTAGCTATGTCCAATACTCCACAGTTGAGACATACAAGATTCATCTCTCAACACAAAACTAATGAATTCTTCTAAAAGTCTCTGTTGGTATTCCTGGTATGAGCTAAGGCTGGCTATCAGCTCCATGTAGTTTTTGGCTTTCAGAACCCTTGGTAAAGCCTGGAAGTCTATCGTCGTTGACTTCCGGATTCTCTTTATACGAGGGAGTTGTATCCAGCGACCTACATCTCGCAGATAAAGAGGAAACTGGCATTTTGTGTTGTTGTCAGATTTTCCAGTAACAAGGAATAGCGTAGCAGCCAACGCTATAAGTTTAGCTTTAGCTTCTTGCTCCGGGTTGCCGTCTAATAGCTTTATGAAAGTCTCAGCGATCGCCTTTGGCTTGCAATCCTCTAGGTTAGCAAAATTATGGGTTGCAGCTCCTATTACTTCTAATATCTCGACAATACTATCCATCTCTTGCTGGAAGCGCTCCGTATCCTGAACTTCTCCCAGAGAAGGAGTAATCCAGATATCAAATTCTGCCAGTGAAGTGGTCAAATCTAACTTAGCAGTTGGTAACTTCATTTTTTGACAACCTGAAACTCACTTATTTCCATAAGGACTTGCAAAGCCGCAGCCGCTAGCAATCTCGATAAAGGTGGTGGTACAGCATTGCCGACTAAGCGGTATCCGCTGACTAAATCAACTGTGGATTCGGAACCCGTAAAGACAAAACGATCGGGGAATCCCTGTAGCCGAGCGCACTCCCGCAGCGAAAAAGGTCTATCTTTCAGAGGATGCAGGAAATAACGAGGATTGTAAAAATTTGTTAAAATAGTAGGCGATGGGTCGTCCCAACGCGGTCGCTTGAAAATGCCGGAACAGAACATGGCCCCTTTTAAGTCATATTTGCCGTTTTTTTCTTTTAAATAGCCTTTTGAAAGTAAAGATGATATTTCGCTTTTTACCTCGCTCAGCCCTGACAGCCACTCAATTTCCCCTACAGGCAATGGGTTGCCATTGGGTATGTTACCATATTTTTTGTGGCGTCGGTGTTTGGAAATAGTTTCCAGGATAAGCCGTTCTCGCTCTGTAACTTCTCCAAAAACTTCGGGAATCTCCCAAGTATAGACTGATGTCTCGGCGTGTCGGACGTTACAGAGTTTTTGTCCCTGTTTAATAGCCTGGAAAACAATTTTATACTTTTTGGGCCATTCGTTGGTAATCTGGTGGTCGGGGATTCGGTCATCGAGTTCGACTAAATCGGCGATCGCCTCTCCAATAGTCCTCGCTTCTTCTAGCGCTGGTATTCCGTTGTTTCTTGCCCACTGAAACAGCGGCAGCTCTTCTATACTTGTGTCAGACACCTTAAATTCACCGTTGCGGACTTTTACCTCGCGAGTCGGTGATGGCCACTGAAACTTAATCTCTGAGGGCTGCCTAATCCCCACAAAAAAGATGCGCCGCCGATATTGAGCAACTCCGAAAGCGGCTGCATCCAACACGCGATACTCCACCTCGTAACCAATCTGCTCGAAATCCTTGACTATTTGCTGCAAATATGAGCCCGCAAAATTTTGGGAAATGCCGTCTACATTCTCAGCGATAAACAGGTGCGGACGCAGTTGGGCGATCGCCCAACGCATTTCTCTATAGAGCGTGTTGCGCGTATCGCTGATTTTTTTTGGCCCCGCCTTAGAAAATCCTTGGCACGGGAACCCCCCCAACACCACGTCGCACCTGCCGATCGCCTCCATATCTGCACGGAATTCAGGCGATGTAACGTCTCTAAGGAATACGCGGCGATCGACATTGCGGGCGTAGCAATCTACAGCAGCCCGATCGCTATCGCAGGCGTATGTTAAATCGAATCCCAGCTCTTTGAATCCGAAATCCAACCCCCCACAACCGCTAAATAGACTTACCACACTTCGCATCTTTTGCCTGCCCGTCTCAGCCAACAATTATTATACCCGATCGCTCTAACCGCATCCCCAAATACCCAAATAACGGCCAATTCAAGGTTTCCGAGATACTTGGCCCTGGCCAATATTCGCGTGAAGCGAAGCTATCCCGAAGGGAATCGCCCCCTGCAAATCCTCCAATTCCGCAAGCAGGGACAAGTGCGCGAACTCCTCAGTCAGTTCCAAAATCTGCTCCGGTTCCAATCCGCTATTCAACTGCGCGCTCAAAGACTCAATTTTTCTACTCAAATTCGCGATCGCCTTGCTCAAATTCTCCGCCTCCGGCAGCGCCTGCAGCCGATCCACATTCCTCACTAACTCAGCTACTATCCCCTGCAACCCTTGCATCTGTTTCAGCTCCGGACGATTGTTGAAATGCTCTACCAATATCTGCATCTGACTTGAAAGGCGAGCATTCTTCTGCTCTAGCTGCTTGACGTGCTGCGCCATGCGCTGCAGGTACGGCTTGACAATCTTTTGATTTTTCTGCTCCAGCTCAGCAACTCTGCGGTAAAGCTCCCTCGGATCGAACGGTGCCGGCAGCGCATCCAGCCGCCGATTAATTTTCTCTATTTCGTCCTGAAGCGGTTGGATATCTGCGGATCTATTCGCTAAGACTTGCAGTTCGCCCTGCAGCTCGTCAATCGTCGATCGCAATAGTTCCACTTCGGCGCTCACCGCCTCCAAACCCTCTGAGGAAGACGCCGCTCTGCTTTCCAGGCGTTCTGTCGCCGCTCCCAACTGAAACAACGCTTGGTGCATCGGTTCGATCTCGATGGGTTCTGCCGCTAGCTTTTGCAGTTGGTAATACAGCGTTTCCAAAACATGATGCACGTCGGCGATCGCAGCTTCTGTTTCTTGTCGGTGCTGCTGGTTGAGCTTGTGCCGATTCACCAAACTCAGGGATATCGTCAGCGCCAAGCCCGATCCCACCGCCGCATTCAAAATCTGACCAGAAAGCCCCACCGCCACCGTACCAATCACCGAGCCCGCCAGAGAAGTCCACTCGACAATCTCCAACCAGCGCTGCTGCTTGTCAGCGTCCCCCTCCTCTCCAGATAACTGCGGTTGATTTCTCACGGCTTTTGCTTCGATGTCTTTCGGAATAATTGATGCCATTTGTCTCTCACCTTGCCATTTTTTAACACAATAAAAATCTTTAAAATCTCGTTTTTGCTAGTCTTCAACCTAGACTGTATCTGCTTTCGCAATCAACATGCCTGGACTTTTCCAGGTGGCCGCAATTCCATTTTTTTTGCCTAGCACAAACTCCCGATCGCAGTGAGAACTTTAGCAGTCATAACTTAAGTGATAACTCTAAAGTCCTCACTGCCAAACGGCAGCAAGCGCGAGAATTTTATTGGCGGTACTGGGCGCAGAGCCCCTGATGTCTAATTACTTCAACAGAATTTAATTAGCTTTATAGCCAAACAACTTCACAGGTGGCAAGAGCGCGATGCGAAACTTAACCCTGCCGCCAGATCTTAATCGTCTCGTCCTGCGATCCACTGACGAGGACGCCTCCTTGAGGGCTGAAAGCTACGACAGCCACCTTCTCCGAGTGTTCGCCGAGGGTTTGGATCGGTTCCCCAGCGTTTAAGTTCCACACCCTGACTGTTTTGTCAGCACTGCCGCTCGCCAAGAATTCTCCGTCAGGACTGATGGCAACCGAATGAATCGTTAGCGCGTGCCCTGTCAGGGTTCGCAGCAGTTTTCCCGTCCTCAGATTCCACAGCTTGACCGTCCGATCCTGGCTGCCACTCGCCAAGACTTGCCCGTCGGGGCTGATGGCAACTGAATAGACTTTACCAGAATGTTCGGTTAGTGCGTGCAGGAGTTCTCCCGTATCCAGACTGCGCACTTGAATTAACCCCGCTTCTTCAAAGTCCTCCAGTTCGTCCACCTGCACGCCGCCACTTGCCAAGATTTGCCCGTCGGGGCTGATGGCAGCACAGTCGATCGCCTCCTCAAGCTCCCGCAGCAGTTCTCCCGTAACCAAATTCCATATCTGAAGCGAACCCGTCTCGTCCACGGGATCTTCCCCAGCACTGACGAGAATTCTTCCATCTGGACTAATGGCAACCGATGAAGCCCAGCAGGAAGTTTCAAGCGTGCGAATCAGCTCCCCACTTCCCAGATGCCATATTTCGACGTTGCCGTTGGCACAAGCGAGCGTATCGCCGCTGGGGTCGATCGCCAGGGAAGAAACCGCCATCGCTTCCGATCGCACGTCCAGAGTTTTAATCGCTTCCCCTGTCTCCAAATTCCACAGCTTGATCTCTTGATAACTCCCGCTTGCCAGTGTCTTGCCATCGGGGCTGATGCACAAGCACGTCACGGCGCTCGAATGTCCCGTTAGCGTGTGAACGCACCTCCACAACTGCCCGGGCGGCACTGAGGAGCGCTCTTTGGTTTCGGCTTGACGCCTCTCGGCAGGCTGCTCTGGGCGTGCGGGCTGGATAACTGGCGAACTCGTGCTGGGAACGCTGGCAACGGGCGCGCTCCGATCGCTCCTGACGCGATCGCCCAACCGCTCGAACGATGCCTGCAAAGCCGCCAACTGCGCTTGCAATTGGGCGATTTCCCCTCGGATGGGATGGAGATCGTTGGTTTCTATCTCGGCGAGGCGGCTTTCTACTTGAGCCCGCAGTGCTGCTATTTCGCCGGCAAGGTTTGCCAAACCTGCTTCTACACCCCCGAAGTCCCTCTGTTCCGACGGGTTGGGGAGTTCTTCGAGTCGCTGCTGTATTCTCGCCAAAGCGTCCCTCAACTCTGCCATCTGTTCTACAGAACCTGCGGGTTGCCTGTTCAATTCTTCACTCAGGGCATTCAGGTGAATTCTTACGTCGGCAATGCGATCGGACAGCCTGCCCAACTCCCCGGCTATGGGTGCGACGGATTGCTCGATCGCTCTTTGCTGGCGCTGGATTTTCTCCATTTCTGAGGTTAGAAAACCTAATTCCTGCCTGGAAACCAGATTTTGCGCCGATCGCTCTACATTCGCAATTCCTTGGGATAGATTGCCTAATGCTTGTCTCAATTCGTCTATTTGCTGCTGCACGGATTTCAATTCTGCAGGCACCGCCTCTTGAAGCGCTAGGGCAGACGATCGCTCTTCAATGCTCTGAGAAAGTTGCTCGATTTGCGCCTGTACTTCTGACAAATCCCCTGGCAAGCTGGCCAGATTTTGAAAGTTGGCTTGCACGCTCCCCAGCTCTCTCGTCTGTACGGCTATTTCGCTTTGGACTCGGGCGATCGCGCCTCCCACGCGCCCCAATGCTTCTTGCATTCCCCCCAAATCCCCCTGAGTCGGCAGGGCTAAAATTTGTTCGCGCAGCGCTTCTACATTCCTTGATATCTGCCGTTCTATCTGAATGATGTCATCTGCCCCCCCTTGTCGCGAACCATTCTCCCACCGCTGCCGGTTGATCAGATTCAGCACCAATGACAGGGACACGGGCGTTGCCGCATAAATCACTTGCTGCGATATTACTGCCACAACTGACCCGACAATTGAGCCAGCGATCGAGACGTATTCGACGACTTCCAACCAGTTGCGCTTATTTTTCATCACTATGCCATCCCCGATCCCGATTCAATCCGGCTGTTCTCATTGGATTCAATCGTTTTTTTATTGATTCAAGCTTTCAGATTTGCTAAAACTTCTTTACTTTTTTTAGAAATTTCACTAAAAACTCCCTCAAATTAACTAATTTTTTATATAGTTGGGTATTATAGCATTTCACCTGCGCGACATCGCCGATTTATTTCCAGCCTTTTTTTAATCCCTCAAAAAATAATAAGATATCCGTTTATATAATGTTTATAAAAATCTATTAGTCTGCGCCCGACATTGACTTGTATTATTGAGTTTCCAAGTCACCGTTCCCTGTTGCGCGTCAGCTTTTATTGAAAGTAATCAAAAGGAAGTCACGTTAATTACCTGCCGGCTGTCGGCAGAGCGCCAGCAGCCGGCGATCGGAATGGTTCAGTGAGGGCGTCGCTCGGCTGCTAATTGTTCGCGAAGCTGCTTGACATCAGCAACCAGGCGCTGCAAATAGGGTTTGACAATGGCGCGATTTTTTTGCTCGAGTTGGGCAAGGCGGTGCTGCAGCTCGGCGTTCTGAGTTTGCTGCTCGGCGCGCAGCAGAGCGAAAGCCTCTGCAAACTGGCTGAGATCTGCGGGCGCGACAGACGGCTGGGGCTGGGAGGCGGCAATCGCTTGTAACTCGGCGATCGCTTCTTCGATCAGCAAAAATCGGACATTGAACGTCTCCCAGTCTTGTTCGTTCAGTGCCGTTTTCTCCAAGCGCTCGGCACTGCTGCGCAGTTCGCGCAATGCGCTGCGTACCGCATTCAGATTCATCCCCCCAAGAGAATCATCCACATACTGGTAGACGTCCTCCACCTGCGCTGCAGTGTTTTCCTGCAAGCTGCTGAGAGATTCGCGCAACTCAGCAATCTCCTGCTCGATCGCTGTAGTTGAAAGCGATTGTGCCGCCGGAAATATCGGCAGGGCGGGCACGGGGGCACCGCCCCTACTAGAGTCATTGTGAGAGCGGAGCGAGGCGATGTCAGATGGCTCCGTTTTTTGAGCGATGCGAGAGCGATTGAGGAAATTCAGGGACACCGCCAGAGTCAGAGGAGCCGCTGCAAAGACAACTTGTTGGGATGCAGCCGCCAGAAGCGTTCCTACAGCCGAGCCAATCAGAGAGGCGTACTCTGCCACCTCCCACAAGTTCCGCTGATTCGAGCTGTCAGTCAAAGCTGAGAATGATGGTTCTATTTTTTGCATGGTGTCAGATCTGCCTCAGATGCCTTCCCTTGATTTTCGGAGCTTGCCGCACCACCTCCTCGATTTTTGGGAAGGCGTTTTTGCGGACAGTAAGTTTTTGCCCGATCGGGCTGCGGTCGATCGAGTAATTTTCCATCCCTATTAGGAATTCGGTCATTCTCGCCAACACCCGCTCATCTAGTATAACAGTCCCGGACATTTTGACATACTTCATTCCCCCGAAAAATCCCGCAATTTACAGATCGTCTACTGCCAGAAATGCAGGTTATTTAAAAAATTTGTTGCTAGAGGTTTAATTTGTTTGGCCCGAATGACTCAAACTCAACATTTCTCAACGGCTGTGCCTCTGTTTGGGCCGAGTCCGCTCGTACAGGCAGGTTTTCGGATAGCTTTTGAATCGATTGGGAGTAGAGTTGAGCATCGGATTGTTTGCCCAGACTGTCAATCTGCGACATCAAATCGACGATGCTTTCCGTCAGTTTTCCTAATGATTCCTCAATGCGTGCGGTGTCGGATTGCTGCTGTTTCACGTCGCGGACGAGGCGCTGCAGGTAGGGTTTGACAGTCTGTTGATTTTTCAGCTCCAGATCGGCAACTCGTTCTTGCATCCGATCCATTTGAGATTGCAGGGCCGCAATCTCGGCAGCAGGGCCATCGGCTAGGGCTTGGCGCGCCGCGATCGCCGCTTGCAATTCCACGCGCTCAGTCGCTTCACTCGCCCGTGCTAGTTTTTCCTGCAGCAGAGAAATTTCTCGGTCGAGGTTATTGCGAACTGCGGCGATATTGGCTTCGCTGCTGTCGCGCAACCTGACGACTGCTCTGCGGAGGACGGCAAATTCCTGGCGAATCTTTGGATCTTCAGCGGGGGAGGGTTGCTGCTCGATCCGCTGTTGCAGTTGCCCCCACAGGGTGCTGAGTCTGAGCATGGACGCCTCTACGTCCGTGACGCGATCGCTCGAAGGCAGCGCTTGCACGCAGGCGCGCAACGCTTCGATCTCGTTTTGCAATTGCCTGTCTATTTGGGCGATCGCCGCTCCATTGCTTTGAATGTTGGCCCTTGTCTGTTGCTCGAATCGATAGCGGTTGATCAGATTCAGCGCCAAAGTCAGCGTCAGAGGAGTTGCCGCGTAAGCCACCTGTGCGGACGCCGCTGCTGCAATGCAACCCACAGCAGAGACTGTCAAAGCCGCGTATTCTGCCAGCACGAGCTGAGGCGTTTTGCCCCCTCGTCGCTGCTCTCGGGCTTTTGGAAGCACATGAAATAAGGGTTCTGCTTTCTGCATAGACGATCGCGGGTACAGCCGACAACTGAGAGAGCATAACTCTCCCTCTCTTTCCCCTTTATTTTATAGACCAATTTTGAAGGGTCTTTTATTATACCGCCGGAGAATTTAAAACTCTTTGATGTGGGACGCTTGGCGAAGCATTCGGGCGACTATCTCTAAAACTTATCGTCAAACTAGATATCCCAAATGCTTCGACATTTTTCTATAGACAGAGGAATAAAAGCCGGTTAAATGCTGCCTTCAGAGTCTACCCGGGGCAGTCCCAGACTGTAGTTGCGAACGCGACTGTTGAGGTTGTAGCTGATTTGGCCACTTTGCAGCAGCGATCGCACGAAATGCTCCAAATCCGAACCAATGCGGCGGATGTTGTATTCTGTCAGGTCCTCTCCCGCGCAGGACTCAACCAGATCGTCGAATTTCCGATACACTTGCTGCAGGGCGTCGTCATTCCAGTTCAATTCATTGTCCGGATCGACATCCAGGGTTAACAGCTCCTCGTTGGGGACGAGTTCGTTATCCTTGACTTCGGCGGTAAAAATGTGGATGTGGCGAGTTGTGGACTTCAGCAGCATGGGGTCAGTTTCTCTACATATCTTTACAAATACGAATTAAATCATAACAACAGGGCGAGCCTCCAAACACTCTAGTCAAGGGGGTTGCTGAAAACCTCGCCTGCTGTTTGCCTCCCTTCCTGCACCGCCTAGGGGGCAGCTCATGCTGCGATTGGCCGTCACCTTTTCACCTTTTCTCTACAAACTGGACATAGCCGCAGCGCCTGTCAAAAGTTTTTAATCTTAATTTCGGTTGATGACTCACGATTAATTTTGCTTTTCCTCTCGGCAGGCGTAAAGGCTAAACGATTCTAAAAAAATGCTAAATCAAGCGATTCCCCCGGCTACCGAAACCTGAGAGCTTTCGATTCTTATTAAGAGCTATTAACCGGATAAAATATCATCTTTTTCTCAGGAGAAGCCCCGCGCCCGCCCTGCACCCTTCCCTAGAGTCGGGATGCCAGACTCTCTTTCCCGATCGCGGAGCTGAGAGAACGTATAAAGAAAGGAACTCAGGACTGATGGCTGGCAGCAATCATCCCGGTCTTGCGGGCATAAGCAAAAAGGCCACCCGCATCAATGACCGGCCCGACCTCTCCAAGAGGCTTGAGGTCGTAGGTTTGGCCGAGGGTATGATTGATCAACTGATTGCGGTCAAAGTCTAGCGTCACGTCCTGACCGGTTGCAAACACGTCGCACAGCCGCTCGACGGATTCCCAAGGGTACAGTTCTCCGGTAGCTGAGCAGTTGCGGAAAAAGATGCGGGCGTAGGACTGAGCGACAATGGCTTCAACTCCAGATGCGCCTAGAGCAATGGGTGCGTGTTCCCGCGACGAACCACAGCCGAAGTTTTCCCCTGCCACAATAATCGGGTAGCGGGTTTTCATTTCGCCGGGAGCGATAAACTTGCCGTAGCGGTCGGGCAGCCCTGCTAGAGCGTAGCTTCCTAGTTTTTCGTACTCGTCTGGCTTAGAGGGAACCAAGGTGAGGTATTCTGCTGGGATAATTTGATCGGTATCGATGTTGTCATCTAATACAAAAATTGAACCGCGAATTACTTTACCCACGATCGAGAGCCCTGCTTTACATCAGCTATTTAAGGTTTTCTCTATGTATTTTACCCCTAGAGATGGCAAAAACTTCTCGGTATTGGGTTTTCGCTTCCCGGGCTGGGGCGTGCTAGCGCCATCCCGCTTGCGGCTGAAAGGAGCGATCGCGTCAGGGTGAATCCACCCGCTCTCCTGGCTGGGCCAAGCAGCAGGCTTGACAGGTGCTTGAGCCGTACTCGATCGCTCTCGGGAGCGATCGCTGCCAACGAGGCGATCTGCGGGAAGCACGAGAACCAAATCCCAGATAGTCTATATATATTTCAATCCCCGAAATGGATTTGTTCTCCTCGCTCCCGCCTGCCTTTAAAATTATAAGGCGCTTGGGGGCCTCGAGTCCCTTCACCAAACAGGAAAATTGCTATAACCATTAATCAGCGGCTGAATCTAACATGGCACATCCAATGAATGACATCGCCAGACAGGCGCGGCAGGGTAGCGTTGCAGCGATTATTCAAATTTTAAATGAGAAACTAGCAAACACGGGGGTCAGAACCCGAGCCGTTTTGGAAAATGGAGTCCTGCAACTGCTGTGCGAGGCCGCCAAGCCCGAACAACTGGAACAACCTGCCGTCGTCGAGCGCATCCGGCAGATTTTGGAGTCACTGGCTCCGCGCAATATCAGGCGAGTCAGGATCAACAGCCGGATTGTTCGAGAACAGCAATTACTCTGGCTGGAGGAAATCAGTCGAGATCCTGAAAAACAACTGCTGTGGTATCAAGATATCACCCTAGCCAAGCCGAACTTTTTAAAGCGGCTGGTGGAAGATATGAGCAACCGCAGCAGTGAAAATGTCCCGTTCCCCCTAGTGGCCAATTCCACAGCTTCGAGCCGTTACAAGCGCGAACCAAATCAATTCTGGCAGGGGACCCTCGTAGGCGGAATCAGTCTGATGTTCCTGCTGGTGTTGGGGGTGGCACTGGCAAATTCAATAGGCGTGAATTTGCCTAACTTGAAAGCGGCTTTGCAAGCGCAGCCGAGGGCGGCGCGAGATCCGTTTGTAGATGCGGTGCGACTGGCAGAAGGGGCGAGTTCCGACGGAAAAAAAGCCCAATCGCCGGCTGAGTGGTTGAAGATTGCCGCCAAGTGGCAGCAAGCATCGGAGCTAATGGCTGCCATCCCGCCCACAGATCCGCGCTACAAAACGGCTCAGCATCGAGCGGCGTTATATCGCCAAAATAGCCAAGAGACTCAACTGAAAGCTGAGAAAATGCGACCCCCTCTTAATTGACAGGGCTTTTGTGAAGTGAAGGTGAGACTGCGAGAAACAACCCAAAAGTGAGGAGGTGAGATTTTTTTAACTCTTCTCCCTGCTCACCTTTTAAAGTCGCGTTTCCGCTCCAGTCCTGTAAAATCTTCTGAATTAGACCTCTCCAAAATTTAAAAATTATGCTATAATGGCAAAATCAATGTTTTTTTGAGTGGCCCTGATGAGCTTGATACTAGACTATATTAAAAGACACCCCAAGCAGGGTAAGCTCATCTAATTTGGTATAAATGATAACAGACAAACATAGCTAAGTA
>CAYOOD010000002.1:0-145671 GCA_964405435.1 uncultured bacterium
CTCCGGGATATATAAAAAAATGTAACAATACTAAGTTAGCCAACTTGGTATGATTCTCCAAGATGGGGGAGAGCAAATAGCAGAGGAAATCGATACGACAAAAATAGTCAATGAAGATTCGCCTGTGGCGCAAGAAGCTGTGAAGACAATGGAAGCGGAAGCCCCGCAGTCTCCATCCGTGCCGGAAAGTACCGAGCCCGTTCAGAAGGAGGCGTTGAAGTAACAGGCTGTACGAATGAGTGGCTCAAGAGTGGGCGTTCCCACTTTTGAGCTGACTGTATTTTAGCGGTTTAAAGTTCCGTCAGATGGGGGCGATCGCCTCTCGCGATCGGGAGCATCCCGATTTTATAACAGAAATTCTACAGATTTCTCCTATTGAGGATTGCCCGACGATCACTTTGACGGGATTCTCGCAGGTGGCACTATGCGCCACCTGCCACTTAGATAATGGGCAAAATGCGAGGCTGTAGGGCGATCGCGACAACCTACCGATGAACTGCACCGCGCCACAACCGTTCTCAACAATCGGTTTAGGAAGAGATTTTAAAATTGAGCGGTTCGCAAAACGCATTCACGCCTTGCTTCATTACATACATGAGGACGGGAGCGACCAAGATCGGCGGGCAAACGCGGGTTTCAGTCAAGGATTCCACCACTGCCGCCAACCGGCCATTCAACAAGTTCTCTTTCAACTCTTTTTGACAGATAGCAGGGCGACATCTCTTCGCAAAACCATCTAACCAATCCGAGCGGTCTGGTTGCTGTCCAATTTCAATGGCTAGTCCGAGGGCGGCGTCTTCTAAATCTCCCTCGCAATCCTCGATCGCGTCAAGACCCTTCAGGACTTTGGGATAAGCAGCTAATTCAGTTCTAAACTGAGCTATTTCTTCGGCGGTAACGGTTGTCATAGAACGATATTGGTCAGCTAGCTAAAGGGTAACGAATGGGGCAGATAGTTTTTTAGAGATTTTTACATTCTATGCGATCGCGCTGAGTTGCTAGATAGAATCTGTCTGCCGCCGTTAGGGGTAATGGCTAATGGCTCGGTGAAAGGGCCAGAAATTTCCCCTCACCGATCGCCCATGACCTTGACTCAGTTTTTTCCTAGCAACTTAGGTTATGTTATACTCTAGCGAGAAGTTTGGGAAGCTTTTTAAAATGTATTGGCGGATACAGGATCGATTCCCGCCGCTGCCGCCAAAGCTTCGCGCGCGAAACGCTGTCTCACCTGTAAGCAGATGAGCATAAATCATTGCAGTAGGGTTGTGGGAGTGCGGGCGTCCTCTATGCTTCCCTAAATAGCGGCTTCTAGCCGCACTCCTTCCGTGGGGTTGTGCCATTGATTCTGCATAATTGCTTACTACTTTAGGTGCAGTTTTTGAGATAACCTGAGATATTGCACCCAGCTCTGCTCGGACAATTCGCCAACTTCCCTGGCAGAAAGCGTAGCCGTAAAAATATCCCGTCCGCTAGTCTCGCCACTGACGCCCAAGCGTTCCAGAAAATCGGCCTTCTGAGGGTCTGTAACGGGCTCCGCATGTACAAACACGACTAAATTGCGTTCTTCTGGATCTTGAACCCGGGCGATCGCTGAGGCAAGCGCTGCATCTAGTTTCTGATAATTCATCGCTCCTCCTTTTAATTAAATCAAAACAGCCGCACGCCGAGGAGGCAATAAGAGTTAGGAGATCCTGTTAATCAGTATACTATTTTTTATAAAACCTGACTTTTTTATAGGGTTTTCAGCCAGATGAAGTACAGCCAAGAAATCCGGCTTCGTCGAAGTTGCCGGGTTTCTGACGTCCCTCACAAGGGAAAAAAACTGCTATATAAAGACCAGGCTGAACGACGGCTGCCCTACAACAGAAACCGGGTTTCTCATCTGTACTCCACACGAGAGTAAAAAACGCTAGAGTTCCGATAAACGATTGAAAAAAACGCTGGAGTTTGCCTGTTATTAAAACCGGGCGAGCCGAACAGCCCGCCCTAGAAAAAAACCGCTTTCTTTACAGTTTCAGCGCGTCAATCAATCCATAACCCCACTTGGGATCGAACGTTTCCGATGGCTGGTTTGGAATCGAACTGCTTTTGCGGAGAATTTTCTTGACTTTATCGGCATCGAGTGTGGGGTCGCGCTGCAGCAGCAGGGCAACAACTCCCGTAACAAACGGCGTCGCCATACTGGTGCCAGCCAAGACGACAAAATTTTCATCAACCATGCTCGATCGCTCGAAAGGAGCATCGGCACTCATCGCTGAAGCAATCATCGCGCCAGGGGCAGCGACATCGGGTTTTTCTGTCCCATCCCGCAGGGGGCCTTCGCTGCTGAATTCGGAAATATCCTCTAACTCAAATCCGATTTCTTGCGCGTCGCCGTCAATATCCGTCCACTTAACTTTTGTCGTGTAAGACGCCACCGTTATCGCACCCTTTGCCGCCCCAGGCGAACCGATTTTCATCGAATCTTTGGCGCTCGTGCCGCTGAAAAATGCCGCGCCGGCATCGTCGAGCGTCCACACGTCGAGACGCGCGTTTGCCTTCGAGCTGTTGCGGACGCGCAGTTGCCAAACGCCTCCCTTCACCGGATATTTTTTGATGCCCAGCATTTGCACGAAAAAGTTGCAGTCGCCGTTAGCGGGATCGGCGGGTGGGGTGACAATTTCCACCTGCGCATCTGGCAGCTTGTAGAGCCGCACTGGATTGTCGCCAGAAATTATCTTTTGGTAGGGGGTGACGAATCCGCCGGGAGTGCGTACAGATACTTCCAGCGCGCTGCTGCCGGAATACCAGCCGTTTAACAGCGCAATTCCCACGGTGCCGTCGGGAACGCGAAAGCGCATAGTGGCGGTTTTCCCTCTGGCGATCGCGCTTTGGGCGTGAATGTTGTCGTTGCCCTCATTTCCCGCCGCACAGCAGACAATCCGCCCCGCTCCCGATTCGGCATCGATAATTTTCGAGAGCGAGTCGCTGCCGTCGTGGGCGTCAGCGTGCCCGCCGAGGCTGAGATTCACCACCGCTGGGCGGTTGAGTTCGCGGGCAACCCGGAAAATATAGCGGATGGCGTCGGCTATGTGCGCGTCTTGCAAGTCGGATTTGACAATCAGCAATTCGGCATCTGGCGCGACGCCGCCGTAGGTGGCATCTGCACCGGCAGCAATTCCGGCAACGTGCGTTCCGTGCCCGTCGCTGTCGCGGGATGTATCGAGATTAATTCCCGTCAGCTCTATCCCGTAACCGCCCTCTGCCACGCCCGCACCCGGCAGCGTTTGATCCCAAATTCGCAAAATCCGTCCTTGAAAGGCGGGGTGTTTGGCATCGATGCCGCTATCGACAATGCCGATAATCACTCCTTCCCCGCTCAGCCCGGTTTCGGTTTTGAATTGCGGCAGGTTGACTTTATCCGGTGCCACATCCATGAGCGCTTTCAAGTAGCGCGACGGTTTGATGCGGTGAACGGCAGGATCTTCAGACAATACCGCCAAACTTTCGATCGGCAAAATAGCCGTGCGCACGGCTCCGCTTGGTTGGTTGATTTGGATGCCGTGTTCTGCGAGGTGGCTTAGCTGTGCATCTTCATCGCAGTAGATGAAAACTACGGTGCGGGTTGGTTTGCGCGTGCCAGTGCCCGGTATTACGCCCAGGGTTCGCATCTGCACGGCGATCGCTTCATTTCCCTGCGATCGGTAGTCTTCTAGGGCGACTAGCAAGCCGGCAGAAATTTTTTCATATCTCATAATTTATCGTTCTCTCCGAAATCTAGCAGTTTATACGGATATGCTGCTGTTACACCGGGAGAAATTGCATCAAAACCTCGGAAAATACCCATCTGATGGGCAAATTCTCACTAAGTTCATCAATCACATTATTTTTTATATCTCACAATTCCCGAGCGATCGCTTTCGATGTGAGGCGGGCGCGTCAAGCTCTAGCTTACCGCAAGCGACTCGCTAGATAGCGAACTTTTCAACACTTCGTCAATTATGTTTCTTGCTTTAAACCCGATGGAGGGATTGAGTGTAAAGTTGTACAGTCTTACTTCTGAGTTAATCGGTTAGTTTCGGATGAAACTACCAGAAAATAATAAACTTTAAAAAAATATTGAGTTTGAAAGAGCGAAGCGCGCCGCTTTCTCCGAAATGTTTCCCAACCGCAGCGCCTGCTGGCGAATCGGGGACGCCTTCCCCTTCGGGTAAAGTGTGATTTTTTATACAAAAAAGCCGAGCGATCGCTTTTAGCAGCCCCGGAGTGATTCGCGAAACCTGCTTTCTACCAAAGGTAAGATTCAGAAGCAGGCTAAACGATTGTACTCTTAGCGATAGTACGCTAGGAAGTAATATATGCAGATTCAAACACCCGATTGGGTTAAACACGCCGTATTTTACCAGATTTTTCCCGATCGCTTTGCCAGGAGCCAGCAACCGCGCAAGCGGCTGTTGAAAAATGCCCGCTGGGAAGATTGGCACGAGATGCCCACCTTGCAAGGCTACAAAGGCGGCGACTTGTGGGGCGTCATGGAACAGCTCGATTACTTGCAGCAGTTGGGGATTAATGCAATTTATTTCACCCCCATTTTCCAATCGGCGAGCAATCACCGCTATCACACCCACGACTATTACCGCGTCGATCCGATGTTAGGCGGAAATGAAGCCTTTCGCGAACTACTAGAAGCAGCGCACGATCGCAATATTAAAGTCGTCCTCGATGGCGTCTTCAATCACGCCAGTCGCGGCTTTTTCTTCTTCCACGATATCTTAGAAAATGGCCCGCATTCTCCCTGGTTGGATTGGTTTAAAATCGAAAAATGGCCGGTATCTCCCTACAATGGCGAGTATCCCGCTAATTACGTCGGCTGGGCGGGAAATCGGGCGCTGCCAGAATTCAATCACGAAAATCCCGAGGTGCGGGAATATATTATGGAGATTGCCGAATATTGGGTGAAATTTGGCATCGACGGGTGGCGGTTGGACGTGCCATTTGAGATAAAAGTGCCCGGTTTTTGGCAGGAATTTCGCGATCGCGTCAAAGCCATCAACCCCGAAGCCTATATCGTCGGCGAAGTGTGGGGAGACGCCCGTCATTGGTTGGATGGCACGCAATTTGACGGGGTGATGAATTACCTCTTTGCCGCCCCCACCATTGCCTTTACAGCGGGCGATCGCGTGATTATGGAACAAGTGCAAGATCGCTCTTACCATCCCTACCCGCCCTTATTTGCCAAAGAATATGGCGAGAAAATCCAACAAGTGCTGCAACTGTATCCCTGGGAAATTCAGCTAACCCAACTGAACTTACTCGCCAGCCACGATACCGCGCGACTGATCAGTATTGCGGGAGGCGACAAACCCAGTGTAGAACTCGCCACCTTGCTGCTGCTGACATTTCCAGGCGCTCCCAGCATTTACTACGGCGATGAAGTCGGATTGCCGGGGGCGCTCGATCCCGATTCGCGGCGCGGCTTTCCGATGAAAGCCCACTGGGAACTCGACGTACTCGACTATCACAAAAAATTGATCGCCCTGCGCCACAAATATCCCGCCCTGCGTACAGGTTCCTACGAAATCCTGTTTGCCGAGGGAACCGTTTACGTCTTCGCTCGGATTTTAGAAGCGGAGGAAATTATCGTTGCCGTTAATGTCGGGACTGCTCCTGCTCACGTCAAATTTGAGGTAACGGCGCTAAAATCCCAGCCCGATAAATTGTTATTCGGCTCTGGGGAAATCTCGTGGATGGATGATGGAGAATCTCGGAAACTAGAACTCAGCATCCCTGAAAGAAGTGGCTGCATCTTGGGTTAAGTGGTAAGAATTGAGCCATTTTGTAGGGCGGGAAACACCCGCTCCTACAATAAAAAACTTTTGCTCAGATGGCAACCAGGGCAGGAGTCAGCACCGTATCTATGATGTGAAGGACGCCATTATCGGCGAGAATATCTGCCTGAAGAACCCTCGCGCCATTGATTTGAAAACCGCCCTCAGAGCCTTCGATTCCGACTACAGAACCTTCTACCGTTTCGGCAGAAGAAAGTTCGGCGAAATTATCTGTCCTTACGTCGCCAAAGAGGACGTGATAGGTTAAAATTTTCCGAAGTTTTGCCTTGTCCTCCATCCAGGATGCTATGGTATTAGCGGGAAGCTTGGCAAAGGCTTCGTCGGTTGGGGCGATGAGGGTGTAGGGGCCGGGACTTTTCAAAAGATCTAACAAACCAGACGCTTCTATCAGCGTTGCTAAAGTGTTGAAAGACCCGGCATTGGCGGCAGTGTCTGCGATGTCAGCCATGAGTTCTCTCGCTAAGGAATGTAGCTTTCCGATCCAGAAATATCACTGGCAAGATTCAAAGCGCATCTGTCAAGGGTTTGAGTTGCAGCTTGCTTCAACTGCTAGTTTGAATGCCCCGCGATCGCAACTGTTCCATGAAGAATTCTTCCAGGGTGATGCGCTGGGGCGTGAGAGCCATCAATTGCCCGCCCATGAGGCTGAGACTGGTGAGGAAATCTTGGGGGTTGCCCTGGAAGTAGCCGTGCCAGTATCCTTCGTCAAAGTTAAAATCGCGCAAGCGCTGTTTGAGAATTTCGTAATTGCCGCCGAGACCTCTAATGTAGTAGGTTTCGCTCGTGCCGAGGAGTTGGTCGAGCGAACCGGTGCAAATTAATTCGCCTTTGGCGAGGATGGCGACGCGATCGCAGATTTGCTCGACATCCGAGAGGATGTGACTGTTGAAGAAAATTGTCTTGCCTTTGGCTTTGAGAGAGAGAATAATATCGCGCATCTGGTAGCGCCCCATCGGATCGAGCCCAGACATCGGCTCGTCGAGAAAGACCAAATCCGGATCGTTGATGAGTGCCTGCGCCATGCCAATGCGCTGCACCATTCCTTTTGAATACTGGCGCAGTTGCTTTTTGCGAGCGGCTGATTCCTCCAGTCCGACTAATTGCAGCAGTTGGGGGATGCGCTGTTTCTGTACGGCGGCGGGAATTTGGAACAGCCCTGCGGCAAATTGCAACAACTCCCAGCCGGTGAGGGTGTCGTAGTAATAAGCGTTTTCCGGCAGGTAGCCGATGCGCTGCCTGACAGAGCGATCGCCGATGGGCTGCCCCAATACCCAACCGCGCCCGCCGCTCTTGCGCGCGATGCCCAGCAGCGTTTTCAGCAGCGTGGTTTTGCCCGCCCCATTGGGACCGAGCAAGCCAAAGGTTTCACCCTGAAACACGTTCAGGGTGCAACTTTTGAGCGATTCGATTCTTTGGTTGAGCCAGAAGCCGGTACGGTAAACTTTCCTCAGTTCGTAAGTCTGGACGACTGGCTGGCGATCGGTTGGGGCGGGCTCTCCCTCCCTGTAAAGCGATTCGGCTTTTGAATTGACGGCAGAATCCATAGCACCTGTGGGATACGCGGCATCTGAATCTATTCATTCCCTATTTTGCGGATTTTTTTATCGCTTTGGAATTGCCAGCGGAACCTCTCCCCCCCTGCCCCCTGCCCCTTATCCCCAGAGGGGGCACCACCCTTCCCCGAAGCGGGGAGGGGGGAGAAATTTCTCTGTTGCTCCCCCTTCCCTCGCTTTCTAAGGCAGGGTTTCGCTGTTGCTCCCCCTTCCCTCGCTTTCTAAGGCGGGGTTTCGCTGTTGCTCCCCCTTCCCTCGCTTTCTAAGGCGGGGTTTCGCTGTTGCTCCCCCTTCCCTACGAGGGAAGGGGGCTGGGGGGTTAGGTTTCTTTTCTTTAAAGTTTTGTTAAGATTATTAAGAAATTTTTGAGAAAAGCGAGGGATAAAAATGGAGCGATCGAAGATTGTGGCGGTTCTGACGGGGGCAATATCGGTTATTTTGGCGATCGCCTACCTGCTGATCGTCCAGTTGCTAGACTTCCGGGGCGAGATGCTGCCTGCTCCCCAAAGTCTAGTCTTGCCAGACGCGCAAATTGCCAGCATCCTGCAAGCACGCTAGAACTCGATTGCACGGGGCGATTCGCTCACCTTGATAGCTGTCGCTTCACGCTTGCCTTGCCGGCACCGCCAAACCGGATCGGGCTGCCGGTAAAGTCATCTTGGTTTCAGTTTTATATCACGCTTGGCGTCAATTTGTCAAGCGATCGCTAGCGATCGAAATCAAACAAGTCGATTACTAGAGGTTTCGCAGTAGTTGCTTGACGGTATTGAGCAGCTCGACAGGATGAAAAGGCTTGGCAATATAGGCATCAGCGCCTTGTTTCAAACCCCAGTAACGGTCAAACTCTTCGCGCTTGCTAGAACACATCACCACAGGAACTTTTTGGGCGATCGGGTGGCTTTTCAGCCAGCGGCAGAGATCGTAGCCGTTCATGCGGGGCATGATAATATCCAGCACCACCAAATCGGGACAGTGAGCCTGTATTTTCTCCTGAGCTTCGACGCCATCGCGTGCCTCAATCACCTGCATACCATTTTTCTTCAGGAGTTCTGAAAGCATCTCCCGCAGCGTCGAACTGTCGTCTACTATCATTACTGTACTCATACCCTTCTCCTAAAATCACTCGCCTGCTGAAAGATTGACAAAAATATTTTAATCAAAGCGCTAGGAAGTGCCCGGGTTGGGCTGTGCGCCCTTCGCCTCCTCCCTAGTAAAAGAGCGGACAGTGCGGTAAACTTTCTTTCTGGCGTCCTCTGGATTCGTTAGCGGGCTGGCTGCTCTGAGCGGATCGCGTTGAACAGCCGCGATTCCCTGATGCACAGCCATGATTAGCTGAGGCTGCAATTCTTTCTGAACCCTTTGCTGCTGCAATTTCCATCCCCTTTCACTGGTCGCATACAAAGGGGGTAAACGATTGAGGGCGTAGGCAATCACTTGAGCCGGATTGATATAGGGAGCCAATTGCGGGGGCAGCTCCAGCAGTTGTCGCTGGACTTCTTCCACGACGAGGGGCTCGACAGCATTGCGGTAAAGCGGGATCGAATCGGCTGGCATATTCACTGACTGGTTTTGAGCCACGACTGGATAGATAGCTCTTATATCAATCCTAGAAATTCCCTAGGAAAAATACATCCGGAAAAAGTCACGAATTTAGCCGTGACTCTAGGGGGAATTAGATATATGACTAAAGTCATGCGCGATCTACATTGTTGAGGCTGGATAGTAGGTTTAAATAGATGAAACCGCTTTTCAGGCGGGCAGCGCCAGCGACACGCGCCGCCCAGAAAGCCCCTCCGAGGCTTGCTCCTGACGATTTTGTAATTTAGATTTTCGATTTTTCAGAATGGACGTGCCGCAAAAAAATAAACGAGGGTCAAGTTTTAGAGCGATCGCCTGGAAAATTTTACTGGCTTTATTAACGCAAAATGATACAATAGGAAAAAGAAATCGCAATATCGGCTTGTAGCTGTGTTTCGGTCTTCGCGTATTGCGTCCCGCACCCCTCACCGAGGAGGCTGGTTGTAGGATCGCATGAGATTTCCGATACTTTTTTGCTAACAATTGCTCACAATTGCTAACAAACACATAAGCTACACAGCCAAATGACTGCGCAGCCAAGGCGTATCAACCACTGCCCGCAGGAAGATCCCACGGGCACCATTTAGATCCCTGTCCATCCGGTTCCCGTTGCTATCAGCGATAACGCGATTTCCGCCAATCTTCTTTATCTCGCCAGTCCACGAAACGGTTTTAGAGGTGTAAGCTTCATTGATGTCGGTAATCGCAATCTTTCCCGACTCCCAAGCTTTCCACTCCAGATGTTTCTTGAACTGATAGTGAGACAGCGAGAGCATTTGCCGCACTGACTTGGAGCGGATTTTCCGACGTGACTTGCTCACCATTTGAGAGGACTCAAACGACGGCAGTAGAATCACGTCGAAGTGTTCAACTAAGAACCGCGCCGTTTTGTGATGCAGCTCTTTTACAAAATGTTTGATTTTCGCTCTCAGTCGGTCGGCAGCTTTTTTGAAACGCCGCTTCTGCGCCGAAATAGCCTTACTCATGCGCGAGATTAGCAAGTCCAGTTTGAAGCAAAGTTTCTGAATTTTCAGATTGGAATCAACGCCGAGCCATCCATAAGACGACTCGGAAAAGAAGGTGATGAACGTTCTCACACCGGGATCTAAGGCAACCACCCGACCTTGGTTCTCGGTCTGGCGTGGCTGCACTTCCTCAGAAACAATCAGGTAATACTCGCCATAGGCAAGCGTTAGCCGTCCGTCGCTGAAGTCTTGCGGGAGTGATTCTTTCAGGGGGCATTGCCCCAAAATGGTGTGATACACTCCACAAGCTTTGATGGCAGACTTGGGTACAAACACCGTTTGCTGCTTGTCCCTGCGACTGCGAAACTTGCATTGCCGGAATTGGCCGTCTTTGCTAAACCCTTTCTTGGCCGCTTTCACGGCTAAGCAAGCATCTTTGACGGCAATCTTTTTAATTTGGTACGGGACAGGCTTTGCCCATTCTGGCAATGCGCCTAGAATGATTGGCGCAACTACCATCCACTGGGCTTTAGTGCCCGGTTGCTGTAAATATTTGACAGTCTCGTTGTAAACGTAACGAGACACCCCAAACCACTGCCTCAACAGCCTGCGCTGCTCAGAACTTGGGAATAGCCGGATCTTCTTTGATTTTCTGGCTGTAGCTTCTCTTTCCGTGCATTCGGCAACATTAGACGTGAAGGATGGCGAGAAGATCGGCTGCGAGTTCGGCTTCTGTTCGGCGAACAGCTTGGTCGAGAACCACGATTGCTCCACCGTTTTGCTCTGCCATAAACTCGAATAATTCAAATCCGAATCGACACAATTGGTCTCGGCAGGCAACAACAATCGCGAGCTTATCGCCGCGCATAAGTCTGACCAGTAAGGACTGCAGTCCTTTCCGCTTGAAGTTAAGCCCGCTTCCAATGTCGGAGACGATTTCGGCGTCTGGGTATCGCTCTTGCATGAAGGCGATTTGTCAGGCGAGGTCGTCTCGTTGCTTGGCTGAACTAACTCGGCAGTAGCAAACAATGGCAGTTCGAGTTGAATCGCTTCGGAAGGATTCAACATTGAAGAGCCTTTGCCTCGACGGCGTGCGCATGCTTTCGATTTTGCCTTCATCTGCGGAGCTTCGTAGAGTGTTTGGGTGCAAGCCCAAAAATTCGACCACTTTTCTAAGAGGTACATATCTTATGCTTAAATGTTAGCATAGGTTAGCGATTGTGAGCTGCATCAGCTACTGTTGATTAACCCCTGAGCGAGGGTGTTTGGATGATTCGCGTGTTGCTGGTGGACGATCAGAAGTTGATTCGGCGTGGCTTGAAGCTGTTGCTGCAAGCAGAGCCCGACTTGCAAGTCGTTGGCGAAGCTGACAACGGACAAAAGGCGCTTCAGCAGGTAGAAGCGCTCCAGCCGGACGTCGTGCTGATGGACATTCACATGCCCGTCATGGATGGGGTGACGGCAACCAAACTGATTTGCCAGCAGTTCCCCGACGCGAAAGTGCTGGTGCTGACGACATTCGACGAGGACGAATACGTCGCCGAGGCGCTGCGGTGCGGGGCGATGGGATACTTGCTCAAGGACATGCCTTCGGAGGAATTGGCGGCGGCGATTAGAACAGTTCACAAAGGTTACACCCAATTGGGGCCGGGTTTGGTCGAAAAAGTTATCGCAAAAGTTCCGACTCAAGTTCACGAAGCGCCCGCCAGCCCGCCGCCTGGGTGGGCAGAACTGACGCCGAGAGAGCGGGAGGTGTTGCGATTGATTGCCAAGGGCGCGAACAACCGCGAGATTGCGACAACGCTTTATATTGCAGAAGGAACGGTGAAAAATTACGTCACGAATATTTTGCACCGCTTGCAGGTGCGCGATCGCACTCAGGCGGCGATTATTGCCAATACTTTTTTGCCCCTGCTGGAGGAATCGAGCTGAGGTAATTTTGTTATGATAGATTTACCCTATTTTTAGTACCAGTGAGGTTCGGCAGCCATGCAAGAACTGACAGATATAAGAACTTGCATCGTGGAAGGGCGCTACGACGAGGCTTTAGCCTTAGTCGATGAATTAGAAGGAATGAGTAAAAAGGCGATTTTACAAAATATCGAGAGTTTTCTCGTCAGGCTGTTGATTCACTTAATTAAAAATCAAGTCGAGCAGCGATTGACAAATTCCTGGGCAAATTCAATTCGGGATTCGATTATTAAAATTCAAGCTCTGAATCTCAAAGAAAATAAGAAATCTTATTATATCGATCGCGATGAATGGGAGGAAATGCTGGAAACTGCTTTTGAAGATGCAGTTTTTGCGGCGAGCACAGAAGTCGCCAGTGGAGCCTATAAGCCCCGTCAACTCCTGAATATGCTAGACAAGGCAGCGATTATGCGCGCGGCGACTGAACTTTTAAACTTGACGTATGCGCATTCAGGGAAGACATTGCGAGAGGCGATCGCTGCAGAATTCGAGCAATTACCTGGCGGCGAGGATTGGAACACAGGGGAATAATGGCTTTTTCGGGAGGCGCTGCTTCCCATCCTTCGACCGAGCAATTAAATGCCAGCCGACGCAAGCAAGCGATCGCGTCGGTTAAAAAAATCTTTTACCCCCCGACAGCGGCAAGTAAATCTTTAGGGTCGAGTTCGCCGGGATGAGCGAGAAGTTTTCCCATCTCAAAGCTGTAATAGAAAACCTCATAGTCAGGGGCAAGCTCTTCTCGCAACTGCAGCCATAAATTCACCCCCTCGCGATCGAAAGCCTCTTCAGCTTGCTCGTCAGGAAAACCCGGTGAATTAGCAGGATCGCTCATGTCTAAAGTCGCATCGTAGGCGTCAGCCCATGCGTTTAAACGATTGATTGTCTCCCGAGAAAGAGGTAGCGTTTCTGGGTCGATGTTACCAATTTTACCAGGCCCTACCCACCACAGGGGAGAGCATCCATAATCCGGCATGAGTTTGATTTTTTGTGCCATAGTTGTCCTCCATTCATGCGGATTCCAAGGAATCATCAGGTAGGTCTGTCAATTCCTACTGTCTCTGTTTTGGGAGTCTTTTATTTAGAGATTATACCATGACAGGAGAAAGGCGATCGCTCGTGCCTGCCAATCTAACACTGCGTGAAGCGCTGATTGTCGCGTGACGGGGAAAGGCGATCGGTGGCAGTGACAGAAGGATGGCAGGAATTTACCAAAGCAGCTCTGTACCAGAACTTGACGGCGGGGTATAAGTAGGAGATTGTTGAATAGGTTGTTGTCGGGCAGGATTTGATTGAGAAGCTGAAGAACACCCAACCGAACTGAGATGCCAGCGACACCAGTTACAATAAGTAGGATTTTTCGGATTTCCGCGATTAAATCTATAGGTTCCGCGCTCTACAGTAATGGTTTCGCCTTTTCCAACTGTCCAAGAACTGGCATAGTCATAACCTTGAGATTGGCAAAATAAATTAGCGCCTTCTTGTACGGCAGATTGTTCGCTTTGGGGATTTGCGTCATTTTCCCAAACCGTCGCGTCAATAGGCACTCCTCTGATTGTTGGAATGTTCCAAGTTTTTGTAGACCTCGAAGAAACTGGATTTTGAGGAGAGGGAGTCAACCTATCTCGGCTGCTTCCGCCGGCTGGCGTGCCAAATACTTGCACGAAGCGATGCATTCGACCATCGTAAGAATAGCCAAAACCTATTTCTGTAAAGTCAGGGCTGAGGATATTGGCGCGGTGACCCGGACTTTTCATCCACGATCTAACTGCACTAGCAGGGCTACTATCGGGAGATGCAAAATGAATATTTTCACCAATATAACTGAATTGATAATTGGTGCGTTGGGCGCGATCGCCCACACTAGAACCATCTGAACCAGTATGAGAGTTAAAGTTATTTCTGGCCATATCTTCGGCGTGAAGCTGTGCGGCTTGACCTAGCTGTGGCGAAAATCGCAGGGGTGGCAAACCAGCTTTGCGACGTTCAGTATTGGTGAGTTCTAGTAACTGAGCGTCATAGCGGCTCTCAGCCAGCAACTGCGGTACATTCGGTGGTGTGAGATGGGGTTTCGTCAGTGACGCTGCATTTGCCCCGATTGCGATCGAAGAAGCGATCGCGGCGATCGCCCACCATTGAATCCAACGCATAAACGACCTCACAATAAAAGACGAGCGCTGTAAATTGATGAGAAAAACGCGATCGCGCCCCAACGGAACAGAAACGAGATCGCGCTTATTGACCAAAGTCTGCACGGTGGAGCAGACGTTAGCGGCTGTAGCTCGTCTGAGGTTTCATAACTAACCTCAAACGCTATCTTTACCACAAAGGTTCCGTTGGACTGCCTGTTGGCGGTACGGGATCGGGAATGGGTTGAACTGGAACTGGCGGCACTGGAACAGGATTAGGCTGAACTGGAGTTGGCGGCACTGGAGTTGACGAAGCTCCTGCTAACCAAGGAGGGGAGCTAATATTAATTGGCTGGCAATTACCACCTGTACAATTTAGCAACTGTGGCAATTTAGGAACAGCAGCAGTAACACCTATTTGATTGCAACCGTATTTGATTTTGAAATAGCCATCCTCTCCCCAATCGTTGCCCCAAGAGTTCCGGCCTATCCAGTAGCCGCCTGCATCATCCCAACCAATAAGGTTAATTGCATGGTTGGCGCTGCCGCCAGCGCAAGCATTGAAAACACCTCCTCCTTTGTAAGCTTGGAATGGTTCATCTGCATTCATACCAGCCCAGACGTTTCCGTAGGCATAGATAGCCTGCTTTATTTTTGTAATGCTGGCGGAAGAGCCCGGATCGTCATTGGCACCTAGGATAAAATCAAATCCCTTGATATCGTAAAGGTTGCCCGCGTTAGGTCTGCCTATCGTTTTGCAAGGAGATTCTCGACCTTCATAGGGATACACTTGTTCGGTGACTAAGCCTGATTCGTACCCATAATCTGACTCATTATTGGTGACCCTGCCGCCATTGCAACTGTAGCCTTGACGATTGCAAGAAAGGAGCTGCTGTTCGCTGAGGTTCAGGCTGCTGGGTGGTTGTTTGTAGCGGGCGCTATAGGTAATTTCCTGAGAACTTACGCCGGCAAATGCCCAACAACTACCGCAACTACCTTGACTTCTGGGTTCGGGAACGACACCCCATTCCCGCGCATCAAAGCGACTCGGCAACTGATTCGGATTAGGAGCGGGTTGCGGTGGTGCGGGGGTGGGGTTATTTCCCGATGCCTCTTGAATCAGAAGCGTCAATATACGAAGGATATCGATTAAATTGGGTCTAAAGTCTGCCGGAATGCGAGTTCCGGCAATAACTTCGAGTAACATTCTGAAGACTTGGCTGTCTCCGACTTCAAATGTCCAACCTTCCCGCTTTCCCCGTTCTCGCAGTGCCGCTAGTTCTGCGGCTGCTTGTTGGTCTGATTTGCGGAAGGCTCGCTTTTCTTCTATGGTTTGGGGAGCAACAGATTCGGGTTTCAATGTGAAAGTATCTGACTGTCCGCTACACGCTCCATCGATCACTCTTGCAGTCCCTACAAATTCTCCTTTTTCATTGAGTGAACCATTGAGTACGGTAGTATAGCCTCCAAAAGAAGCGGGGTTCACTTGTAACTGTACATTATTGCCATTAATAGTGCCATTAATAGTTGCATAACCTTGTTGTCCATTCCATGTCCAGTCAACTTGTCCACTTAAAGAAAAACCCGTTCTAATCAGTGAAACTGTACCTTTATTAGAACCTGCACAACTGTCATTACGCACCGAATATGAAGGAAATTCAAGAATCCAGTTAGAGGTTTGAGATATCTGAGCTTGTAGATGACTGTTATTTTCAGAAATATCTTTTTGACCTAGAGCGGAGCTAGCAGCTTTTAGATCGGAAGAAACATTAGAAAAAGGGGTTTCAATATTTGGTGAAGAAGCTGCCATTACTCGGTCGGATGATGACACTGCCGCGCAAACTGTTGAGTTGAAGCTCAAAACGGTACATAACATCGTCGAGATGGCGCGATTGATGAAAGTTCCTGGAGCCAGAAAATTACCAATTAAAGCTGTCAGAAAACTAACAAGCGCCAAAACTTGAAACCGCAGCCGACGCATAAAAAACCTCAGATAAATTACCCTGAAAGAGCGATCGCACCTGGAATCATCGCCAAAAGCGCGATCGTTCGCGAACCCGCTTAAACTTCTCTAAAAACAGATGCCCAACCGGCAACCCAGATTCCGAACCTTATCGACTGTATCTAAGACTTTATTAATGTCATCGATCGTGTCGCGTTCGTCAGGTTGCGTACTCGCTACATAAGGAGTGCCTAATTCTGGGGCTGGCGAGTTCTCTACTTGCAACCCCAGATAAAGCCCTGATTGAGGTGCTAAACTCAAAAATGTATTAATCGGAATCGCGTAGTTAAAACCGGGCTTGATTAAACTCGCGATACTCCTAGCGGCTTCTTGGCTCAGTCCTTCTTGCTGCAAGGCTTCTGCTTCTGGTTTTTCGCTATCTCCCCAACCGTGAATGCCAACTACGCGCCCGCCAGCATCTATGACCGGCCCTCCACTCATTCCCCGGCGAGTGACGTTGGTATAAATCATCTTGTAACCCTGCACGGGCTCCTCCAAAAACCCAGATACTCGCCCATCGGTGAACTGGCGCACAAGTTGTCCAGTTCCTCCTGGTTTTGGCCAGCCGGAGATGAAAATGGATTTCCCTTCTGTCACTGTGTCAGAATTGGCTAGTTTAGCAATTCGGTAATCGCTATCGCTGCTAAATTCTACCACAGCTAAATCGACTCCGGGCAGCCGCTTAACTTTATCGTAATCAAGTTTATAAGCTTTTTTGTCATGGGCGACTATTTTGTAATCTTCTTTTTCGCTGACTACATGATTAGCTGTGAGGACGTAGTAAGTCTTGTCATCTTTGGCAATAATTACGCCAGAGCCGTGTGCTTCTTTTCCTTTAATTAAAACTGTCACCTCACGAGCAATATCATTGATTTCTTCCCCAGTCATGGCTGCGGCTCTTGAGGGCAGGGTGATGACGATCGCGCTGGCGATCGCACTTCCAGCCAGAATTGCCGACAGATTATCGCAAAACTTCATAATTTCACTTCCACTTCAACTGGACAGCAAATGTTAATATCTACCAGAGCGGCTCTGGCTGAAGATTGGGCGCGGCAGGAGCGACGATAACCGGCTGTGAATTTGGCTGAGACTGAGCAGCGTCGCTGCAAGCAAATGACGATCGCGCGGGAGTCGCAACAGCAGGCAGGGATAAGTTCGGCAGCGATCGCGCCAGGGTTTCAATCGGAATCGCCCAGCTCGATTTGACCATCACGTCTCGCATGGCAGGGCACGGTAGGGAACCGTCTTGAAACACATACGGATCGCCCCACAGCGGATAGGCGTGCATTCCATTAATGCCCACAACCTGACCCTGCTGATTTAACAGCGGCCCTCCACTCATCCCTTTTTGAATATCATTGGTGTAGGCGAGCTGATATCCCTGCTCCAAAGCTTTCTCAGGCAAGAGCGAGATTTGCCCCGCTGCCAGCGAAAACCCCGGATTGCCTTCTATCGGAAACCCCGCCGCCAAGACTTCATCTCCTACTTGCAGGCTTGATGACGCTGCCAAGGTTGCGACTGTGTAGGCAGCAGCGCTGCTAAATTGCAATAACCCCAAATCGTTGCCCCCGAAGCGATCGCCCTTGACTACCCGCGCCGAATACACGCGCCCGTCGGACGTCTGGATGCGATGCCCGTTCCCAGCTACCAGAACGTGCTCGTTGGTGACTACCGTATAAACTTGCCCTTGCTTCTGAATCACAATCCCAGAACCCCAGGTATCTCCCGAGAAGACTTTGACTGTGATTGCCCTCGCCAACTGCTGCAACTGGGAAACCGATCCTCTGGTTGCAGGCGCGAACTCGCCGACTTCTGCGCTGGAAAAAATCTCCCAGCCCCTCTCAACGGGGGCGAAAGTCTGCGCAGCCTCACTCTCAAGGGTGGGGAACGCTGACATGCCCAGACAAGCCACTAAGATTAGCGATCGCCAATTCATCCTGCCTCAACCCAAAATCAGTGGACTCTTACCAAAGACCGCCGCCCGGTTGCCCTGCGGGTTGCGCTGCGGGCTGTGCTGGCGCGAAGGGTACAGCGGGCGCTGCTGCCGGTTGCGAACCGGAACCCATTTGCTCGACAGGAGCGCTGTTTATATATTGGTTGAGATCGATCGCGTCGTTAGAGCTGCGGCGGGTGCTTTCAAAAAGCGGGCCAGCCGCACCGGTTTGAACTGCTCGCAGCCGTTGCAGGACGATACTGGCATCTTGTCCGGGCTTGAGGGTGTATAACAGCGTACACTCGCCGCCTATGCTCCCCAAGGCACAGATAACCGACTGCCCGTTTTGAATCCCCGCGCTGAGGTAATTCAGCCGTCCTTGACTGTAGAGACTGTTGAATCGGCTGCTTACCTCCTGGCAGCGCCGTTCCGGGGTATAGCCCGCATCGCTGAAATGTTCTGAAACCCACTTGACCACTGGCACTGGGCCTCGTTGAGTTTGCGCGTAGGTGGTTGGAACTCCTACCGAGTCGTAACTGCAAATAAATCGGGTACTGCTTTGCCCGTGGCTGGCTTGGTTGAATCCTGCGATCGCCCCGATCGCGATCGCTCCCGCCGCCAGCACCCGCCCTAAATTTGGCCGCCTCATATCACAGCTCCTTTAATTTCATCAAAATTTATTGCATTTATAAAAAAAAACTATATAAAATCTACCGCAAATATACGGAACTTATAAAAAGTTTTGTAACGGCCTGACTCTTCTAGAAGGCCACCAACTCGAAGGCGGGCAGGTACTTGACAAATCAACTATTGTATGGTTATTCGATGGCGATTCGAGTCGCGCGATCGCTATACGGGCGGCGCTAACGTAAACTCGTTCCCAGGCTCAGCCTGTTACTCGTTCCCAGGCTTTACTCGTTTACTCGTTCCCAGGCTCAGCCTGGGAACGCCTGCAGGGAGGCTCTGCCTCCAGATAAAGGATTTTCACGATTTTTACTCGTTTTTTAGTCGTGAAAACATGTCGGACTGGAGGCAGAGCCTCCCGCCCTGACGTTCCCTTTCCTCAGCCTGGGAACGAGTTTGGCTCTGCCTCCCGCCCTGACGACATGTCGGACTGGAGGCAGAGCCTCCCGCCCTGACGTTCCCTTTCCTCAGCCTGGGAACGAGTTTAACGAGTTTGACGAGTTTACCCGGTTTCTGTAGGGGCGCGTAGTGGAGATTGCCCGCCCCTTTCGGGCGCGTACAAATTATTTAGACGCCCCCTATCAAAACCCGATTTCCCAGGTTCTTTGCTCTATCAATTGTTTGAGCTGCCGCGCGATCGCTTTGAGCCCGCCAGAACCCGCTGCTTTCAACTCCTCGGTTGCCTCACAGCCGATGACGGCTGCTAGGGATTTACCCAGTTCTTGCGCAATGGCTTCCCCTGAATAAATCTCCTTCACTTGTTCGATTTCTCGTTCCAGTTGCGTTGCTTTGATGGCTCGTTTTCGCAGTTCTTCAATCGCTCGCGACTGTTCCTCATATTCGGCGGCGATACTCTGACTCTTGTTGATTTCCACGAGTTCGGCGGGAGTCAGGTTCACCGATTCTAAAGCCGCCTGCCAATCTTTTACAAATATTGGCATCGGGTATTTACCCCCTTCGTCTATGAGGATTTTCGCTTCTATCCACTCGGATAGTCCGTTATCCTGTTTCTCGAAACCGAGGAAGCGTCCGATTTTGCCGACGTTGGCGGGTACGCGGTGGGTTTTGACGCGCACGATGTCGTTTTCTTTCAATTCTGGTTCTGGTTTCGCGCTTTTTTCGGTTTCTTTCTCGCGCCGCAGTTCTTCAATTATTGCCAGCAATTCTCGTTCTCGCTCTTGCGCGGCTTCGCGATCCGCTTGTCGTTCAGCGTGTTGCTGCTGGAGTAATTCCATCATTTCGTTGTATTCTCTGGTTGACATGGCGATGCCGCTCTTGCCTGTTTTTTTGGCGGGTTTAAACAGGAAAGAGGCGATCGCTGCAGTTAACTGTTCGGCAGTAAATTTCGGCTCGGTGTCTTCAGGGTTCCTCAGCCGCACTGGTAGTGTTACTTTGGCTAAAATCGCCTTTTTGTCGGCTTCTAAAGTGATATTGTAGGCGTTAAAGGCTTTTTCGCAAAAATCTGGCGTTGCCAGTTCATTCTGGTTTATCGGCGGCAGGTTTTTCAGCAGGTGAGTGCAGGCTTCTTCGCTAATTCTCAGCTTGACGCTCAGCAAGCGGCGGCATTTTGTCAATTGCCCGATTTTGGTTTCGATTTCTTTTTGCTCTGTAGCGCTGTCGAGAGCGCAAGCTATTTTAAATTGGGCGTGCAATGTTTCACTCAAGCGCAGCACCAGCAGCAGTTGAGTGAAAATATCGGGGTGGAGGGGCTGAGCGTCGGCGGGGTGCAGTTGCAGGTACTCGCCTGAAAACAGTCGCACGCTGATGCAGGAGATTTCGTCTTCGCTGCCTTCTAGGGCTGCGACGGTGCCGATCGCTCCTGGTTCGATTCCTTGCGTGTCTAATAAAATTTTTACCGGTACGCCAAGTGCGATCGCTGGCGGTGCGGCAGTTTCAGCGATGGTGTCGGCGCGGAGTCGTTCTTCGATGAGTTGAATCGTCCACTTCGGTTGGTTGCCTGCGGCGAAGTCTTCGAGGATTTGTTTTACAGTTTCCTTGCTCCCTGCCAGCAGCGCCTCTGCATAGCAGGCGGGCAGGTTGAGGATTTTGTCCAAAAACTGCGGGTGCAAGGAAACCAGTTTGGCTTGGGAGACTAAGTTGCGGAAATAGCGGATTAGCTCTTTGGGATAGTAGTGTTTCAGCAGCCGCAGCAGTTCGCTCTTGCCGGCGGCTTCTTCAAATGCCTTGAATTTGTACCCGGCTTCTAAGCCTTGATGCTTGAGTTTCTCGGCATTCCGGGCGACGCAAAAGCCGAATTCGACTGCTGTCGTTGCCAGTGATATAGTTTCGTCGCTGGTGGCGGCGGCGAATTTAAATTGTTGAATGTCTTTATTTGTCTGGGTTTGTCGGTTTTTAGCTACCATGATTTTACCTTTTCCCGTTGGTTTCGGGATTGTATTTTTTTGCCACCATCGCCGATTGTTCTCGGAGTGGTGGGAACCTTCTGACGAGTCCTATAGAATCAGTCTGTCCGGTACGGTGCTTGCAAGTTGCCGAATCGGCTGTTTTTGCTTGCCGCCAGCCACGGGGCTGTCGCTAGCCGTGCCGGGGAGAAACTGGTATTCTTCGGTCTGTGCTTGTTAAGCTAACACATTCAATAGGGATTTTACAATAGCTATAAGAAAAAATCATCGATCGCTCTGATTCGCCCCAGTGGCGCGATCGCCCCGGCTTGTAACTTTTGTGAATTTATCGCTCTCACGCCAGATTTTTTTATTAACTTATGTTACAAAAACGGCGATCGCGTTTCCTCTGCCTGACATAGCTGGCAAGAATATAAAATTTGTGTTAAAATATTTGTCCATTTGTTTGCCTGCTGCTTTGCCTGTCCCTGCTTCGGCGTGCAGGAGGTACAACTTGCCAGCTATATTTGCTAAGGGGCTAAAATATAGAGTCAAGAAAGGTACAAGCATGGCATCCATCCGCGAGTTGCACAAACAACTGATCCGCAAAGAACGCTCAGCCGTTGAAATCGCCAAAGAAGCACTCGATCGCATCGAACACCTCGAACCAAAACTGCGCAGCTTCTTGTGCGTCACAGCCGATCGCGCTTTGGAACAAGCTCGCCTGGTGGATGCCAAAATCGCCGCCGGCGAAGAAATCGGGCTGCTGGCAGGGATTCCCATCGCCATCAAAGACAATATGTGTACCAAGGGCATCCCAACCACCTGCGGTTCCCGAATTCTAGAAAACTTCATCCCGCCTTACGAATCCACCGTCACCCAAAAACTCGCAGAAGCTGGCGCGGTGATGGTGGGCAAAACCAATATGGACGAGTTCGCGATGGGCAGCTCCACCGAAACTTCAGCCTATCAGCTCACCGCCAACCCGTGGGATTTGGAACGGGTGCCGGGTGGCTCCTCTGGCGGTTCGGCGGCGGCGGTGGCAGCAGGAGAAGCCGTCGTCGCCACCGGTTCGGATACGGGCGGTTCGATCCGCCAGCCCGCCTCGTTCTGTGGCGTGGTGGGGATGAAACCCACTTATGGCTTAGTTTCCCGCTACGGACTCGTCGCTTATGCCTCTTCCCTGGATCAGATCGGGCCATTTGGGCGCACGGTAGAGGATGCGGCGATTTTATTGAGCGCGATGGCGGGTTACGACGCGAAAGACTCCACCAGCCTGAATGTCAAAATCCCCAATTATGTCAAAGCCCTGCAACCCAATTTAAGACCGAGAGGGCAGCGCCGTATTGGCATTATTAAAGAAACATTCGGACAAGGGATAGACCCTGCAGTCGAAAAAAACATTACCAAGGCGATCGAAATCCTGCAAGAGTTGGGCGCGGAAATCCAAGTCGTTTCCTGTCCGAACTTCCGCTACGGGCTGCCGTGCTACTACATCATCGCCCCCTCGGAAGCCTCCGCCAACCTCGCCCGCTACGACGGGGTGAAATACGGCTTCCGGGTGCCTTCCTCTGAAAACCTGCTGTCGATGTACGAGCAAACTCGCGCCCGGGGCTTCGGCGCGGAAGTCAAGCGCCGCATCGCGATCGGCACCTACGCCCTCTCCGCCGGTTATTACGATGCCTACTACCTCAAAGCCCAAAAAGTCCGCACCTTGATAAAACAAGACTTCGATCGCGCCTTTGCCCAAGTCGATGTTTTAGTCTGCCCCACCGCCCCAACCACGGCATTTAAAGCAGGCGAAAAAACCGACGATCCCCTGAGCATGTACTTGTCAGACTTGATGACGATTCCGGTGAATCTCGCCGGCTTGCCCGCCCTGAGCGTACCCTGCGGCTTTGACGACAAAGGGCTGCCGATTGGGATGCAACTGATCGGCAATGTCTTGCAAGAGCAATTGTTATTTGAAGTGGCTTACGCTTACGAGAAAAATACGGAATGGCACCAGCGCAAGCCGCTCGTAGCCGCAGGGCTAGAAACCGCTTCCTAAGCGCGTGTTTGTGAAGAAAATCAGCAGTTCTACCCCGCCGTGGGTTTATAACCCCCGCCGGGGCATCGGAGCAATGGAGAATGCTGCAATTCGATCAGTTCTACCCCGCCGGGGAATTAATTCCCCGGCTAATAGCTAAAGTCGGATAAATCCGACTCAATAGTATAGGGAGCCTTTCTTTCAGTCGGTTTGAACCGACTTTAGCTATGAGGCGGGGGTTTATAACCCCCGCCGGGACATCGGAGCAATGGAGAATGCTGTAATTCGGTTAGTTGAAACCGATGTCGAGGCAAGTCCTACAGGGTGGCAATACAAAAATTAGCAGCTTTAAGCGTGCGATGTTTCGCTTAAACGCGATTGCGGTTTGAAAGTGTTTCCGGGTAAATCCCGCCAGACACTTGAAATACAAACGCAGAGGAATTTTTCCGGCCAGCTTTTTGAAAAGGATGCTCATTCTCGGCAGATTCTATCACAACCATGCTGAAAATTACCCCGCTCTTGGCGTTGAAATGGCTTGCAGTCTGTGGTGCGTTTTTGGCGATCGCCTACTTAGCAGCGTGCGCGTATTTGTACCTGCGGCAAAAACGCTTCATCTTTTTCCCGCAGCGAACGCTTAACCAGACGCCAGCGGATCTAAATCTGGATTACGAAGACATCTGGCTCTCCGTCGAGCCCACCTGCGAACAAACAGAACAGTTACACGGGTGGTGGATACCGGCGGCGTCGCCGAATGCCGATGTCGTACTCTACCTGCACGGCAATGGCAGCAATATTTCAGCCAACGTCACCCATGCCAAGCGGTTTCACCAGATGGGTTTGGCGATGATGCTGGTGGATTATCGCGGCTACGGCTACAGTGAAGCGATTTCCCCCTGCGAAGCCAGCATTTATCACGATGTGGAAACGGTTTGGCATTATTTGACGCGATCGCGCAACATCGAGCCTGCGAAGATATTTCTCTACGGGCATTCTCTGGGAAGTGCGATCGCCATCGAACAGGCGACGCGACACCCACAGCTTGCGGCATTAATCCTGGAAGGCGGATTTACCTCGATGCGGGCGATGGTCGATTGTCGCTACCGGCATTTTGCCATTTTCCCCATCAACCGCCTGCTGACTCAGCGGTTTGATTCCGTCAAGAAAATCAAATCGCTGCAAGTACCGGTGCTGTTCATTCACGGCACCGAAGACGAACTGGTGCCAGCCTGCATGAGTCAAGAGCTGTTTGCCGCCGCCAACGAACCGAAACAGATATATCTCGTTCCCGGTGCCCACCATACGGATGTCGCTGACATCAGCGGCGAGGAATATCTTCAGGTTGTCAGCCAGTTTCTGAAACTGGCGCGCGATCGCCAAAAGCAACTGCCCGTCTGCTGAACCCGGATGCAAGCACGCCAGTAGCCCCCACTATTTCCCGCCCCCACCCTTGAGGGTGGGGGTTGCGTTATCGGGATGTTTTATCGGAATGCTCCTTGCGCTCGATCGGGCGAAGCGGTAAGCGAATCATAGGATTTTGCTTTAGAAATGCTATAGGTTTAACAGAATAGATAGTTTTGTTGGCCAGAGGGCGTGAGGCCCAGATCCCCCTCTGATAGGCGATCGCCCGCAGCAAAACTTTACCAAAATGCTATAACTGTAAGAAGGCAAAACCGTTTACAATTGAAAGTCTAAAATACAAGGTTAGCGGGGCTTATGTCTTTCGTTGGTTTGCACACGCACAGTGACTACAGCTTGCTCGATGGAGCCAGTCAGCTACCGCAGCTCGTAGAGCGTGCCGTCGAATTGGGAATGCCGGCGATCGCGCTGACGGATCACGGCGTCATGTACGGCGCAGTCGAGCTGTTCAAAATCTGTCGCGGCAAAACCATCAAGCCGATAGTCGGCAATGAAATGTATGTCGAAAATACCAGCGTGAAAAACCAAAGGGGACGTTACAGCCCCCACCACCAAATAGTCTTGGCAAAAAGTATGCAAGGCTATAAAAATTTGGTGAAGCTGACGACGAAATCCCACCTCGAAGGCATGAACGGGAAGGGAATCTTTGCCCGTCCTTGCATTAAAAAAGAACAGCTCGCCGAATACCGGGAAGGGCTGATTGTCACCAGCGGCTGCCTTGCCGGGGAAATTCCCCGCATGATTCTCAACGATCGGCTAGAAGACGCGAAAGAGGTTGCCAAGTGGTATAAAGAGACATTTGGCGAAGATTATTATTTAGAAATTCAAGACCACGGCAACTGGGAGGATCGGGTTGTCAACGTGGGAATCGCCAAAATTGCGAAGGATCTGGAGATTAAAATAGTCGCCACGAATGATTCCCACTTTACCTATTGCACCGACGTAGAAGCGCACGACGCGCTCTTGTGCATTCAAACGGGGCAATTAGTCATCGATGAAAAGCGGATGCGCTATAGCGGCACGGAGTATCTCAAGTCTGCGGAAGAGATGAAGTACCTGTTTCGCGACCACTTGCCCGATGAGGTGATAGAAGAGGCGATCGCCAACACCCTAGAAGTCGCCGAAAAAGTCCAGTTGTACAATATCATGGGCGAGCCGCGCATTCCCAACTATCCCATCCCTGCCGATTATACAGCCGATACTTATGTAGAAAAAATAGCCTGGGAAGGATTGCTCGATCGATTCAAAGTCAAATCGAGAGACGATATCAAGCCCGTCTACCGAGATCGGCTCAATTACGAGCTAAAAATGATCGAGCAGATGGGTTTCTCGACCTATTTTTTAGTCGTCTGGGACTACATAAAATTTGCCAGAGATAAGGGCATTCCAGTCGGCCCGGGGCGCGGGAGTGCTGCCGGTTCCCTCGTCGCCTACGCGATGAAAATTACCAACATCGACCCCGTACACCACGGGCTGCTCTTCGAGCGATTTCTCAACCCAGAACGAAAATCCATGCCAGATATCGATACAGATTTCTGCATCGAAAGGCGGGATGAAGTGATTAAATACGTTACGGAGAAATACGGGAGCGATCGCGTCGCCCAGATTATCACCTTCAACCGCATGACATCCAAAGCGGTGTTAAAAGACGTCGCCCGGGTGCTGGGCATTCCCTACAGCGAAGCCGACAAAATGGCAAAATTGATTCCCGTCGCGCGGGGCAAACCGGAAAAGCTCAAAGTAATGATTTCCGACCAAACCCCAGCACCGGACTTCAAACAAGCCTATGAAAATGCCGTTTATACCAACTCGGAAACTGGCATTAGCGTCACCGCTCGCCAGTGGATTGACATGGCGATTCGGATTGAGGGAACTAACAAAACCTTTGGCGTCCACGCGGCGGGCGTGGTGATTTCAGCGCAACCGCTCGACGAAATCGTACCGCTGCAGAAGAACAACGAAGGCGCGGTGATTACGCAGTATTTCATGGAAGACTTGGAATCGCTCGGCTTGCTGAAAATGGACTTTCTGGGGCTGAAGAACCTAACCATGCTCCAGAAAACAGTCGATTTAATTCAGAAAACGCGCCAGCAGACTATCGATCCAGAAGCCTTGCCGATCGAAGATCGGATAGCCCAGGAGAGATTCGCCCGCACGAAAAAATTACCGACCGATATCAATACAGTTTATAAAGTTTTGGAGAAAGGCGAATTAGAAGGCATTTTTCAGTTAGAATCATCGGGGATGCGTCAAGTCGTCCAAAAACTGAAGCCTTCTAATATAGAAGATATTTCTTCGATTTTGGCCCTGTATCGGCCAGGGCCATTAGATGCAGGACTCATCGATACCTTTATCGATCGCAAGCACGGAAAAGAAAAAATTCGCTACGAGCATCAGCTATTAGAGCCGATTCTGGCAGAAACCTATGGCGTGATGGTGTATCAAGAGCAAATTATGAAAGTCGCCCAGGATTTAGCGGGATATTCCTTGGGGCAGGCAGATTTGCTGCGGCGCGCAATGGGAAAGAAGAAGAGCGACGAAATGCAGAAGCAACGGGAAACTTTTATAGATGGAGCCACGAAGAGAGGAATTAAGCAAAAAATTGCTGAAGATTTGTTCGATCAGATGCTTAAATTCGCTGAATATTGCCTGAGCTATGACGCGGAGATACTGACGGTAGAATATGGCCCGATCCCCATCGGAAAAATTGTTGAGGAAAAAATAGAATGCACGGTTTACAGCGTCGATTCTAATGGCTGTATATACACGCAGCCGATCGCCCAGTGGCACAACCGGGGACAGCAGGAAGTTTTCGAGTATTGCTTGGAAGATGGCTCGATTATCAGAGCCACGAAAGACCACAAATTTATGACTGATGACGGGCAGATGTTACCGATTGACGAAATTTTTGAAAGGGGGTTAGAATTAAAACAAGTCAAGCAGGCGGGGGAACTGTAAAAATGTTTGGGGCTTCCTACGGGCACCTGAGTTTTGAACAAAAGCATCACATTATTGATGCTTTCAATCGAGGCATGGAGTGCCGGGATATCCCCAAACACATCGGCGCAAGTAAGAGAGCAGTTTCGAGAGTTCTGAAAGAAGAAGGTATTAATACAAAACGTCGAAACCGCTATACATTAAATGAAACCTACTTCGATAGAATAGACTCTCCCGTAAAAGCCTACTTATTGGGATTGATGGCAGCGGATGGCTGCGTTACTAAAACTCACTATGTAGCCTTCGAGTCAATAGATAAAGAACTGACAGAAATGCTCAGTACTGAATTGCAATATTCTGGCGAGATTAGAATTGTAACGCCTAAAAATAATTGCGCTCCTCACTATCGGATAAATTTTTCTTCAGAAAGGATAGCGAAGGCTTTGTTTAGATGCGGTATTGTAGCGGGACGAACTTTTTCCGGGGATTATTATTTTCCCGATCCAGAATATTGGGCCCCTTACGTCTTAGGTTACTTTGACGGAGACGGCTGTGCTTATAGGAACAAAGGCAGAAGTGGCGGTCAAGTCTGCATTGTAGGCTCTTTTGAATTTACTAGAGAACTAGCAAGACTTCTGGAAATGGGGTTTGTAATAGAACACGCTTTAAAAAAGGTTTATTATTGGAAAATATACAGCCGGAAAAATATAGAAGAATTTTATAATTTTGTCTACCAGCAAGAACATCTGGGACTGCAACGTAAAAAAAGGAAAATCGAGCAAATTTTAGGGAGTTACAAACGTGGTTAAAATTGTAAGCCGCAAATCGGCAGGCAGCGAGCCTGTCTTTGACATAGGGGTTGAGCGCGACCACAACTTTATCCTAGTAAATGGCTTGGTGGCTTCTAACTGTTTCAATAAATCTCACTCAACCGCCTACGCCTATGTTACCTTCCAAACGGCTTATTTAAAAGCCAATTATGGAGTGGAATACATGACGGCGCTGCTGACAACCAATAGCGGCGATCAAGACAAGGTGAAGAAATATCTGGCGAACTGCCAGAGTATGGAACTTGAGGTAGAACCGCCGGATATCAATCGCTCTGGAGTGGAATTTACGCCAGAAGGTAAAAAGATTTTGTTCGGACTGTCGGCGGTGAAAAATGTAGGCGAGGCAGCGATCGCGCACATTTTGGAAGCGCGGGCAAAAGATGGCCCTTTCAAATCCCTGGCGGATTTGTGCGATCGCGTGGATTTGCGCGCGGTGAACAGCCGCACCCTAGAATCTCTCATCAAATGCGGAGCCTTCGATCGCATCAACCCCAACCGCAAACAACTCGTCGAACATCTCGAACTCTTAATCAAATGGGCGCAAAAAAGCAAAGACAACTCGAATTCAGAACAGCTCGCACTCTTCGATCTGACAGAAGTGAGAACGCCGCCGCCCAATGCCCCGCAGGTTTCCGATTACAACCCGAAAGAAAAATTGCAGTTTGAAAAAGAATTGCTGGGGTTCTATGTATCCGATCACCCGCTCAAATTTGCCCAGCAAGCCGCCGATCATCTCGGCATCGAGCCGATTAGTCTCGGCAAATTGGAGGAGCAACGGGCGAATGCCAAAATTAAGGCGATCGTCACGATTGCGGAAATCAAAAACCGCGTGACAAAGAAAAACGATCCGATGGCGATTCTGATGCTCGAAGACTTGGAAGGGCAAGCAGAAGCCGTTATTTTTCCCAAATCTTACGCAGAAATTAAAGACTCCATCACTCAAGAAGGACCCGTCATTATATCAGGGAAAGTAGACAAACAAGACGATCGCACCCAGATAATCGTCGATAAAATCGAGCTGATACCAGAATACCTGTTGCTGCCGAAACCGAAATCGCAGCCGGCTGAAGGCGAGAGCGAAACAGCAGAAACGCAACCGCTGGAAATCTCCGCAGCGCCGAGCGCGTCAGAAAATCCCCGGCAGCATCAACCGGAATTATTCTCGATCGCAGAAACAAAGCCGCTGCATTTTGTCACAGAGCCGCCAGAGTCGGTGGAGCGCGAACAGCGGGTTAAACCAGAACCGACGCCGGTAGAATCTGTAGCCGATGCCGCCGAGTGGCGAGCAGCCGAACCGGTAGAAATCCCAGAACCGACGCCGCCACCTGTTGGAGGAAACGACGAGTGGCGGGCAGCCGAATCGATAGAAATCGCGGCACCGATGCCGCCGCTAAACAATGGGCGAGAACGCAAGCACCTGATAGAAATGGTGGTGGTGCTGACGCGATTGAGCCAAGAAACGGCGCAAAATGGCGATCGCATCTACCGATTGCAAATTAAAGATATTGCTGGCTCTGCAGAAGCGATCGCCTTGCCGAATGCTTGCGCACAGATGGCGATGAAACTAGCCGTAAATGCGCCTTTTCTACTTTGGGGCAAGGTAGAGCGGTACGGAGGGCGAAATCAGTTGCTCGTTGAAGACATCGAGCGGATAGAAGTCTCTCACGTTCTGGTGGTTGAGGTGAAACCGCAGCTAGCAACTCAGGATCGCGATCGCCTCAAAGGGATTTTGCAAGAATTTTCCGGCAATCGAACTCATGCCAAAATTCCCGTCGTCGCCCTCGCGCGGGCTGGCAACCGGCGCATCTGGATTCGCTTTGGGCGCGAGTTTTGGGTGCAAGACTGCCAAGGCGCTGTAGAGCAGCTCAAATCTGCCAAATTTCCTGCCTACACCCAAGCGATCGCCGACATTTGAGCGCTCCCCTCACCTGTGTAGGGGCGAAGCATTCGCGAATAAATATTGGCGACAAGTGAGCCAGATTATTGACGCGAATGCTTCGCCCCTACGCTCCCTAATCTCCCTATTCTGCCTGCCAAATTTTCACCGTATTATCCCAACTTCCACTTGCCAATCTAGCGCCATCGGGACTGAAAGCCAGAGAAGTAACCGGCCCCGAATGCCACTGTAGGGTATGCTGTAATTGTCCGTTTTCTAGGCTCCACAATTTAACAGTAGTATCCCGGCTGCCCGTTGCCAGCATTTCCCCATCCGGGCTAATCGCGACTGCCTGCACCCAGGCAGTTTGTTTGGGAAGCGTGTAGATTGCTTGCTTGCCGATCGCATCCCAAAGTTTAATCGTTTTGTCTTCGCTGCCAGACGCAAGGCGCGTGCTGTCGGGGCTGAAAGAAAGCGATCGCACCGAAGCAGAATGACCCTTTAAAGTGGCAATTAAATTGCCGCTGCTCAACTCCCAAAGTTTGATAGTGTGGTCGTCAAAACCTCCCCCGCTGGCGAGCATTTTGCCATCCGGGCTAATCGCCAGAGCTTCTACATAGCCGGTATGCCCCGTGAGAGTGCCGATCGCGTTTCCGGTTGGCAAGTGCCACAGTTTTATAGTATTGTCAAAACAGCCAGAAGCGATCGTTTGCCCGTCGGGACTGATAGCGAGGGAAATTACATAAGCCGAATGCCCCGCGAGAGTTTTTTGCAAGTTGCCGCTGCCGATATCCCACAATTTGACAGTATTGTCTAAACTGCCAGAAGCGAGGGTTTTGCCGTCGGGGCTGATAGCAACGCAAGTCACCCAACCGCTGTGAGCGACGAGGGTGCCGAGGAGATTGCCGCTGCTGAGGTGCCAAAGTTTGATAGTTTTGTCGTAACTGCAACTGGCGAGAGTTCTGCAGTCGGGGCTGATAGCAACGCCGATGACATAATTGGTATGGCTGTTGAGGGTGTGAATGCACTTCCACCCCCGCGCGGTTTTGGCGGTTGATTTTTGAAAGCTGGTGGGAATGCCGCCTTTGACGGGGGTGGCAGGCGGCGGCAACCAATACAAATCAGAGATCGCTTCTTGTGCGGATTGATAGCGATCGCTCACCCAATCTTGGAGGAGCTTGTCGAGAACCTTTGCCAAGCGATCGCCAATCGTTACCCCTTTCTCCGTCAAATTTTGCCGCCACAACCAGCGCCCTTTCATCGGATCGTAAAGCTCATCGGGAGACGTTCCCGTCAGCAAGTGAATGCACGTCACCCCCAAACTGTATAAGTCGCTGGCGGGATAGGCTTTGCCGCCTCTAAGCTGTTCGATCGGCGCGTAACCTTCCGTGCCGAGTTTCGTACCCGTCTTAATCAGAACGCTGCCCGTTAATTGCTTGGCAACCCCGAAATCGATCAGCACCAACTTGCCGTCAGTTTTGCGGCGGAGGATATTTTCTGGTTTGATATCGCGGTGAATGACGCCGCGCGAGTGGATGTACTGGAGTACCGGCAATAAATCGAGTAAAATATCTTCAATCTCGTCGCCCGTGTAGGGAGTCGGCTTCGCGCCATCGCTGCGATCGTCCAGCTCCTGCAATAAATTCTGCCCGTCGATAAATTCTTGAATTAAATAGAGACGTCCGTCTTCTTCAAAATCCGCATAGAGCGTGGGAATCTGAGGATGATCTCCCAGTTGCAGCAATTGCGTCGCCTCTTGATTGAACATGAGCGTTGCTTTTTCCAGCAAATCCGCATTTTGCTGAACTTGAGACAGGGGCAAAAACTGCTTGATGACGCAGTAAGCGTTGAGCCTGTGGGCATCTTCAGCGATGAAAGTTCTGCCAAAGCCCCCCTCGCCGAGCAGTCTCACGGCACTATAGCGCTCTTTGAGTTGCAGCTTCGAGCCGCAACTGCGACAAAACTTGACACCTTCGGGGTTTTGGGGATTCTGACACTGGGGATTCAGACAATGGCTCATAGAGGGAAAAATTCCCCAGCCTTAAGGGTGGGGCTACGCGAAATGAAAGCCTGCCGAAAGCAGGCTGTTGAGTTTTTGCAAGAAGTCTGCCGATCCTATGGTAATCGTTCCCCAACGCGCCCTGTCAGAAAGGCTCAGAAAGTCGCCATTTTCTCACTAAAGTGCTTGTGAAAGTGCTGGGCAAGGCGATCGCTCCTGTTACGGGTTCGCATCTTTCAGCTTCACCTCGATGCGAAATCCCAGGGCATCGAGTAGCTCTGCCAGCGCGTAAATTTCATCGCTGCCGCGCTCTTGCAGCATTTGGTCGAGTTTCTCCCATTTGAGTTTAGCGTCCTCTGAGAGATCGTTGGCGTGCGATCGCGCCTCAATAACATCTGCGATCGACATTCTGAGTAATTCTGGTTCAGGAGCTTCTGCTTCCAAGATCGTCTCGATAAAGGTAGCTGCCTCTAAGGGATTTTTAAGCGAAGAAATCAGGTATTCTTGGTAGCTTCTACTTGTTGGTGTTTTCAAGTTTTTCATAGTCTCTCCAGTATTCCTGAGCTTGGCGTATATCTCGATCTTGAGTGCTTTTATCCCCGCCACAGAGAATAAGCACAATTATCGAGCCAATTTGTCCAAAATACACCCGTTAGCCGGGGCCAAAATCTATTTTCAGTTCAAAAACTCCTCCGCCGACAGAGCGATACTCTCCCAGATTGCCTAGTTTAATTCGCTGAAGCCTCTCCTGGATTTTCGTTTTGCCCTTGATATCTCGCAGCGAATCAATCCATTCTTCAAAGGGACTTCTCCCATCTGGCGTGACGTAGTTTTGAACTTGCCTCGGCTGGACTTCCATAATTTGATTGTAAGCGTATTATAGCTTATTCTACTTAAGGGTGACGGCAAGGCGAAACCCCAGCGCATCTAGTAATTCTACCAGCGCGTAAATTTCAGCTCCCCCGCTTTCTGACAGCATCTTGTCGAGTTTCTCGTGGTGTTCTTTCGCTGACTCGGAGAGATTATTCATTTTTACACGAGCCTCAATAACTTTGCGGAGCGCGTTTCCGAGCAGTTCAGGTTCAGGGTCTTTTTCTTCTAAGATAGCTTCGATAAAACCTGCTGCGTGTTCTGGATTTTTGAGAGATTCAATCAGAAACTCGCGGTAGCTATCACTCGTCGGCATTTTCACGTTTTTCATACTCTCTCCAGTATTCCTGAGCTTTGCGAATATCTTGTTCTTGGGTGCTTTTATCTCCACCACACAGAAGAAGCACAATTCTACTGCCTACTTGGCCAAAATATATCCTGTATCCCGGGCCATAGTCTATTCTGAGTTCAAAAACTCCTCCTCCAACTGACCGATAATCGCCCAGATTGCCTAACTCAACTCGCTCAAACCTTGCATCAATTTTAACTTGAGCGGCTCTCCAGACTTTGTGGTGGAAACCCTGGCTTTTTCGGGCTTATGGCATGGGCAGGCATGGCATGGAAAATGCTTCTAGTTCTAGGGTTCAGCCGTTCTATAAATTTTCTTTATCACCAGAAAATCAGGAGAGCCACTTGAGCTTTCCGATCGCGGAGTGAATAATACCACTCTAAGAAAGGAATTCTGCCTTCGAGCGTAATGTAACGCCGAATCTCCCTCGGTTGGACTTCCATAAATTGATTGTAAGCGTATCATAGCTTATTCTACCGGAGCGCGGCAGCGATGCGGAACCCCAGCGCCTCCAGTAATTCTACCAGCGCGTAAATTTCATCGCTGCCGCGCTCTTGCAGCATTTGGTCGAGTTTCTCCCATTTGAGTTTCGCTTCCTCTGAGAGAGCGTTCATTTTGACGCGGGCATCGATGACATCTTTGAGCGCTGCTCGGAGCAGTTCAGTATCGGGATCGTCCGGTTCTAAGATTACCTCAATATAGGCAGCCGCCTCTTCAGGGTTTTTCAGCGATTCAATGAGTGCATCCTGCCAGCTATCACTCGTCGGCGTTTTCACGTTTTTCATAGTCTAACCAATACTCCCTTGCCTTGCGAATATCTTGCTCTTGAATGCTTTTATAGCGGTTTTTAATGGGATGAAGTACAGCTCAGAAACCCGGTTTTTTGGAAAAACCGGGTTTCTACATACCTCACGCTTTATGAAAAGCGCTATAAATACAGCCCACTCGCTCTTATTCTTTGTTTCCGCTGCGCTGCACCCGAGCCCCAAATCCGAAGAAACCAATCTCCCAAGCGCCGTGAGCGTTGCCCGTCAAATCGCAATCTTCCACCGTTCCCGCACCATTATCGTACACGCTTACAGCCTTATACCCATTCCGATTTATCTTGCAGCGACGGATAACCGAGTTGCCCTCCTGACTGATTGCCACCCCTGCGGAAGCATTACCGAAAATATGGCAGTCTTCAACCGTTCCCTGCCCATTGTACTGGACACGAACACCAGATCCTTTCCCGTTGTAAACGCGACAGCGGCGGATGACGGGGTTGCCCCCTGTGCGAATTTCCACCCCTGCAGAAGCATTGCCGAAAATGTCGCAATCTTCCACCGTCCCCTGCCCATTTCCCAACAAAACGCCAATCATTTCTCCGTCGTGAATGCGACAGCGACGGATGATCGGGTTGCCTCCCTCGTAGATTCTCACCCCCGCATAAGCATAGCCGAAGATGTCGCAATCTTCCACCGTCCCCTGCCCATTCTCCCAGACAACGACGCCTCCCCAGCCGTTACGGATTTTGCAGCGGCGAAGGATAGGGTTAGCGGTGGAGCCGTGAATCACTACGCATAGCGATTCCGAGGTTATGTCGCAGTCTTTCAGCACCAGTTGCCCTTGGGGAATATCCACAGCATAGTATTCTTGTCCCTCTTGTACAGCCCGATGGCGTAGAGTTAAACCCCGCACTGTGGCGGAGTCAGTCTGCATTAGAATGCACGCCGATTCCGTACTCTCGATAATGATGTCTGCTGCCGCACCGTCGCCGATTATTTCTAGCGGTTTGTCGATGACTAAACCTTCGTTGTAAATACCGGGTTGCACGAGGATGCGCGTGCCGGATTGAGCGCTTCTAATTGCCTCACTGATGCTTCTATAGTGACCCTGCCCCAGTTGAGACACAATTAGCGTCTGCTCGTTCAAATATTTGAGAACTTCGTCAGCCAATTGATAGCGATCTTCTCTCTCTACTTGCAACAGTTTGTCGAGAACTAAAGCGAGTTTCTGACTGACGGGATGCTTCAAATGCTGACGCCAACTCGCCACCCAACCGTAACCCTGCCGCGTCCACAGTTGCCAAGGGTGAATCCCACTCATCAGGTGAAAGCACGTCGCCCCCAAACCGAATAAGTCACTGGCTGGATATGCCTCGCCTCCCTCCATTTGTTCGAGAGGGGCATACCCGTAGGAACCTAGTCTCGTCCCGGTTCTCGCCATCACCGTTGCACTGAGTTCTTTAGAAGCGCCGAAATCAATCAGCACTAAGCGCTTGTCGCTTTGGCGTCGCATGATATTCTGAGGTTTGATATCTCGGTGAATGACTTTGTACGAGTGAATGAACTTGAGAACGGGCAAGAGATCGAGCAAGATTTCCCGAATTTGTTCTTCTTTAAATGCCCCTTGCTCTTCCAATTCTTTTAATAAATTTTGCCCTTCAATAAACTGCTGGACGAGGTACAGTTGCCCGCTTTCTTCAAAATAAGCATGGAGGGCAGGAATCTGGGGATGCTCTCCGAGATTTTCCAGTTGGAGTGCCTCTTGCTCGAATAATTGTTTCGCTTTGTTGAGCGCCTGCGTTCCCTGCTGTTGCGGGGCGAGTTGCTTGACGACGCAGGGTTTATTGAGTTTATCGATATCTTCTGCCAGATAGGTTCTGCCGAATCCCCCCTCGTCGGATAAAAGCTGGGTGACTCGGTAGCGGTTTCTCAGCAGGGGCAAGAGTTTTGAGCCGCAACTCTGGCAGAAATTTGTCCCATCGGGATTTTGGGGATTCTGGCAATCGGGATTCAGGCAGCAAACCATATTCGGTAGATGTCATCGGTCAAGATATATGATAACCTGTCTGTCAAGTAAGCGATCGCACTTTCTGACTGCAAAATTCTCGATCGCATTGACAGGGTTTCGCTGCGTATTACATTGGCAAATAAATTCTGGCGAGGCAGAGCCTCAAAAATAACACCCTACCCAGGCTGAGCCTGGGAACGAGAACGAGAAAACGAGAAATAAAGCGAAGGGTAAGAAACCCGGTTTCTTCGAGAAACCGGGTTTCTAGCTACTCTTTGGTTACGTTTATTTACGCCTAGTTATTTATTCTCCCCATATTCGGTTTTTAATGACTCTAATTCTGCTAAAATAGGGTCGTAACCAGCCGGCTTATTTGCGGGCGGCGGTGGATTTTTTGCAGCGGGTTTGGCAGGCTGCACTTGGCTGACTTCACTCTTTACTGATTCTAATTCCGCTGTAATAATATCCAACTTTCCGGGTTGTGCGGTTGTGGGAGGGGCGGGTTTTTTCGCGGGTGGCGGCTGGATTTGTGGGGGGTTTACAGGCGCATTTACGGGCACGTTGACAGGGGGAGGCGGCGCGATCGCCTGCGGCATAGCTGCATTTAAATCTCGCAACACTTCCGCTGCTGATTGATAGCGATCGCGCACCAAATCCGGCAGCATCTTGTCAAGAACTTTCCCCAAACTATCCCCGACACTTCTGCCCTGTTTGGCTAGCTGCGATCGCCACACCCACTCCCCCTCTACCGGATCGTACAATTCATCCGGCATCTTTCTCGTCAGCAGCACGATACAAGTCACGCCCAAACTATATAAATCGCTCGCCGGATATGCCTGCCCTCCCCGCAATTGTTCCATCGGTGCATAGCCTTGCGTGCCGGTTCTCGTTCCCGTTTTGGCGAGATTGCTGCCGCTGCCTTGTTTGGCGACGCCAAAATCCACTAACACCAACTTGCCGTCTTTTTTCCGGCGCAGGATATTCTCCGGCTTAATATCCCGGTGAATCACGCCGCGCTCGTGGATAAATTGCAGCACCGGCAGCAAATCCAACAGCAATTCCCGTATCTGCTGCTCGCTGAAAGCACCCTGCTGCAATTCCTGCAATAAATTCTGCCCGTCTACAAACTCCTGCACCAGATACAGGCGCTTATCTTGTTCAAAATAAGCGTACAAACTGGGAATCTGCGGGTGTTCTCCCAATTCAAATAACTGCACTGCCTCGCGCTTGAATAGTTCCGTTGCTTTCTGCAGCGCCGTCGTCCCTTGAAATTGCGGCAGAAATTGCTTGATCACGCACGCCGCATTCAACCGATCTTCATCTACGGCGAAGAAGGTTCTGCCGAATCCTCCCTCACCGATGGGGCGCAGGGCGCGGTAGCGCTCCCTGAGCAAGAGTTTCGCGCCGCAAGCGAGGCAAAACTTCGTTGCGTCGGGATTTTGGGGGTTCGGGCAGTTGGGATTGAGGCAATAAGTCATAGGGATGGGCGATCGCTCACTTTGTCTTTATTTTGACCTGTATTCTCGCCTTCCGGCGATCGCGCCTTGCCCGAGACGCAATCGGCGAGAATCACACCACCAACAGCGAGCACCCGTGAAAATTGCCATCCCCATCCTCTCAGGCTGGCGGACGTCGCGGTGGACGAATCGGTGAGGACAAAACCACTCATCCCTCTCGCGCATCGTTCACGAAAACCACCGCCAGACTTTCAGGGTTTTATCCCAACTGCCGCTGACAATGGTTTTACCATCGGGGCTGACGGTTACGGCATTGACTGCGCCTAAGTGCCCCGAGATCGTGCCGACCAGTTTGCCCGTCTCCAGATGCCACAGCTTAACCGTTTTGTCGCTGCTGCCGCTGACGAGGATACTTCCTTGCGGAAGGAAGGCTAGGGAATTTACCATATCACCGTGACCGATGAGATCGCGCGCCAAGGAGGCGATCGGGCGAACCTGCAGGGCGCTCGCCATCTTCCACAGCTTGATGGCTTTGTCTTTGCTGCCGGAAGCGAGGAGTTTGCCGTCAGGGCTGAAAGCTAGGGCATTTACGGAATTTAAATGCCCGGTGAGGGTGTCAATTAATTCGCCATTGATCAAATTCCAAATGTGGATATTGTTATCCAAACCGCCACTCGCCAAGAGATAGCCGTCGGGACTGATTGCCACGCACTTCACCATTCCCGATCGCCCGGACAAGGTGCGTTTCGGGTAGGTTTCCGCCTCCTTGCCGATCGCGTTCAGATCCCAAATTTTTACGGTTCTGTCTTCACTGCCGGAAGCGAGGATTTGCCCGTCTCGGCTGATGGCAACGGAATTGATATCCCGCAAATGTCCGGGGATGCTGGCGAGTACCGTGCCGCTAGACACCAGCCACAGCTTGATGCTGCCGTCATCGCCGCAGGAAACAACGATTTGGCCATCTGGAGTAATGGCGACAGAATTCACGGCGTCTCCATGTCCCGCCAGGGCGCGCAGGAGTTCGCCAGTATTTAAATTCCAAATTTTAACCATTTTGTCCAAACTGCCGCTGACCAGGATGAGGCCATTGTTGCTGACGGCAGCCGACGTGACTAAAGAGCTGTGCCCTTTGAGGGTGTGTACGCACCGCCAGCCGCGAGTTTGAGGTCTTGAGGTGGGAGTGGGTGGAGGAGAGAGGGGTCTTGGCGGCGCGGGGGGTCGAGTCGCCGTGGCAGTCGGGGGCGAAGTCAGGGGCGAAGGCGGGGGCGGAGGGAGTGGCGGCGCGATCGCCACTGGCGCGACATTGAGTTCTTTGAGCACTTCCTCGGCGGATTGGTAGCGCTCCGAGACCATATCTCGAATCATTTTGTCAAGGACGTGCCCCAAGCGATCGCCGATTGTTCCCCCGCGTTTGGCCAAATGTTCGCGCCAGACCCACCCTTTGAGGGGATCGTAGAGGCGATCGGGTCTGACGTGAGTCAGCAGGTTGATGCAAGTCACGCCCAAACTGTAAATATCGCTGGCAGGATACACTTGCCCGCTGCGGAGCTGTTCGATCGGCGCGTATCCCTGGGTGCCTATTTTCGTACCGGTTTGAATCAGCGAGGTGCGGGTCTGCACCTTGGCCACGCCAAAATCGATCAGCATCAGCAGCCCGTCGCGCTGGCGGCGCAGGATATTTACGGGGGTGACGTCCCGGTGAATGATGTGGTGGTCGTGGACGAACTTCAGCACCGGCAGCAATTGCAGCAGCACCTGCCGGATCTGCTCTTCGCTGAAGGCTCCGTTTTCCTCCATCTCCTGCCACAAATTTTGCCCGTCAATGTATTCTTGCACTAAATACAGGCGGGTTTCTTCCTCAAAAAAAGCCAGGAGCGCCGGAATCTGGCGGTGTTCGCCGAGTTCGCACAGCCTGAGCGCTTCTTGGTTGAACAACTGCACTGCCTTATCCAGGGAAGCCCGCTGGCGATCGCCGCTGCCTTCGATCTTCGGCAGTAACTGCTTGATGACGCAGCGAGTTCCCAAGCGATCTTCGTCTACCGCCAGATACGTCACGCCAAAACCACCTTGCCCCAGGAGTTTGACGGGACGGTAGCGATTTCTCAGCAGCAATTTTGACCCGCAACTAGAGCAGCGCGTTGCACCATCCTGATTTTGCGGATTTTTACAGTCGGGGTTTAGGCAAAAAGTCATACGGGGAAGCAAGTGGGAGCCTAACTATATGGTAATTCTTCCCCAGAGTTTACAAGCCTCTACTGGGTACAAGCCGATTTTTATCGCTGAGATTTTATATTCTCGCTTGTCCCCGGTTGCGGCTGTTCGGCTGTAAGGATTGCGTTTTTGGTAATTTTTTTCTTCAGAATCGAAGAATTCCCCAAAAACCATCTCAAGTCCGGGCTCGGCAATCGGGCGATCGCTTGCACGCGGGAAGCCCGCGCGCGAAGCTGCCTGCGGGAAGCCGGCGATCGCGTGGCTGTTTTCCCGATCCCCATTCCTCAAATCGGTTGCGGAGTGCGGCAGGTACAATTTATTTTTGCTCGTACTGGTTGCTGCTGCTGACAGCTTGCCGAAAGCCTAGGACGACGAGAATATTTGACAGCGTTAAGAACAATTCTGCACCTCCGTGCAAGAAATCTACATTGGCGAGCGCCTCTCCATATTGGACTTTGGCATAAATTCCCGCCGGGATGGTGACGGCGACGAAAACGAGGGTCATGTAAAACCCTATCAGCGCCAAGCGCGGGACTTGTTTGGAGCGGGTGAGAAACCACAGGAACGCCAAATAGGGAAACAGGGACACGGCAAACAGAGTTTCTTTAGAAATCATTGACTTGATTTTGTCTTTGGAGCGGGTGAGGCATCATTATTACAGGCGCTTGAATACAGGCGCTTTTCGGTAGCGCGGAATGGCACGCCGGCGGGTTCAGCGAACGGAGGTTCGCCACAGCCACCACGCCGCGCCGCAAAGGGTACAGTTCCCTACTACGGTCAGGGTTGCTTGCAGGGTGACGATCCACTCCAAAGACTCGGCGTTGTCGAAATAGTGCCAGGTGCAGGCGCACATGGCGCTACCCAAGGCGGGCAGCATGGCCAGGGCAAAGAACTCCCAGGCCCGATTGCCCGTCACTTCGCCGTAGCGCCAAATCAGCCAGATGGCCCCGATCCACTCGATGACGCTAGAAACGTGAATAATCCAAGTGGGGATAGAAAGCGCGTGCATAAAACAAAGAGGGACACAGCAAATGCTTTCCTATGCTACCGAAGAAATGATTGCCAACTAGCAGGAGACTTGCCGTGAGTATTTCAAACCACATTTTCAAACCACACCCCCATGCCTACGAGAACCGGATGCGGATTCTCAATATCATCCTGACTCAGCCTGGACTGAATGCTGAAGAAATCGCGGCCCTGATCGGGGTGACTTATGGCACGGTCCACAAGCAGACCCAAGCCCTGATCGGCTTGGGCTTGATTCACTCCGAGCCCGATCCCGCCAATACCAAGATGAAACGCTATTTTTCAGGCCCTGCGACCCTGCAAACGTTCAATCCCAGAAAGGGGAAGTCGGGCAAAAAGCGATCGCAAAAAATTTAGACTTTAAATGCAAAATTTGCCAAGGATTTAACCGATGCTAAAAAATAATCTTTAGCCATTCAATAACTGCAATTTAATAGTAAAAATAAAAAATTTTGTGGGGAGGGTTTTTGAGAAGATTTGGCCTTGGGTGCCGAGTGGGACTGAAAGAAAGCGGGTTGGAGCGCTAGCATCTGACGGCTGAAAGTCAACAGAACTGGCAAACAAACCCGGGCTTTGAAGCGCTCTTGCCGAGTGCTGCCCTAAACTGATAGCAAGAAGCGATGCGGCTGAGAAATGATATGGGGCAAATTCGGGCAGTCTGTAGCGGATATTACGGCAAGGGCAATGGCGGCGACGAGGCACTGCTGGCGTCGCTGTTGCAAATGCTGCCGGAGTCGGTGACGCCGATTGTGCTGTCTGGGAATCCAGCCCAGACGCGCGATCGCTACGGCGTGGCAGCCGTCGATCGCGGGAATGCGTTGCAGGTGCTCTCGGTTTTGCGCCAGTCTCAGGCGTTTATCTGGGGCGGCGGCAGCTTGATTCAAGATGCGACGAGCGCCATGAGTCCTTTTTACTATGGGGGATTGATGGGCATGGCGCAGCGCCTGGGGTTGAAAACGATCGCCTGGGCGCAAGGGATTGGCCCGCTTAAGCGCCCGCTGACTCGGGAGCTGGCGAGACGCTCGTTTGCCGGGTGTACGGCAGTCAGCACGCGCGATCGCGCTTCGGCGGCGTTGCTGTTCGACTGGCAAATTCCTTTCTATCTCGCTCCCGATCCGGTTTGGGCGCTGGAAGCCAAGCCGGTGGCGGGCTTGTGGGATTTGCCCGCTCCTCGGGTGGCGGTGACGCTGCGATCGCATCCCCTACTGACGCCCGCGCGCCTTGCCGCTTTCACGAAAGCGCTGGTTGACTTTCAAAAAGCGACGCGAACCTGCATTCTCTTAGTGCCGTTTCAGGCATCGCAAGATTTGGCGATCGCGCAGTCAATCCAGCCGCAGCTCTCCGGAGCCAGTCACATCTTCCAATTAGAAGATCCCAGAGAATTGAAAGGCGTCTTTCGCGGCGTAGAAATGGCGATCGGAATGCGCCTGCACAGTTTAATCATGGCAGCAGCCGAAGAATGCCGCTGTTTCGCCCTCAGCTACGATCCCAAAGTCAGCCAGTTGATGGCAGAACTGGATATACCGGGTTGGGAATTAGACCAAATGCCGGACGATCCAACCGTCATTAGCACAACCTGGATGGAACACTACGCCAATGGCGATCCCCTCTCAAAAGCGCAGATACAATCTTTAGTAGACCGAGCCCTGATTCACCGCGATGTCTTGACAGAGGCGATCGGATAACACGCAGATTCTCTCGTTCCCCGGCTGAGCCGTGAAACACCTACCTGGAGGCGCTGCCTCCAGACCAAACTTTTTTAAAATTACACAAATTTGCTCTATAATATCTTATCTTATCACAAAAAAAACGTCAAGCCTTTTTTTACCAAATTTCCGATCGACTCCGTTTTTCAGAGTAAAATAATGTATAGGTTGGCTGCTCCTACTGAAAGAGAAATAGGAGCCAACAAAAATCGGCAATCTCCGATAGGAGAACTCGCGCGCGAGGAAAAATTTTATGAAAACCTTCATTCGGGATATTCCCAAAGCAGAAATTCACTTACATATCGAAGGGTCGCTAGAACCGGAATTAATGTTCCAAATAGCCCGCCGCAATGGAATATCGCTTCCCTATGACTCCGTAGAAGCAGCCCGCGAGGCATATAATTTCCAAAACCTGCAATCGTTCTTAGATATTTACTATGCAGGGGCAAGCGTACTCCTCTACGAGCAGGATTTCTACGATTTAACATGGGCTTACTTGCAACGAGCCGCTGTTGATAACGTGCGCCATACGGAGATATTTTTCGATGCGCAAACCCACAGCGATCGCGGCATTTCATTTGAAACGGTTATCGCCGGTATTCATCGAGCCCTGCAAGATGGCAAAGAACAGCTTGGCATCTCATCTAAGTTGATTTTGTGTTTTTTGCGGCATCTGAGCGTCGAATCCGCGATCGCGACTTTACATGAAGCACTGCCCTTCAAAGAGTGGATAGTTGGCGTGGGATTGGATTCCTCAGAAAACGGGCATCCTCCAGGCAAATTTAAAGCCGTATTTGAGAAAGCGCGGGCAGAAGGATTTTTAACCGTTGCCCACGCTGGCGAAGAAGGGCCACCTACTTACATTTGGGAAGCGTTAGACATCCTGAAAGTATCGCGAATCGACCACGGCGTCCGGTGCATAGAAGATGCGAAACTGGTAGAAAGATTAGTAGCAGAAAAAATACCGCTGACAGTTTGCCCCCTTTCTAATATTAAGCTGCGCGTCTTCCGTTCAATGGCAGAACACAATCTCAAAAAGTTGTTAAATTTGGGATTGTGCGTGACGGTAAATTCTGACGATCCAGCCTATTTTGGCGGGCATGTTGCGGAGAATTATCAGCAAGCTCAAACAGCACTAGACTTGAGCAAAGCAGAGATTTACCAGCTAGCCAAAAATTCCTTTCAGGCGACATTTCTGAGCCCGGAGGAAAAACAAAAGTTTATCGACGAGTTAGAGGAGTTCGCGGCTGAAGTGTAGGCAGGAGGCGATCGCCTCGGAAAGCAGTCAGGACTTCAGGGCTTGTCGGGGCGAAAAAAAACCAGAACTCGTTACCAGGCTCAGCCTGGTAACGCAAGGGCGAGAGGCTCTGCCTCCAGTCCGACATGTTTTCACGACTCAATTAGGAAGGCTATATGTTAAAATAGTAATTTAAGAAAAATGGGAGGGACGAGCAATGGCAAAAATTATTATTGAAGATATAGAGTCAGCAGTGGTGGAAAAACTGGAAGCGCTGGCAAAAGAACACGGGCGATCGCTGCAAGCCGAGTTAAAGTACATCCTGGAGTCAGCGGCTCAATCCCAAGCCGAGTTAAAACACATCTTAGAAACCGCCGCTCAAATCCAAGCAGAAAGACACTCCCAACAGGTGATAGCAGTCAAAACACCAGAAGAATTGGGCTGGACTCCTGGTTTTTTTGAGAGGACGTTTGGTGCTTGGGAAGGGGAACCCCTGACACGCGAGGAACAAGGAGAATACGAGCAGCGCGAGGAATTGTTGTGATTTATTTGCTGGATACTAACACTTGTATCGGATATCTCAGTCGCCGTAGCTGGCCCATTTTGCGCCGATTGACTTCTCGGCCACGTCAAGATATGGCAATCTGCGACATTGTGCAGATGGAACTCTACTACGGCGCTTATAGAAGCAGTCGCCAGGAGAATAATTTAACATTACTGAGAGATTTTTTCAACGAGTTTATCAGTCTGCCATTTGACGGGCGTGCGGCTCAGATATGCGGTCAGCTTCGCGCTCAACTGGCTGCCTTGGGTACGCCGATTGGCCCTTATGACCTCCAGATTGCAGCGATCGCTCTGGCGAATAACTTAATTTTAGTCACGCACAATACTCGCGAATTCAGCCGGGTTGACGGGTTGCAGATTGAAGATTGGGAATTGGCAGAGTGAGGCAGGCGATCGCCTCGGACAGCAGTCAGAACCGTTTCTAGCAAGCTGACAGACAATTCCAGAAAAATGCGGTCAGTGAATCAGACACTAATTCTCCTCATCTGACTGTGGAATCGCGATTGTATAATACCAGGCTCGAACGGTGTAGCAATAAAATTTAATGATATGATAGCGATCGCTCTCAATCGCCAACGAACAACAACCGGGAGGTGCTTTCAAGTGGCACGGGTACGAGTGCGCCAGCACGTCAATCCGCTCAGCAACGCCTATCAAACGCCGGTGCATCCGCCGGAGTGGGCAAAAATCTATGCAAACTTAACGCAGCCCTTGCATCTGGATGTCGGCTGCGGGTGGGGGCGGTTTTTGCTGAATATGGCTCAGCAGCAGCCGGATTGGAATTTTTTGGGGTTGGAAATACGCGAACCGCTCGTGGAAAAAGCGATCGCCCTCCGAGACGAACTCGGTTTAACCAACCTCCACTACATATTCTGCAATGCCAATAATTCCCTAAATTCTTTGCTGGAAACTTTACCCGCAGGAACGCTAAAGCGCGTTTCCATCCAATTTCCCGATCCCTGGTTCAAGCACCGCCACCAAAAACGCCGCGTCGTGCAACCGTCTCTGGTGGAAAATTTGGCGGCTTATCTCGTTCCGGGCGGTGAGGTTTTCCTGCAGTCTGACGTAGAAGAAGTGGCGCAGGAAATGCGCGATCGCTTCACAGCTCACCCGTCTTTTGCTAAAATCCACAGCGAGGAGTGGCTCGCTCAAAACCCGATGCCAGTCCCCACCGAACGCGAACTCGCCACCCTGGAAAAGGGAGAGCCAGTCTATCGCGCCTTATTTTCACGCCTGTAAACGAAGCAAATCGCGCCGCCGAGGTGAACTCAACGTGAAATTAGGAATTCTCGCCCACTTTACCCTATTAACCGCCCTCAGTTTAGCAGCACCCGCCGCAGCAGCGAACCCCAACCACCTAACGCGATTGTTGCAAACCAAAGAGTGCCAAATGTGCAATCTCAGCGACGCTGACTTGACAAATGTCAATCTCAGCGACGCGAACTTGCGCGGTGCTTACCTGGAAGGTGCCGATCTTTCGGGTGCCGATCTTTCGGGCGCTAAACTCATCGGCGCTAATCTGAAAAATGCGAATTTGAGCCAAACTAATCTCGTCGGTGCCGACTTGCAGGGTGCCTCTTTAAATAATGCCAATTTGAGCGGCGCTGATTTGAGCCACGTTCGCCTGAGTAACGCATTTCTGATTAAAACAAATCTCAGCAATGCCAAGCTGCTCGGTGCTTATTTAATTCAAGCCAATCTCCGAGATGCCGATATCACGGGCGTCGATTTGACGAATGTCACCCTCACGGGCACGATGATGCCGGATGGAAAAATTCACAAAGACAAAGAAAAAGATTAGGCGGTTGATTTGAGAAAGAGCGCGCGGCGGCGCGCTCTTGACTATTCTCTCTCGCCTTGAGGCGAGAAAACCTCAACCCTTGATGTTATGTCTGAGGGATTTATGTATCTTTTTCCACCGTTCCTTCTCCACTAAAGAGGCTTTTTTGTCTTGTCGTTGTTCGAGGTAGTTGCGTTCTTTTTGCAGCTTTTGGTAGTTCTGGAAACGCTGCCAGTCAAGCGTTCCTTCTTCCAGCGCCTGCTGCACGGCACAGCCCGGTTCTCGCTCGTGCTGGCAATTGCGGAAGCGGCAGCGTTTGGCGAGGGTTTCCACCTCTGCAAAGGTTTCCTGAATGGCTTCTCCTTTTGCCCAAATTTGCAGTTCTCGCATTCCGGGCGTATCCAAGAGCAATCCCCCAGAAGGTAGCAAAATTAACTCTCGGTGCGTGGTGCTGTGCTTGCCGCGATCGTCACTGGCTCGAACGGGCTGTACTTTGCGATCGCTCGTGCCGGTTAGTTGATTGGCAATGGTTGATTTTCCGACTCCAGACGAGCCCAAAAGGGCGGCAGTTTGCCCTGGTTTGAGGTAGGTTGTCAGCGCCTCAAATCCTTGACAATTGGCGGCACTGATGGCGACTATCGGCGTAGCAGGTGCGATTGCTTCTACTTGCCAAATTCGCTCTTCCACATCCTCGCACAAGTCAGCTTTATTCAGCACGATGACGGGATTTATTCCGCTTTCCCACGCTAAAATCAGATAGCGTTCGATTCTCCTGAGATTGAAATCTCCATCCAATCCCGACACTAAAAACACCGTGTCGATATTGGTGGCAACGATTTGCTCTTCTGTTTTTGCGCCTGCACTTTTCCGAGAAAATTTGCTCTTTCTGGGCAGAATTTCGTGGATGGTGGCTCGGTTTTCACCCTCTCGGACGCTTATCGCCACCCAATCGCCGACGGCAGGAAAATCCTGCGCTCCCGCAGCCCGATGCCGCAGTTTGCCCGTGACTTCTGCCGACAGTTCCCCCCATTCGCTGTAGAGGATGCAGGTATTTTTGTGCGCGATCGCAACCCGTCCTACAGCCCAGCCATTTTTCCGGTAACGTTCGCCTTCTTGCTCAAAAAAACGCTCGAAATAACTGTTCCAGCCGAACAGCTCTAAACTCATGTCTGTTTCCTCTGCGTGAATCTTTTTTTCGCGCAGGATACAGAGGCATTCTCGTTTTCATTCTCTCCGAACCCACGAGGGAATGAGACGCTCTGCCAATTCCTGGCGCTGTATCTGGATTTCTGCGGTACAGACAGCGACACGCTCAGACATACTTCTCCCTCCTGCGTTCGTGGTTGACTTGCAAAGCTTCCCTTTTTTCGAGTTTAGGGAATTGCACTTTCACATTATAACTCTGAGTTCACCTCCTGTCTAGTGTTTTGTCAAGATTGTTGTCTACGGGTGGTGGGAGGGTTGCCGGGATTAGGGGATTAGGGGATGAGGGAGAAGAGGCTTGTTTTCAAAGCTGACAAAAAATTAAGAGTGTCCCGGCGAAAAGCAGGGGGCGATCGCTCCCACCAACGAGCCTCAACATGGATTTTTTATTGACCCTCTGCCCATTCTGCGCCTAAATCCACGAACGCAACCACATGCGGATGTTAAAACCTTGTTGTGACAAGGGCAAACCCAAGTAGACTGGCAGGAAAAATACCAAGGACAGCAGAATCAGAAAGATGGCGGTGATGCCGATGGCGCGATAGAGGAGGCGATAACTGTTCAGCCAGCGATCCACTAGCCAAGCGATCGCTAAAAATGAAAACACGGAAGCACTCATATACAGATAAATAAACGTGCAGCGCGTTACTTTTATCCAAGGCAGCCAGTTCGCCGCGTAATTAACCACCAAGTAAAAGACTGTCCACATCGGCACGGATGCGGGAAAGGCAACCCACTTGCCTGCACTGGTTGTGGCTGCGGTAATTCCAACTAATAGGCGATCGCAAAGCACCAGCAGCAACAGCGCGATCGCCGCACTGGCAAGCCACCACAGCGCCGGATTTCCCATTGCGTGAACATCGTAAATGACCTTGCCTGCTCCGTCTGGTAAAGGGGGATAGGTGGGAACCGGTTCGATCGCGTTGCGTGCTTTCTCGAAAACGTATACCATTGGTCGCAGTGTCAGCGGCCAGGTATACCAAGCCGAGCAGTATGGATGGACTTCGGCACCATTTTTCATTTCTTTGTGAAAATTCAGGATTTTCTCGTGAACTTCCCAAAATCCGAAATCGGTATTGATTTGCAGGTGCGGAATCCAAATCAAGCTGTACGTCAAAGCGGGAATCGCCGCAAAATAAAAGAGAACGTGCAGTAAATTTAGTTGCGTCAACTTTTCTAGGGGGGCGATCGCTCTGGCTCCCCGGCTGCGATCGCGAACAAACGGCAGCACATTATTGCCGTTCGCCGCAGCAGCGCTGTTCTGCTTTTTTTCTCTCTTGCTTGCCAAACGGCGGACGAACTGGAGAAAAACCGGCAGCCAGTGCAGCCCCCAAGCTGCCATCCACATTAAATAAATTCCCAGCAAAAACCCCAAACCATTCCACTTGACAGCAGCAGAAGCTCCCAAACACAAACCGGATGCTGCCAGCAGAGCGCCGCGTCGAAATCCTCGTGCGGAAAGCCCTAGCAGGAACAACCAGTGAGCTAAAAAACCGAAAAAGACGAGATAAATATTAATCAGCGCATAGCGGGATTCTACGAGCAGCAATCCGTCAGCGGCAACGAACAAACCAGCAATGAGCGCGTAGCTGCGCCGGCGAGAAAGCTGGTAGGCAATGCCCGCGACGACTAGGGGCAGCAGGGAACCGGTGAGGGCATTTAACCACCGATAGCTAAACGGAGAAAGTAACATGCCAGTGTAACCATTTGGCTGCTCGTTGGCGAAGGGCAGTTTCGAGCCGAGCCAGATGGCAAGCGCTGTTATGTACTTGCCCAGGGGGGGATGGGCATCAAAAAAAGGAACCCGATCTAAATAGTTGACGCCAAATTTGGCATAGTAAATTTCGTCAAAGATGAGAGTATTAAATCGGGTCAGTCCCCAAAACCGCAGGGCGGCTGCTAGAAAAAATATGCCCGCCAAGCCGATGCTAAACCAGGGGACTGGCCATTTAGCGATCGAGTCGAAAAAATTGAGAGCGGGTAAATCGCGGTTGCCTTTGGCGATCGAGGATGAGGGCGATTTGAGATTCATTTGCTGATGAGTTTGCTGGTTTTCTAGTGCTGGGAATGCGACGCTTTCGCGAATCGCCTCGCTTCTTCTTTGTAGCATCATGCCAAAAATTGCTCGATTAAACGCTACTCTGGTCACAGTTCGTGCTAGCCAATTCATGTTATGAGTAATTTCGACGCCGATCGCGCGCCCGATCCTTCCCGACAGCCCCCAGAGGCGGGCGCGGCAGGAAAAATTGCCAGATTTTTTAAATTTGCAGACTTCCAGACGGATTTTCGCACGGAGTCACTGGCTGGAATCACCACGTTTATGACAATGGCTTACATTCTGGCGGTGAATCCGGCTATTTTATCAAATGCAATTTTTTTGCAAAAATCAGGAGATTTATTCGGGGAGCTGGTCATTGCCACGGCGGTTTCGTCCGCGATCGCCACCCTGGTGATGGGCTTAATGGCGAATTATCCCTTCGCCCTCGCGCCGGGAATGGGCTTGAATGCTTTTTTTGCTTTTTCGGTTGTTTTGGGGCTGGGCATCAGTTGGCGCGTCGCTCTCACGGCGGTGTTGATAGAAGGGGTCATCGTCATCGCCCTGACTCTCTCCAACATTCGCACTTACATTCTCACCGCCATCCCCGAAAGTCTCAAGCATGCCACAGCGGCAGGCATTGGCTTGTTTTTAGCCTACATTGCCCTCGGCGGTGCGGGCATTATTGTCGCCAACCCAGAAACTAAAACGGCGCTGGCGGCGTTCAACCAGCCGCCTACCCTGATGGCGATCGCGGGCATTCTCCTCACCGCCGCTTTAGTCGCCCGCCGCGTCAAAGGCGCGCTGCTGTGGGGAATTCTGGCAACTGCCCTGCTGGGCTGGATTCTGGGCGTCGCCCCGTGGCCTCAAGGGCTTGTGGCCCTGCCCCAGTGGCCGGGTGATTTGCTCTTCCAGGCGCTCTCTGGGTTAACTCAAATGACTCCAGGGAAATTCTGGGACTTTTTAACCGTTACCTTTGTCTTTTTCTTCGTGGATTTATTCGACACGATCGGCACGGTTGCGGGTGTGGGCATTCAAGCCGGCTATATCGATGCAACTGGCGAGTTGCCCCGCGCCAAAGAAACCTTGCTCGCCGACGCGATCGGCACGACAGTCGGTGCTGTGTTGGGCACTTCTTGCGTCACCACCTATATCGAATCGGCTGCCGGCGTTTCCGAGGGAGGACGCACCGGGTTTACCAGCGTTATTGTCGCGATTTTATTCGCGCTCTCGATATTTTTTATTCCCTTATTTGCGGCAATTCCCAGTTTCGCTACTGCACCCGCACTGCTGTTAGTCGGCGTTTTGATGGCGGGAAATGTCCGAGCCATTCGCTGGGACGATCCGGCTGAGTCGATTCCTTCGTTTTTAACGATTGTCATTATGCCTTTGAGTTTCTCGATCGCTGAAGGGCTGGCAGTCGGCTTTATCACTTACCCCCTCCTCAAAGCCTTTCAAGGCAAAGCCGGCGAAACAACGCCTGCCGTGTGGATTCTGGCGGGCGTCTTCGTGTTGCGATTTATTTTGATGGCGCTCAAGCCCAGTAGTTGAAATTTTGCCTTTGTTTAGAGAAACCCGGTTTTTCCAAAAAACCGGGTTTCTGGTCTAGGAATTTCAATGAATTTTTGTTGCTAATTATTGAATTGAGTAAAATTTTTCAAAATTTTATAAAAACTGTGGCGTAGAGTCAGCCGTCGAAGGGAAAGCTAGAATCGGAAAGGTCTGACAAGCCAGAAATCAAAATAGCTGGCTGGATACAAAAAGAAAAAAATATGTTTTTTAAGAAATGGACGGCGATCGCCCTCTGCCAAGTTGCCCTCACTACTGGCTCGGCGGTGCAAGCCACTTCCGCGTCGCGGCAAAGGCAGGTATCCACTCCGAAAAATGTGATTCTTTTTATCGGGGATGGCATGGGGTTTGAATCTGTGAAAGCGGCGGGCATGTACGCGAATGGCATCCCGGGCACGCTTTCATTTGAGGGATTTCCTCAAAAAGCACGGGTGACAACGCGATCGGCGGATAGCGCGATAACGGATTCGGCAGCAGCAGCAACGGCGATCGCGACGGGTACAAAAGTCAACAATGACGTCATCAGCACGGCGATTCCCGGCGACGGGCGCGAATTAAAAACGCTGTTGGAATATTTCAAAGAACAAGGCAAAAGCACTGGGCTCGTCACCACTGTTGAGATGACGCACGCCACGCCTGCTGCGTTTGGCGCGCACGAACCCAGCCGCACAAATACGGTTGAAATTGCCAGAGATTACCTGACGCAAACTCGTCCGGAGGTGCTGTTCGGAGGGGGTGGCGCGGGGATGACACCGACTGCCGCGACTGCGGCGGGTTACAAGGTGGTGGGCGATCGCGTGCAATTGCTGGCTGTAAATACAGAAACAGAAACCCGCGTCTGTGGGCAATTTGGCACCACTCACCTGCCCTACGAATATGATGGCGTGGGTGCCCTGCCGCACCTGTCGGAAATGACTCAAAAGGCTCTGGCGATTTTAGATAACGATCCCGACGGATTTTTTCTGATGGTAGAAGGGGGAAAGATCGACCACGCCAATCACCAAAACCAGATCGAACGCAGCGTCAGGGAAACTGTGGAATTTTCTCGGGCGGTACAGGAAGCGCAAAAGTGGGCAGAAGAACACCCGGAAACGCTGATTTTGGTGACAGCAGACCACGAAACCGGCGGCTTGAAGGTAGAGAATAATAATGGCAAGGGGAACTTTCCGACTGTTTCCTGGGCAACGAACGATCACACGAGTGCTGACGTGCCGGTTTATGCCTGGGGAGTGAATAGCGATCGCCTGACGGGGGTGATAGACAATACGAATTTCTGGGCGATCTCGACGGGTGGCGCTGACAGCAGCGGAGAAAAAAATCGCCCGTGAGAAAATGCGGTCGCTCTCGAAAGTACAGAAATCCGATTATTAAATATAACCGGATTTCTCAGCCTGGGTCATTTTTAGATTAAAATTGACTCTGGTGCAGGAACCTGTAAAAACTAAAAAGTCAAAACTAAGAAGAGACAATACGTTCTTTTACCTTTTAAAGGGTATGCAGATTGTTTTGACCCTTCAAACCCGGAAGAGAGCCTGTACCTGATCGAGGGGCAATTCCCAGAGCAACTCCGGCTGCCAGTCATCGGGATCGAACAGGGAAATCCGCCCTCGCTGGTAGGCTGCCCAAAGCCGCTTCCAGGTTATATAACAGCGCTGCTCTTGGTGGAGGGCTCGCGCTAGAGAAATCAGCAGCATGAGATTGACCGATCGCAATTTGGCCCCGAGCAAAAACGCTTGCAGCTCTGCCTCGCCGATCGCATCGGTGCCGTAACCGGTGAGGACGTGTATCCCGTCGTGCAGTTGCTTGCGCCTCGGTCCCGTGGTGAAGGCTTGGAACTGGCGTTCGTCGAGAAAGTCAGCCCAAGCGCGCCCAAACGTGCCGGGGGAGAGCGATCGCAGAAACTCGATATCGACAATCTGCGCTACGTCCAGCCGCAAAAGCCCGCTCATCCAGTCAATGCCGACCAGCAAGTCTTGGACGTGGGGAAGTGGATTTGATGCCATTTTGGGCGAAGTGAAAGCGTTTAGCATGATTGCGTCAGCTCCTATCGTTGTGATGCTAGGAAGTTCTTTCGGCTTGTAGACGCACCCCGATCGCGACATCCGCTCCCAGAAGTCCGCTCGCCTTGCTGACGCGCCGCTGGAGAAAGCGGATTTTGATGAGGGGTATAACCCCTCTTCATTATACTTTCTCAAGTAATATCAATTCGGGCATCGCCCTGTCTAGATAGTTTGATGAAATTTTGATGAAGTTTCTACCCGGCCTGCCGGCAGGAAACTCTGCCGGGATTCATGCCTAGCCCTGCCGCTTCGGCTTGCTGCGCGCCATCCATTCCGGGCGCTTCTCTGGCGCGATCGCCGACGCTTGATGCGGGGAATTCATACATAGATTTTGCCAGTTTGGCAGTCAGCTATATTTACCAATCCAGGCTGGCAGAGCTATATTATTTTTTCAGGGTTAAAAAAATCTTGAAAATCCGCACGCCTCTAATATGCAATTTAAAATTATGGCTTCTGAAAAGCACTGCGGCCAGCCCGACTCGGGGAGAGGGGCATTCTGGGGCGGCAGGAAGGCACGACTGGCCGGCACCAGGAGCTAAATTTTTTAGAATCCGGGTGATTGCTTGTCATTTGAGCGAGTGGTCAGTTGCAAATTGGGGTGGCGCGTGCCAGCGCAGCAGGAGGCTGGGGCGCGATCGCGTATATTTTTTATAAGAATTCTATTAAAAAAATATTTTATATTTTACCGAAATATTGCCATAAAGCAACAAAATTGTTACCTTTGTAACGTTCGAGCTGAGATTTTCAGCTAAAATCTCAAATAATTCAGAAAGCACTCATTCCAAACTCTCCAAAATTATGAAAGGAACTTTAACTCTAGCAACCATCCTCTCAGTTGCTGCGATCGCGGGCGACGTCTTGGTGGCGGGAGCCACTTCTTCGGGAGGCTGCATTTTTGGCAAGTACAAGCAAAATGCTGCAAACGTGACTGCTGGCGATCCGTCTAGCCCCCTAGTCGCGAAAAAGCTCGATACTAAAAAATTTGGAATCGCCGCTGCTGGGATTGCGGGGATTGCAGGGGCGATCGCTGCAGGCATGGCTTACAAGGCGCGTCGCAACGCTCAAGCAGAACCAATTCTGGATGAAGTGGGCGCTGAAGTGGCGGCAAACGAAGTGGCGGAAGCGCCGATTGTTGCGATCGCTCCAGTCGAAGAAGTGGTTTCTTCCTCGACTGCTGACAGAGAACTGACTGCAGTTCGATAAGATTCTCCCTTCGACAGGCAGACGCAACCTTCTAGAAGGGAATGGGAACGGGGTAATGGAAAAGAAGAATCCAACCTTTTGCCCCATTCCCAATTCCCCATTACCGATTGTGAATCGGCTCCCTCGCGGGCAGCTCTTTGAGCAAGGGCAACGTAAAGAAGAAGGTACTGCCCGCTCCGAGTTCGCTCTCCGCCCAGATGCGGCCGCCGTGCTGTTGCACGATGCTCCGACAAATCGCCAGCCCCAGACCGGTGCCGCCGCACTCGCGCGAATCGGAAGCGTCGAGCTGTTGAAAGCGTTCAAAAATCAGATCGAGCTTGTCTGGAGGAATGCCTCGCCCTTGGTCTTTGATTTTAAAGACGATCTGTTCGCCGCAACAGTCGGCAGAGAGCCAAACGGTGGCTCCGGGTGGGGAAAATTTGATGGCGTTGCCGAGCAGGTTGGTTAAAGTTTGCAGCACGCGGTTGGGTTCGACGTAGAGGGCTGCTTCTACCGGCACAACAGAGAGGGTGACGTCGGCTTTGCGCGCGAGGGAGTGTACGGAACTGGTAGAGTGCTGCATCAAGTCCGCTGCATTGCACAGTTGTTTTTCCAGGGCGAGCGAACCGGATTCGATGCGTTCGAGGTCGAGGATGTCGTCAATGAGGCGTCCCAATCGTTCCGTGTTGGCGATGGCGATCTGAAGCATCCGCTGTGCTTTTTCCGGCGAAGCGTTCAGCAATCCTGCCGCTAGCAGTCCGATCGCGCCGCGAATGGAGGTGAGTGGCGTTCGCAGTTCGTGACTCACCATTGAGATAAACTCGTCTTTCATTTTTTCCATTGCGAGGCGATCGCTGATGTCTTTGAAGACGACGACGGCTCCGGAAATCTGACCCTGTTCTCGCATGGGAGTGCTGATGTACTCGACGGGGAAACTCGTGCCGTCTTTCCGCCAAAAGAGGCGATCGCTGACTTGATGCCCGAAGCCTTCTTCAAGCGCGCTTTGGATGGGACATTTTTCTTGCCCGCAGCGGTGTCCGAAGTCTGACGGCGCTGTCGCAGGCAGGGGCCATAAAGCTGGCGGCGCGATTGGTGCTGGTGTATGCCAACTTTCAGACTGACGATTGCCGGCGGTGGGCAGTGCAGGCTGGCAGGAAATCGCCGACATCGGCGTGCCGATGAGTTCCTCAACCGGATATCCCAGCATTCTCGCTGCCGCTGGATTGACAAAGGCGATTTTCAAATGCTTGTCTAACCCAAAAATGCCTTCCCCCGCCGAGTTGAGAATTAATTCGTTTTGATGGCTCAGTCGGGAGAGTGCTTCCCAAGTCCGCTTTTGTTCGAGCATCGCGCCTTGCAGTTCTCGATTGGATGCTTCAACGGCTTTGGCATGAAATTGGGCTGTTTGCGCGAGATAGACAGCCAGCGCCAGCAACCATGCTGCCAGCAAACCTCCCACTAAAATGGCATTCGGCAGCGGAGATTGCTCTGCTGCCAATAACTGCGAACTGGGCCAGACCTGCACGCGCCAAGTGACGCCATCCCATTGAATGCGGGTTTCCTGTTTGCTCTGGATTGGTTCGTCTCGAGAGTGACGGGGCGTGCTGTTGGGTTCGCGGCGGTAGATTTCGCGATCGCCCTCGAAAATCACCATTGAATAGCCTTGCCAGACTGTATTTTCGGCGATCGCTCTCGAGACGATCGCTTCGATCAGTTGCTCGGTGTCAAAAACGCCGACGATTAATCCGCCGAACTTTTGATGCGGCAATAGGGGGACGTAAACCCGAAATCCCCGGCGATCTTGCATTAAAGTGACCGCGCTCGAAACCTTTACGGGGCGTCCGTTGGCTGCCTTTCCTCGTGCCATCCGCCAGATTGCTTCCGAGGCGATCTCTGGCTTCAGGACTGTTTCGCTCCCCGATCGCGGCACGCTCCAGCGATCGCGAAATGCGGTATCTATCCATTCAATGGCTTGGTAACCGGGGAAATCGTTGAGATAGTTGTTGGCATCGGCTTCCCATTCTGCCTTGGGAGTGCCGCCCCGTTTGTCCCAGCGATCGGCCATGCGAACCAGTGCCAGGATGCGAGAGTTGATTTGCCCTGAAATCTGCTCGGTTATCCTGGCTGCGTGTAATTGGGTTGTCCGATCGAGTTGAGCGGCTTGCTGTGCAATGAGCGCTTGCTGAACGATGAGAGTTGCTATGGAGAGGCTACAGCCAACTAGGAAGGCGAACCATAGCCTAGGACAGGCATTCCATCTCTGCAGCGCGATGCACAATCCGCCTGCAAGAATCGCCATGAAGGTTTGTTGCTATTGTTGTGTAATCTATTTTACAGAAAATTAAGCGAGTCAGTCAGTGCCCCTATCGCGCCAACCTGAAGCCTGTCAAGCACTTTACTGCGAGCGAAGCCTCAGGAGGGCGATCGCAAATTCTTAAACTTTAGTGGGGGAGAAACCCCTCGCCTGCAAAAAGGCCAATTTTCAAAGCCGATCCCAGACGATCCACCCTAACAGCCATGAATGCCACAACGTCTCGCCTGCAACTCGCTCTGCTGCGCCAGAAACTTGCCTTTTATCTCGATGACACTGAAACCCCAGCAGGCAGAGCTGTTAATTGGATTATTACTGGCTTAGTTTTGCTCTCCTCCGCTATTTTTGTCGTGCAAACCTACACGATTCCTGCTTCGCTGCGGCTAGCTCTAGATGCTATCAATACGGGGACATTAATCTTTTTTGCTTTTGAATATTTGCTGCGCTTCTGGTGTGCCGATCGCAAGTTACAATATTTTTTTAGCCTGTATGCACTCATCGACTTATTCGTCATCTTACCATTTTTTATCGGAGCATTTGACGTCAGCTTTTTGAGAATTATTCGATGGTTTCGCATTTTGCGCCTAGTTCGCTTTCTCGGAGAAAAACCTATTTTTGGTATTGGCACAGAAGACCGAATTATTATTGCCCGTATTTTATTTACCTTATTTGCCATTATTTTTGTTTATTCCGGTCTGATTTACCAGGTCGAGCATCCTGTCAACCCCGAAGCTTTCAGCACGTTTTTTGACGCAGTTTATTTTTCAGTCGTCACCATGACGACTGTCGGCTTTGGCGATGTCATCCCCACTTCACAGGGCGGGCGCTTGATGACAGTGCTGATGATTTTGACGGGAATTGCTCTGATTCCCTGGCAGCTCGGCGACTTGATAAAACACTTAGTTAAAACAGCCGACGCCGATGAAAAGCGCAAAAAGATTTCCTGTTCTGGCTGTGGCTGGTTGTTGCACGACGCCGACGCGCATTACTGCAAAATTTGCGGCACTCCCCTACAGGGCGACAAGCCGTAACGCGATTTTTATCCTGTTATTCGCGTTGCCACTGCCGGAATAGCTGCAAGCACTCCTCTGAGAGAACCCCTCCAGTAACTTTGATGTTTCTAAACCCCTTGTCGATAACTTCTTGACAAGATATCTCGATTTGAGAAACCCCCGCCGCCATCAAATCGGCGATGGAAGCCCCAAAGACAATTTCAGAAACGCCAGCCCAGACGCAAGCGGCAGCACACATCGGGCAAGGTTCGCCCGTGGTATATAAACTATATCCTTCTAAAACGGGATGATTGATGGCAGCCGTTAAGCGTCGAATCGCGTTAATTTCTGCGTGAGCAGACGGATCGCTATCTGTTCTCACCGTATTGCGAGCTTTGGCGATGATTTCGCTGCCTTTAACGATGACTGCGCCGAAAGGAGCATCTCCTTGCTTGGCTTCTTCCAGAGCGATTCTCATAAAATATTCGGCGTTCACAGCGTTCCCTCCACTTTTCTAGACAACCTCACAGAGAGATAGAGTATAGCATTTCTGTGAAGTAAATTTCTACTATAGCCTTCCTAATTATGTACTCGTTACCTTTCCTCAGCCTGGTAACATAAGCATTGGAGGCTCTGCCTCCAGGGAAAGGGGTTTCACGATTCAGATAGAAACGCTATACATCTATTCCCGTCACTGCGGATTAACTAGCGGCACTTCCACAGGGGCAGCCGTTACTCGCCGGCGGCTTGCTAGAGCGGCTTTATCACTGGCGCATGAACCTATAAACGAGTGGAAATTTAACTGCTGAGTACAGAGATTTGATGGTGAAATTATCGCCGAAAGAGTGGCGATAAGCAGGAATAAATCTTACACGAAGGCAGGCAAGAGATGGGGAAAAACCTTTTAAAAATTCGGTTTATTCGTTTTATTCTGGCATTTTGGAATGCAGGATTGCCGCGTTTCTACTTGGAGCGATTTGCTAGAATTTGCTGATAAGCTTCGATCGCGCGCTCGGCGATCGCATCCCACCTGTAATACCTCAACGCATACTCCCGCGCATTCAAACCCCGCCGCTTTCTCTCAGCCGGATTTTGCAGCGCCTCTCGCAACAAAGAGGCGATCGATTCTACCTCAGTTTTCCCCACCCAACCCGCCTCTGCTTGCTGCACCTCCTCCCAAATATGCACGCGATCGGAAATCACTACGGGCGTGCCCGCCGCCATCGCCTCCGCCACCGCAATGCCAAAATTCTCGTAATAAGACGGCAGTACGAATATATCCGCCTCTCGCAGCAAACTCGCCTTTACCTCCCCACTCACAAAACCCGTTACTGTCGTGAATTGCGCCAGCGACGACGCCTCTACCCGCGCCCGAATTTTTGCCTCATATTCGGAATCTTGGGGATTGCTCCCGGCTAAAATAAAGTGAAAATCTACTTTCTCACTTAATAGAAATTCCAGCGCGGGCAGGAGCAGATCGAGCCCCTTTTTCGGTTCAATTCGAGACATGAACAGCACCCGAGGAGAGGGGGGGAGGGGCAGAGGTGATATTTCTCCGGCAGGAGCAGGGGGCAAATTCACGCCCAAGGGGATCACCAAATCCTTTGTAGCGACTCCAAAGCGTTCGGAAATCTTCGCCTCCTGCTGGCTGGTGAAGTGAATCGCCGCCGCACCCGCTAAATTCGATCGCTCGAACAGTGCCGCATAAAGACGCTTCAACTGTTTTTTCTTCTGCAAGTCAGCGGGATCGAGGATTCCCAGCGGGCGCAGGATGTAGGGAAGACGGCGCGATCGCGCGATCGCTGCTGCTGCGGTACTCACCGGCGAAAATAGGGCGTGAATGTGCGCCAAATCGAACTCGAAAGCGTGCCAGTACAACCACCGCAGCAAATCGAGAGAAAATTTATAGCGCCGAAACGGAGAACAGCGAAAATAGCGCACCTGATAGCCATCTTGCTCCACCGGGCGATCGAGCGGTACGTCTAGCGGCGGCTGCCCCACATCCCCATTGGAGTCTGTGGTTAGCACCGTCACCTCTACCCCTTTTGCTGCCAGCGCCGCCGAAAAACCCAGCACCATTTGACTCGGGCCGCCGTAAACTAGAGATATTGAGGGGACAATTTGTAGAATTTTCATATTTTTTAGCTAATTATTCATGGTTAATTGCATCGCAGGCAGAACATCTACTTTGCGTAAATATCCCTCTAAGGGCGAAGCATTTGCAAATAGATATTTACGAGCAACCGACACGTTATTCGCGCGAATGCTTCGCCCCTACTCTCTATCGTTGGTTGGGCTTAGCGCCTGCAAAACCCAACAACCGAACCTACCCTCTATGTTCGACAAGTATCGTACAGGAGTTCTTTATAAAAATCTAACAACTGCCGAGCTAAAGCCTTATTCGTATAAAGAGCGATCGCCCTTTCCCAGCCCCGCTCAGCCAAATTCCGCGCGAACTCCGGCTCTTCCATCACCCGCCTCAAACAATCGCGCAGCGCTTCCGCCTTCCCCTCTGGAAACACCAACCCCGCATCTCCGATAACATTCGGAATTTCCCCCGAATCCGAACCGATAACCGGCACGCGGCACGCCATCGCTTCAATCAAAACGTGCCCGAATTGCTCCTTCCACCCCACCGCCGTCAGGGTTTTAAATTTGGAGCTTGTCTCGGAAGGCAGTACCAAAATATTCATCAAATTGATATACTTGTAAACCTCCTCGTGCGATACGCTTTCTACCCAAATCAAGCGCTCTCCCAATTCCTCTTTTTCCGCCCAATTCTTCAAAGTTTGCTGGAGAGCGCCGCGCCCCAATAGCAGCCATTTCCAGGGGTGCTCTCGCAAAAGCGCCAGCGCTCTCCCCAGCGTCAGCAACCCTTTTTCTTCGACAAAACGCCCCACAAATCCTACGACAAAATCACTCGGCTTAATGCCTAACTCGCCGCCCAATTCCGTCTGGAGTTGCGGGCGAAATAATTCTTCATCTACCCCCAATTGCGGCATCACTTTTATTAAACCTTTATATCCCCGCTGGCGGAGCACTTCCGCGCCATCCTGATTTCCTGCGACAATCCCGTCGGTGTGGCGCAGGTTGTAAGCTTCCAGCCAATAAATAGGCACTTTTAAAGTATAGGGCAAATTCCACCAAGTAAAAAATAAATTTTTGGCTTTTAATCCCAGCAGCCGATTGAGGGTGATGAGCTGGGCATAAGCGAGCGATCGCGATCCCTGCTCTACCTGGATAATCTGCGGTTTAAACTGCCGCAATAGGTTAATTAAATCTGCCCCAAAAGTTAGCAGCCCTTGATTGTTTTCGCTAAAATTAGAAATTGGCACGACTCGAAACGAGTTTTCTTGGATAAATGGCGTCTCAATAATCTTATTTTGCACGCCCCCCGGCTTCCACCGACGCGGCACCACAACCGTCACCTCAATTCCCGGTTCTAAAGCCGCCAGTGCCCGCAGTTTTTGACGGTTGATATCAACGATATAAGTGTGACTGACTACTAGAATTCTCATCTTCGTTCGTAGTGAGGGCTAAAGCCCTCCTCTTCGTTCGTAGTGAGGGCTTTAGCCCTCCCTTCTGTAATAATGAGGACTTCAGTCCTCACTACAAACAAGTTTATCTAATTTCGTGTAAATCTGTCCGTCATCCCAAGTGGAGTGAATCAAAGTGGCGATCGCTTTTACAAATCCGAGCAAGTAAAAAAGCGATCGCGCGACGGTTTTAATCGGCGAACCGCTTTTATTACAAGGAGGATGCCCCAAAACTTGACAGTCAAATAGCCGCGCAAATAATCTCAGACATTGGGAGGGGGTTAAGTTTTTGAACCCCATAAAAAAGTGATTGTGATAGAGAGTAATTTGATACTCGGGCGATCGCGTGCTAATATCGTGGCAGCCCCCCGTCTCTTCTCCCAAGTGAATCAAATAAGCTTCGGGATCGTACCAGATTATATAACCCGTTTGGCGAAACCGCAAGCAAAAATCAGATTCTTCCCGTACCGCACTGCCCTTGAACCGTTCGTCAAAGCCCAATCCGTACTGACTAAACACCTCGCGGCGAAACGACATATTGCAGCCCCTCGCTGACAAAACTTGCTGCGGCTTGACGGTATGTACCAAATTGATATAATACCAGCCGATTGCTGCATCCATTGCCTCTGGCGGCAGCTCGTCAATGGTGAAATCCCCTCCCGAATTTGCCAGTTTCAGGCGATCGAATACCCGCCCTGCTACTGCCCCCACCTGCGGTTTTTCTGAATAATTCCGCGCGTGGGCGGCTAAAAATCCAGCAGGCAACTGCACGTCATCGTCGATAAATAGGATAATTTCTCCTGCGGCACGACGCACGCCATAATTGCGCGCTCCGGGTAAATTTGCCCAATTAACTCGGAACCACTGAATTTTTCCTGTTTCTGCCAGCTCCTCCAAAAAGTGCTGAGTTTCTGGCTCGTGTTTTGCGGTTTGATCGACGACTAGCACTTCAAAATTGGCATACTCCTGCTTGAGAACATCTGCCACCGTCTCCCGCAGTGGCTCCTCCCGGTTGTAGGTGGGTACAATTACAGAAATTAAAAGCTCATTCATTGATTTTAGATTGATTTTTCTTGAATATTTATGTTTTAAGTAATTTGTGGATGACCTGTGCAAAGGAGGCAGAGCCTCCCAGCAGGCGCTCCCTGGCTCTGCCTGGGAACGAGTGCGGAGCTAGCAGAGGCAAACTGCTAATTATTAATTGTGCCTATCCAGTGCTTGCTGGCTTCCAGCGTTGTTTTTTGAAACCTGACAGTAGCGTTTGATTTTCTCTTTCGAGGTTTTCCTCTTCCTGCCGCTCAATCTGTGGCAATTTGAGAAGCACCCCAGCAAAAAACCAGTAATAAACAGCGACCGGATCGGTATCCAGCGGATACCAGTAAGTGTTGTAACTGATAAACAAAATAAATACCCAAAAACAGGCGGCAAAGCTGCGTAAATGCGGTTCGCGCAATTTCCGGTAAGCCTTGAAAGTAATAACGGTTAGGGCTGTCACGAAAATCAAAAATCCGATCAGTCCGACCGGCCCGATTTCGTAAAGGACTTTTGGAAACCACGTTTCGATAAGCTGCGTTTCGCCAAACATGCGGGCGGAGTTGGTGGCTCGTCCGACGCCTTTTCCTAGCAAACCCGCCTGCCCTCCTGTGGTAAACTTCACTTGACTGAGAATAAACTCTGCAGGCGGCGAAGCATTCCAGCGAGAGATAAAGCTTTCTACTCGCTTTTGAATGACATCGGGAAACCTTGCCATAGCGATCGCGATGAGAATGCCGATTCCCCCTCCGATGGGCAGGAATCTTTTCCAGTTAGCCACCTGCCCGGTGAGTACCAGCAGGATGACAATACAGGCGGGAACGACGACTAAAGCGATTCTTTGACCGCAGATCACGGCATTCACGATCGCAGATGCCAGCGCGGCAAAACTCGCAATCTGCCAGAGCAGTGAAGGATCGCTGAATGCTGAGGCAAAGGTTAAAAAGGTGTTTGACATCAAGAACCAAGCCCAGTGCCAGGGTGAAACAAATGTACCCGGCAAGCGAATCATATTAACTTGCGGACTGAAAACCAGAGAGCCGCCGACAAGACATCTAGCGTTTAGGGTTGCTTTGAATAATTCTGGCCCTGATAAATCGCGAGTCCCGGCACAGCGCCCGGTTAGCAACAAGAGGTACTGTAGCAAACCCAATCCACAGCATATTAGGGCTAGAACAACGTGCAGGCGCGTCAAAAAGAGGAATTCTTTTTTATTGCGAATCAGGTAATAAGCGCAAGTAATTAAGGGAATGTATCCCATGAAAACTTTCAAGCCCAACAGTCCTAGGGCGAGAGGCAGTTTATCTCTGCAAATCATTCCTTTGCCGCCATCGGGCAGGCTGGAGCAGGCGGGAGCGAACTGCTGAACGCCGTTGACAAAGACTAGCGTCAGGATGCAAACCCCTAGTAAAATGTAAAGCGGTTGTTTGAGTTCTTTGGAAATTATTAGGGGCAGCCGTCGCTGTTTCAATTCCTGCACCAGTGCGATGAGCGCTGGAAAGTAGAAAGCGTCTTTAGCGAGCTGAAACAGTGCATTTCCTTTGCCGATCGCGTAGGTGACGGTGCCGGATAGGGGCATGTAGATGAGAAAAAACCACAGCGCTTGTCGCGGATATTTGTAGGAGAGAACCACCGCAAGCAAACCGCCGCCACCGGCAATGGCAAGTTGCGGTTTTTTGAGTAAAAAGAGCAAAATCGCGATCGCTAAAGACGCGGCGATCGCGGGCGTTAATACCTTCATCGCTTCTTTGCGATCGCGCGCCGCCTGTCTTTTTAGCGCTTGTTTCTCCTTTTTGCTGGCGGGTTGGCTGACGGGTGGGGACTCTACAGTTGCTTGCTTTCTGGATTTCTTCGATCTGCGCTTTGGTTTCGTCTTGGGTTTGCGCATGGCGGGATATTTGAGCTTTCAGCGATCGGCCCTCACCTGTAAAATATTTCTGTCCCTGATATGGATTCAGTCACGATCGAGGGCTTCAATCCTCATGTTATAGCATGTCCGGGAGGCTCTCATGTTTGCGCCGCCATCAAGACGCGGTGCCGTACAGGCATTGGGAAAAACAACGGTGGCAGCGTCGCACCACCGAGCATATAAGTGAGAAACCCGGTTTCTTCAAGAAACCGGGTTTCTGGCTAGAGTGTTTTTTTCTGCGTTTCCTCACTTGAAAATAGTGAGACTTGAAAGCCCTGAAGTGAGAAACTAAATTTTTCTCTCGACTCCGCCCCTACAGCCCCACACTCTCAATTAGGCTGCCAGATGTTGCTGAACGGTGCGCACCAGATAGTCTGTCCAGTGGGAAGCCACTGCAGCACTCTCCGCTTCAACCATGACGCGGATGAGCGGTTCCGTACCGGAGGCGCGGACTAAAACTCTTCCGGAGTCTCCCATATCGGTTTTGGCTCGGGCGATCGCCGTTTGTACGGGTTCGCAAGTTTGCCAGCCCATGCGGCGATCGCGATCTTCGACGCGCACGTTCCGCAGCAGTTGGGGATACGTCTTGAAGCTGCTATCCACCAATTCTGCCAGCCCCGTACCGCCCACCTTGACCAGCGCCGCCAAATGCAAAGCCGTCATCAGCCCGTCTCCAGTCACGCCGTAGTGACGGCACAAAATGTGACCGGATTGTTCGCCGCCCAGCATCGAGCCAGAGCGTACCATTTCCGCCTGAACGTACTGATCCCCCACCGGCGTGCGCACCATTTGCCCGCCCTGTTGGTTCCAAGCCCGTTCAAAGCCCAAATTAGCCATCACCGTCGCCACGATCAAGTCTCCGGGCAATTGTTGCGACTGGCGCAGGGTTCGCCCCCACAGGTAGAGAATGTAATCGCCATCTACCGGTCGGCCTTGGCCATCCACGGCTAAAACCCGGTCGGCATCGCCGTCGAAGGCAAATCCCATATCAGCACCGTGCAGCTTCACGGCTTCTTGCAGGGGTTCGAGGTGGGTAGAGCCGCAACCGACATTGATGCGATCGCCATCGGGGCGATCGTGCAAGCAAATCACCTCGGCTCCCATCGCTCTAAAAACTGCCGGCGCTAGATTGGCAGCGGCTCCCCAAGCCAAATCTAAAACAATTCGCATCCCCTCTAGGTTCACCTCTGGCTGCAGGGGCTGCTGCAGGGAGGCGGCGTATTCGCTCACCAACTCGGGGCGGTGATAGTGCTGTCCCCATTGGCTGGATGCAGCGATTAATTCTGAATGCTGACTGGCACCGATCGCCCTCGATCGCAAACCGGCTTCAATTTCCGCTTGCAAAACAGAAGGCAACTTGGCACCATTCGCGCCAAAAAATTTAATCCCGTTATCCTCTGGCGGATTGTGCGACGCCGAGATCATCACGCCTCCGACTGCTTGTGAAGCGCTCGTCAGATAGGCGACGCAGGGAGTCGGGCACAAACCCAAATTCCACACTTCCAGCCCCGCCGCCGTCAACCCAGCAGACAAAGCCATTGCCAGCATGTCGCTGGAGTTTCTGGAGTCCTGCCCCAGGACAATCGGCCCAGAATTGGCCGATCGCGCTTTCAAAACTTGGCCAGCCCAGAAACCTACTTGCAAAGCTAAAGGGGCACTCAGAAGATCTCCGACTCGTCCGCGAATCCCGTCTGTCCCAAACAGTGGCGTTTTTGGCAGGTCGAGAGCATTCCAAGCACTGATATCCGTCTGATTTCCAGGGTGTGCACAACCCTGTGTTGAAGACAGCGGAGAATTCAGCGATCCAAAGCCCTGAGTCCGGGCGGGTGTTGTCACCATAAATTCATTCACTCCACACATCACACGCTTACAGTGGAGAATAGCATCTCCACGAGTTTTTCCGCTTACCCTCACCCTGCTTGAAATTCCGGATCGAGTCGCCGGAAAAGGGAGAGGGGGAGGCGATCGCCGTTCTCCGCAATTTTTTTATCAGTACCCCGATCGATCGCGCAGCGCGAAAATATTCTCTTTGACTTGGTTTTCTCCGCGAGATTGCCGATGCCTGTTCTTTGTTTTTTCTCCCCTTTTCCCTCCCCCCTCCACGCTAGGAGAGATTGCCTGGGGAAAAAAGAGTGGCGCAAAAGACTTTTAAAGATATCCTTGCAGGATTTCAGCCGCCATCTGGCCAGTTTTTGCCCAACTAAATTGACTGGCTCTGGCTAAACCCAGTTCCCGCAGGCGCGATCGCAGGCTCGTCTGGATGGCCACTGCCTGCATGGCATCCGCAATTTCTCGGACGTTGTACGGATCGATTAACACGGCGGCATCCCCCGCCACTTCCGGCAAAGACGAGCGGTTGGAGGCGATCGCCGCCGTGCCGCACGCCATCGCTTCCAGTACCGGCAAGCCATATCCCTCCCACAGACTCGGCAAAACCAGCGCGATCGCCTGATTGATCAGCACTGGCAGCTTCTCATAAGGAACGTAGCCGAGAAATTTTACCCGATTTGCCAAACCCAACTCTTCTATGTGCGCCACGAGAGCGGGAGTGTATTGGCGATCTGGCGGACCGGCAATCCACAATTCGCAATCCAACCGCTCCGGCATTGCCGCGAATGCTTCCACTAGCCTGTGCAAATTTTTATAGGGATCGTGTCGCCCGATGTACAGAAAATAATTCTGCGTCGGCAAATCTAAAAACCTGAAATTTTCCGCATCGTAAGCCAGCGGCACCACGGTTATTTTATCAGCCGGAATGTTGAAAAAGTTCGCCACATCCCTGGCTGTTGCCGTCGAATCGCACATGATATGCTCTGCTTGTGCTAAAACCAGAGGAATCCAGTAGCGAAAGTAAGCCGCCAGCCGCGAAAACCGTTTGGAAAAGCGCAGCGGAATCAAATCGTGGACAGTCACCACATGCCGGCACCCAGAAAATACGGGCGCTTCTGGAAGCGGCGAAAACAGCAAGCTCGATTTGAGATTCTTGTAAATTTTGGGCAGTTTAAACTGCGTCCACAGCAACCGCCGCAAGTGTCCTTTACTGCCCTGTTCGGGCGTCATGTCGTCCGGAACGCGATAGCAATTGTAGGAGCCTCTTTCCTGAGAAATCAGCAGCGTAGGTTCTAGCTGCTGAAGCGTCGGTAAGATATTATTGGCATAAGTCGCTATCCCGGTCGGTTCGTTAATCAGAAACGACAGATTGATCAGCAGTGAATTCCCCACACCCAAATCACCCGCTTGCAATAGAGTCCCACTCCTCTGAGTTTGTTACTTGCCATTTTAGGCTGGAATGGCAGTGCAGCCAGCGCCGATAGCGTCATCTTCGCTAGCCTCGACCATAATACGACGGAACTTGCATGTTTTTCTAGAGCGAGGAGGTAACTGTAAGTCGCGTGTTGCTGTTTTAAATCCGGATAGCGGCTGGTAATTGAGGAGGGGTGGTGAATTACCCGAATTTGGCTAGTCGTGCCCGTGAGGTGCCCCTGGCTGGCGTACCGCCGGCAGAAATCAAAGTCCTCGTAATACAGGAAGAAATCTGGATCGAAGTGAGGACACTTGGCAAAGTGTTTCAGATTGATCAGCAGGCTGCAACCCGTTATCCAGTCCACTAACTGGTAAGGCAATGGCCCTTCAGTTTGCAGGTCTTCTACGGGCAGAATTGTACCATCTTGCGGGATAAATTTGCCTCCCCCAAACCACACTTGCCCGTTGGGTTCGCGAATGGCAGTGCCGAGAAGGGAAAGTTCTGGGTGGCGGTGGAAGAATAGCAATGCTTGTTCGATCGCATCTTCCTCAAGGCAAGCATCGGGATTGATTATCCAAACGAGCGATCGCCTGTTTCGCTCGTACACCCATTGCAAGCCGATATTGCAAGCCCTGCCAAATCCTAAATTTCCTCCAGCATTGACAATAATTGTAGAATTATCTTTCAGATTTTCAAGACAAGCGTCATCCGGGGAATTATTAATAATAATAATTTGCCAATTTTTTTTCCGCGTGCTTCTGATGGAATCAATTAACTTTTCTATGAAGCTGCTCGAATAGTAATTGACAGTAATAAAGTAAATCACGCCAGTTCGATATGACAGTCATCGCCAATCATAAACCGAACCGCTTTCGGGCGCTGGCTGGCCAGACCCAGATGAGCCCGTTGCCCGATCACGCTATCGACGATTCGCTGGTGAATGCCTGCAATTTTAGCATTCTGTAAAATAACGCTGTGTTCCAAATCGGCTTCGATGAGGGTGACGCCATCGGCAATGCTGGTGTAAGGACCGATAAAGCAATTTTCTATGTGACAGTTGCTGCCGATAATCACGGGACCTCGAATTGCAGAGTTGATGACTTTCGTGCCAGCGCCAATTTGCACGCGCCCGATCGCTTGACTCTGACTGTCTAGTTCGCCCTGTATCGCCGGCGTCACTTGAGTATCGAGAATAATCCGATTCGCCTCGAGCAAGTCGTCTTTTTTCCCGGTATCGAGCCACCAACCTTCTATAATGCGAGATTCTACGGGTTTTTGCAGGTCGATGAGTCGCTGAATCGCATCGGTGATCTCCAGTTCGCCACGAGCAGAGGGCTGGATTTGGGCGATCGCCTCGTGAATGGCGCTGGAAAAATAGTAAATCCCCACCAGTGCCAGATTTGAGGGAGGCTCTTTGGGTTTTTCCACCAACTGCAACACGCGCCCGAAAGCGTCCACTTTCGCCACGCCAAAGGCAGACGGATTGGACACCGGGCGCAGCAAAATTAGGGCGTCGAGATGTTGCTGTTTGAAATTCTCTAAGAAGGGAGTCAACTGATTCTGAATCAAGTTGTCTCCCAGATACATGATGAAAGGGGAATCCCCCAAAAAATCTCCAGCCACTTTGACAGCGTGTGCCAGCCCCGCCGGTTCCTGCTGCAAGATGTAGGTGATATTCGCGCCGAAGCGATCGCCCGCACCCGTTTTCGCCTTCACCTCTTCCCCAGTTTCAGGGCTGATGATAATGCCGATATCCGTAATGCCGGCGGCGACAATCCCTTCAATCCCATACCACAAAATCGGCTTATTAGCAACTGGCACGAGCTGTTTCGCGCCCGTATAGGTGAGCGGGCGCAGTCTCGTTCCTTTACCGCCGGAAAGAATCAGTGCTTTCATATTCTGAGGTATGGGGACTCTTGACTAGGGATTACTTCTCGTGGCTGAAAGCTCTTGAAGCATTTTTCTGAGGGCTTGCCGCCAGTGAGGCGGGTAAGTTCCCAGAGCTGCGGTTATTTTCGCACAGGATAGCACGGAATAGGCGGGACGGCGCGCCGGAGTGGGGTATTGAGCGGTTGCGATCGGCACCACCCGCTCGACTTTTAAAGGAAAGCCCAGCAGTCGGGCTTCTTCAAAGATAGCGACGGCAAAGTCGTACCAGCTCGCGACGCCGCTGTTGGTGTAATGGTAGGTGCCGGCGAGATCGGGACTCATCCGAGCCACGAGCTGGGCGATCGCCCCTGCCAAATCCCCCGTCCACGTCGGACTGCCTACTTGGTCAGTCACCACCCGGATTTCCTCCCGTTCGGCTCCCAACCTCAGCATAGTTTTTACAAAATTACTTTTGCCGCCAACGCCGTACACCCAAGCCGTTCTGAGAATGATGAAATGTCCGCCTGCTTTGCGAATTGCTTCCTCGCCGGCCAGTTTCGACTGGCCATAAACGCCTAGGGGATTGGTTGGGTCGGTTTCCAGATAGGGACGGCTGTTTTCGCCGTCAAAGACGTAATCGGTGGAAACGTGAATCAGGGGGATTCCCAATTGCTGGGCTTCTTTTGCCAGGACGCCAGCACCCGTGGCGTTGACGGCGATCGCGAGATCGGGTTCGCTCTCCGCCTTGTCCACAGCGGTATAAGCGCCGGCACTGACAATGAAGTCCGGTTTGACTTCCTGCACTGCCTGACTGATAGACGTCGGCTCGGACAAATCCAGGCGATCGCGACTGGCGGCAATAACATCCCCCACGGGGGCGAGGGTTCGCTCCAGTTCAAAGCCGAGTTGGCCATTGCTGCCGGTAATTAAAATCCGCCTCATGCAAAAACGTCTGCTGATTTAAAGAGCTGACCCGCTTGGTCTTTGGCCGACAGGATCGGCGTTTCGCCGTCTAGCGGCCACGCGATCGCCAGATCGGGGTCGTTCCACAGGATACACCGATCGTACTGCGGAGCATAGTAGTCAGTCGTTTTGTAGAGCACCTCAGCCACTGGGGAAAGCACCAAAAAGCCGTGAGCGAAACCGGGCGGTATCCACAACTGCAGGTAATTTTCCGCACTGAGCCGGTAGCCCACCCACTGCCCGAAAGTCGGACTCGATTTTCTCAAATCCACAGCCACGTCGAATATCTCCCCGACTGCCACTCGGATTAATTTTCCTTGCGGCTGTTGAATCTGGTAGTGCAAGCCTCGCAAGACATTGCGAGCCGAGCTGGAATGATTGTCTTGAACGAACTCAGCGACTGTTTCGGTCTTGTCGGCAAAAACCCGCTGGTTGAAACTTTCATAAAAAAAGCCTCGGGCGTCTGCAAACACCTTTGGCTCGAGGAGCAAGACATCAGGAATCTCAGTAGGCAGTATTTTCATCGCGGTAGCGCCGGAACGTTCTAATTGTTAATTGCTAATTTACCACTGAACCTTCGCGCTTGGCGCTTTTTTGTCCGGATTTTCCTGCCTTACTTGACTGTTTCCAGAGTCTTGGCTTTCCGGTTCATCCGATCTATGAACATATCCATGACGGTTCGCTTGCCAATCTTGATAGAAGCTTGTACTGCCATGCCAGACTGGATGGGAATCTTTTTCTCATTGACCTCAAAGTGTTGGCGGTCTAGCTCTATTTTGGCTGGGAAAGCATAAAAAGGTCGTTCTTGAGTGGGAGGCAGGGCATCCGAACCAATAGATTTTAAAGTGCCCTCGATCGTTCCAAACTCCATCGAAGGAAAGGCTTCGATGTTGATATCCACCTTCATGCCTTCCTTCACCAAGGCAATGTCCTTGTTGTTTATGTAAACGGAGGCAACCAGCTTATCCTGGGGAACAATTTTCAGCATCGGATTCTGATCGACCTCTCTGGCGACAAATCCAGGCGACGCTTTCAGGTCGAAGACGAAACCAGCCACAGGCGCTCGCAGTTCTTGATACTGCAGTTGTTGTTGGGCTTTGGTTAACTGACCGTTGAGCTGGGCAATTTGTTTTTGATTCTCTTGCTTTTTCTGGCCGATTTCAGAATCGATTTGAGCAATCCGCTGTTTGTTAGACTGGATTTTGTCCCGTTTATCTCTCAACCAAGAAATTTTCTTGCTTTCCGCATCTTTTCTGGTAATTTCAATTTGCCCTTCTACCTGATCTACTTCTGAAGCCAGCCTGTTTATTTCAGCTTGGCGGGTATTGATTTCATCTTGGATGTTTAAAACCTCTCTCTCAGCAGCCTCGATTTGATTTTGAGCATTCAAAACTTCTCTTCTGCGCGCTTCAATGTCATTTTGACTGCTCAATAGTTGAGACTCGCCTGAAAGAACTTCAGCTTGGCGGCTGAGGACTTCTTGCTGCTGGCGCTGTTGTTGCAGCAAGGAGAGGGCACCTTCGTCTACGAGCGGCGAAACTTGATTGAGAATCTGTTGGTTGAGCGCCAGCACTTCTTCATTTTTAGATTTTTGTTGCCGGAGCGTTGCTAATTGTCTTTGCGCCGTTTCGACTTGCTCTAGTGCCCTGGGCAATTGTTCGCGGGCAACAGCCACTTGTTGCTGAGCCCTGGGTAATTTTTGCTCGGTGGTGGCTTTTTGGATGCGGGCGGCGGCTAAGAGTCCGCGAGTCTGGCTGAGTTTTTCTTCGAGGTTCTGAACCTGCGATCGCTCTGTCTCCTCAATCGAGAGATATTCGCGGCGGTGCGCCAGCCACAAAGTTTGTTGAGTCGAGTTGAAGTTTCGGTTCGCTCCCGGGACTTTCAAATCGAACTCGTCAATGAGCGCCTGAAAAACTTCATTGTCGGCGAGCAGCGAATTTCTTTCTCGGGTGAGCGATTCGAGTTCCGAGTTCCCTCCGTTCGGGCTGCCGCCATTGACGGCGGCGCTGTAAAAATTATTTTCTCGAATCAGCTCTTCTTGCAGCTTTTTCAGAGACTCGACATCAGCCTCCGAGGCTGTGGGGTCAAAAGTCAGCAAGATATCGCCTTGCTTGACGCGCTCTCCCTCTTCAACGAGAACCTCGCGCACGACGCCGCCGACGGGCGCTCTCACGTCTTTGGGGGCGTCTTCCGGTTCCAACTTGCCCGTAGCGGGGACGGCTTGTTCGATTTGGGCCACTACCGACCAAATCAGAGCGGTGACGGTGATGCCAATAATCAGCCAGACCAACACTTGCGCCCAAAGGGCTGGCCGCTCTAAAATGACCGGTTGGTCGAAGGCTGATTCCGATCGCCGGGGTTTGTCAAATACTTGTGCAGATTTCACAGTTGTGACTCCTGTTGCTGATAGAGCGCGTAGTACCGCCCTTTAAGGGCCATTAATTCGTCGTGAGTGCCCTGTTCGACCACAGATCCCTGATCCATCATGATGATCGTGTCGGCATTTCTCACCGTAGAGAGTCGGTGGGTAATGAAGAAGACGGTGCGCCCTTTGAAGGCTTCTTTTAAGTTGCGAGACACTTGTCCTTCAGAGTTGTAGTCCAGGGCGCTGGTGGCTTCGTCGAGAATCAGCAGCCTGGGGTTTTGCAGCACAGTGCGGGCGATCGCGATCCGCTGTCGCTGTCCTCCGGACAGCCCCGATCCCCTTTCTCCCACCACGGTGTTGTAGCCATTCGGCAAATCCATAATAAAATCGTGGGCTACCGCTATTTTGGCCGCCTCGATAATATCCTCGGTTGTCGCCTCTGGGTTGTTCAGAGCGATGTTCTCCTGCACGGTGCCATTAAATAGCAGCGTATCTTGGAGTACCATCCCGATCTGACGGCGCAGCGAGTAAAGCTCCACTTTACTTATATCGTATCCATCTATCTGGATGCGGCCCGACAGGGGGTTGTAAAGCCGCTGTAGCAATTTCATCAGGGTACTCTTGCCCGACCCGCTCTGGCCCACAATCCCGACGAACTGGCCCGCCGGAAACTCTAAGTTGATATTCACCAGTTGCAGGGCTCCCGAAGCGCCGAAGCGGAATGAAAGATTTTCGTAGGTGACTTTCCCCACGATCGCTGGCAGGGGAATATTCGAGCGATCGCTCTCTCCAGCTTCTACCGGCGCGTCGAGAATATCGCTGAGGCGTTCGATCGACAGAGCGGTTTCTTGGAAGTTCTGCCACAGTTGCACTAACCGCAGCAGCGGGCTGGTGACGTAACCGGCAATAATCCGGAAGGCGATCAATTGGCCCAAGCTCATTTCATTCTTCAAAACGAGATAAGCCCCTGCCCACAATATCGCCAAGCCGGACAGCTTTTGCAGGAAGCTGCTCACGGAGCCTGCGGTACTGGAAGTCAGAACGGACTTAAACCCGGCGCTGACGTAGCGAGCATAGCGCTCCAGCCAGTTCCAGCGCGAGAGCATTTCGATGTTTTGCGCCTTGACGGTTTGAACGCCGTTGAGCACTTCCACCAGATAGGATTCGGCATCGGCATACCGCTCGGCGCGGCGGCGCAACTGCGATCGAATGATCGGAGACACCAGCAGGGTGAGGGCTGCAAACAGGGGCACCGTCGCCAAAGCCACAATCGACAGCAGCCAACTGTAAACGAACATGACGACGATATACACCACTGAAAACACGGCGTCGAGTACCACCGTTAGAGCCGTGCCGGTAAGAAATTGACGAATTTTTTCCAGTTCGTGCATCCGACCGGCCAGTTCGCCGACGCGGCGGTTGTCGAAGTAATTCAGCGGCAAGCGGACTAAGTGGTCGATCACCTCCGAACCCAGACTCAGGTCGATGCGGTTCGTCGTGTCTACGAATAAATAGGTACGCAGGGCGGTGAGCAGGGCTTCAAATAGAGCCACTGCCAGCATGAAGAATCCCAAGACATCTAACGTTTCGATGCTGCGCTGTACCAGTACCTTATCGATAATCACCTGAGTGATGATCGGGTTGGCTAAGCCAAATAGCTGCACGAGAAATGAGGCCAGAAAGACTTGAGTTAAAACGCCGCGATACTTGATCACTGCGGGTATGAACCAGCTCAAGCCAAACTTTTCTGTCCTTTCGGCTTCTGGGGGCTGCAGCAGCAGTACCTGCGCGACTTCTGCCCCATCTTCTTTTTCTTTGCCCGGGAGTGGGGCGGCATGGCCTCTTTCTTTCCAGGCTCTGACAAATTCTTCGGGTTTTTTGTAGACGATGCCAACTTCCGGTATTCCCAGCACCAGTTCTCGCTCGTTGATGCTGTAGAGGATGGCGAAACTATCTTCCCAGGAGACTAGGGCGGGTGCTTTGAGTCGGTTGACAAACCCCGCTTGAATTTGCACCAGTTGGGCGCGGATGCCCATCATTTCCGCCACTGCTCCGCAGGTTTGCAGGGTGATTTGCCCTCTGGCTTTGATCTGACCGTCCAGAACCCGGCGGACGATATCTTTTTTAAAGGAGACGCCGGTATGCTGGCTGAGCATTTGGAAGCAAGCCAAGGGGGCGTCGATAGGGCCTCGTCCCCGAACGTAAGGGTATTTCGGCTTGGGAGCAAAGGGGTCTGGCGGCGGCTCGGGGGGGCGCGGTGGGGCGTCGGCAATGACGAGAGCGGGGGCTGTTTCGATCGCTCCTCGCGGCACTTTGCCATCCATGACACCGGGCTCGACAACCGGCATTCGGTCAGTCGGTTCGGAGCTGGGAGCCGCTGCCCGCAGCAACAAGCCCAGCAACCGGGCTCCTCTCTTGCCGGATATGGAGACGACCCCTGGCGCTCCATCAAGGATCAACCGGCTTTCTGTGGGAAAGTCTCCAACTGTGCCGCTACTCACCAGCCAGATGCGGTTGGGGTCTAATTGGCTCAGATCGGCTTTTCCGGGCGGGAAGTTGAGGGCGATCGCCTCTGAGAGAACTTGGAAGCTCAATTCTTTGAGGTTGGCGGTTCCGTCGGCTCGCCGCTGCAGTTCCAGGCTCAAGAGTTCAAAAACTTCGCTGAGGGCAGGGCGATCGCGAAATGCTTGGCCAAAAGCGGGTTCCGAGTCCACGCAGGCTAAAAAGTCTGCGGCTGGGATCACCACGCAAATCGCTTCGGTGGAGGCGATCGCGGTTTCGCAGGGCACTCCTCGCACCAGTGAAGCCCAGCCCAAAATTTCTCCCGCTTCCACTTTCTTCAAGCTCACGGGCATTTGCAGGCGCTGGTCGTAACCTAACAGTCGCGCCTGCCCTTGGTATATAATCGCCACTTGCGTGGGCATTTTTTCCCGCTCGAAGATTGGCTGCCCCGTGCGGTAGCGCAGCAGCTGACATTTGGCGGACAATTTTTGTATCGCATCTGCTCCCAGTCGGTCGAACGGAGCAGTTTGAGCCAAAAAATCTGGTATCTGAGACGGGGAAACTGTTTGGGTCATACCGGACGTGTTGGACTTGCTATTATATGGTAGCTATCAAGCTATGGTAACGGCCTGCCTTTATTCCTTCATTGTCATTTAAACATTTTTAATAACAATGCGCGTACTCGTGACGATTCCCCATTTTTTCAATCCCCAAGGGGGGGGGAAATACGGATCGCTTAGCAGCGACCCCCTGCCGCGCATTTCCGCCTTGAGCCAGTGCCTGCAAGCCTTGCGCGGCACTTACGATCGCTCTGGGCTTTGGTATCGCTACACTGACCAGCTTTACGCTTTTCCCGCCAACGAAGCCACTTCTGTTGAGATTGACATCATTATTTGTACTGCAAAAAATCTCCACGTTCTCAACCAGCTACCTGTTCCAAATGAGTCTTACAAGCATTATCCGACGAACCCTCACGACCCCATGTTCCTGGGTTTTGAATGCCATGCCGTTTTAAAGGAGTGTTTGGGAAAATACGATTACTATTGCTATTTAGAAGATGATATAATCCTGAACGACCCGCAGTTTTTCACCAAGCTGGCATGGTTTAATTCGCATATCGGAGATAAAGCCGTATTGCAGCCCAATCGATATGAGCTGGTCACTCAGAATTCAATTAAGAAAGTTTACATAGACCTCGATTTGAACCTCAAAACAGGACGCGATCGCCAGTTCGCTCACTATGAAGCAGAAAATGCCACCCTGACGGGAATAGTTATGGGACAGCCTATTCAGTTTAAGTGGGCTGAAAATCCGCATTCCGGATGCTTTTTTCTCAATCGCCGACAGATGGAATATTGGGCAAAACAGGAGTATTTTCTCGATCGCGAAAGTCGATTTTTCGGGCCGCTTGAAAGTGCCGCTTCACTGGGTTTAATGCGGACTTTTCGCGTTTACAAGCCAGCCCGCCAGAATGCCAGTTTCCTTGAAATCAAACACTTCGGGGAGGCTTGGAGCCAAAAAGTATATAACTCCACATTCTTTTAGTTGATTCAATTCCTTGCTAGGCAGGCGATTGTCAAGAGCCCACAGGGAGGGATGAAAAAGTCTCAGCGAACAGAAGGAGTAGATACTTCAGCAGCGGAGGGCGATCGCTCTTGAACCAACTGTTTGACTTTCTGAACCTCTTCTTGCAGCCAGGTTTCAAACAATTCGTCGATCATCTGGCGTCGGGTGGCTTCATCTAATTTGGCGGGGATGAACTTCTCCAGGCGGATCACCACGAACCACTCGGCGAGCGCGCGAGGCGGCCACAGTTGTCCCGGCTGGCTGACCGAGAGCAGCTTGGCAATGGCGGGATGGGGCTGAGACAGGGGAACTGGCCCTAACAATCCGCCCGTGCGGGATTCTGGCCCCTGAGAGTATTCTCTGGCGATCTCGGCAAAAGACTGTTCGCCTTCTTGAACGCGATAGTAGAGTTCGTGAGCGAGCCCCGGGTCTTGGGTGCGAATCAGAGAGTAGACGACTTGATCTAAGCTGCCCTTGCGTTTGAGGAAATAGGATTCTACTTTGGGGGAGAAGGTTGCTGTTTTGAATTTATCGATTAGCAAGGGTCTGAGCAGTTGTTCGTCGAGCTGCTCTAAGGTGAGCCCCTGACTTTGCAGCCAGGAAACTAGGGCTTGTTCGGAGGGCAGTTGGCGCTGTTGGCAAAACAGCTTGAGTGCATTTTGACGTTCTTCTGCGGTGCAAGTGATGTCACTTGTGGCGCGATCGAGAATAATGCCGCGCAGAAATTGAGGCATCAACTGATAGCGGGTTAAAAGTGCGGGTATTTCGTGGCATTCAATAATTTTGTCGCCTAATTTGAAAACTTCTGTCATTTCAGCTCTCCAGCGGTTTCTGATGGCACCACAAAGCAGGTGCGGCTAACTGCCCTTCTAGCCCGACGGTTGCGATCGCCCGTACTACTCCTGGCCAATTTGGAGCGTAGTCGTCGCAGAATAAAAACCCCCCGGGCTTTAGCTTAGGATACCATTGTAATAAATCTGCTTTGACAGAATCATAATCGTGGGCGGCATCCAATAAAATCAGGTCGAGAGATTCTGCCTCGAATTTTTCGGCAGCTTCTGCCGTACTCATGGCCAGAGGGATAATTTTATCCTTGACCCCAAATTTTTCAATATTGTTTGTAAAAGCTTCGAGTAAATTGGTTATATCTATATTCATGCTCAGATGTTCTGGCGAACCTTTAAAATGATCGACGCAATACAGAATACTTTCGGGAGGCAAAACTGCTGCGATCGCCACACTGCTGCGCCCTTGAAAAGAGCCGAGTTCCACCACTCTCGCTCCTGTAGGTAATTGCTTGACAGCGCGTTGGATCGCTATCGCTTTTTCGAGTGAAAACCAGCCTTTAATCGCGTTCCACTGAGCTATCCCTGTAAAATCGTACTGACTCATATCTAGATTTCCCCGATGTACCTTCAGAGTATCGCCTTTTTTTATACTCAACACCCACAACAGTATCGAGCATGAGAATTCTCTTTACGATTGCCCATTACTTCAACCCCAATGGCAGCGGACGATACGGTTCTGTCCGAAAAGACCCGCGACCGCGCATCCAAGCTTTGACCGCAAGCATCAGCAGCCTACACCAGTTATTCGGGAAATCCCAGTGTATCATTGACATCGGCCAACGGCTGGCTCTGCCAGCCAATCAGCCTCAGTGTCACGATATCGATATTGTCGTATGTACTACCCAAGACCATCATATTCTCTTTGAGGTTCCGCTGCCGGCCCAAATGTGGACGCACCATCCCACCAAAGCCGAGCCGATGCTGTTGGGGTTTGAGTGTCAGGCGCTACTGAGAGATAACTTAAGCAAATATGACTACTACTGCTATCTAGAAGACGACCTAATTTTCCACGACCCCTGGTTTTTTGTCAAATTAAACTGGTTTACCAAGCTGACGGGGGACGCGAACCTGCTGCAACCCAATCGCTACGAGGTATCGACCCACGGCCCAGTTCGCAAATCCTATATTGACGGCGACCTACTGCCGCGAGTCACCGCCAAATTTCAGAACGTACAGGAAAAGACGGAACTGATGGGCAAGATTATGGAAACGCCCGTCCCCTTCCGCAGGGCCCTCAATCCCCATTCTGGCTGTTACTTTCTCAACGCTCGCCAGATGGAACATTGGGCAGGGCAGCCGTATTTTTTAGATCGGGATACGAGCTTCGTTGGCCCGCTGGAGAGTGCTGCCACCTTGGGGGTGATGCGGACGTTCAGGATTTACAAACCTGCTCCACCACAAGCTGGGTTTCTGGAAATTCAGCACTTCGGCACGGCGTATCTGGGGTTGATTGGCGGGCAGATTCGCTGGTCGGCTGAGCTGGCTGGGGCGCAAAGTGCCAGTTCGCAGCCGCTCGGCTAGCTAGGCTGCATTTAATTTGCATATTCGTAAGTCAGGTTGCTATCCGCAAAGCAGGGGAATTTTTGTAGAAATTAGAGGGACGGTAACTGATCTGCTCAAATCTAAAATCTAAGAAAAAACCAGGGATGTTTGTCCCTGGCTTTTAGTTACATCGCTCTCATTGGAATTAGAGCCTTTTGAAGGTGCGATGACTCAATTAGAAGAGTACGATGTCGCTACCGGCGATCGTACCGCTGCTGAGTGTAAAGATTGCGGTGGCATCGTTAATGCCATTCGTTCCACCCGTGGGATCGTAGTACACGACTTTGCTAGTGGGGTCGAACAGGATAACAGGCGTCGTCCCTGTATTTCCAGAAACTTGTGCGAAAGCGACCGCACCGGGGAAATTGGGATTGGTAAGACCAGTAAACGCAGTTCCGCGGAGGTATATCTTGTCAGTACCGCTGACAAAATCTGTGATGGTTTCTGAAATTGAACCGTCAGCGGGAGCATCGTAATAGAAGCGATCTGCTCCATCCCCGCCAGTCAGCGCATCTGCACCAAGCTGACCGAAAATCGTGTCGTTGCCAGCGTCTCCCCTGATGTTATCGTTACCCGTCCCACCTTGGAGGAAGTCATTGCCTGCGCCACCGGCTAGGTTGTCTGTATCCTCAGTGTCACTACCAATGACCAGATCGTCGCCGTCACCGCCGTCCATTCCTGCTGTTGCAGTAGAGCCAGCCCTCAACGTGTCACTGCCGCTCAGACCGACGACTAGGTCAGTGCCATCCGTTGTGAAGATGCTGTCATTGCCGGCACCACCCTCCAGGTATTGGAAGCCTTCACCGACTAGGATGTCATTGCCATCATCGCCAAAAATAGCCGTTCCCGGCAGAGTGGAAGCTGTGCCACCAACACCGTCAAAAGAGTCATCGCCGGCACCGCCGTAAAGGGTATCGGTTTCAGCTGCGGTAACTAGGGTGTCATTGCCAGCATCCCCGTATAGGGCGTTGCCCCCGCCCGATCCGGTAGCGCCAGCAGCGCCACCAGCAGCATCCCGGGATTCGATGAAGTCGTTGCCCTGCCCTCCGTACAGCGTGGCTGCCGTAGTGGTAATCGTAGTGTCGGTGACGTCAGTCAAGATAAGGGTGTCATTACCTTGATTGCCGTACATAACGACGCCTTGTGCGTTAGCGCCCGAGGTAATGCTGTCGTTGTCGTTGGCTGTCGCGGCTGGGTCAATATCGCCGAAGATGGTATCGTTGGCACCGCCGCCGATAATTGTGTCGGCACCCTTGTCGCCGGAGAGGACGTTGCTCGACGAGCCGGCGAATGCTTGCACAAGGTCGTTGTCCTGGCCGCCATAGATGCTGTCTTTACTGCCGCCCCCAAACAGTTTGTCCCTTCCCTGATTGCCATAGAGGGAGTTGCCGCCTGTGGGTACTCCTGAAGCTCCGAGGATGGGATCGAGGGGGGAGCCTGTGGCTGCTGGAGCCCCACCGACTATACTGTCGTCGCCGTCTCCACCGTAGAAGAAATCCCTGCCGACGTTGGCTCCACTCAGGGTGTCGTTGCCCTTGTCGCCATATAAAAAGCTGCTTCCTTTAGAGCTTGACAGGTTGTCGTTATCCTGACCGCCGAAAAGGGTATCGTTTGGGCCTTGGCCGATGAGCAGGTCGTTCCCTTCGTTGCCGTAAATTAAACTGCTGCCACCGCTGAAGGTTTGGATTAAGTCGTTGCCCGCTAGCGCCTGAACTACATCAGGCCCCTCTAGAAGCTGGAGTACGTTGTTTTCATCGTTGAGTATTCTCACCATGTTCGGGGTTCACTCCTCTGTTGCGCGTCGTAATGATTGTGATAGTAGCAAGTACGGCTAATGCCTGAAACCCTTGACTTTGACTTGCGCAGTCGTCTATTCTATCAGCCCGCTGCAAGTCTAGCCTACTTTACCGTTCGGTGTCTAGCCTGTGGCGATTGAAAACTCTTGATGGCTGGCGTCCCTCCATATTGGCGTTGCTCATCGCTCTGTTGACAACTTCTCTTTGCTTGACTCCGGAAACGCTGCCGTCGATCGCCGACTTCATAGAGTTTAAAGGTTGAGGGCCGGATAGCCAGTCCCGCTTGCTGGGAAGTGAAATTAAGTTGGTATCACAGAAGACTATTTTTATCTAGGTGAAGTTCCGGCAGCGATCGCGGATGGGGCAAAAAAGTTGATTCCGCCTAGCTCTTGCTATTGATTCAATGGGATCGTTACAAAGCTTACTTTCCTCCCACGCCCGAACGGTCACTGCAGCAATAGGTGCCAGCGGTTATTCCCAGCAGGCGAATTGGAGACTCGCCTAGCCGAAGAAACCGAGGTCAAACTCGAGAAGATGGTAGCAATTGGCGATCGCCCCACCCTCTGACACATTATAAAACATTGTCCTGACTTGGGTTTCGAGAATTGCAGCAGCGCTTTTGCAGGCAAAAGTGAGGCTGTCCAATTCTACTTCCCGAACTAATATACCTTAAGTCGCGCTCTGACAGTGACTCTGGCTGCTGGCCGTGCGATCGGGTGCGGCTGCGAGTAGCGAGACTGGAACGTGCATATATATAGATGTCGGCAGGCACCCTTTTCCCGGAGGTTGCTTCTGTTCGGGCGATCGTCCCCGTGAAGGCACGGCGATCGCCTCTGGGAGACGAAAGGAAAAAATCCTCGGCGAGTGCGATCTCGATGAGCATTGCGGCGATCGCTTTCCCGCCACCCCGGTACGGGCTAGTTTGGGAGGTGGGCTGGCGGAAAGCTGAGGAGATATTGGCCCAGCATTCAGCAGGCTGGCAGCAGCGGGATCGCTGGAGCGTGCCGATCGCTGCAGGAAAATTCTCGTCACAGGGAGAAACTAAAATAAATGTAAAATGTCATCCTGAAGGCAACCCAGCGCTGCTCTGGCACCGCTGGCGATCGCTTTGACGAGATGTGAGGCCACCGGAAGTGATTCTAGAGTCAGCTCGAACTTCATACAATACCGGCAACCAGTTGAAAGAGGCTGGCAAGCTGGATGAGGCCATTGGTCACTACCAACAGGCGCTGCAAGTCCAACCCGATTGCGTTGAGGCACTCAACCAATTGGGCGCGGCGTATTACCTCCAGGGCAAAATCGGGGAGGCGATCGCCCTCGTTCAGCAAGCCATCAAGATTCAGCCGGACTTTGCCGAGGCTTACAAAACGCTGGGGAACCTGCTGCAAGCCCAGGGCAAGCTCGATGCAGCCATGCGGGCTTACACCAAGGCAATAGAAATCAAGCCGGATTTGGCAGAAGCCCACGCTAACCTCGGAAGCATGTTTTATCAGCAAGGGCGGCTCGATGAAGCGATTGCTTCTTATAAAAGAGCAGTTGCCCTCAAACCGGACTTGGCGGGTGCCTACTGGAATCTCGGCAATGTCTCGAATCAGCTAGGGCGGCTCGGCGAAGCGATCGCCTATTGGCAGCGGGCTCTCGCACTCAAACCCGATTTGGGTGGGGCCGAGTTTCAGCTAAAGTTGGGCAATGCTTTTTTGGTGCTGGACAAGTTCGATGAGGCCATTAAAAGCTTTCAACGGGCGATCGCTCTCAAACCTGACTCGGCAGAAGCACTCGCCAGTTTGGGTTCAGCACTTCTGCGGCAGGGCGATTTGCAAGGTGAGATCGCTGCGGGTCAATTCAATCTAGCAGTTAACAGTCTTTTGAAAGCCATTGCAATCCAACCGGACCTGACTCTAGCTCACCAAGAGTTGTGGCGGTTAATCGTCAGTTTAGGAACCGAGGACAATCAATTTGCGCCTTTGCGGCGGATGGCTGACAGATATCTCCAAGTAGGCGGAGAAGTCAGCCAGTTAATGGGACTAGCGGCAGGCGCGATCGCCTATCTAAAATCTGGATTGAATGCCACCGCTAGGGAAAAATTTACTCAAATAGATTCCCAAATTTCTCAAAAACCGGAGAATTTGAATCCCTTCAATATAGCAGCTCTTTACAGCAGTATCCTATTCAGCGCTCCGCACTTTCGAGACGACCTGAAAGCCAATACAAGCTTGTTTGGAGTTTTGGCAAAGCCGTACAGCCATTATCTTGAGGAGAGCGTCAAGTCCAGGCAGGCAAAACCAGACTACAGTCGCCAAAAAATCAGCGGTGAAAGCCCCCTAAAAATAGGCTTTTTGTCCAAACACTTTAGAAGACATTCTGTAGGGTGGTGCAGTGCTGACATTATTGGGGAGTTAGCTCACCTGACCCCTCACATACACCTGTATATCACCGATCCGCTAAAAGCAGACGAGCTCACCCAAAAATTTGAAAAGGCAGCAGCCAAATTACATTTACCGCAGAAAGCCCTTGGAGATTCTCATTCAGCCGTGGGGGTAATTGTCGAACAGATATTAAAAAATGAGATAGATATTTTGGTAGATTTGGACTCTATAACAGTCCCCATTCAGCCAGCAATCCTCTACAAGCAACCCGCTCCAATTTGCATCTCTTGGTTGGGATTCGAGCCGCCATTTCTCTCGGAAGAGAATTATTTCCTGACTGACTGGCACGCCCACCCAGACGGGACGGAAAAGCTCTACACAGAGCAATTAGTCAGGATGCCTGACTCATTTGTAGCGGTTTCTGGCTTTGAAAGCAGAGCCGTAAATGCCGAAGCGGTTCGCAAAGCCATGAGAATTGGCTCGGATCAGGTCGTCTATTTGTGCGTGTCAGCGGCTAGCAAGCTGAACAGCGAACTGATAGAAGCCCAGGTCAAAATCCTCAAGGAAGTGCCAGACAGCTTGTTACTTTACAAAGGTCTAGGGGATGCAGAGGTCGTTCGGGCGGCGTACAAGCAAGCTTGTGAATCTCAGGGCGTTGGTTTCCAGCGGGTGAAATTTCTAGAGCGATCGCCCTCAGAGGAAGAACACCGTACTATTTACCAAATCGCCGACATACTTTTAGATTCCTATCCCTACAATGGCGGCACTCACAACTTAGAAGCGTTGTGGTTTAATTTGCCAATGGTGACTCGTGTAGGAGAGCAAGGGTTGGCTCGGATGGGGTATTCCTTCCTGAAATCTTTGGGAATTGAGGCGGGTATCGCTCACTCTTGGGAAGGGTATGTCTCCTGGGGAATTCGATTGGGGCAGGATGCGGCTTTGAGGCAGGAGATTCGAGAAAAATTGTTCAAATCCAAGCAGCAAGATTCTCTGGCACCGCTGTGGAATCCGAAAAAATTTGCTGCCGATATGTATGCAGTGTTTGAGGAACTTTTAGCGAGAAAAATTGCAGCGGTATCGTCCTGAACTCGTGAACTCGTTACCAGGCTCAGCTTGGTAACGCAACAACGGGAGGCTCTGCCTCCAGTCATTAGATTTTCACGACTCAATTAGGAAGGCTATATAACGGCTAAAGTAGAGTAAAAAACAATGCAGAATGAGCCGGCACCTGCGAACGAGGCTATTAAGCGCTATCAAAACGCGATCGCCACCGATCCCGAAAATGCAACAGCTCACTACAACTTGGGCAACGAACTGGCAGCGCGGGGGTTAATCGACAAGGCGATTCAAAGTTATCAAAAAGCGATCGCCCTCAAACCTGACCATGAAAACGCACACTACAATTTAGGGAATACCTTCGCAGCGCGGGGCAAAATCAGCGACGCGATCGGCAGCTATCAAGCGGCTATTGCCATCAAACCTGACTTCGCTGAGGCTTACTGGAACTTGTTTGAACTACTCACCAGGCAGGGGAATTTTGCCGAAGCCAGAGAAGCTGCTCAGCGGTATATCCAACTGTGCGCCGATAGCAAAAAGATATTGCCCGCAATTACTTTAGTCAGTACCTACCTAAAATCGGGTTTAAGTCAAGCTGCTCAGGATGAATTTATAGAGCTGGAGAATCTCGTATACCAAAGCTGGGATAAATTAGAGCCGCCAGAAATAGAAAGAATTTATACAAATATTTTATTTGAGTTACCGTATTTGCGAGATGATGTAGCCGCCAATGCTAAATTAGCAAAATTTATTGGTAAATTATATACGGAAAAGCTTCTCGCGAATCGCCTGCGAAATGAGGAAAGGATAGGAGCGAGAGCGATCGCGCCAGACGGATTGAGAATCGGCTTCCTCTCGCCGCACTTGTGGAGGCATTCGGTTGGGTGGTGCAGCGCTGATATCATTCAAGAACTATCCCGGCTGACTCCTCATATTTATTTGTACGTTACCAATCCAGATGAGTTTAAATCCGACGATAGAACTCAGTTATTTACCAAAGTAGCGGCTCAATTCTATCAGGGAGTTAAGCTGTCTAATGGCTCGGTTAAGGTAGAGAAAATTATCGAGAAGATAGGTGAAGATAGGCTAGATATTTTAATCGATATGGATTCGGTGATGCTTCCGGTACACGGAGAGATACTCTACAGTCAACCCGCACCCGTCTGCATCTCCTGGCTGGGATTTGACGCGCCCTACATTTCCGAGAAAAATTACTATCTCGGTGACGGGCACACGCACCCGCCCGAAATCGAACCGCATTACACGGAGCAGATAGTGAGGATGCCCGACTCTTTTGCGGCTGTTTCTGGATTTGTCAGCGCTGCAGTGAATCGAGAAGCCATGAGAAGATCGCTGCGGATTAGTACCGATCAAGTTGTTTACTTGTGCGTGGCTCCGGGAAGTAAGTTTAATAGTGAGTTGGCGAAAGCTCAAGTGCAAATTCTCAAGCAGGTGCCTGACAGCGTTTTGCTGCACAAAGGAAAAGGCGATCGCCAAGTAATTCAAGCCATGTACAAGCAAGAATGCGAAGCGCAGGGGGTTGGTTTCTATCGGCTGAAATTTTTAGAGCGATCGCGCACAGAGGAAGAACACCGCACCATTTACCAAATTGCCGACGTGCTGCTAGATTCCTATCCCTACAATGGCGGGACTCACAATCTAGAGGCGTTGTGGTTTAACTTGCCGCTGGTGACGCGGGCGGGGGATCAAGCGCTTTCTCGAATGGGTTATTCGTTTTTGAAAACCCTGGAAATTGAGGCGGGGATCGCTCACTCTTGGGAAGAGTATGTCGAGTGGGGGATTCGATTCGGGAAAGACAGCGCTTTCAGGAATGAAATTCGCGATCGCCTGCTCAAAGCCAAGCAGCCAGATTCTCTGGCACCGCTTTGGAATCCCAAAAAGTTTGCCAGCGATATGTATGCTGTTTTTGAGGAACTTTTAGCCAGAACCGCCAGCGATCGCCCTTCCTAACTCAGCGGCACCCACCGAGGTATTACGGTGCGGTCATTTGGTAAGGGCAGTTGAGCAGCGCGCCGGTATAGCATGGCTGCTAGCAGATTGTTGAGCGCTTTCAACTCCTCAAATCCACTCGCTAGCTGCGCGGCTAATTCATCCGCAAAACTCTGCTCTGTTTCGGTTAGGGGTTCCTCGAAAAAACCGCTTTCAAACAGAGTTTGATGTACCTTGCCCAAATTCCCCAAATAAAAACTTTCCAGTTGCTCAGGTGCCGCACTCAGCCAAAAATCCGCCACCTGCTTGCGGATTTGCCGGAGTTCCCCTAGCACGGATTCATCTGAAGAATCGATTTGATAAAGCGTCGCGCAGCCCGTCAGGTGATTGAAAAAATCGGCGGATTCTATTCCTGGCTCCCCAGAATCGGTGGATTTGCTTTCAAAAGTAACTTGAATTGGCGCTATGTGTTTTTGAAAGAGTTCTAGGAATACAGCACCCATTTTATGAGAGTAGGAGCGACTGTCGATAAAACCGGGGTTGCTGCTCATTTTTTCCTGAATCTGTTCGCGCTTTTGGCGGCGCATTTCGGGATTGGTTGCGAGTTCAACTGCTAATTGAATATAAGCTTCTTCGCTAGCTGTAATTAAATCAGTGACTTGCAGTTCCCGCAGCAATGCGGCAGCCTGCCTGAAGCGCAAAGCGCTACCATCCATTACCACTGTTGGCAGCCCCACCTCCAAGGCATCAACTAGCGAAGTCGCTCCAGAGTAAGGAAAAGAATCGAGATAAACATCGGCGAGCTTGAGGCATTCTTTGACATCTGCCAGACTCGGCATTGTATCGATCGCCACTAGGCGTTCTTTTTCAATTCCATAGCGATCGAAAATGGCACCCATTGCATTCAAGAAACGCTCCTTAGCTAAATAAGAAACAGTCCAGTTTGGGTTAAAGGGATATAAAACGAGGACAGAATTAGGAACAGCAGCCAGAATTTTTGCCCAAGCTTCCCTCAGCTCTGGAATAATTTTGTAAAAATTTGCGCCGGAAATAAACACAATGCTTTCCTCGGTTGCGCCCCAGCGCGATCGGTCAGGTTTTCCTACAGCCGCCCCTGACGGTAGCGGGTGACTGAAACACAAACCGGAACCCTCAATCGTTATCAATTTCTCTCGATAATATTCTGAATCTGCCTGCATCGGTGCAGTCAGTTCGCCAGCAATATAATAGTCGATATGGCGCATACCGGTCGTGACTGGCGACATTAAGGACATCAACTGTACTCGTGCTAGTCGATGCAGGCTTAGAAGGACTAGCGCAGAGGTGACAGCCGTTACATTACTGCCAATCAATAGAATATCCAGGTCATCGGCGCGTATCGCCTCCACCTGAGAGGCTAAATCGGCGGGAAGTTTGACTAGGCGATCGGCGCGGCTGGAGCAGTATTGCTCCAATGGGTGTTCGGTGACGTTGAAACTATACAGTATAATTTGAAATAGGTCTTTGTCGAGATACTCGAAAGCCGGAATTGTGGCGAAAGTTTCGGTTTTTAGACTAAAATGGAGGTTCAAAACTCCCAGGTAAATTTTTTTTCTGTAAGTAGGCCTTTCGGGAAAAATGTAATCGATGTGAAAGCCACGTTTTGTCAGAGCAAATTCCATTATATCGGCACGTTTAGTGTAGATATTCTTTAGATTCGCACTGCTAAAGTACAGGAGTGAAAAAACTGTATTCTGGGTAAAAAATAAAGCCGTGTCCTGCCAGAGTTGTAAGGCTGGGTTATTAAAAATGTTTGCGTGCAATCTTTCCACCCACTGTTTCATGTGGCGGTAGTAGCTATCTACTTCTCCAATTTCCTGAAAATATGGAGGATAGTCAACGGCGTATTTGATATATTCGTTGAAAAACCACTTGGGTATAGGAGCGCTTTCATACTGCAACGGCAACTGGTGAGCATAGCAGTACAGAATGGCTGCTTGTAAATACTGGATGGCATCGGGAGCCTCAAATCCTCTACCTACCCGTGTGGCTAGCTCACTTGCAAAAACCCGTTCAGTCTCTGTCAGTGGTTCATCTTTAATACCGCTGATGAGCAGGAGGTGATGGAGCTTGCCCAAATTGCCCGAATAGGCAGTTGGCAGTTGATCTCTGGGTGTAATCAGCCATAACTCAGCTACTTTTTCTCTGAGTTTGCGCAGCTCCGCTAGTTCTGATTCATCGGGATATCGCCCGTCAACCTGACTGACTAAAGATAGCAATTTGTCAGTCAGCTTGATCTTCCGTTTTTGGCTGAAAACCTGGAGGATCTCCCGGGCTAAAAGAAAACGTCCTAATTTCCCTAGGGGTGCGTATGCGGGAGACAACCAGGCTATATCTTTGTAAGCTGCTATGGCAGCACTTATACCGGGATTAGTGGCTTGAAATAAGGGCAAGCCCTCGCCTTGGACAAATTCTCGCGCTCTTTCTAAGGGCTTGAGCCAGCGATTTTCTCGGTGAATGGCGACGGTTTCCAGCGTCCGAATTTTTCCCTGAAAAACCATAGAAGCAACTAGAACCCAATCACCGTTCATAGCTTTTGGCATCAAGCATTTTGACAAAATATCGCGACGCATAACTGAATATAATGCGCCGTTATCCGATACTTGTGCATAGAAAGATAATATTCTTTCTGTTGCAGAGCTTTGCCCTAAATTTATGCGATTGCCGTCACCAATAAACTTTTCACCGTCATAGTATTTCGGCTGCCCGCAAGCGAGAGCGTAATCGGGGTTATCTAATAAAAATTTTGTACAAATGCTGACATAAGTAGATTCTATCCAGTCGTCCTGACTTAGCCACATAAAAAATTCGCCGCGAATCAGGTTAAAAACTGCTCTGAAGTTGTCAGTGAGCCCCAGATTTTTTGGCTGGCGGATGTATCTAATTCGGCTGTCTCGCTGGCAAAATTCTTGGCAAACAGCCGCAGTGTCATCCGGCGAGGCATCGTCTGAAATCACTATCTCGAGGTTGGGATAGTCTTGAGCGATCGCCGATTCTATAGCTCGTTTCAGTTTTGACGCTCCCTTGTATGCTGGTATGCCAATACTAACTAGAGGTTGGTAGTCAGGCATATTCGATCGCTCCCCGTTTGATAGATGTTCTCTTCGGCTCGGACTCAGTTTGCAGTTCGCTCAAAAAATGATTACTTCGTCAGGGGAACTATTGCCCTCCTGAATGGCGGGCAAACTGTTTCCCGGTTTAATTAGCATACCCTGACCCGTCGGCAAAGACAATATCTGCAAACCTTTCTGACTGGCCCACTCATCTAGTGCCTGTTTTTGAGTGATGTGACCCTGATTGTTGGCAGAAAATCCGTAGTCATCAAACATAACGATCCCCGAGGGAACAATCTTATCGTAGAAGTAATCAACCGCCGCGACTTCTGGGTAGGCACAATTCATGTCAAGTGACAAATAACAAACTGCTTTGCTTGGAACTTGCGGTAAAACTGCGGGCACTTCTCCTTTAATGACGGATACATTTGAAAACTCTTGAAACGTTTTTTTGACTTGTTGATAAATATCAATTCCGTACCAGTTGCGGCTCTGGTTGTCCAGTTTGAGTTTCCTTTCTGATTCTGCAAACTGATAGTCAGGAACTCCCTGAAACGTATCAATCAAGTAGAATGTCTTATCCTTTTTTGATGAAAAACCAATATATTCTATAATAGCTCTAGCTAAAAATCCCGTATTAACGCCACATTCGACAAAATCTCCTGACAATTTACTGGCATGATTGGCTGCCCAACAGACAGTATACACCCGCCAGAGGTCGTATATGAAATTATTTCCTCTTTCGCCTAAGTATTGCAAAGTATTGTATCCCTGCTTATACGATCTTGCGAACAGTGGATCTCTCACAAAATCGTGATTGATATACTTTTCATCGTAAATTAATATGGGACTTCGTAACATAAATTTCTCCGAATCCTTGCGGTCAATTTCTACTTATCGCCAAAGCGAGAAGACGCGGTTTATCCTGAATATTGCGTCAGGTAAAATAGCGGCTCTGTTGCGCGGCTGTTGCGCTTTTAATTTTCTCTCTTTCTCTCGATTCCCTGGTTCCTCTGCTTGCGTCCGAGCATGGGATTTGGGAGGCAGATACTCTCAACACTCGAATAAGCTTCTTAAAATCGCAACAGCTTATCAGCTTCGGCAGCATCTCGTTTCTGTATCCTCCTCTAAAGGGTAGGCTTATAATTATTTTCTCAGGCGAAAACAGGCTTAGCGAGGGATACCCCAGGTTGAATCCTGGGAGACTTCAAATTCTCGCTTCCCTTATTTCGAGATTGATGGTACATGCACCCCTCAATTTTCTTTATATCCACAGCCGGATATCAAGATTTACCCGCTTTTTGCTTGAGAACTTCAAACCCTTTACTCGCTTTTTTGGGTTTGGAGGGTTTTTCCGGTTGTTTTTGATCGGGCGCGTTCCCGTTCGCAACGTCTTTTATCAGTTGCAGGTGGCGGGGCAGCAAATTGGATAGGGCGTAGCGTTCTAGAGCAGTTTCGCGAGCTTTCGCGCGAAGTTCCGCCATGCGAGTTGGATGATTCAGTACCTCGTCAACGCGATCGGCAATTTGCTTGGGCGAGAAGAAATCGACGAGCAAGCCATTCTCTCCGTCGCGGATGACTTCTGTAACGGGCGCAGTATCCGATCCTATGACTAAGCAACCGGTTGACATGGACTCAATCATCGACCAAGATAGCACGAACGGACGGGTTAAATAGATGTGCGCTGAAGAGGCTTGAATCACTTTCAAGTACAGTCCGTAGGGCAGGGAGCCGACGAAGTGAACTCGCGACAGATCCAGCGGCACTTTTTCGAGCATTTCCTGTTTGTAAGTTTTGCCATTGGGCAAGGATTTGCCGTAGCAAACTCGATCCGAGCCGACGATGACGACGTGACAGTTGGGGCGTCGTTCCTGAATGTAGGCGATAGATTCGATAAATTCTGGGAAGCCGCGATAAGGTTCCATCCCCCGCGCGACGTAGGTTACAATTTCATCGACCCCAGACAAATCTAGATTAGGTAAAACCAGTTTTGCTCCAGGGCTGGGCTTGAAGTATTCCGTATCGACGCCATCGTGAAGGACGCTGATTTTGCTGTGGAATTCGCTGGGAAATTGAGACTGCTGCCAGTAGGTGGGCGACACCCCCCAATCACAACTGTATAAATCGATCAGGATGGGCGAATTTTTTACTCGGATGCGGGGGATATCGTCGGGGGATAAGGGATCGGCTGGGTCAAAATTTGCATCTGAACCGAAGGCGTGATAAAACCATTCAAAGTAACACAAAAGCTTGGCTTTTGGGAAGATATCTTTGACAAAAAGTGTCGGCCCCCATCCAGAATGACCGCAGACGATATCCGGTACGAATCCCTCTGCTTTCAGTTTTTCGGCTGCCCGATAAACTGCCTGTCCGTGCAGCACGGCGCTTTCTAACGGGCGGACGTAGTGGTGTGTTTCCGATCGCGGTTCGCGGCTGGGCGAGAAGACGAGTTTTTTCACGCCCGGAATGCTCCACTCTGGACGCTCGTTTTTTGTACCGAAAACAACCTGATTTTTCGGATCGCTGCCGAGCGCGGTTGCGATGTGACGGTATTGAGCTGGGAAGTTGGGATGGAGGATGAGGACTCGCATAGCTTTCGCAAAAACTGAAGTTTGCTACAAGGCAGAGGTGGGATCGCGGCGGTTGATCTGAGATGGGATATTCCGGGTAACACCTGTGGCCCGCTTAGGGGTGGGAGAAGGTGATGCCGAAAGACTCCTCTAATCTCCGATTGTGCGGCAGGAAGTATTCTATCAAGTAATGTCGGGTGGAATCGCCGATCGCGGGGTAATCCCCTACATTATATTTGCCGTACTGGTCGAGTTGGCAGGCTGGCACCTCCAAAAAGTCAAATACTTGGTTGAGTATTCTAGCGGGATCGGCATAAAAATCTTCGCTTTTCAAGATTAAGAACTGTTTTTTTGGGAAAAGTTCCATCCAGGTTTGCACCTGATCGATGTAGATGCCCCGCAACAGGTAGGTGTAGTGTTGGTGATTGAAGCTATAGTAAGTTTCATCGCGGCTGAGCTTTTCTATTTCTCCTTGGAGTCTTTGGGATTCGCTGGCGATCGCCTCTTCAAAGGGCAGGTGTTCGTATCCCAGTCTCACTTCGTGATGGTAGTGGGACCAAGCTCTGGCGACGGGCTCTCGGAGCAGGACAATCAGTTTGACTTGGGGAAATAACTGTTTGACGCGCCTCGGAACCCGGGGATGAAACATATAGTAGGGACTCGATTCTCCGGAAAGCAGCCCCGAACCGCTGGCGATCGCTGGAAATTGCGCCGCATACCACTCAATCCCTTTACTATAGTTGAGATCGAAAAAGTGTATCTCTTTTTGGGCGGCTGGGAGAATCTGCGGGTGCTGAATTAGATAATTATATAAAGACGTGGTTCCACACTTTTGCGCGCCAATTATCAGGAAGTCTGGCATCTGTTGTTCTGATTCGAGTGGCCTTTATCTGCAGTCAGGTGGGCCACTGCTACTGGCAGGACTCCCCCGATAGTCAGGCCGATCGTAGCACGGAAACGTGAAGCGCGAGCGAAAGCGCCAGCTTTCTCCCCTGCGATATCTTGCTGTCGCCCGCTCGGAAAAAAGCGCTTCTTTTGAGAGCGCCGCCGTGGCGATCGCGATTGCGTTTCCTTCTTTACCCTTCAGGGATTCAGGTTAATCCCGTAGTCCTCGCGATCGAGCGTCAGGTGGGGGCTGTAGCACGGATCGCGATCGAGTATGTCTTTCCACTTCCGCCGCATGTACGCTATTTCTTTTGCAAATCTGGCTTGTTTTTCCGGCGTGTCTTCGAGCCCCCGGCTCTTGGATTCGTAGTGATACAGAACGACGTGGGGCAGGTAAATATTCTGGTAGCCTTTTTCTACTAACTTCAGGCAAAAGTCAACATCGTTAAAAGCAATCTTTAGGTCTTCTTCCCACCCGCCAACAGCTTCGCAGACTTCCCGCCTGCACATCAAACAAGCTCCCGTGACGGCTGCATAATTATTGACGGTCTGAAGTTGATAAAAATAACCGGGGACTCCGGCAGGGAAAGTCTTGTGGCTGTGACCGGCAACCCCTCCCAGCCCCACAACTACACCGGCGTGCTGAATGGTATTGTCCGGGTAGAGGAGTAAAGCCCCCACTGCTCCGATGGAGGGTCTTTGCGCCTGCTCTACCATTGCCGTCATCCAGTCAGGCGTCAGCACTTCTGTATCGTTATTTAAAAATAAAAGATACTTGCCATCGGCTTTGCTCGCGGCGTAGTTATTCAGTTTAGAAAAATTAAACGGGATATCATACACTTCACAGCGAAATCTATCGGGCTCTTTGGCTTTCCACTTGCTGATAATCTCTAAGGTTTCTTTCTCGTCACTGCCATTATCAATCAGCAGTACCTCGTAGTTGGGATAGGTGGTTTTTTCAAAAATCGAGGTCAAGCAAGTATTGAGAATCTTACCCAAATTGCGGGTGGGAATAATGACCGTAACTTTGCTATAATCGCGGATGTGATAGCGAACGATCCAGTGCCCGCCCTCCGTAGGAGTGACGATGCCGGGTTCTGCTCTTCTCTCGATCGCTTCTGAGAGCGCCTTGCGGGCTGCTTCTGCGGCATAGGCTTTATTGTTTAAGTCGCTGGCGGTTGATGTGGAGTGAATGCGCCAGTGGTATAAGATTTTGGGAATGTGAAAGATTTTATCGGTTTTTTCTGTCAGTCTCAGAACGAGGTCATAATCCTGAGAGCCTTCATAGCCGAGGCGAAATCCGCCGATTTCTCGGACGAGCGATCGCCGATAGGTGCCGAGATGGCAGGTATACATCCGCGACAGGAACGAGTCAGGGCACCAATCGGGTTTAAAAAATGGATCGCGGAATTGAGTGCGATCGTCTACCTTGTCTTCATCAGAGTAAATCATGTCAGCATCGGGATGCTGGTTGATCGTCAGAGCGACTTGATAAAGCGCATCTGGCGTCAGCAGATCGTCGTGATCCAGCAGGGCTACAAATTCACCCGTCGCCAGTTCTAGCGCTGAATTAGAGGCAGCAGAAATGTGCCCATTTTCATCTCGGAAAACGACTTTAATTTTCTCGTCAATTTCGGCGTATTGCTGCAAGAGAGTTATCACCTCATCGTTAGTTGAGGCGTCATCAGCGATGCACAATTCCCAGTGAGGATACACCTGAGCCCGCACCGAATCGATCGCCGCCCTCAAGTACGTTTCAGGGGTGTTGTAAACGGGTACGATGACGCTGATGAGGGGCTTGTATTTCAAAACTTCTGCCGTCTCTTTCATCTGACGGAGATCGGCGAGTCTGGGGAAATGCAGGCTGAGCCAATAGTGATACTGACTGACTGAGTGGACGATTTCGGGTGACTCGGGCGTCGGCAGGGGCGCGCGATCGAGCTTTACATACAGTTTCCAAAAGATTTTGGACAGTACATGCCGCAGTCCTTTCGTTCTCCAAACTTCATACAGGCGCTTTGACAAACGCTTGATGCGAGTAAGTTGATTTTTAATCCGGAAAATAGCCTGTTTCAGCATTATTTTTTCACCCTGTCAAGTTGGCAGCCAAGTCGCTGGAAGGTGCAGTTCTTTTTCTCCCCCTTCCCCGTAAAAAAAGCTGCTCCGCTTCCCTCTCCTTTTAGGAGAGGGCCAGGGAGAGGTGGGAAGGGGGCTGGGGGGTTAGGTCTTTTTCATCCTTCTTCTTGTTGCGCCAGCCCCAAACCCTTTTTCAGTTTAAACCACTGTTTCCGCATCTTCCAGAATTTGCTACTTTCCATCGCAGTTATAGTGGCGCGAGCTTGCTGGAGTTGAGCTTCGAGTTGATGCACTTGTTCTTGCAGCACTTCTTCGGGCGATCGCTCTTTTTCTGTGCTTGCGGATGGCGAAAACCAGGCGATCGCCTTTTGTATTTCCTGGGCGCGATCGCCATTTAAACTAAAACTCGACTGGATGGGATATTTTTCTGAGTTTCGGTCAAAAGCAAATGTCCTCTGGGGCAGAACCGTTTCGCCTGTATAATCCTTGCGCACTTCTATATGAGCGCAAAATTCTCTGACGATGCCTTTGTAGTACCTCAAGGCAAAATCCAGGTCTATTTTATTTTTATATAGCTCGACAATAATTTTCTCATCAATTATATAAGTAAATTCTTTTAACAGCCATCTTTTCTTAAAGAACTCCTGCCAGTAGCCGACTTCCCAAACACAGAAGTGCATGTAATGGTCTTCGTTTAAAAAGGTTCTGTGGTCGAAAATAAAAGCTGAATTTTCCCAAGCATACGGAGTCCACAATTCTAGTTGCGCCCCGTCAATGCAAACCCGACTGACTTCTGCAAAAAGTTTGGGAATCTGGATGAGGTGTTCGAGGCAGTGAGACGAATAGACGTAATCGACACTTTCATCGTCAAAGGGTAAGGGCTCTTTTTCCAAATTAAGAACATAATCCACCTCTGGAAGTGGCCACGCATCGATTCCGAGAGTGCCTTCTTTCTTGCGACTTCCGCATCCCAGGTCAATTTTTAAGTAACTCACTGATGTACTCCTCAAAATATTTCGCGTTCCGTTTCCTTCGTCTGAGCGTTGGCTGGACGTTCTCACCTTACTGTCTCTATCGGGAGTGACTCTCCCGTTTGCAGTAGTTTAGCACGGCGGGGTCTGACAGGGATAGAGTTCCTGCGATCGCGCTACTTAGGGTGTTGGATAATGACTGTCTTTTCCCAAAACCTCTTCTAGGGTGACATCCCACTTGAAAGTATCCGACTTAAAATCTGCTACTTTTCTAGCCAGCACAGCAGCCCCGGCAAAGGTGAGATTTTTTGTCAATCCCTCTTGACCTGGCCAAACCTTAGCTAAATGGATTTGCGCGGGGTCAAATAACCCGGATTTTATCACTTCAAATCCCAAAGGTGGAGCAAACAAAACCTTAAGACCGTCGTCAGAAAAACGCCAGAAGTCCCAAGGTCTTTCATGGAGAGGCCATGCCAGCGGAACTCCGTGAAAAGTTATTCCTCCTATTTCCAGAAGCTTGTTAATTTCCATTGCCACCACCCACGGCATGGCTAAATGTTCCAATACAGAGACAGAAAAAATTGCGTCAAAGCGCTGATTTTTAAAGTATTGAGAAAGCCGGTGAGCATCGCCGACAACATCTGTGTTTTCGTCGGGATAATAATCAAAGCCCGTGTAAAAAGCATCGGGAAATAATTCTCTCCGTCCCCTGGTTCCCGGCGAGACCGCGCGCGAACCAATTTCTAAAACTCGGAGATGATTTTCATTAACCAGCTTGATAAACTCAGTATAAATTGCCCCTCCATGCGGAATATCTTTAGGATGCTGTAGCTTGTCACCTAGAAAAGTTACGGTTTGGCTGGATATTTTCCCTTGAGTTTTGGCGTGGAAGGTGACGCAATGCTCTGCAATGCGAGGCACATAGGCGACGAAGCCGCAATTCTCGCTGTACGGGTATTGCGGGAAAGCGGCGGCTACATCTGGGCGCGGGTGCCAGGAAGCGATCGCCACAGACGTACCGCCTAGAGAAATTTCTACTTCGTCGATCGCCCCATTTTTGCCGAGAATCCATCCCTCGATTCCAATCCCCCAATCGTTCGACCACGACCGATCGACTGCGAGGATTATGTTGTCGTTTTGCTCTACTGCCATTTGAAAACTCCGCGATCGCGCTTCCTTTGACTCTTTCCCTCTGACGCAAATCGGCGAAAAAGTTTCCCTTCCACCCCTACACTCTCAAACTGTAGTCAGCGCGACCCCTAGTTAAATTTGGGCTGTAGCAAGGATCGTCATCAATTAACTTTTGCCAGCGACTTCTGACGAGAGCTGATTCTTTAGCCAATCGCTCCAACTTTTCTGGCGTATCTTCATAACCCCGGCTTTTCGATTCGTGGTGATACAGAACGACATGGGGCAGGTAAATATTGCGATATCCCTTGGCCCCTATCTTCAAGCAGAAGTCCACGTCATTATATGCCAAAGCTAATTCTTCATCAAACCCACCGACACTCTCAAAAACTTCCCGGCGGCACATCAAACAGGCAGCAGTCACCGCTGAAACATTGCTGATACTGATGACGTGACCGAAATATCCCGGCCATACAGAGGGCAAATACTGGTGGCTGTGAGCCGCGATTCCCCCGAGCCCCAGGACAACGCCGGCGTGTTGAATGATATTGTCTGGATACAATAGCAGCGCGCCGACTGCGCCGATCGCGGGTCGCTGAGCTTGTTCGACCATCCCCTCAATCCAATCGGGCGTGACGACTTCTGTATCGTTGTTCAAAAACAGCAGGTAATCCCCCTGCGCTTTGCTGACGGCGTAGTTGTTAATTTTGGAATAGTTGAAAGCAATGTCAAGCGGGTAACAGCGAAACCGCTCCGGTTCTTTGGCTGTCCAGTCAGCAATCACTCGGGCTGTCTCTTCTTCCGTACTGCCGTTGTCTATGACAATGACTTCGTAATTCGGATACTGGCTCTTAGTGAAGATGGATTCCAAACAGGCGTTTAAAATATCCCCTAGGTTGCGAGTAGGAATGATGATACTGACTTTTTTGTACTCCGCAATCTCGTAGCGAATCACATAGTGCCCCCAGTAGATAGGCACATCGGTAACAACGCCTTTCTCGCCCCTTCTCTGTAGGGCATCGGTGAGGGCTTTTTTCGCGGCTTCATAAGCATAGGGCTTGGCTTCTGTGCCGCTAGCAGCAGAAACCGCGTGAATTCGCCAGTGGTAGAGGATTTTAGGAATGTGAAAGATTTTGTCGGTTTTTTCCGTGAACCTCAGAACAAAATCGTAATCTTGGCTGCCCTCGTAACCGACTCGAAATCCGCCGATTTCTTGAACGATCGCTCGGCGGTAGGTGCCCAAGTGTCCCGAATACATGCGCGAGAGAAAGGAATCGGGGCACCAGTCGGGTTTGAAGAAGGGAGCCGTGAGATTGTTATCTTCTTCTATCTTGTCTTCATCGGAATAGATCATGTCGGCTTCGGGATGACGATTGAGCATCAGAGCGACTTCGTAAAGCGCATCTGCTGTTAGCAAGTCGTCGTGGTCGAGTAGAGAGATAAATTCTCCGGTGGCAATTTCTAGGGCTGAGTTTGAGGCGTGGGAAATATGGCCATTTTCTTCTCTAAAAATGACTTTTATCCGCGAATCTTTGGCTGCATACTCTTTTAAGATGTCTTTGACGTGAGGAGCGGTTGAAGCGTCATCGGCAATGCACAACTCCCAATAAGGGTAAATTTGATTTCGGACGGACTCGATCGCCTCTACGAGATACCGCTCCGGGGTATTGTACGCCGGCATGATGACGCTGATAACTGGCTTGTAAGGCAAAAATTCTACTGTCTCAGCCAATTTTTTCAAGTCGGCTTCTCTGGGAAAGTTCTGGCTGAGCCACTGGTGATAGATGACGTCCCAAGGTTTCTTTTCCGGCACCGGTTCTGTTATTTCTGGAGCGGGTTCGATCACCGGGGGTTCCTCGACGGCGGCGATTTCCGGAACGGGTTCGATAACTGGGGGTTCCTCGACGGCGGCGATTTCCGGAACGGGTTCGATAACTGGGGGTTCCTCGACGGCGACGATTTCCGCAGCAGGCGCGATCGCGGGCGGCGTATTGTCGAGCTTCAGGTAGAGTTTTCTAAACGTTTTGGCCAGTGCCTGCCGCGAACCGCTATCTTTCCAAGTAATAAACAGCTTTTTTATCAGTGAGAGGGCTTTTTTAGACCGGGGGATGGCGTTTTTAAACATCACTCTTTAAACCTATAAGCTTCGTAATATAGAAATTCTCGCTTTGCTTGGCTTGCCGGGGCAGCCGCAAGGGTGCCCCGTATTCGTTGCTCAGGCGTCAGATCCCAAGCCGATCGCCTTTTTCAGCTTAAACCACCGCGCGCGCAACTTCCAGAATTTACTGGTTTGCATCGCCACCAGCGTGGCGCGGGTCTGCTCCAGTTCAGCCCGCGTTTGTTGCAGTTGCGATCGCTCGTGGGCCAGTTCTGCCTGCATTTGGGCCTCAGCTTGCGCTAGGTGGGCCTGAGTTTCTTGCAACTGAGCCTGAACCCGTGCCAGCTCCGCCGCCTTTTGCTGCAGGTGAGCGTGGGTTTGCTGCTGGAGGGCTTGCTGGCTGGTCAGTTCCGCGCGGAGGGTTTGCAGGTGAGTTTGGGTTTCCTGTAGCTGGGCTTCAGTTTGCTGCAATTGGGCTTGCGATCGCTCCGCGTCTGCTTGCAGTTGCGTCTGAGTTTCCTGCATCTGAGAGCGCAGGTTCGCCAATTCCGCGTTTAATTCCCCCTCACTTAGAATCTGGCGCGATCGCGCTTCCTCCAATTCTGCCCGAGTTTGCTGCAACTGCACCTGCAGGCTTTCCGCGTGCGCTCTCTCCGTTAAATACACGCATTCTCTTTCCGCCCAAATATTGGCAAAATTCGTGCTGTAAATCCCGATATGTTTCGTACAGATATACCGCAGCAATTGCTGCCGATTTGCTGGAATATTACAAGCGCTCACCATCGAATTCGCTCGGATTCGATAGTCAAACAATACTTCAGGAATGTGATAAAATTTCCAGCCCTTCTCTGCCGCTCCCAGCCAGAAATCCCAATCTTCATATCCCAATTTATCCGGGATTTTCGGGTCGTAACCCCCGCACGCTTTCCAGACGACCTTGCGAAAAACTGCACAAGCATCGATATAGTTTCCCAAAAGTATCAGATTAATATGAAAATCTGGAACAGCGTGAATTCCTGTTTTGTCTCCAAAAAATTCGGCATTGCCATAAACGACCCCAACTTCTGGGTGTTTGTCGAGAATATCGACCGCCTTAGTTATATAAGCGCCTCTGATTTTATTGTCTGCATCCAAAGGCAAGATATACGGGCCTTTAGCCGCTTTTATCCCCCTATTCCGCGCCTGGGCCAATCCCTGATTATTCTGGTCAATTACCTGATAGCCATTTTCTTTCAAATAGCTTAAGACCTTTAAAGTTGAAGCATCTGTAGAGCCATCATTGACAATAATGACTTCATAGATGTCGTCCTGACAGTCTCGCACGCTCGAAACTGCATCGAGGATAAATTCTCCTTGGTTGTAGCAGGGAATCACAACTGATAAGGCAATCTCATCGCTCCTGAGATTTTTTTCTCCCTTTAGCATTTTTCTTCCACCTCCTTTGGCCGGGTAATGACTATTTTAGTGCCATTAAGTTTTTCAGCTTGGAAAGCTTCTGCTTGACTTTCCAAAATTTAGACAACTTGATGGTTGCCAGTTCCTGCTGCAACCGATCGATCTCTGCCTGCAGCTCGATTCGCTGTTGGTGATTTTGGCTGAGGAGATATTGAATCTGGATTTGACCTTCAATGACTTGACGGTGCAGCGACAGCGGCCAGATTTCTCTGTAGGGCGTCTCCTCGCTTGCTGCAACCGGGCTGTCGGAAAAATTGCTCGGCATGTCGGCAACCCGATCTAATTCTGCGAGGAGGGAAAAATACTGAGGCGATAACTGCCGCAAAAGCTGAACCACGGGATGCTGCCGATCGAGACTCTTAAAAAGGCCCTCCTCGTAAATTTGGCTAAATTCTGCTGACTGGTCGGCGACTTCCAGCCCGAGTTTGTTCTCGATTAGCTCGATCGCCCGTTTGGGTGACTCTAGAAAAGTATTGACATTGAGAAGAATGCAGCGCTCCGGATATTGGGCGTAGAAATCCAATAGGTGACGGTTGTAAAATGCCCAGATTCGCAGCGGATAATCGGGATGCTCTGCAAACACGGGAGCGTTGAGGCGCAAGATAGAATCGGCGACTTCCCAAGGCAAGCGATAGACCAACAAATAGCGGGCGTCGGGGAGCAATTCTGCCCAGAAGTCAAGCATGAGAGAAGTGCGCGGATCTTTCCACCCCCAGAGGCTTGAGGCGCGATCGCGCGCTGCGATTAATTCGCGCGCGGCTCCAACGTGATTTTGAAATTTGCCCCGATCTAACCACTCGCTTTCCGTCCAGCCCCAATCTGGCCATCCTGCCTCGCCCGCACGACAGCTTTCTTGCAGAACGGAGCGCTGAAATTCGAGGAAATCAAGGTCTTCAAAATATCCCTTGACGTTAAAAACGTCCGCGCGAAACATGCGATCGCCGATATTGACTCCAATCGCTTTCACGAATGAAGCCGTTAGGGACGTACCCGACCGATGCATTCCAGTGACTATCAGCGCAGGGGGCATTTTTTTATCCTATCGAGAATCAGTTAGGTTTACAGGTGTTCGCGGTTTTCTAGCGAGTCATCTGCGGGCCATTCATTGAGTTGCGGGGACGATCGCAGGGAAACCTTCTGTCCTTTGACGGCCATAAAAGTCGTTCGGTCTGTTTGCTGTCTGATTCTCATTACTTCATATTTTCTCACGACTGGGGCGTGACACTCGTACACGGAAGTAAAGCCGCACTGGGACAGCATATTATACAGGGACGATCGCGTCAGCCAAAAGCTGTTTTCATTATCCAAAGATGACCAAACTGTATTCGGAACCTCCTGATAGTTGCTCCCCCAATACTTTTGGTTTTTGTAAGTGTAACATATTTCCGGTTGTTTGCTGACGTGGGTGTCTATAATGGCTATTTTTTGGCAAACATTGCCGATTTGTTCTAGAAAGTGAAGCACGTCTGGCACATCTAAATGATACAGAATGCCCAAACACAAAACAATATCGAAACGACCGTATTTTTCTTCGCTGAGATTGCGAACGTCATCTTGCACGAACTCGATATTATCCAGCGAAAGCGCTTCCTTTGCCAATCGCGCCTTTTCTAAGTTGGCGTGCCGCCCTTCGAGCCCGACGACTTGCGCTCCTTGGAGTGCCAGCTCTATTCCATACAGTCCTTCCAAACACGCCAAATCCAACACGCGCAGGTTTTCAAACGATGGCCCCGAAATGTCGGCGATCATTTGCACGATCCGCTTTAACTTGACTTCAGCGCCCGTCACCGCTTCTTTATCGATGGTATACAGGTCGCCTGCTAGCTGAATGTTGTGATTTGTCCAGTGCCCGTATTGACTGACGATTTCTGCTTTTTTCTGCTGGATGAAGTCGATTTTATTCATGCAATTCTCTCCAAAAATTATTCCCGATAATTAAATGATTTCTACGATTGGCTCTTGCTCGTCCTCCTTCTGTACAGACAAGCTGGGCTCGATTAACAAGTCAACAATTCCGCTGGCGTGAGATTGGAGCTGAGGCTGCACTCTAAACATGGCCACGTCAACACAGCGAGCTAAGTAGGTAAACTGGTCGTCTACAATTCCCGAAACGCCTGCATTGAGAAAATATACGCCCGGGTTGAGCAGGCATTGGAATTTAAATTTTACCACCAAGGTTGTCTCTGCCTCGACGCGATCGATTTGCTGAGTCGCAGCAGTAAAGGAAGCACCCCCCAACTCAAAACCGCTCAAAGTTTTTATGAGCATCCCAAAGCGAACTTTAGAAGCTTGTTTGAAAAAGGAAACCGTGTAAGTGTAAATGTAATGGTTGCGCCCCACCAGATGATTGACGATTTTGCCGTCTAGGGTGGCGATGTGGGGGTTGAGAATCCGAGCGCCCCGAGGCACATAAGAAATGGTATTGGCGGGAACCATTTCGGGATCGTAAAATTCATCGAGCCCTTTGTCCTCAACCGCCGCCTGACGCGAGACAAGCGAGATGTGAGCTTTTGCGGAGGTGCTAGCATTTCCCTGGAGAGAATCTTTCCCCTCTTGCCCGACATGAAAAGCGCGGATTTCTTCGCGGATTGCCTGCTCTTTCTCAGCCGGGGCATAGATTAACTTGTGATATTTATCTAACACAAACTTTGGCTTGCTAGAAACGAGCAATTCGCCGCGATCGAGTAAAATTGCAGCGTTGCAGAGTTCCAGCACGGAGGCGGCTGCGTGGGAAACAAATAAGACGGTTCCGCCTCGATCTTGTAGGGTTTGGAGGCGGACGAAACACTTGCGCTGAAAGGCAGCATCGCCCACAGCCAGGGCTTCATCGACGACGAGAATGTCCGGCTCGACGCTAGTCGCCACGGCAAATGCCAGCCTCACGAACATGCCGCTAGAATAGGTTTTGACGGGCTGGTCGATAAAATCGCCGATATCTGCAAAGGCTGCAATTTCATCGAATCGTTCTTCTATTTCTTGCTGGGACAAGCCCAATAATTGGCCGTTAAAAAAGACGTTCTGCCGCCCGGTAAATTCGGGATTGAATCCGCTGCCGAGTTCTAAGAGTGCTGAAATTCGCCCGCTGACTTGTACTTGTCCGGTGGTGGGAGCGAGGGTTCCCACAATAATTTGCAGGAGCGTACTTTTTCCAGAGCCATTGCGTCCGACAATCCCGAGGGTTTGTCCTTTTGGAATTTCGAGGTTGATATCTCGCAGTGCCCAAAATTCATCGGCTCGGCTTTTTCCGGGGAGTACGATTTCTTTTAATCGGTCTGCTGGGTGTCTGTAGCGCTTGTAGCACTTGGAGACGTTTTTGAGCGAAATTGCTATCTCGTCCATTTGGCTGCTGGTGTGGAAACGGCTATCTTGGGGATGAAGCCAGTTACTTGAAGGTTTAGAGAACGTCGGCAAAAGCCGGACGCAACCGCCGATAAACGGTTAAGCCTGCATAAAACACAATTAAAGATATCACTGAAGCCGTTCCCCATTCTGCCCAGTGCTGGACTTGTCCGACTAACACGAGATCGCGATAGGTTTCGGCGATCGCTGCCATTGGATTCAACCAAAACACCCATTCCCGCCAGCTTTCCGGAATCACCTGCGCCGGATAGCAAACCGGTGTCAAATAAAACAAAATATTGAGAATGACCCCCGCTGTTTGGGGAATGTCGCGCAAAAATACCGTCAGTCCTGCTCCCAGATATCCCAACCCGGCGGTTAATAGCAGTTGCGGCAGCCACACCAAGGGCAGCAACAACAAGGTACTGTGTATGGCGTTCGAGCTGGCGGCAGTCAGGGCGATTAGCGCCATCAAGCCCAGGGAACTTTCGACGAATGCCGCCAGTACGGGCACGAGGGGCAGCAGGGTGAGGGGAAATACGACTTTTTTAACTAAGTTGGGTTGTTCGACAACTGATGTGGACGCCTTGAGGCAGCCGCTGCTAAATGCCGTCCAGGGCAATAAGCCGGCAAACAGCCACAGCCCAAAGGTCAAGTTATTTTCTGGCATTCCCTGAAGGCTGAGCTTGACCTTCAGGACGATCGAGAAGACGTAGGTGTATATCAGCAGTTGCGAGAGTTGCGTGAGTAATGGCCACAGGTTGCCTAGGACTGAGCCTTTGTACCGCGCTTCTAAGTCTCTCCTGACTAGGCTTCCGAGCAGCTCCAGTTTGAGCCACGACGGGGACTTTTTCAGTGGCCCAGCATTAAACAGGCCAGCTTTCCTGACCGCTCCTTTCATCGCTTTGAGCAATTTTCCGTTCCTCTCTCACTACACCACAGCCCTACACCCTCAAATTAAGATTCTATGCGCATTTTTAAGTTTTGTTGTACTGGGACTTCGCGAGAAGCCGGGTTTCCTATCCCCATGTTTTGACTTTCAGCCCAACGACGCGGAGAAACCCGTTTCAGTCGATCGCCACCGATTGCGCGGCAGTTGCGATCGCGGCGAGCTGTTCGGCATCGTAGCCCCAGCGCTTCAGAAACGACTGATACACTCCTTCCCCACTGCTGACACTTTCCAGCAGTAGCTTCACCTTCGATCGCGCTGCACTCAGCGCCGTCTCTCGAATCAGCCCTGCAGAGCGCGCGCTCACCCGCTCCGAACTTTTGGCCATTTCTTCGTCGCGGTTGCGCCGGTGCGCCACCGCCATCGCCGCCGACATGGCCAGATTTTTCACCAGCAGTTCCGAAACGATTTCCGGCGACGACTGCAGGGCTCGTATCAGCGCCGGTGACGGGTTATCTGCTAGCGCTCTCTCATCGGTGAGATAGGTGACGAAAAACCCGCGCGCCCCATTTTCGCTGCTCACGAGCCCTCCGATCCGCGCTTCCTCCTCCGACTGTGCCAGCGCGCCCTGCTCTATCTCCGACAGCAACGACTGTGCCAGAGCGATCGCCTCTTCAAACGTGACTGCTTCTCCCACAGAAAGCTCCGACATGAGTTTCCCAGCCTCCAACTGATCTCAACTCCAACCAAAACCCCTTTTCAATTTACCCCCACTCCCAGCCAAAGTAAATACTCAGTCCAGTTGTGGTAAGGTATCTAGAACCGAGTCACGTCACTTAATCCCACACACTCACCTCGCATGGAAATCCTCGATTCTTACATTACTTCAGCTCCCAGTATACAGAATGCGATCGATATATTTAAAGGAGAGTGGGCATCTTCTTTCCCCGGCTATCTCAACGTTATTGACGCGGGCAAAAGTAACCTTTTTGAAGACCGTCGCGTTTCCTGGTCTGCTGAAAAAATCGGCGGTTTCCAAGGCAAAACCATTCTCGAACTCGGCCCCCTAGAAGCCGGACATACCTACATGATGGAGCAGTTGGGGGCTGCCTCAATTTTAGCTGTAGAAGCCAACCGACGCGCTTATTTAAAATGTTTGATAGTCAAAGAAATTCTGGGACTCAACCGCGCCCGCTTCCTTTTCGGAGATTGCATCGAATATCTGCGAAACACCTCAGAAAAATTTGATTTTTGTTTTGCCAGTGGCGTCCTCTACCACATGATTAATCCGGTGGAACTGCTGGCGCTGATATCAAAAATATCAGATAGAGTCTTCATCTGGACTCACTACTATGACGCAGACGTTATCAATAACACACCCGCAATTGCCCATAAATTCCCTGAAAGTAAAACGGCTGAATGGGATGGATTTCAGCATACACTTTACCGCTACGAATATAAAAATGCACTAGATTCGGCGGGCTTCTGTGGGGGGAGCAACCCCTACAGCCATTGGATGAGCCGCGAGGATATTTTATCGTGTCTCAAATATTTTGGCTTCACCGATATCGAAATCGAGTTTGAAAACCGAGAACATCAAAATGGGCCGAGTTTTGGCGTGATGGCAGTTCGTCCGGGCAACAGTGCTGACAAATCCACAGAGCGATCGCGCGCCGATTTCGATGCAGAAGCGCTGGATAAATTGCGCTGGGAATTTCAGCAAGCTAAAATGGAAGTACAGCACTGCAAAACCCAGCTTAACGAAACGAAAGCCGAACTGGAACAAACCCAAGTTAACCTGCACGCCACCCGTTCGGAGCTAGAACAAACGCAAGCGCACCTGCACGCCACCCAAGCCGAACTAGAGCGATCGCAAGTTAACCTGCACGCCACCCAAACCGAACTGGGAACCACTCAGCAGGAACTAGAGCGATCGCTCCTCCAACTGCACGCCACCCAAACCGAACTGGGAACCACTCAGCAAGAATTGCTATTTTCAAAACAAACCATCGAAGCCATGCAGAGCAGCAAATTCTGGAAATTGCGGCAGCAGTGGTTCAAACTCAAAAAAATAGTCGGTTTAGGCGAAAATGAATAATATCGAGAATGGGTAAAGAGTAATGAGTAATGGGAAATGAGGAATTGAGTTGGATAGCAGAATCTTATCAATTACCTATTCCCTATTACCCAATCGCCGGATTCTCAGTCTAACTTCGGCTGCAATAAACAAACTAGGAGGCAGGAGCCTCCTTTTTCATCATTTCCAGGCTTCCCCTAAGAACAAGCGTTAAAAACTCTTTTCTTCTCCTCTCTCTGCGTCCTCTGCATCTTTGCGGTTAAAAACGATAAAATTTCCCCAAAAGTCGGTAAGATTGAAGCATGGCTATCATATCTTCCAAACAACCGCCAAAAGAACCCAAGAAGCGACGCGGCGCAGCCGAGGCGCAAGGGGATTATGCTGTTCCAGAGGAAGCCCTGTTAGAACCCACCGCCAGCGACGAAGAAGCCAACAGCAGCAAGCAAGAAGAAAAACTCAGACCCCAGAGGCTGGCTGAGTACATCGGGCAAAAAGACCTCAAAGACGTGCTGCAAATTGCGATCGCTGCAGCGAAATCGCGCCAAGAACCCCTGGATCACCTGTTGCTGTATGGCCCTCCGGGCTTGGGCAAAACCACAATGGCCCTCATTCTCGCCGAAGAGATGGGCGTCAGTTGCAAAATCACCACAGCCCCAGCGCTGGAGCGCCCCCGGGATATCGTCGGCTTGCTGGTAAACCTACAGCCAGGAGACGTGCTATTTATCGACGAAATCCACCGCCTCAGCAAGATGACGGAAGAGATTCTTTATCCGGCGATGGAGGATTTTCGGATTGACATTACGATCGGCAAAGGGCAGGGCGCTCGCATTCGCAGCATTCCCGTACAGCGGTTTACTTTGGTGGGAGCGACGACGCGGGTAGGAGCGCTCACCAGCCCGCTGCGCGATCGCTTCGGATTAATCCAGCGGCTGCGCTTTTACGAAGTCGAGGAGCTCAGCCAAATCGTGGCGAGAACCGCGCAACTGCTGCAAACCGCGATCGCCGAGGATGGTGCAGCGGAGATTGCCCGTCGCGCTCGGGGGACGCCCCGCATCGCCAACCGCCTGCTCAAGCGGGTGCGCGACTACGCCGAAGTCAAATCATCGGGAACCATTACCCAAGCGATCGCCTCCGAAGCGCTAGAACTGTTCAACGTCGATCCGTGCGGGTTGGATTGGACGGATCGCCTCGTCCTCAGCGTTATGATAGAAAATTTCAACGGCGGACCGGTGGGGTTAGAAACCATCGCCGCCGCTACTGGCGAAGATGCCCAAACCATCGAGGAAGTTTACGAGCCCTACCTGCTGCAAATCGGCTACCTGAACCGCACCCATCGCGGGCGCGTGGCGACTCCGGCAGCGTGGAAGCATTTGGGTTACGATCGCCCGGGAGAACAGCTATCCCTGTCGCTGTGAAGTGGTTGGGAAGTGGGCTGATGGTATGAGAGTGTGGACTTTTGAGAAAGGATAGAAAGTACAGATGATTCGGCGAATTCTGACGGTGCTGTGTGCAATCCTCGCGATCGCCGCCTGCTGGTTGGGGAATGTCGCCCCAGTCGCAGCGCAAACATCCGCGCCTAGCGATACAGAAATCGCCACTCCCGAGCAGACTCTCTCGGAACTGCGGAAAAAAGCCTTTGCGGCGACGAATAGCGGCAACTTTGCCACGGCTGAAAGATACTGGACGGAGCTGATCGAGCAATTGCCCGACAGTGCGGCGCTGTGGAGCAACCGGGGCAATGCCCGAGTCAGCCAGAACAAGTTGGAAGAAGCGATCGCGGATTACAACAAGGCGATCGAACTGGCTCCCGAAGCACCCGATCCCTACCTGAATCGCGGCACCGCGCTGGAAGGGCTGGGGCAGTGGCAAAAGGCGATCGCTGACTACAATCGCGTGCTAGAACTCGATCCCACCGATCCGGCGGCATTCAACAACCGAGGCAACGCCGAAGCGGGGCTGGGCGAGTGGGAAGCTGCGATCGCCGACTACCGCACAGCCGCCGATCTCGCCCCAGACTTTGCCTTCGCCCGCGCCAACTACGCCCTCGCCCTCTATCAAGTCGGGCAAATCGAAGAAGCAACGCGCACCATGAAGAATTTAGTCCGCAGATACCCGCGATTTGCCGACATGAGAGCCGCCCTCACCGCCGCCCTCTGGAACCAGGGAAATCGCGGCGAAGCCGAAAGTAACTGGGTGGCTGCCGTTGGATTGGACGGGCGCTACAAAGACCTGGACTGGGTGGCCAAAATCCGGCGGTGGCCCCCCGCGATGGTCGCCGCCTTGGACAAATTCCTGCACCTGCAGTAACCCCCGCACTTGCGGCAAAATTTTCCCCAAAGTTCACAAAAGCGATCGAGAAGTGCGATAGAATCAAAGGCTGTAGAGATTTACCATCCTTGCCCGGGTCTGCCCTGGAGGTGTAATTGTCGAAGTTCATTCTCAAAGTTCTCTGGCTGCAGGATAACGTCGCGCTGGCAGTAGACCAAGTAGTCGGCAAAGGGACGAGCCCTTTAACCTCCTACTTTTTCTGGCCTCGCAACGATGCCTGGGAACAGCTAAAAAACGAACTGGAAGCCAAACACTGGATTTCCGAGCACGATCGCGTCGAGTTGCTCAACAAAGCTACGGAAGTCATCAACTACTGGCAAGAGGAAGGCAGACGCCGACCTATGTCTGAAGCTCAAACCAAATTTCCAGAAGTTACCTTCACCGGTAGCAGTTGAGCTTAACTATAGAGAATTCTTTAAAGCGGATGCTTCTTCCTTCTACAGGATCGGAAGCGTCCGCTAGTTGTTTTACCTGTAGCGGATATTCCGCCGCGACTGGCATTTCGGCACAAAATTTGTTACTGTCACCCTCAAGCAATAGAAACTCAAAGCTCCATGATCTCTGAAGAAATCCTCTTCCTCAAAGACGAGCAACTCACAGTCGTGACTGATGCAGCCACGCTAAGCCAAGCCCTTCAAAAGAGAGTTGATTCGTGGATCGTCAGCCGTGGCGAAATCTTCTTTCCCTGCGCCCCCGCCCTGCTGGAAAGTTACATGCAGCGGCTGGAGACGCTGTTCGCCCTTTTGGGGAAGCCGTGGTCAAAAGAAGAACTGGAGCGATTGGCGCAGGTTCTCGATCGCCGCTTGCAGGAAGGGTTTCGCGCCTCACCGCATTCCCGAGTCGTCGTCCGCTACGAATCAGAAAATTATCCCACTTCTCCGTCGATGCGCTTGAGCGTCAACATTTCTAGCATCGTCGAAACCATAGAACAGCAATATAAAAAGTGGACTCAGATGCGAGAGCCTCCCCTATTCGGGACGCATCCAGACGCCAAAGTCATGGCAGTCATCGGCGAACTGGGCGAACCGAGCAGAGTGCCGATTTTGGATGTGGGAGCGGGCACGGGGCGGAATACCCTGCCCCTGGCGAGAATGGGCTATCCCGTGCAGGCAGTCGAGCTATCGCCCGCTTTCGTGCAGCAGTTGAACTCTTCAGTCAATGCACAGGGCTTGCCGGTGATGGTGACAGCCGGTAACGTCATCGATCCAAAAGTTCAGCTTCCGCAGGCTAACTACGCACTCGCGATCGCCGCTGAGGTGGTTTCTCACTTCCGCTCTCTCGACGAATTTCGCCAGTTTCTCGTCAGAATGTCCGACGTGCTGCGCCCGGGGGGACTGTTACTGTTTAACTCCTTCATCGCCAGTGACGGTTACGAACCCGATCGGCTGGCGAGGGAAATTTCAGAATTAGCGTGGTCTTCTCTCTTCACGCGAGCAGATTTGGCCACCGTGTTGGACGGCTTGCCTCTAGAACTGATATCGGACGAATCGGCTTACGAGTACGAGCGGCAACACTTGCCCGCCGAGGCATGGCCCCCTACTGGCTGGTTCGAGCATTGGGCGACGGGACAAGATTTATTTTTGATAGAAAACGCCCCCATGCAATTGCGCTGGTTCCTGTACCGGCGGAAATAAAGAAAATGAGGTACGTCAGAAACCCGGCTTCTTCAAGAAGCCGGGTTTCTAGCCTGTACTTCATCACACTGAAATTCGCGAAGCAAAAAGAGACTTTAACCTACCATGACCCACTCCAAACAACTGCCCGATCCAGAGAAGATGCAGCACGGCGCGGACAAGTTGCGTGAAGCCTGCCGACAGCTTGACGCTCTGAATCTGATCCTAGATGATGCCATAGCGCAGGTAGAGGCTGAGAACCGACGCAGCCTGCAATATCACAGTCGGATAGAAAGGGCAAAGAAATTCGTAAAGGCTGGAAAGCCGCAGTGAGGGACATCAGGGGGGGAGCATCCCGTTTTTGTAGTGTGAGCGTCTCGCTGACTATCAATCCCAGAGCGAGCTGGAAGCTTGCACTCCTGAAACAAGAGCGTCTCGCTGACTATCAATCCCAGAGCGAGCTGGAAGCTTGCACTCCTGAAACAAGAGCGTCTCGCTGACTATCAATCCCAGAGCGAGCTGGAAGCTTGCACTCCTGAAACAAGAGCGTCTCGCTGACTATCAATCCCAGAGCGAGCTGGAAGCTTGCACTCCTGAAACAAGAGCGTCTCGCTGACTATCAATCCCAGAGCGAGCTGGAAGCTTGCACTCCTGAAACAAGAGCGTCTCGCTGACTATCAATCCCAGAGCGAGCTGGAAGCTTGCACTCCTGAAAAAAGGCACGCGCGCATTCTGACACGGATACACGGATGCCATCCTCTGCCCCTGCTCCCCGACTTCCCCGTGCCCATGCCCCTACTCCCCATGTATGTAGGGGCGCTGCACCCCCTACTCTCCGTGCCCGCCCCGCCAGAACTGCCCGCCCCTACCTTGGAGGGCGAAGAATCAGAAAAATCGCTCCTTGTGTCTTCCACCGCTCCTTTGCATGCTGCCCGGATTCCCTTATCCAGCACGGGTGTTGCTTTAGTTCGCGCAGCGGGCAATTAAAGCAGTAGCGGGATAGAAATTTGCTCAAATGACAGAGCAAAATAGAATCACGAATATGAATCCCTGAAAGGGATTAGTATGCGATCGCCTGCCCCCCTGCTTCAATTCTATCACGTCTCGGCGCTGTAGAAAGTCCTTCATCCGATTGAATTGCGCTATGGCAAGCGAATCTCTCAACCAAGCAGTTGAATATTTTGAGGCGGGCAACGTAGAGGAAGCGATCGCCCTTCTCGATGAGGGACTCGCTCTCGATCCCAACAACCCCAAAGCTTGGAACCTGCGAGGCGCTGCACTGTATTGGTATTGGAGATATGAAAATGCGATAGTCGCAAGTTGATTAGACAGATAGAAACACTGAGATAAGAGGATGATGTGTCTTATAGTAATGGCACCCCACGGAGACGATATCTGTTTTATTCTCTCGGTATTTACGCAAATCTTTCTATCTACCCTAAATGTAGAGGCGAGGGCTGCGTAATTTCTCAGAGAATGAAACAGCCCTGCCCACGGAGACTGCCCCGTTCTCTTTTTGGGGCTTTCCCCGGGGGAAAAGCCCCTACCATTTCATCCCCACATTCTGCCAACCATATCCAGTCCTGAATTTGACAAAATTATTTGACAAAACCTCTTGACGACTCCTGTGTCTGCGTGCAACCCTGGAGGTAGTAAGTCAGAAAGCCTACCCGTCGAGATAGGAAAAAATCAGTCGGGAAGCCTTTTGACTGACGACGCCAAATTTAGACGACGCAAATAAAAACTTTCAGGGGGAACACCCAGGAGAACTCAATGAAAAGCAATAAGATTATTGAGCGCAATTCCAACGCAACAGCAGCCGGTGCCGAGCTGGGCGTCGATCGTGACTTATCTATATTGTTGTCCGACGAACTGTCCGACGGCGAACTATCGTCGATCGTTGGGGGGACGGAGTCGGCGGTGGACATCATAATCGACAAAATACGAAATTTGCCAAATCAACCGAGTAAAAATAAAGAGGGACACCACACGCACCACACACACGACACCACACACACACACGAACACCTATACACCTACCCAGGTCACCCAGCACACGAAGCACACGACACCACACACGACACCACACACACACACGAACACCTATACACCTACCCAGGTCACCCAGATCACGCTTAGGGGCACCACCTCTGAGGTCTGAGCAGAACTCTCTTATCCTAGCACTGACCTAAAAAAATGTCAAAAGTCTTTCCCCGCTTCCCAAGGCGCTTGATTAGCTTCGATAAACTTCCGCACAACCTGTGCCACTAACTCGTTTTCCAATACCTGGCACCCCTTTGTCCGGCCACTTTCTGAGTGTAATTGGCCTTTTTTGAGCGCTTCTTATCGGGAGAAGGGTTGATATGAACCCCAGCTAAAAGCCGGCTCCCCCAGTGGGAGCGGGTTGGGGTTTTTCCCTTGGGTTTGTACTTTTGGCAAAATCCACGATATTTCTGGGCGCACTCCTCAAGAGTGTTGCCCAGTTGCAAGAAAGCTGGATGCCATTGGGTAAGTCCATCATCTGTCAGGCGTTCGTAACTTCCATAGTTGCTGAAATCATAGAAAAAGCCTTTGCGCATTTTGGCAGCTTTGGGGTTGCCGTGAATGTAGCGGAGCGTGTTTAAAGCGCGTTCCCTATCGGAGGGCGCAAAACCGTCGCAGTGATACCGCTTTTCCCAAAAATGGCCGGTGCGCCCAAGCATCTGGTTGAAACACATAGCGGTATACCAGTTGAGGAAGTGCATAATTTTGGGCAAATCTTCCGACTGCGCCGGCTCAATGAGATAGTGGACGTGGTTGGACATGATGCAGAGGGCGTACAGTTTGAATTGATATTTGTCCAGTGTTTTCTTAATCGCATAGAGAAACACCTCCCGGCAGTCGCGCCGAGATAATTTGAACTCGCGATTATTGCAGCGAGTGGTGATATGATAGGAGTAGCCGGGTTGGAAATGGCGCGGTTTTCTAGACATGAGCGTGAGAGCGAAGCGCTGCAAGCGAGTGCGATACAAAAATTATTATATAGCGTTCCTAATTGAGTTGTGAAAACTCAGAAACCCGGCTTCTTGAAGAAGCCGGGTTTCTAGCCGCCACAGTCGTTCACGATTCAGATAGAAACACTATAAACGCGGATAACTTTAGTTAGATAGCGAACCTTGCAAAAGATTGTGGGAAAAAAACCGGGCAGCGATTTGCAGGTGTTGGAGGATTTCGGCGATAGGGCTGCTGAAAAATACTTGCAACAAGTGAAAGCAGATTACTCTATAGCGGTTTTCATCCTCGTGAGGGACTCATAAACCCGTAAGAAGGGCGTGGCGGTACGCGCCCCTACAGAAGCCGGGTTTCTGAATGCGTACTTCATCTGATTGAAAAACGCTATAATCTCAAACCGGGGTTGACGTTGCTGGAAAATTTGATTAGGACGATCGGGGATTTAATCGAAATCGAGCAGACAAAAAGCGATCGCCAGCTCAACCTCACGATCGGCGCTGTGACCACTTGACTAGCCACCAGTCAGATTGCGGCAAGCGATCGCCGCTTTGTTCGTCTGCCGCTTTGTTCGTCTGGGCAATCCTGCGTGCATTTCGCCGCTAATGGCCACTCACGCGCGGAGCCGTAACCCTGGCAGATACTATAGAAAATGAGCAGAATTCTGCTGCGTGTTACCCATCCCATCAGCTATGGAATCCCAACCCTTCCTCTCCATCGACAGCGAATCTATCTCACTGCGTCAAGCGTTTGACTACTTGCGTGCCAGCGGCGAACTGCCGCAATTTCTGCAAGCAATATTGCGCCAGCACGTCATCGAAGCGGAATTGCGATCGCGCGCCGATCTGGAAGTTGACGCCTCTCTCATCGAACAGGCGGTGATTAATTTCCGCCTCCAGAATCGCCTCGTCGAACCGCAAAAGTTCGAGCAGTGGCTCGCCTCTCAGCGTTTGAATTACCTGCAGTTCCGCAATCAAATCGCCAAAAAGTTACAGTTAGCTCAATTCAAGAATGAACTGACTGCATCCAAAGTCGAAGCCTATTTTAACCAAAACAAAGCCCTGCTCGATCGCGTCATTCTTTCTCGAATCGTCGTTGCTGAACAAGACCTCGCCGAGGAACTAATGCGGCAAATTTTAGACGATGGCCGTCCTTTTGAGGGGGTCGCTAGAGACCATTCGATCGCCAATGACCGCCTTTTCAATGGCATGATGGGAATATGCGCCGCTGGCGACTTGCCGGAGCCGATTCGAGAAGCGATTGTCGGCGCTCAACCGGGCGATATTCTAGGGCCGATCGCTTTTGAAGGGCGCTATAATTTGTTGCGCGTGGAAGGGTGGCAGCCTGCCTCTCTTGAAGGCTCTCTAAAATCGCAACTTCAAGAAAAGATTTTTGAAGAATGGTTGCGAGAGCGCTTGCAAGACAAGCCAATTAAACTCACTTTAGAGTGATGTTAAGCCCGGTGAAAAGTCTAGAATATATAAGGATTAAGTTAAGGTTTTTTGAGAAAGTTGCAGCATTTAACTTGAATAGATAGGGGTTGAAATCGAATCTCAAAACATCAGAAACCCGTTTTTTTGAAGAAACTGGGTTTCTAGCCGTTCGACAAGATTAGCACGCTCTGTTCCAGAGGGCGTAGAATCGGTTTGGGGAAGGAGGGACTCAACACAAAGGTGAGGAGAAAAAATGCAATGAAATTGGCGGAGGAATTGGCAGAAGAATGGCGATCGCGGCTGGAATCTGACAGCCCGAACTACAGCGAAAGCACCCGCGAAAGTATCGCGAGCTGGCTGTTGGGGGAAAATCCAGAGCGGTTTGATACCCTGAGTGCGGAGGAAGTCACCATCGCCCGGGCAGCGATGGACTTCCGCTGGCGAATTTTGCGCGATCGCTATCTGGGGGCAACGCCAGAGCAAGCTTACCAGCACTTAATCCGGCGTCTGGGGGCTTGCGTGCTGCTGCGCGAGAAAATTCGCACTTGGGTTGCCCTCAGCCGCGATCGTCAGCGCGCCGTTGCCGACGTCGTACAAGAGGTGATTCAGGAAATGCTGCAAGGCGATCGCTACCTGCAGCAGCAAATGGCTTGGATTGCCCGCTGCACCCCAGACAAGCGCCTGCGCAACGCCCTTTTGTTCGCCGCAACCGAAGAGTATTGCCTGCGCCCGATTCGCAACCAGCCGCTGCTCGCCTATCGCTTCGTCAACTACCTGCGCCGCATCCAGCGCGGCGGGCTTACCCAGTTGCCAGTCGGCGAATTCATTCGCCTGGTTTCCGAGGAAATAACTCCCATAGAAACAGAAGAACCAGTCAGCCTGCTGGATGGCGCGGCACTCGCCCAGTACGAAGACGCCCGGGCTTGGGAGGAGAAACTGCTGCTGCGCGACGCTGTACGGCGAGACTTTGAAACTTATCTAGCACAAACTCTGGGTTCAACTGCCGTGGAGTGGCTCGAACTGTACCTGCAGGGTTGTTCCCAAGAGGCGATCGCCGCTGCCTTGAATTTGCCAATCAAGCAAGTCTACCGACTGCGAGAAAAAATCAGCTACCATGCGATTCGGGTTTTTGCTCTCAAAATCAAGCCGGAGTTAGTCGCAACCTGGCTGGAAACTTCCCTCACCGAACACGGTTTCGGCTTGAGAGCAGCGCAGTGGCAAAACTACTCAGACAGTCTCACGCCCCTACAGCGCCAATTGCTGCAACTGCTCAAAGGCGGTCATTCCCTCGAGGCGATCGGCAAAACCCTGAACCTGAAGCGCGATCGCCTCTTCAGCGAGTGGACTAAGATTTATTTAGCCGCGCAGAGCTGGCGCAATGCCTAGGCACGCCTGACGTCCTACAGCCAAAATTGGCGATCGAGTGCGATCGCGTTGCCGGCTGCAATCTAAAAACTCATTTATACTTATTTTTTATACAAATTCTTGACGGTAGATCCATTTTTTCCAGCGAACGCAGACAGACAATCTCAAGCTCTGACAAAGTGTTCGGCTAGAAATCGCCGCCAAATTCTCGCCCCTAATGTCAGCCAACCCCAAATCTCCCGGTATCATAGGGAAAAACCCAACCTACCTACAAAGGTGCTTGAATAAGAGCAGATTTTGCTATAGTGTCGCCAAAGTTAGCCTGCTCGAGATGTAACTTGGGGAGGATCGCGATTCGCTGTCGCTGGCGAAAAGCGCTTCACGCGCGACGGGGCACCTAGATGTAAAGCAGGGATGGCCAAATCTCAAATAAATTCAGCAGGGAGCATGGAACTCAATCAAATATTTCAGCTCATCGATACCGTACTTCCTTTAGAAGTTTGTTTGTACCACAAGGTGCTGCCCCTATCCAGACAGGAAAGCCATTTGTATCTGGGGATGGTCGATCCGCAAGACGCAACGGCAGTGGATTACGTCCGCAAAATGGTGCAACACTTGAATTGCACCATTTTGCCCAAAAAAATCTCACCAGAGCAGCACAAATCGATACTCTCGGCGTATTTGAACTATCAAAACCCCGGCAACCCGCCAGCGGAATCTGCAAAAGCCCCCCCGCCTCCACCCAAAACAGGATTTCCCCCCCCTCCTCCTCGAAGCGCTGCCTCTACTGGTGCGGCGAAACTGCCTCCACCGCCGAATCGCCCGCCAGCGCCTCCACCCAGGGCGTTCGGGAGCGGGGGGCGGGTTGAGGAGCCAATGACACAACTGCAATTGCCGAGGAGTGAGAGCCAGCAAGCCAAAACCAACCCGGCTGCTGCCGCTGAGAGCAGTTTGCCGCAGTTGAAAGTGCAGGCTCCCTATTTGTCGCAGCCTCTGGAAAAATTGGCCAATTTAGCGCCCCAACAATTGCTGCAAGAGTTGATGGCGCGGGTTTTGGTGAAGGGGATCGGGCGGCTGTATTTCGAGCGACAGCCGGAAGGCGGGCGGGTGCTGTGGAGTCAGGAGGGTGTCATGCAATCGGCGCTGGAAAACTTGCCGCTGCCAGTGTTTCAAGGGTTGATTGTGGAATTGAAGCGGTTTTTCAACCTGTCGTCGATCGCAGTGGAACACGCGAAACAGGTTGATGTGGAGCGGATGATGGGGCAAACGCACTTGGTTTTGGTTTTGCAACTGACGCCAGGGGAACGGGGCGAAGAAGCGACGCTGCAAGTGCTGCGGGGGAAAGCGCTGAAGTTTTACAAGCAACAAAAGATCGAGGAGTTGAGCGAGGATGCTTTTAAATTGGCTCAGCAACTTCAGCGCAAGCTCAGTGAAATAGGCGATCGCTTCGATCCGAATCTGACGCCAGATAGCCTGACGAACTTGCCAGCCATTCACCAAATGCTCCAACACATCGACCGACAGTTGCGCACCCTCAACACTCAAGAACCGAATGATGAGTAAAAAGTGTTGAGTGCTGAGTGCTGAGTGGGTAGGGCGTTGAGCGTTGAGTGTTGAGTGTTGAATGTTGAATGTGGACGGCTAATAGAAAAGTGAAAATTATAAGTGAGTTTTTAAGTTATTGTTCAACTCAAAACTCAAAACTCAGCACTCAGCACTCAGCACTCAGCACTATCCACTGAACACTCCCCACTCCCCTCAAACCAGAGCCGGAACCTGTTGAGGCCAGCGGCCTACTGCATTGCCAATAATTGCGAGTTCTTTCATCAATTGGTCGAAGCGATCGGGCGTCAGGGATTGAGGGCCATCGGAGAGGGCTTTAGTCGGGGTGGGATGCACCTCGATCATCAGCGAATCGGTTCCCGCTGCGATCGCCGCCTTCGCCATCGCGGGTACATATTCCGCCCACCCGGTGCCGTGGCTCGGGTCGATCATAATCGGCAAGTGCGTCAAGCGCCGCAGCACAGGCACTGCTGCCAAATCCAGCGTGTTGCGGGTGTGTTCTCGGTCAAACGTGCGAATTCCCCGTTCGCACAAAATCACATTCGGATTGCCCGCCGCCAAAATATACTCAGCAGCCATCAGCCAATCTTCGATCGTCGCCGACATGCCGCGCTTGAGCAGCACCGGCTTTTCTTGCGCGCCCACTTTCTTGAGCAGGGAGAAATTCTGCATGTTGCGGGCACCTACTTGGATGACATCCGCCACTTCTGCCAGCTTCTCCAAATCCGCCGCATCCATGACTTCTGTAATAATTCCCAAACCCGAGGCGTCTTTTGCTGCCGCCAGCAAATTCAGGGCGCTTTCGCCGTGCCCTTGGAAAGCATACGGGGACGTGCGCGGCTTGTAGGCACCCCCTCTGAGGAACTGCGCCCCAGCCGCCTTCACCCGGCGTGCCGTTTCTACGATCATCTCCTCATTTTCTACCGAACACGGGCCGGCAACGACGACGAGGGGATGGTGTTCGCCAAAACTGACTGGCCCGTTGGGGGTAGACACCACTATGTCGCTGCTTTCCCCGTGGCGAAACTCCCGACTGGCTCGCTTGAAGGGCTGCTCTACCCGCAGCACGGATTCAATCCAGGGGCTAAGTTCCTGCAAGCGCTCTTTCTCGAGATCTGCTGTTTCTCCCACAAGCCCAATGACGACCTTGTAGCGCCCGACAATTTTTTCAGGCTTCAGTCCCCAGCTTTCCAGGTCAGCGCTTACGCGCTCGATCTCCATTTCTGGAGAGCCGGTTTTCATCACAATAATCATCGATAATTCCCTTTTCGTTGCGTGTTTGCGGACTATTTCAACCGTATGCGATCCGCCAGAGCTTTTGGGATTTTTGATGCAAAGATTTTAGATTGTCGCCCTTCGCGCTTCTTTCAAAAGTGAGGAGTTAAAGTTCTCCGTGCAAAAAAGAGAAATTTATCTCTTTTTTTATTCTCACTTTATAAATCTCACTTTAAAAAAGCGATCGCTGACAATCTAAAATCTCGACTTTCAACTCTAAAATCCCTCAGTCCTTTTTCCGGGCCTCGCGCCTAGCTTCTGTCATGCGTCCCACGTTCGTCGTGAATTCGCTCCAGCCGAGCAAGCTACCGGGTATCTCTTCATCCCAAGATGCCGAGATGACCCCATAGCTCAGTCCCAAGACGCCCAAACCGAAGAAGCCCAGGCTCGTCAGCAAAACGGCTGCAGTGGGCAACTCGATCACATCATTTTTGACGACGAAATAGCTGACAATAAATGTAAAGATTCCCAGCGCTGTGGGAACCCCACACAATATGGCCATGCGGCTGATCATCCGCCGACTCACCACTTCGGGAATGGCCGTCTGTTGCCGAGAAGCTGGAGTCTGCTTCTGACTCTTCTCGGCATCTGGTTGAGCCGCTGGGCGGTTTTTAGCAGGTTTTTTGCGATTTTTCCCGGGCTCGAAGGGGAGGCGCTGGCGTTCGGGTTCGGGTGACATAGGCTGTTTAACCGCGAATCCCCAGACGACCGATCAAGGCACGATAGCGCTCTTGGTCTTCTTTGAGAATGTACGCCAGCAGGCGCTTGCGCAGACCAATCATTTTCAGCAATCCCCTCCGGGAAGAGTGGTCTTTTTTGTTGATTTTGACGTGTTCGCTGAGTCGGTTGATGCGTTCTGTGAGCATGGCGACTTGCAGGTCTGCCGAACCGGTGTCGGTTTCGTGCCGTTGGTACTGCGCCATGATTTCTTGTTTGCGCTCTTGCGTTAGGGCCATTGCTTTCTAACAAGTTCTTTAAATGCAGCAATTTGCAATCATATCACAGTTTTTAGAAGGCCAGTGCGATCGCCCGCTACATTTCACCCCCCTCCCACTGAACAGCACGCGCGGAGCCGCTTTCTACTCCTCGCCCTCTCTCCCACTCCCCCCCTCCCTGACTCAGCCGAGGCACCCTTGCACTTTCTACTCCCCCTCTCCTACTGGCGGCTGAGCCACGCGATGCTCGCTCGAATCCACGCTTCGGCGTCAGCGCTTTTGGAAAGGGCGGGATCGGAGCGCAGGGCGGCGATCGCCTCGGTTACTTCGCTGTTGGTATATCCCAGCGCTAGCAGCGTCATCTCGACATCTTCTTGCACCGCTAGCGGCACGCCCGCCGGCACCGGAACAGACAGCCCGGATAGCTTGCGCCACTCGGCGAGTTTGGTTTTCAGTTCTAGGGCGATGCGCTCGGCGGTTTTGCTGCCGACTCCGGGGGCTTTGGCAAGCTGGCGGGTGTTGCTGGTGACGATCGCCTGGACTAAATCTTGCAGTCCCAGGGTGTCCAACAGGGCGATCGCCAATTGCGGCCCGATCCCGCTCACCCCCAGCAACTGCCGAAATAAATCTCGCTCTGCTGCTGAGGCAAAGCCATACAGCACCCACTGATCCTCCCGAACTTGCAAGTGAGTAAAAACCTGTACCACTTCGCCCATCGCGGGCAACTCCTGCACCAAACGCGGCGGGATTTGCAAGTCGTATCCGATGTGATTCACTTCCAAAGTGAGGGTGACGCGATGGCTGCTACTTTTGTGAATGCCAGCAACAGTACCTTTAAGATAGCTAATCATGGGGCGAATGGAGAATGGGGCATGGGGCATGGCAATGCGATCGCCCATTACCGACAACCCATTGAAATTTTTTATAGAAAGCCGAAATACTTCAGACCTTCTAGAATACCACCCGCACAGCGCGCCTTGGCCAGGTAGCGGTGAGGGGCGGGGTTGGCGTCGTGCCAGCGCAGGAGTTCTGACTGGGCATTTCCGACGATGATGCCCCGTTCGTCTCCGGCGCTAAATAGGGCGATGTCATTGCCAGAGTCGCCGCAAACGACGGTGCGTGCGGAGGCGATCGCCCACTTGGCGCGCAGGAACTGCACGGCGAGCCCCTTGTCGGCGCGCTGGGGCAGCACGTCCAGATCGCGATCGCTGCTGTAAATCAGTTTCACCCGCAACCCGCCCTCTTGAAACAGCCCTTCTAATTTCGGCAAGAGTTCAAAAGCCGCCTGTTTCTCGAGAAAAAAGCTGATTTTGAACGGGCGCTGCTCGGAATCCGGCTGGGGGACGAGGGCGGAAAACTGGGCGGCAATGGCGGAAACCGCCTCCCGATTCCAGCCCGGGGAGAGGACTTCCGCCCAGGCGGGATCGGGGCTTTCCGTCTGCGGATCGTAAATTTCCGTGCCCACCGCCGCCACGAGGGCATCTGGCTCTAAGAGCTGCTTTTCTTCTTGTAGCTCCTGATACAAGGCGCGCGATCGCCCGGTGGCGTAAACGATTTTGGTTCCGTGGGCTTGTCGGTGCCTCACAAGCTGCTGGTTCAAAACCGCCAGCGCCTCGTCATCGCCTACGAGGGTGTTGTCTAAATCCGTTACAAATAAAAACCGTGCCACAGTTCACTAAAGTCTGGTTATTAGTTTTAAATTGCACTGGTGAATTGTACTTGTGAATCGAGCAGAAGTTTAGGAAATCTTACTCAACTTTCACCGTAAATTTTCGTCCTGTCAGCCGCCAACTGCCAGCAGTCACCGTCCGGCGCGATCGCCGCGCAAATTCAGTTGACAATTGACAGCATTTCCTATAAAATTCTAGGCTAAAAATACGCTGACTACTCCTGTAGCTTCCTGATGTTTTCTACCAATTTGCGGTAAGCACTTAAGTGACCGTATTGCAAAAACATTTTGGCACCCTGCTGCAAGTCTGTCAGAGCTTTTTGTTTAGCCCCCAGATCCGAGTAAGTGAGCCCCCGGTTAACGTAAGCAGTCGCATATTCGGGATTGAGCCGGATCGCCTGGTTGTAATCCTCGATCGCGCCGAGCAGATTTCCCAGAATGCGGCGGGAAAGACCCCGATTGTAATAAGCCTTAGCATACTGGGGCTTGAGAGCGAGCGCGCGATCGTAATCGTCGAGGGCACCCTTGGCGTCCCCCAGTTCGCGGCGGGCATTCCCCCGATTGTTGTAGGCTTCGGCCCATTTTGGATTGAGTTGCAGGACTTGGGTGTAATCGTCGATGGCGCTGTGATTGTCTCCCAGTTCGCGGCGAGCATTTCCCCGCTTGAAGTAGGCATCGGCACAGTCAGGACAGATATCTATCACTTGGGTGTAATCCTCGATCGCGCCCCAAATATCCCCCAGTTTGCGGCGGAGATTTGCCCGATCGAAGTAAGCTGGGGCAAAGTCAGGATTGAGCCGTAATTCCTGATTCCAGTCCTCCATCGCGCCCGAGTAATCTGATTCCTGGGCCTTTTTCATTCCCCTGTAATAGAAAAAGTGGCTGTAAAATTCCTCAGCGTTCATCTGGACTGCGAGGGTTTGTGGCGGTGGTCGTAGGTACATCTAAACTCTGAAGCCATCTGGGGCGGACTTCGGAGCCCGCCCGCTGCACTGATGGCAATCCCGTACAATCTGCCCTAAGAAAAATTGCTTTGCCACACCGATATGCTCCCTGAATAATTGCTGCTCTCTAATCAATTCTAAGCACGCGCGCCGGCTGCGTATCACCCTCGCCACCTCCGCGCCCGCTCCCTGAAGGACTCAGGTGCGTCTTTTTGGCGTACAGTGTCGGTGCAGGGGGGTTGCTCCTTCAAGGGAAAGCGGCTTCGCTCTGCGCGATCGATAACAAAGCGGCTTTCCCCTATTCAAAACGCCGATCCCCTACACGCACTTGCACTTCGGAGCGCCCACCAGACACGAGAGCTGGTGCGACGCAGTCGGCAAAGCTCCTATTTTCAAGATTGCCCGTTTGTACCTCCTGAAGAACAAAGTCAGGCGCAAGGATCGCCCCAGCGCGAAAAACAGCGGAAAAAATCCTAATTTTGCCTGGCTGTCGGCAGCGCGCTGCTGCACGCGCTTTCAGAAAACTTGGGCTGAAAATTGGCCTTTTTGAGGAAAGCTACGCCCAATCCCTTCTACTCGCGCCGCCAGAAATAAAACTTAATCTTTTTTAGAGCGGCGAGTCGCTGCGCTTCGCGCGTACAGGCACTCTATTGACGACTGCAAAAGCTCTATCTGAGTTTCAGCGTTTCTGTCATTTCCTCGCGATTGGTTAGCGACAGGTGAGAATCTTGCCTGTCAATAAGATAACTAGCCTCCTCCGCGATCGCGCTCCAAATCCCAAATGACTTTTTCAAGATACCAATCAATCGACTTGCCCGGATATTTGATTTGTGCTTGATAAAGCAATCGCTCTTCAGCAGCGCGATCGCCCTGCAAAAGGCGGATTAATCTCGCTCGCAGCGCCGGATTACTCAAGTGATAATTTGTATTTTCTTGGCTTCTATTGCTTTCGTTCGTGGAATTTAATGCCACCGATTTTGAACTGGCAGCTTCCTTGTCAATTACTGGCTGAGATGGCGTTTCGGGCGGCGGCATTTTTTTTATATATTGCTGGGAGTCCAGCATATTTTCCTTTTTTAAAAAAAGTTCATTTGCTTTCTGATAATCCGCGATTGCTCCCAAAATTTCGCCTATCTCAGCGCGAACTTTTACCCGGCTAAAATAAGCATCAGATCGGCTTGAATTAATCTTAATAGCTTTTGTAAAATCTTCAATACCTCCCTGCCGATCTCCTTTTCGAGAACGACAAACACCGCGCTCGATATAAGCTTCAATCAGCTTGGGATTGTACCGCAGCGCCTGCGTCAAATCTTCAATCGCTCCCTGACAGTTCCCTTGCTTTACCTTTTCAAGCCCTCGATTATAGTGTTTAGCTCCTAATCGATATTTTACTTGAATTTTGTAAAAAATAAAAATCCCAGCAGCCAACATCCCGAATAGTACAATAGCTAGTATCGCCAGTAGAATAAATTTTACTGTTAGCATGGCAAATGAGCAGTCCTAACCCAGGGGATAATAACCGGGAGTATTATAAGACAAAAATGAAATTTTTACAATCCGCAAAATTACTAGCTTGGTTGCCCCCTCTAAACGGCCAAGTCTGGCTTCTGGCAGCCGGTCGATTGCTATCTGGAATTGGCAGCGGTTTTACCCTGTTCTATGCCCCCATCTTTTTTGCGGATGGCGTGGGTTTGAGCAAAACTGATGTAGGGCTGGCTTTAGGCAGCGCCTCTATTTCGGGGGTCGTCGGGCGCGTCCTCAGCGGTCAGATGGCTGACTCGCCGACGTGGGGACGGCGCAATACTCTTTTGCTGTCTAATTTGATTTGTGCTGTAGCGTCTTTGATGTTTGCAGCTACCCATGATTTCCCGACATTAGTTCTGAGCAATCTGCTGATGGGATTGGGCGTGGGTTTGTACTGGCCGGCAGCAGAAGCTGCGATCGCGGACTTGACGACAGAACACAACCGTCACGAAGCTTTTGCCATAACGCGACTGGCGGACACCCTCGGTTTGCAGTTGGGCGTGGTGCTGGCAGGCGTGTTGATTTCCTTCAGCCGTGCTTATCGGCTGCTATTCGCGCTTGATGCAATATCTTATTTGATATTTTTCGCAGCGATCTGGATAGCGATCGCCGAAACCTACAAACCAAGCTTGACAGATTCACAGGGCAAAGGTGAAGACACAAACCACAACACCCCTCGCCAAAATAGCTGGATAGCAGCCCTGAGCGATCGCGCGCTTTTGGTTTACGTCGCAGTTAATATCCTCTTTACCACCTACATCTGCCAAATCAGCAGCACAATGCCCTTATATTTCACTCACTTTGTCTCTATTGGAGAAGGGGTCAAGGGATTTTCAGCGGGAACGATCGGCGCTTTGTTTGCCGGACACCTAACGCTTGCGGTTGTCTTGCAACTCCCGGTCGCCCGTTTTTTAAAGCGCTTCAGACATCCCCAAGCCCTTACTTTTTCTGCGCTGCTTTGGGGTGCGGGATTTCTCCTCACTGGCGTCACGGGCACGGCTGCATCGCATCAGCTAATCTGGGCGATTTTGGGATTAGCAGTGCTGGCGATCGCTGCCGTCGCTTACACCCCTTCCGCTTCTTCCCTCGTCGGCGCTTTAGCCCCAGAATCCTTGCGCGGCGTTTACTTTTCTATCAATTCCATCTGTTGGGCAGCCGGCTATTTTATCGGCCCACCTTTGGGCGGTTGGGCACTGGATCGATCGCCAGCCGTGGCTCACAATTTCTGGCTAGCTCTGGCATTGAGTGGCGCGATCGCCATAGCAATTTTGCAATATCTCGACAAGCTGTTCGTGAAAAGATATCGAATCTCGGCAGATTCAAAAATCCCCTAATCCCCGAATCCCGGCATTTCTTAAAAAAGATTTTTACGCCGGGATTGAAGTAAAGCCGCTTAATTTTACCTGCGCCGTTCTTGCAATTTGCGATAAACCGATCGCAAATCTACTTTGTGGTGAGCTAAGGCAACCATTGCGTGATAAAATAAATCAGCGACTTCTCCGGCGATCGCCTCTGGGTCGTCATCCTTGCAAGCCATCACGACCTCAGCCGATTCTTCCCCGATCTTTTTGAGAATTTTATTATCCCCGCCCTCAAATAACTTGCAAGTGTAGGAAGTTTCCACGGGATTGTCGCGGCGATCGCAAATCACTTCAAAAACCTGAGAGAGCATGTCTGCCGGCGGGGCCGCTATTTGGCCCTCGACTTGGTGAAAGCAACTGCGCTCGCCCGTGTGGCAGGCAATATCGCCCACTTGCTCCACGCCAACCAGCAGGGCGTCGCTGTCGCAGTCGTAGCGGAGCGATCGCACCTTTTGAATGTGGCCGGACGTCCCGCCTTTGTGCCACAACTCGCTCCGCGATCGGCTCCAAAACCACGTCTCGCCCGTTTCCAGCGTTTTTTGCAGCGATTCTCGATTCATCCAGGCCATCATCAATACCGTACCGTCCAGACAATCTTGGACGATAGCCGGCACCAGACCTTGTTCGTTGTAGCGGATTTGCTCGACAGGGATCGAACGGGATGAGGGAAGTGGTTGTGCAGTAGGCATAAACTGATTCTAGGGTTAGGGCCAATACGCTTCAGCTAGCTGACGGCAGGCGCTACCAGGCGCGTCTCTACCAAAAGATTATCAGCCAGCGGGTAACTTTTCTGCTATACTCCAATCGCCTGGTAGATTTGTAAACAATTTTTAAAATTCGCGATTTTTCTTAATTAAATCATATACTTCAAATCAGCTCAAATGTAGTAAAAAAAGAGCCGATTCTTGTCGCGGCTGCTTGCGCTACACGGCTTTGTTGGGGGCAGAGGCACTGCCCTATATAAAACAATACTGATAGAGGAGATAGGTTTTGATTGCGACAACCCTGAAAACCACAAAATCAGAAGAAATTTTCGCAGCGGCTCAAAAGCTGATGCCCGGGGGAGTCAGTTCCCCGGTGCGGGCATTCAAATCAGTCGGAGGACAGCCCATCGTCTTTGACCGGGTGAAAGGAGCCTACATCTGGGATGTCGATGGCAACCAATATATCGACTATGTGGGCACTTGGGGCCCTGCCATCTGCGGCCACGCTCACCCAGACGTGATCGAAGCCCTGCACGCCGCTCTAGAAAAAGGCACCAGCTTCGGAGCGCCCTCCGCCCTGGAAAACGTCCTCGCCGAAATGGTCATCGATGCCGTGCCCAGCATTGAAATGGTACGGTTCGTCAACTCCGGGACAGAAGCCTGCATGGCAGTCTTGCGGCTGATGAGAGCCTTCACCGGGCGCGACAAGATAATTAAATTTGAAGGCTGCTATCACGGGCACGCCGACATGTTCCTGGTGAAAGCCGGATCGGGCGTCGCCACCCTGGGACTGCCCGACTCCCCCGGCGTGCCCAAATCCGCCACCAGCAACACCCTCACCGCTCCCTTCAACGACTTAGAAGCCGTCAAAGCTCTATTTTCCGAAAACCCGAATGAAATAGCCGGGGTAATCCTCGAACCCGTGGTGGGGAATGCCGGATTTATTCCCCCCGATGCCGGTTTTCTAGAAGGGTTGCGGGAGATTACCCGCGAAAATGGCGCATTGCTCGTATTTGACGAAGTGATGACCGGCTTTCGGATTGCCTACGGCGGCGCTCAGGAAAAATTCGGCATCACCCCCGACTTAACAACCTTGGGCAAAATTATTGGCGGCGGTTTGCCAGTGGGAGCTTACGGCGGACGGCGGGATATCATGTCGATGATCGCCCCGGCGGGGCCAGTGTATCAAGCCGGCACCCTTTCCGGGAATCCCTTAGCGATGACAGCGGGCATCAAAACCCTGGAATTGCTGCACAAAGCGGGCACCTACGAATATCTGGAGCGCGTCACCAAAAAACTGGCAGATGGGTTGCTGCAAATCGCCAAAGAAACCGGTCACGCTGCTTGCGGCGGCAATATCAGCGGCATGTTTGGCTTTTTCTTTACTGCCGGCCCCGTTCACAATTACGAGGACGCCAAGAAATGCGATTTGAATAAGTTCAGTCGCTTCCATCGCGGCATGTTAGAGCGCGGCGTTTATCTGGCTCCGTCGCAGTTTGAAGCTGGGTTTACCTCCCTCGATCACACCGATGAAGATATCGATCGCACTTTAGCTGCAGCTAGAGACGTGATGGCGAATCTATAATCGTTGGGAAGGGTTAATAAGCAATTATGCAGAATCAATTGCACAACCCTACGGAAGTAGTGCGGGCTTCTAGCCCGCTTTCCTCAGCAGCTGGCGAGGACGCCCGCACTCCCGCAACCATCCTGCAATTATTTATGCTCATCTGCTTACTAGCCGGGAAAAGGGGGATGAGGGGATTGAGAATTTTCCTTCCCCCAACCCTCCCATCCCGGTTTTAACTGCTGAGTGCGGGGGGATCTGTTGCCTGCGACTGAAATTGTTTGGGAGCGCGATCGGGGAACGATCGCACGATAAAAACGGGATGCTCCTACGTTGATGCGCCTGCGTTAACATCTGACGATTTAAAAGTGCTACCTATCTATTATTATTTATCTGAACGAGTCAAGACTGATATCTTGCCCTGTGTGCCACTGGGAGCCTCTCAGTTTTGTAGTGTGGCGATCGCTCTCTCTGTGCTATTCAAGCCAGTCGCGAACTTTCTGGCGATTGCTTCTAACAGGCTCCCTTTGGCACTTGTCCGGTTGTGATGGCGATCGCAAAGCTTCAACGCGCTCAGAACGTTCTTCTTTTGTAGTTCTGGCTCAACCTTTGCCATCAGCCTAGCATACAACCTCTCATAACTAGAGCGGTTCTATTTGACTGGTAAACGGCTGTGGCGGCTAGAAACATGGTTTCTTCAAGAAACCGGTTTGAAGAGGGTACACGACTCACATAGAAATGCTATATAATGAGGAAGGACAGTCCGGACAAAGTTTTCAGTCTCTGCTTTCTGATGTAGCAACCCTTGTAAAAAATTGTATTTTGCCTGAGCGATTGAATGCGGTTGTTTTTGAGAAGGTCACTCATGTAAGTTTTCTTTAATTGTGAAACAGATAGGCCCTAAAAAATCTCTATTTTAGAGCTTTTCCTATCTCCTCTTTTTTGCATCCAAAAAGAAAATTTATATCAACTGACCGCCCTAAAACAGAAAGCTCTCGAATTATTGGGCGTGCATCTGTAGTTGAGCCAGTAACGGACGGGCTTAAATAACTTAAATACCTTTTCGACTGGTCATTTCAACAATCTGTCTCAACGTCAATTCAGATTAATAATTGTGAACTAAGGAGACTTCGATGCCGAACTATAGCTCACTCAAGCAACAGATAAAATCCAGCTTTTTCGCGCAGTTAAAAGCCTTATGGCCGCTTTTTTATACCATTTATCTGCCGCTGGTAATTGCATTGTTCAGTATCCTGTTGCAAAATAAGATTCCAGTCTGGCATCTAACGCGAGATAGCGTAGCTATCATAGTAGACAATCCCAAAGTCCTCGAAGGACCTGTTTTTCATTTAGGAGCTGTTTCAAAAATAGGTATATTAGTTTGGGCGGCAGCGGCAACGATTTGTTTGTTTACTGCCTTATTACTCCGAGACTATCGACACACTCGCAAAAATTATGCGTTTTTTATGAGTTCAGCTATCCTAACCTTTGCTTTTTTGTTTGATGACTTTTTTTTATTTCACGAAACTATCGCACCCGAACACTTGCATATTCCAGAAAAGGCCGTTTATTTAGCTTACATTATTGGCACTTTTGCTTATTTCATTAGCTTGGCACGCACGATTTTTTTAAAGACAGATAAGTGATTTATTATGCTGTCTTTAGCATTATTTTTTTCTCTCAATTTTTGGCGACTAAATAGAAATCGTGAATGCGCTAGTTTCCGGTCAGCCTAAAGTTTTAATAGAAGATAGCTGCAAATTATTAGGGATTGTAAGTTGGTTGATTTACTTTGTCAGAACTTGTACAACTGAATTTCGGGAAGCTATCTCATTTGAGAGTGTAAATGTCAGCAAATCTTTATTTTAAGACTGAAGAGCGCCTGATGTTTGCTCCTAAGTCTATTTGAAAATAAAAGGCGCAGTAGATTCTAATTGGGGCACGTCGATACGTCGATAGATGCCCCTAATACCGTTTTTTTATAACTCTGATAGAGAGGGATCTCTTTAGTCCCCCTTTTTAGGGGGAGTTGGGGGTATCGAATATCGCTCGTAGTTTTTGAAAAATGGTATAAAATATGTTTATTGATTAAATAAATTACTCTCAAAAAGAAAGACATTGCCATCGCCGTTTCCGACAGGGGTAGGGAGCCTGTCGTTTTTGTAGTGCTAGAAAGCACAAGGCAGATTAACACAAAAGCTGGCATTCCAGCATTTTTGGCAATTTTTTTCCTATGTTTTGCGTTATAGATCGTGAGGGCTGCAGTCCTCACTACGAACGAAGAGGAGGGCTGCAGCCCTCATTACGAAAGAAGAGGAGGGCTGCAGCCGTCCCTACGAACAGTTACGCTAACTTTCAGTTAATTGCAAGCACAACTGGCGGAAATCGTCGCCCCGCTGCTCGAAATTCTGATACTGGTCGAAACTGGCACAGGCGGGCGAAAGCAGCACTACTTTGGCATTGAGCTGCTGGGCTAATTCAGCGGCTCTGGGCACGGCTCGCGCCATTGTTTCTACGATTTCGTAGCGGGGATGGTTGATTTCTTGCAAGCGTTTGGCGAAGGCGGGGGCGGCAGAGCCGATTAATAATACGGCGGCTACTTTTTCTTGGATGCTTTTCATCCAACCCGTATCGTCGCCTGCTTTGGCTTCGCCGCCGGCTATTAAAATAACGGGTGCGGTGACGGAGGCTAACCCGACTTCGGCGGCGTCGTAGTTTGTCGCTTTGCTGTCGTTGATAAAGTCAATGCCTTGGAGGCTGCCGATGTGTTCCAGGCGGTGGGGAACGCCGGGAAATTGGGCAACGGCACGGGCGATCGCTTCTTTTTCTATCCCTGCCAAAGTCGCCACCGCTACTGCCATGACTAGGTTTTGCAGGTTGTGATCGCCCACCATCCGCAGCGCAGAAGCCTCGACAACTTTTTCGCCTTCAGCGATTACCCAGCCATCTTCGATGTAAACGCCCCACAGCGGATCGCACAGCAAGGCGTCTTGTCCTTTTATGCTCGTCCAGCAGGCATTGGGAAAGCGATCGCGGGCGTGCTGTCGCAGGTAGGGATCGTCTCCATTAATTACCTGTGACTGCGATTGAGCCAGCAGTTGCGCTTTGATGTTGAAATAATTTTCTAAAGTTTTGTGACGGCTGAGGTGATCGGGGGTGAAAGTCGTCCAAACGCCGATGCGGGGGGCGAGGGTGGGGGAAGACTCGATTTGATAGCTGCTGATTTCCGCGATCGCCCAGTTGGGGGGATGCTCTGCCAGCGCCAATTCGCAGGCGGCATAGCCGATATTGCCGCAAGCTGGGGCGTGAAATCCCGCCGCTTGGAATATCGCCGCTATCAAAGCCGTTGTGGTGGTTTTGCCGTTGGTGCCGGTAATCCCCACCCAGGGACGAGTGCTCAGGTGCCGCCACGCCAATTCCATTTCGCCGATGGTTTCCATACCGAGCTCTCTGGCGCGGGCGAGGGCGGGGATGTCCCACGGCACGCCGGGGCTGACGACGATTAACTGGGGCTTTTCCGCTTCGGCGTCGGGATCGAAAGAATGCCCCAGCAGCACCGGGATGCTGTCGGCGGCGAGCTGTTGCTGTTGCGGGAGCAGGGTTTCCGAGGTACTGCGATCGCTCACCGTCACCTGCCAACCTTCGCGTTTTAGCAGTCGTGCAGCAGCAACCCCCGATCTTCCTAGTCCGATGATGTGAGCGTTCGGCATAAATGCGGTTGTAGCGTGAAATTTCTGGTTCAGTTACCAAAATATCAAAACTAATTCAGGAGCCGTCATCCCTGACTGGATTGGCAAAAACGACGGCTCCTTTTTACATAGCCGAGGACGCTCGGTAAAATTCCTGAGTTCCTCGAATCGATCGCGATTAGCTCTTGACAATCGCGCCAAAATCTGCTAACACGCGGGCATGATTTCGCAGCAATCCCAGCAAGTTCAAGCGATTGCGCCGAATGTCTGGGTTTTCATCCATCACCAGCACGCTGTCGGCACCGTCGAAGAAGGTGCTGACGGTGGGGGTAATTTCGGCGATCGCATTCACCAACTGCTGGTAATCTCGCGTTTCTTGAGAAGCGCGAGTTTTGGGAACGAGCTGCACCAAGGCGTCGTAGAATGCTTGTTCCGAGGGTTTTTGGAACAATTCCGGACGCACTGCCGCCGCCGGATCGAGCTGTACCGTATTCAAGTCGCCTTGTTTGGCGAGGCGGGCGGAACGGTTGACGGTTTCGTAAATCTCTGCGAGCTTTCCGTTTTTGCGGATTTCTTGCAAGAATAGGGCGCGATCGCGCGCGTCGAGCAAATCCTTTAAGGCTCGCTCTGCATATTCCGGGTCATTTTCTCCCAGAACGGCATTGACTAAATCGTAATCAATTCCGCGATCTTCTTGCAGGAGGGTGCGGACGCGCAACAGGAAAAAGTCCAGCAATTGCTGCACTAAATCTGGCGATGTTTTGGGATGGGTGCTGGCAAAATCCGCCGCAATTTGCTGTAGCAGTTCGTAGAGATTTATGGTTAAATCTGCTGCCCAAGTCGTGTTAATAATGGCTGTAGCGGCTCGGCGCAGGGCGAAGGGATCGGAGGAACCCGTCGGCAGCATTCCCAATCCGAAGATGCAGACTAAAGTATCCAGGCGATCGGCAAAGCCGACGACTTGACCGGCGAGGGTTTCGGGGAGGCGATCGCTCGCGCCTCTGGGCAAATAATGCTCGAAAATTGCTGTTGCCACTGCTTCCGATTCCCCGCTGGCGCGGGCGTATTTTTCGCCCATGACGCCCTGCAATTCGGGAAATTCGTAGACCATTTGCGTCACGAGGTCGGCTTTGCACAGCAGGGATGCCCGCGCCACCGTCGCGCGATCGCCCTCTGACAATTTTAACTGTTCGGTAATCAGCTCTGCATTCTTGCTCAGGCGCGTTACCTTATCCCGCACCGAGCCCAAATCTTCCTGAAACGTCACCGTTTCCAACTGGGCAACGTAACTTTCTAGCGGTTTGGCGATATCAGTTTTGTAGAAAAACTGCCCGTCAGCCAAGCGCGCCCGAATCACCCGCTCGTTTCCAGAAGCAATCATATCGGATTTCGCCGGGTCGCCGTTAGAAATCGTGATGAAATAATGCAGTAATTCTGGGGAACCCTGGCTTTTCAAAACTGGGAAATAACGCTGGTGCGTTACCATTACCGTAGTAATGACTTCCGGCGGCAATATCAGGAAAGCATCGTCGAATTTTCCTACAACTGCCGTGGGCCATTCTACGAGATTGGTAACTTCTTCTAGCAAATCGGGGTCAATCTCGGCAACGCCCCCGACTTTTTCAGCCGCTTCTTCTACTTGGCGGCGAATTCTGGTTTTGCGCTGTTCTGGATCGACTTCTACAAAAGCAGCGCGGAGAAATTGGCGGTAATTAATGGCGTGGGGAATGGTTATCGGTTCGGGATGGAGGACGCGGTGCCCGCGAGAAATGCGATCGCTTTTAACACCTTGCGAGGCATTGGTCAAGTCAATCGGCAGCACGTCTTTTTCAAACAGCGCCACCAACCAGCGAATCGGGCGGGGAAACTTCAAATCTCCCTCAGCCCAGCGCATCAGCCGTTTCCCTTCTAAGCCGGAAATCCACTGCGGCGCGAGTTCGCTGAGGATGTCGGCGGTGGGGCGACCGGCGATGGTTTTGCGGACGAAGACAAAATCTCCCTTGTCGGTGGGGCGAACTTCCAGAGCGTCCAGCTCTACACCCTGCTTTTTGGCAAAGCCTTCGGCGGCTTTCGTGGGTTGGCCATCTTTAAAGGCTGCCGAGGCGGGTGGCCCTTTTATTTCTTCTTCGCGATCGCTTTGCTGTAGTGGCAGCCCGTCGATCGATACCGCTAGACGTCTAGGGGTGGCATATACGTGGATGGCGTCACTTGTCAAGTTATTTTCGGCGAGGGTTTGAGGAATGCGCGATCGCCACTGTTTGACGGCATCCGCGACAAAATCAGCGGGTAATTCTTCTGTACCGACTTCTAATAAAAAGGTTGCCATAGCACGCGAAAAGCAAAATCGTGAAATATCTGGGCGAAAAGACGCCAAGACCTCGACCCCTGGCGTTTCCCCGCTAGCAGGGAAGAAGGGGTGGCGGGAGGCTAAATGGTCTGGCTACAACAGTTTACCGCGCTCTGAGGTTTCCCATCCAATCTCAGAAGCAGCGATCGGCTCTGAGGGTGAAGCGCGCGAAGCATCAGAAGAAAGAATGGGACAGCTTTCTGGCGAACGGCAGGGAATTGCCCCGCAAACCCGAGTTGGACAGCCGCTTCATAAAAAGATATATAGAAATCTATTGTTTCTATTGCCTAACCAACCCATGACCCGCAAGCCAGCCACCTGGAAACCCTTAACTGCCCTGGCGCTTAGTGCGGCGGCGATCGCGATCGCCGCCGCACCGCTGAAATCCACACCCGCACCCGCTACCCTCGCCCAAACCACCGCCACAAATTCGCAAATCGCGCAGATCATCCGCAGCTTTGGCGACAATGCCTACCCCGTCTTTGCTGTCGTCTTCACTCCCAACGGTCGGGTTTTGGTTTCTGGGAGCAACGAAGACACGGTGAAGATGTGGGATGCTTTCACCGGGAAACTGCGCTACACCCTCTCGGTGCATCTAGGGGATGTCACCTCTCTCGCCGTCAGCCCCGACGGCACAACCCTCGTCAGCGGCTCCAAAGATAAAACGGTGAACGTGTGGAATGTCAACACGGGCGAGATGCGCTTCACCCTCGCCAGACACGCAGATGCCGTCAGCTCAGTGGCGATTAGTCCAGACGGGCGCTTTATCGCCAGCGGCAGTTGGGACAAGACGATTATTTTGTGGGACGTGCAGACAGGGAATTTTGTCCGCAGCTTTACCGGACATGCAGATGGGGTGAATGCCGTTGCCTTCAGCCCCGACGGCAAAACCCTCGCTAGCGGCAGTCTCGATCGCGCAGTCAAACTGTGGGACGTGGCCAGTGGAAAGCTGCTGGATACTTTAACCGGGCATGGAGACTGGATCAGTTCCCTGGTTTTCAGCGCTAATGGCCGAGAATTGGCCAGCGGCAGTTACGACAAAACGGTCAAGATTTGGAATGTCAGCAATGGCAGATTGCTGAGTACCCTCCGGGGGCACGACTTCGCCGTCAACGCGATCGCCCTGAGTCCGAATGGCAGCATCCTCGCCACTGCCAGCGACGACACTACGATCAAGCTGTGGAATTTCAAAACCGGCAGATTGCTGCGTACTCTCCAGGGACATAAGAAAAGCGTCTTCGGTATCGCCTTCAGCCCCGACGGGCAGACGATCGCCTCCGGCAGCAATGACAACACCATCAAAATTTGGCAGGTAAATCCGTGAATGACGCATAGGGCATAGGGCATGGGGCATGGGTGATGGGAAAAAACAATGCAAGCCATTACCTATTACCAATTCCCCATTACCCATTCCCCATTACCAATTCCCAATTCCCCATTACCTATTCCTTCGCTTTCGGTCGCATAACCACCGCGCCGAAAGCATCTGGGGACAGATATTGCCGTGCGGCTTTTCTCAAGTCGTCGGCGTCGAGGGCTTGAATCAGGGCGGGATAGTTGAGCGCTGGTGCCAAATCTCCCATCATTGATTGATAATAGCCGTACAATCCGGCGCGATCGCTCGGCGTTTCGTTGCCAAAAATAAACCGATTCGCTACTTGGGTACTGACGCGGGCAATCTCTGACTCGCTCACCAATTCTTCTTGTAACCTGCGGACGTGCTCGGCGATCGCCTCTCGAGCTGAGAGCAAATTTTCTTCCGGCAGTTGCGCCGAAATATAAAACGTCCCTTGCAGCCGGTGCGTCATGTTACTTGCCGAAATCTGCGAAACCAATCCCCGATGTTCTCGCAAATCCTGAACCAGCCGCGACGTGCGCCCGTGTCCCAAAATTGATGCCAATACATCTAAGGCATAGGTTTCTCGCAGCCTCGCCATCCCCGGCACCCGCCACACCATCACCAAACGCGCCTGCTGCAAGGTTTCGTCTACATACTCCCGATAAACCATTTCTTTGAAAGGCGGTTCTTCTGCAAAATGGCTGATGTCTGGCTGGCTCCCGCCTCCCTTTGCGGCGATCGCCTGAATTTTTTCTGACTCCCGAGGGATCGCGGTTGACTTTTGATGCGATCGGGCTTCTGAAAATCCTTCCGCCACAATTTCAATTAATCTCTCTACTGGCAGGTTCCCCACCGCCACGGCTGTTATAGATTTAGGCTGATAATAGCGGGCGTGAAAATCTCGCATCTGTTGCGGCGTCAGTTGTTCAATGACTGAAGCGGGACCGAGTACCGGTCGTCGATAGGGCAGTACGTCAAACGCCGTCTCCATTGCTCGGTAATAAGTCCGGCGGCGGGGATTGTCTTCCGAACGGCGAATTTCTTCCAGAACCACTAAGCGCTCGCGCTCGAAAGCATCATCGGGAATGCAGGCATTGAGCGCCACATCGATTTGCAGCGGTGCTAGGTGCGCAAAATCCCGGGGTGCGGCGGTGATGTAGTAGTGCGTGTAATCTTGGCTGGTTGCGGCATTGGTGACTGCGCCCTGCTCCTCAATCCGGCGCTCAAATTCACCGCTTTGCAGTTTCTCTGTTCCCTTAAAGACCATGTGTTCCAAAAAATGGGCCATGCCGTTAATGGCATCTGATTCGACGGCTGAGCCGACGTTCACCCACAAACTCAGGTTAACAGCTTCAACGGGTATCTGTTCTGCTATAATTGTCAGCCCATTTGGCAGGTGATGAAGCGTGGGGGCGTTGAGACGAGGGGCAACAGAAAGCTCGAGTAGGCTTGAAGTCATGTATGGATTTGGCGAGTGTGAGGTCTGAACTTTTCTGACTGAGTGATTCCTACTCTCATCTTAATAATTATTTACTCGCGCTGTCTGCAAGCTGCATTACTTTTATGAACATTTGATGCGCTTTGCGCATACCACATCGCGCCCGTGAAGCGCAAGCGATCGAGGGTCGCTAATCCCAACAACCGCAATTTTACTGACAGGTGCGTGAAGCGTTTCGATCGGGCGGCGGCGCTAGAGAGAGCGATCGCGTGCTTCAAATCGCGCCAGCCCCCCCGATCGCCCATATTTGCACTTAACTTGCATGTTAGCTTGGTTCTGAAAGCTTTTATTTAACTGTACTGGTTCGCAAAAAATTCTTAAATATAAAATATAAATTCATCTCAGTCCCTTGATCCGGCAAAATTGTAAACGTATGATAAGGAATATTACAAAAGATTAAGAACGTCATGTCAAGCAGTCGTGGCAGTCGGAACAAAGCCCGCGCAGTCGTCATCGGAGCCGGAATCGGCGGTCTGACAGCAGGGGCCTTGTTGGCCAAGCGGGGATACCGCGTGCTAGTCTTAGACCAAGCGATCGTGCCGGGAGGCTGTGCGTCCACCTTCAAACGCCGAGGTTTCACCTTTGACGTCGGTGCCACACAGGTTGCCGGTCTGGAACCGGGCGGCATTCACCACCGCATTTTCACAGAATTAGAAGTAGAACCCCCAGCCGCAACGCCCTGCGATCCAGCCTGTGCGGTATTTCTGCCGGGAGAAACCGCTCCGATTAACGTCTGGCGCGATCCGCAAAAGTGGAAAGCCGAGCGCGAGCGGCAGTTTCCCGGCAGCGAACCCCTCTGGCAGTTGTTCGCCACCCTATTCCGCGCGAGCTGGGAATTTCAAGGGCGCGATCCCGTCTTGCCCCCCCGCAATCTCTGGGACTTGTGGCAGCTCACCAAAGCCGTGCGCCCCGATACCTTGATTACCGTGCCCTTCACGTTGCTGACTGTCGGGGATGCCTTGCGCTTGTGCGGGCTGGGTGACAACCTGCGCCTGAGAACCTTTCTAGATTTGCAGTTGAAGCTCTATTCTCAAGTCGATGCCGAGGAGACAGCGCTCCTGTACGCGGCAACGGCGCTGGGCGTTTCCCAAGCGCCGCAGGGGCTCTATCACCTCAAAGGCAGTATGCAGGTACTCAGCGATCGCCTCGTCGAAGCCCTGGAAAAACACGGCGGCAGTTTGCTCATGCGCCACACCGTCAAGCAAATCCGCGTTACAAACGGCAAAGCCACCGCCGTTGTTGTAGAAAATCAAAAAACCGGCGAAGTTTGGACGGAGGAAGCCGATCTCGTCGTTGCTAACGTGCCGGTGCAGAACTTAGTCAAGCTGTTGGGTGACAGAGCCCCCGCCGGCTACCGCTATCGCACCGACAAACTGCCGCCCGCATCCGGCGCTTTCGTCGTGTATTTAGGCGTAAAACAAGAAGCCATACCCCCTGAATGCCCTCCCCACCTCCAGTTTCTCTACGACTACGACGGAGAAATCGGCGAGAATAACTCCTTATTTGTCTCGGTGAGCCATCCGGGAGACGGACGAGCCCCAGAAGGAATGGCGACGATTACCGCCTCGTCGTTCACCGACACCCGGATTTGGTGGAATACAGCGGATTACGAAGCGCTCAAACAGCGCTATACAGAAGAAGCGATCGCCCGTCTGAGCCAATACTTCCACCTCACCCCCGACGCGATCGTTTACAAAGAAGCCGCCACCCCCCGCACCTTCGAGCGTTTCACCGGGCGCGATCGCGGCATCGTCGGCGGCATCGGACAGCGCGTGCCAACTTTTGGCCCCTTTGGCTTCGCCACTCGCACCCCAGTACCGCACCTGTGGCTCGTCGGCGACTCCACCCATCCCGGCGAAGGCACTGCCGGTGTCAGCTATTCCGCCCTCACCGCCGTGCGGCAAATTGAAGCCGGCGAATAATACTTGCTGGCACGCCGTGCAAATAAATAGAATAAAGGTTGCACGGCTGCTTCACCAAGCCAGCAAGTTTCAGGGAGTTTGCATTTCACGGTTTGGGAACAACTGGCAAAATAAAGGCAGGGACAATTGGCTGCGTGCCATTTCAGCGATCGAGGAGCCTTAACGAGTGGACTATCAAAAATTTCTAGAACAATTGCCGCAGTTGTACGAAACCTGGGGAACACCAGGAGTAACGCCAAAATCAAAAGAATTTCAGGAAGTGCTCGGTGCCGTACAAAGCACGAGCACGGAAAAGATCGTGCAGGTACTCTCCCTAGCAGTCTCCTGCATGGAAGCCGGAGAAGTCTACTGCGAAATCGGCTGCTGGCAAGGAGCGAGTTTAATCGCTGCCCTGCGAGACAACCCCGATAAAATGGCTTATGCTGTCGATAACTTCTCAGAATTTGACACTTGGGGAGACAGCTTAGAAAAATTAACGGAAAATCTGGCCAAATTTAACGTCGAAGAACAAGTTTACTTGTGCCAGCAAGATTTTGAAGAATTTTTTGCGGAACTAAAAGAACTAGAAAGCAGCGATAAAATCGGGGTGTACTATTACGACGGAGCCCACGACTACCGCTCGCAATTAATGGGAATGTTGCTAGTCAAGCCCTTCCTAGCCGACAGAGCCTTAATTCTAACAAGCTTTGGGGAGTGGGCAGCCGTGCGACAGGCAACTTGGGACTTTCTAGCCGTCAGCCCAGAAGCGAAATTAGTGGCAGAAATTCCCGACATGCTAGTTATCGAGTGGGGGGGAGACACGCACAGCCAAGGAGTGGCGGAAGAAAGAGAGCGCCAGCAAGAATTAATAGAAGCAATTGCCGAGCTGTCAGCACGGGAGAGGCAAGAAAAAGTAGAAAGCCTTTATCAGGAAGCAGTTTCCCTAGACGTATCGGAAAACCTAGCCGCCTCGATAGCAGCCGGGATGACGTACAGCCCAGAATTCCTGTCGCAGGTGAGGAAAGACTTGCAAAAGGCAGAAGAAAAATATCGAGAAGTGTTGCAGTGGGAAAAGAGGCACTCGTCGGCTTGGCTGCGATTGGCCAAGCTATATTATGTGCTGGAGCGGTATCCAGAGGCGCTGGAGATACTGCTAAAATCCCTAGAGATTGTGCCCGCCGGAGCCCAGCAGCATTATAGTTTGGGATTAGTGCTGGAGAAATTGGGAGAAATTCCGCAAGCGATGCGGGCTTATCAAGAAGCGATCGCCCTAGACTCTTCTTTGAGTGAGGCTTACAATAATTTAGGAAATCTCCTGCTGTCTGTCGGAGAACTGGAGCAGGCAGAAGCCGTTTATCGCGCCTGTATAGCGGCTAATCCAGAGCAGTATGGCAGTTATCTGAACTGGGGAAATCTTTTGATGGAGAAAGGAGCTATCAATGAGGCGATCTCCGCCTACGAAACCGCCCTCAAATTTAGCCCGAATAACCCCGATATCCTTTACAACCTAGGTGTCGCGCGAGAATCTAATAATAATCCATCGCAAGCCTATCTCTGTTTTGGAAATGCTTTTTATTTTCGAGGCGAGTATGAAAAAGCCATTAAGGAATACGAAAACTTTCTAGAAACTGAAACAGGAGATGTAGAATTTTACCTGGGTTTGGCTTACTGTTATATTTGCCTGAACCGAGAGGAAGAAGCTATAAAAGTTTATCGAGAGGCGATCAGAATCTATCCCACATCAGCCATAATATACAATCGCTTAGGGTTCGTCTTGCAAGAATTAGGGCAAGTTCGAGAGGCGATTCAGGTAGCCAGCGATGCTTGCCTGTTGATACCGGACGACCTCTCATTAAAGTTTGCTAAGTACCTGACCCTTCCAGCTTTGTACGAAAGTCCCGAAGAAATTGATTTTTATCGGCGGCGTTTTTCCCAAGGGCTAGAGGCAATCATTCAGCAAACCACCCTAGACACTCCCGAAGCCAGGAAAAATGCCTTGATAGGAATAAGCCGCCATACAAATTTCTATCTTCAGTATCAAGGCTGTAATGATTTAGAGTTGCAGAAACAGTACGGGCAATTCGTTCATCAGATTATGGCGGCGAACTATCCTGAATGGGTAGAAGCGCGATCGCGACCGCCCCTCAACCCTGATAAAAAAATACGAGTTGGCTATATTTCCGACTGCATGAGGAGCCATACAGTAGCTAGGCTTTCTCTGGGTTGGCTGCGGAGTTGCGACAGGCAAAAATTTGAAATTTACTCGTATTATACCAGTCGCAGACAGCCCGATCAATTTACTCAAGAATTCCATCAATATAGCGATAAATTTTACCAAACTGACGAGCTGGAAAAAATTTGCCAGCAAGTCTCGATCGATCGCCTGCACGTCTTGGTATTTTTAGACCTCGGCATGAATCCGCTAATGACACAAATTGCAGCGCTGCGTCTGGCTCCAGTTCAATGTACGACTTGGTGCCATCCAATCACATCAGGGTTGCCGACTGTCGATTATTTTCTCTCCAGCGATTTAATGGAGCCCGAAAACGCGCAAGAACACTACTCCGAGCAATTGGTGCGCTTGCCGAATATTGGGATCTCCTATCCCAAACCGGCGATCGAGAAATCTGCGAAAACTCGTTCGGATTTTCAGATCCGGGAGGATGCCATTGTGTATTTATCCTGTCAAGCTCCCTACAAGTATCTGCCGCAGCATGACTATATTTTTGCTGAAATTGCGCTGCGGGTTCCTCAAGCTCAATTTGTCCACCTAGCGCGCCCGACTGAAATTACAAAGCAACTCGTGCAGCGCTGGCAGCGGGCTTTTGCCAAAGTCGGGCTGAATAGTGAGGATTATTGGGTAATTCTGCCCTATCAAACTCAGAAAATATATTGGGATGTAAATTTACAATCGGATATCTTTCTCGATACAATTGGCTGGTCGGGGGGACACACGACGTTAGAAGCGATCGCCTGCAATCTCCCGATTGTCACCTGTCCGGGAGAGTTCATGCGCGGGAGACACTCCTACGGAATTTTGCAAATGCTAGGCGTAACCGAAACAATTGCGGAAAATGAAGCAGAATATATAGAAATAGCGGTCAGATTGGGCCGAGATATAAAGTGGCGAAAAAGCCTCGTACAGCGAATGAAAAAGCGCCATTTTTCTCTCTACGACGACCGGATTTGTGTCAAAGAAATGGAGAGTTTTTATCAGCGCGTTGTGGAGGAAAAATACAAGCCAGTTTCAGGAGTTGCTCCTCTGACGTTACGCAAATAAATTAGACGAAATCCCTGTTAAGATTGAGGTTAGCAAAAGAATTCTCTCTGAAAAAACTATGCTCAGAATTGGCACAGCAATTCTCATGTCAGGATTGGCCCAAAGTCCCCTGATTTTGGCCTTACAGCCCACTCAGCCAGTTTCTCTCCCGCACCCGCCCGCAACGAGAGAATTAATCGCTCAGAAATCGTCCGATCTGCCGCCATTAATAAAAGGGCGGCTGCAAATGCAGGCGCGAGAATACGAACTCATTTTGCAAAACTTTCCAGAAGATCGGGCAGCGCTGCGGGGACTGGCGCTCGTGCTGCTGCAACTTGGAGACGAGAAAGGAGCGATCGCTCCTTTAGAAAAACTGCTACAAATCAATCCCTCTGAAACGTATTACGCCCTTTTGCTCGCCGACACCCAGGAGAAAATCGGCGATCGCCAGGGAGCGGTTTTAAGTTATCGCCGCATTCTCGACATGCAACCGGGGCATCTCGTCGCCTTGCAAAGGCTAGTCAGCCTGCTCGTGCAGGGCAATCGCCCGGAAATCGCCATTGAATTGCTCAAAGACACCCTGAAAACCGCGCGAGATGCCAATCGGATTCAGCCCAACCGCATCGACGTCCTAGCCGTGCAAGTAATTTTGGGACAAGTTTACGCCCAGCAGAAGCGCTACGAAGAAGCGATCGCCGTTTACGAACAAGCGATCGCGTACAATCCCGCTGACTTCCGACCTGTCTTTGGCAAGGCGATCGTTCTCAAAACTCTGGGCAGAAACCGCGAAGCCCAACTTCTCTTTCAAACAGCCTTTGAACTCGCTCCAGCCCAGTACAAACCCCAAATCGCCCGAGAAGCCCTATAATTTTGCACTTTAGATTTTAGCTTGGGGGCTACTTTTTCACCTGAAGATATGCGACACTTTCTCGCAGGCAACCGCTCCAGCCAAGTCTCGCACGTTAACCGCAATAACAGAGTAAAAAAATGGCTTTTTTGGGATTTTACATCAGTTTTTTGAGATAGAACTACCGCCAGACCGTGGAATTCAGAACTATACTGAGAGCCCCAACGGCTTTTTCCCGCTTCAGAAAGCGGCTGCGTACTTTTCCTTGGTTGTAAGAAACTAGAAAAATAACTCTAAATCCGTTTAATTACTTTAATTAAAATGAACCTTTACAGGGATTAACAAAGGTTTTTTCAAAAAGTATATAAACGGAGTCTTGGTTGGAACCAGGAGATTGTCAAATGGGCTGGAATTATTAAGGGCCCAAAGGAACTACCGGACATCGCTGGCAAGTGGCCGCTAGTCTCGATAGAGGCTGTCATCAACGGAAGCCTTTTCGTCAAGGTTAATATAGTCGCAGGAATCGCCGGCAGAACGCCCTAGCGGAAGCAAGGGAACTTTACCCTTAGCAGGCTCCAGTCGTTCTTGCACGCCTTGCTGGTTTTGCTTCACACAGGAATGGGAGTCATGGCTGAACTCAAACTGCGCGTACAAATTGAGGGAAATATTGAAAAAACGGTGATCGTGGAGAGGGATGAATTCAAAATGGGGCGATCGCCGGAGTGCGATTTACACCTGCCTTATGGATCGATTTCCAGAACACACGCCCGCTTTGTCAAAACCCCATCAGGGGGATGGACTGTTGAAGATATGGGGAGCAAAAACGGTACGCTCTTGAACGAAAGCTTTGTCGCCTCCCCTCAAAAAGTGAATCACGGAGATGTGGTTCGGCTGGGAAATGTTTCTATAAATGTTCTTTTCACGGATCGCCCGCAAACCAAGCCCCCCATCTCCGCGCGCCCGCAAATCAAGCCCCCTCTGGATTACAGCCCTCAACCGACGACAACCCCACAACCCACAGCGACGCCCCATGCGACGACCCTCGGTCCCGGAATGACCATCTTGCGCAATGCCAAAGACTTGCAACAGCGGTGGATACAAGCCGACGCGCCGGGAGACGTTCTCAGCAACAAAGAAAAAGCGATCGCCCGACTCAAAGACTTAGTAGATATCGCCAAAGGGCTTAATTCTGCTGAATCCATAGAAGCAATTTTCTCGCAAGTGCAAAAAGTCGTTTTCCGCGAAATCAAAAGCGTCGATCGCTTGGCTTTATTAATCGATGTCAGCGGAACAGGAAAACTCGAATTGCTGAATTCAGCCGCGAGAGATATAACGGAGCAACAGCATTTAGCAGCGCATGGAAATTGGATCAGCCGCACCATCTGTCAAAAAGTCTTCTCAGAAAAAGTAGCCATCCACACTGCAGACGCCCAGAGCGACGAGCGGTTTGACGGCGAACAAAGCATTCTATTCAAAGGCATTCGCAGCGCAATGGCGGTTCCCCTCTGGGATGAAAATAAAGTCGTCGGCGTTCTTTATGCTGACGCCCATCTGGGGCGCAGGGATTGGGCTCACGAAGGAGAGGAAGACCTCAGCTTTTTTTCAGCCCTAGCAAATCTGGTCGCTTCTAGCGTGCAGCGATGGCTGCTCACCCGCAAACTCAGAAGCGAAGAAACCATTCGGCAACAACTCGAGCGCTATCACTCTCCCGCCGTCGTACAGCAGTTAATAGCAGCCGGAACCCTGCAAGGCGGCAGATTACCTCCTACTGAGGAGGATATTAGCATATTATTTGCAGATATCGTAGGTTTTACAGCTCTTTCGGAACGGCTCAGCCCTGCGCAGGTTGCTAATTTGCTCAATGATTTTTTCGAGGAAATGTTGAAAGAAGTTTTTGCTTTTGGCGGAACTCTAGATAAATTTATTGGGGATTGTATTATGGCATTTTTTGGCGCTCCTGAACGCCAAATCGATCATGCCGAGCGCGCCGTAGCAGCAGCCAAAGGAATGCTCGATCGCCTGGAAAGACTCAACGCCGAGGGCATCTTGAGCGAACCGCTGCAATTGCGGATTGCTATCAACAGCGGCAAAGTCGTGGTTGGCGATGTCGGCAGCTCTCAACGGGTGGATTATACCGTTCTAGGTGCAACGGTCAATCTCGCTTCCCGTATGGAAGGGATTTGCCCACCCGGCGAATGCGTCCTCAGCGAAACCACCTATGCTTTGCTAAAATCACCTGCTGGCTTTGAAGTCATGGGAGAGTACCGTTTTAAAGGCATAGACAGACCGGTGTTAATATACCAGACAAAGCGCCACTTGTGAAATTTTTCTAAATGTCAAAACGGCACTGCTATAGTTCGGCAACAATATAAAAACCAACAATTTCTATGGCAGCGCCCGCACCAGATAGCAGAAATTGTTCAAGTATAACGGGACTTAAACAAAAATCAAGCCCAGACTAAGCCAAAAGAGGCTTTGTAGGCGGCAAAAACGTCAAGGTTCTCCGTCAGCCAGCGAACAAACCTGAAAGAAACCGCAGTCCTCCAGGCTTCTAAAACTTCAGTAAAGGTGTTCAAGCTGTGAGTAGCCCATCGTCGTCGGAGGCCACCAGTCAATTTGTGCCAGAGAATAAAAGTATAAGCACAAAAGACTAATATAAAATGGCGCATCAGGCTTCGAGCGTCCCGAACCTGGTATTCTCGCCACCCCAACCACCCCTTAATTTCCCGATAGAAAACTTCCACCCAATTGCGCTGAGAATAAGTCTTGACAAACCAAGCGGCTGTCGCCACTGTTGACGGTGCATTGGTCATCAGGTAATCAATTTCTGTAGCTTCTTCCACAGACGGTGCATTCATAACGATAGCAAACGTCTTTTTTGCAGAAGCCATAGATGGTAGGGAGGCGCTTATAACAGCCACCCACACTTTTTTGGGTTTGTCTAATTCCAGAGTAATACTAAGTTGGCTAAGATAGTATTATACTATTAGAGAAAAACATCAGGA
>CAYOOD010000003.1:0-145187 GCA_964405435.1 uncultured bacterium
TGATTTGGCAGCCAACGACTACTTCGGCCAGTCGGTAGCCATCAGTGGCAACTGGGCGATCGTCGGGGCACACGATGCAGATGCCTCCGGTCTTCCAGATACCGGAGCCGCCTATGTATTCCAATTAACAGATGACAAGTGGGTGCAAAAACACAAACTGCAACCGGCGGACGTGGGGCGCGACGATCGCTTTGGCTGGTCAGTCGCCATCAGCGGCAATCAAACCATTGTCGGGGCGTATTGCTGCGATGCCGCAGGTTTCCCAGATGCCGGGGCTGCCTATATTTTCGAGGCGGTGGTGTAGCAATCGCCATTCTGTAAGAGCGTGCAAAAGCGACACGGCGCTGGAAAGCCAATCTGTCTGTGAATGGAGAAATTCTTTCAGCTAGCGGATGGATTTATAGCGGTTCTATTTGAAAAGCGAACTGCTGTGACGTCTAGAAACCCGGTTTCTTGAAGAAACCGGGTTTCTGATGGGGGCGCGTTATGTTTATTTACTTTCGCTGACTTACCCCCTAGAGAAATAGTTCTCGCCCTCAGTCAATCGGGAAGGTAGGATCTTCAGCAAGGACAACCCCAGTAATAACACCTTGAAGCTGGTTTACCAGGTCGGTCACTTTCGCAGTTGTTCCTTCCACGCGGAATTCATTTAAAGGCCAATAGCTCACCAAATTGGGCTCTTTTCCGGTCAGACGTTTGAACATGCCAACCTGAATTTCTCGCTGAGTGCGGACTTTGTTCCAAAACGCTAATTCTGCCAGCGCGCCGTGATAGTAGTTCTGGTTGCTAGTTTGGCATCCTATGCGGAATTTGGCGGGTTTCGCTATAGTCTTGGTCTTGCCGGTGCCGCTGTGCCAAAGTTGACCATTCAGGTAGACTTTCATTTCTCCCGTCACGGCATTCTTAGTAAACGCCCAGTGAATCCATTGGTTTTTGTAGTCAATGGCTTCAGCTAATTTTTCAATGCGATCCCATGCACTGCCGCCTTGACCGCAATCGAAGTATATGTACCCATTACTCCAGGGGAAGTGGATGTTTAACACGTAACCAGACGAGTCAGCATGGAGTACAGACGTGTCTTTAGGAAGCTCATTTGCTCCCTTTGCCCAGAAACTGATGGTAATTTCATTCCCCGTCGGAAGGCTCTCTGGCGGGATATCGACATAATCGCCATTCCCGTCAAACTGGAGGACTTTCGGAACTAGACTGATAGCTGACGCTTCCACTTTGATTGTGCCGGTGCTGCTGGAATAGCCCCAAGGCACATTATTAAGCGAGAAGCTTAAAGTTTCATCGGGCTTGAGAACAATGGTGGCTTTTTTACCGATTTCAGTAACAGCGCGAGTTGTCAGGTTCTTGGCTACTAAAGAATAAGGCGTTTGACCGACATACTTCATCTGCTTCTCAAAATCCGGCCAGTTTGCTTTCAGCCAAGTCTGCACATAAGGGTTGAGACTGGGAAACCCTTCAGCCGTACATTCTGCCAGGGCAGGATTATTTTTGTCGGGCGTCCACGTCCCCGATGCAGAAAATGTATAAGCCACTGTCGAACTGTTGGTATTGGTAAACTCAATACCTGCCTCGGAAATACCCGGAACTTCAAACTGCGTTAACGCCATAATTGTGTTTTCCTGTTAGGGTTTGTGGAGTTGAAGCGGCGAACCTCTCACTTGTTTGAGCGGGAGTGCCTTCCCGCCTATATCCCGTCGGGCGATCCCCAAAATATATAATCGCTTTGGCGAAAAGCCCCGCAAGGGATCTATACAAAACTAAAAGGCGATGCTTGATGCTCTCTCGTCAACTCGTTTGTTATTCAAGCATAAAATTTCCCGCCCATAAAGAATTTCATCTTTTCTTTATAAATTTTTCTCTATAGAGCTTGTGGTGCAGGTGCTAAGGGCTCTTATTCATTGGAAAATAGGACATTTCCAACCCCGACGCCAAAGGCTGGCGGTTAGAAATGTCCTAGATAGCGCCCCTGATTTGTACGCGCCTCGGTAGGGGGCTTTAGGAGGCTTGCCTCCACAGCCGCCGTCCGTAAAATTTAGACGTGCCCTCTATCGCAGGGGACATTTCCTTGAAGAGCCGCCCCAATAAAAACACCCCCCTCTATATGGGCTAGCGAACGGGGAAGCTGCTATCTTCAACCAGGACAGCTCCTGTAACCGTGCCGGGGAAATTGCCGGTGAGATCTGCAACGTTCAGAGCAGAGCCTTCTAGTCGGACATCATTTAATGGCCATAACCCGATCGAACCGGGCTCTTTTCCGGTGAGGCGCTTCGACATATCCGCCTGGATTTCGGCTTGAGTGCGGGCTTTGTTCCAAACCCGAACTTCTGCCATCTTGCCCTTGAAATCCTTGTCGTTAACCCAGTTGCTTTTGCCGATATAATTTTTGGTGCGATTGACATTGTTCGGCAGCATTTGCTTGCCGGTTGCAACTGGCTGACCGTTTTTATAAAGGACGACATTTCCGGCAGGATCGAGCGTTGCAGCCAAGTGCATCCATTTCCCCAACTCTAGAACTTCCGAGGGAGAATTAAAATCTTGTCCGAAAGCAACCTTGTGTATACTCAATGAAAGCTTAGCCGTTGTTTGCACATTGGCAAAAACAATATTATCTGACGAGGCTCCATTGCTAAAGTCGATAACTCTTGACCAAGATTGAAAGGCGTCGTACCACACCCACGCTTCTACAGTTAGACCCCCTGCCCAGTTGATGTTTATCGCCGGCAGGGTGACGTAATCTTTATCCCCGTCAAACTGCATGACTTTGGAAGCCAAACTGACGCTCGACCACTCAACCTTGATGCCGCCACTGTTATCGCCGTAGCCCCAAGAGACATCATTGAGGACGAAGCGCAGGGTTTCTCCCGGCTGGAGAACGACCGTTGCTTTTTTGCCGATATCCGTTACAGCACCAGTTTTCAGATTTTGAGCGACTAAGGCAAAGGGGGTATTGTTGGGATACTTCATGTATTTTTGAAGGTCCGGCCACCCTTCTTTCAGTGCTGTTTGAACGTAAGGATCGAGACTGAACAATCCCTCAGCAGTACAGGCTTGCAGCGAGATATTTTTGACATCGGGAACCCACGTTCCTGAAGCAGAAAAGGTATAGGCTTGTTGCGAACTTTGGGTGTTGGTAAAGTCTATTCCATTTTCAGAAGTAGCTGCGACTTCAAATTGTCCGGTTATGGCCATAATTTTGGGTTTCCTTTTGCGGGTTAGAACCTGGAGTTTCCCAAGTTTCTGTTAAACTAACCCTTCCTAATTTAGGAAATCTGAAAGTTTATGTTAAATACAGGTTTAAGACTTTTTTAAAATTTTTTGGCAAAGGCTTTTAGGGGGGATTGTCGGGAGGGCTAAAGCCCTCACTAAAAACGACGCGATCGCTGTCCCGACAGTGGCAAACTAGCCGGAACGGCGATCGCCTTCCGCATTAGGGCTCGGTTTTTTCTATGAAAACTTGATAGCCTTGATGCAGCAATTTCAGCTTATTGCCGAAGACCGTTAAAAAAGCATCGACGCCCATTTTAGGGTGGTTGTAATCGGCAGGAGCCGGCCAAGCATAATCGTCAAAAACCATCAGCCCCCCTACTTTCAGCAGCCCCCAAGCCAGCACGCCATCTTGCAAGACATCGCTGGCCGCGTGGGAGCCGTCGATATAAATGAGATCGTAGCTGTTCAACGCCATCCAGCGCATTGCCTCCTGCGATCGCCCCACGATCTTTGTGACTTTCTGCGAGTGCCCGGTTTTGACAATATTAAAATCAAAGCGATCGCCCACGGATTTGATATAGACGTCCTCAAATCCCATCACGACGTGTTCGGGGCTGCCCTCAAAGGTATCGATGCAGGTAATCCTCGCTGACTCGTCAGTCAGAATGCGCTCCAAGAGCCAGCAAGTCGCTCGCCCCTCCCAGCTTCCGATTTCTAAGACATTGACGTGGGGAGCCCCTGCGAAACGGGTAAAGAAATATTCCCACACGGGAATGTTAAAACTAAACCAATCTGTGGTAAATTGGTAGCCTTTCGAGCGAACTCCTTCCGCGTAGTGAGCGAGGGCAATTTGGTAAAGATGTTCTGACAAGTCAGACATAGGCACGTCTTGTACGGGCATTCTCGCAGTTCCTTGACCAATTAATCTGTAATCCTTGCAAGGATAACATGAAGTTGTTAGCAGAATCAAAATTCCTACAGATAGGGGCTGCGGGTAGGGAATAAGCAATTATGCAGAATCAATTGCACAACCTTACGGAAGTAGTGCGGCTAGAAGCCGCTTCTTTGAGGTGCGGGCTTCTATCCCGCACTCTCACAAATCACTATCACTGCAATTATTTATGCTCATCTGCTTATCGCTCAGACGACAATTGCCCACAAACAAGCTGCGATCGCAACGGTTGCGAGATGCTGCGGCAGCAGACACCGGAACGACTGCCGCGCAATTTTTTGCGTGAGTATTATTGCCAGCAACGCGGAAAAAATTAGTGTTGTCCCCTGCAAAAATTCAATCACCGCCGGGTGAGCTACCACTATCGGCAGCCCTTCCCCGCGCAACCCAAACGTTGCAAAGGTAACAGGCAGAATCCGCCCCGCTTCTCCCAAACCCAGCCGCAAATAGTGAGCCAAATTTGCCCCCAGTACCAGCGGCAAATATCCGTAAGCCAACTCAACAAACGGTCTGGGTTTTACAGAGCGCGAAAATAGCTTCATCAATCCGTAAGCTACAAAAGGTACGGCAGTCGGAACGATTAGTGCCGCCAGCGATAACCCCAAATGCGGCAAAAATTGCGTCAAATCTAGCTTCAATCCCAACCGAGCTTGGATTTCCGGCAATCGGTGCAGAAATACTCCGCCCAACAGCAACAGCAACAGCGCCACTTCGTAAGCGTGCGGCGCGTGACTCGTCCACAATTCAATTCCCGGCGGTCGCAAATTTAACTCAACCGAACGGTGCGGACAGGCTTTCAAACAAGTCATGCACAGCACGCAATCTTTATTATCTTCCAATTGTGCCGGGTGAGAATACACCGGGCACCCGCCAGTTTCCAATCCTTCTCCTTCTTTTGGCCCGCCTTTGTAGCAGTGATAGGTATTGCACTCCGCCGAACAAGTGCCCTGCTGTGCCCTCAATTCTATCATGGATAATTTGGCAAACATGCCATTCATGCCGCCAATTGGGCAGAGATAACGGCACCAAAATCGGCGCTCGAATATTGCAGAAAAAATCATCGCTCCCGCTGTAATAAGCAGCAGCAAACAAGCGGAAAGATAGGCAGTATTTTCTAAATGCCATAGTTCTTCCCACAAGAAAATTAGAGTAAATAACCCGAATAAAAACCACCCGCCCCATTTTTCAGCTTCTTGCCTGGGCCAGCGCTTTAATTGACGCGGCCACAGCCACAGGGAAAGTTTTTGCGTGACTTCTCCGTAGATCATAAACGGACAGACAGCGCACCACACTCGCCCGACAAAGGGAAAGGCCAGCAAGACTAACGGCCACCACCAAGCCCAAAACATATTTAAGGCAAAATTTTCGGCGCGATTTTGAGGTCCGAATAATAAAATTGCCACGACAAACGCAAAGAAAGTTAAGGTAAAGCCGTAGTTAATTTTATCCGGCCACCACGAACTGCGCAGGAATCGTCTCAAGGCGGGATAGGCGTTTAGGAGATTGACGCGAAATTGCTTTTTTTTGGGTTGGGTTGACCAGAAAATTTCTTCCGTGAGTTCTTTAGAACCCGCACAATGAACTAAAGCTCGTTCGACGAGATTTTCTAATTCTCTGAGATTGTTGGCGAAGTCATACGACTGCAACCGTCGCAGGGCTTCTGGGGTGAGGTGGGGTTTGGGAATGCCTTTGGCGCGACAGTAGAGGCTGATGTAATAATCTACTTGATCTTCGATGTCGGCTTTGCGAACTCGCAGCGGCGGAACTTTAATTAAATGCTTGACTCGGCGCTCGATATCGGGCAGGGTTTTTTCGGAAATCATAATCACGAGCGCCCGGGTTGTAAGGGGCTGTGGCGGCGGATCTTCGGGACGGCTGGCGGGGGTGTAGGTGCCGGTTTCGAGCAATTGAATGACTCTCGGCATCAACTCGGCGGGGAGTTCTTGAATGTTGTTGAGAATGACGGTGCCTTCGCCGAGCCATTCTAACAGCCCCGGTTTGCCGCCGACTCGTCCGAAAAGTTCCGCTCCGCTCACTTGCACGATGCCGCAGTTGATTTTAATAATCGGTTCTCGGCGGTTGGAGGAACTGAAGTGAATGAGGGCGGCGGTGTTGTCTTTTTCGAGTCCGGGTTCTCCGAATATGAGAACGGAACGGCGATCGCTGGCTGCTTTTTTGATTTCCTGGCGCAAGCGCACGGCATAGCGGCTTTTTCCGATGACGCCGCGTTTGGCTCTGGTGACGAGATAGGGGCGCAAGGTGCTTTGACGCTCTTGCTCGTAAGCGAGATAGGAGGAGAGCTGTACGAGTTCTTGGGCGAGCTGCGGGGAAAGGGCTTTGGGAATTTCCGGGTATTGGGCGACTAATTGCTGAAATTTCTCTGCTGGCAGAAACCACAGTTGGCATTCGCTTTTGCTGGTGATGGTTCGGAGCGCCAGTTGCCCGAATAGCAGCTCTTGCAGGTGTACGGTGGAGCCAGGGAGCAAACTCATCCCCCACGCGGAACCGAGCTGACTGGCGCGATCGCCTTCCAAGCGACCTGCTCTTAAAATATAAAGTCCTGCTGGCGGCGCATCCTCTGCCACTAAGCGGTAATTTGCAGGGATGACTTGTTCTTCTAGGGCGATCGCGATCGCGTTCAAGATCGGTTCTGATAAAATACCCAGGGCTGTTTTTTCTTGCAACCACAGAACCCAGTCGGCAGATGTCATGCTTCTCTCTAAAATAAGTGATGCTTTACATTTTACGGCTAAACTCTAAAAATTATTAAACATTCAAGGGGATTCCCGAGAGAAACGGCGATGTACGAGTTGGCAGATATGTGGGTGCCATTGGCACTGTTAGGGTTGATTGTCCTAGCGGCGATTTTCTTCAGTCGCCAGAGCTGAGGAAGAATCTGCCCGCGCCAGTTTAAGCTTGTATCAAGTCAATCTCTTTACAAAGCGATGAACAGTTCAAGCGATCGCAATCCCGTGCTGCTGATTCACGGACTCTGGGACACCCACGCAATTTTCAAGGCAATGACTGCTTACTTGAGCCAATTGGGTTGGACAGTGTACAGCCTCGATTTGATTCCGAATAATGGCGACGCAGGGCTCGACGTGCTGGCGCAGCAAGTGGCGGATTTCACCGCCGCGACTTTTGGCTCGCAACAGCTCTTCGATATCGTCGGTTACAGCATGGGGGCGATCGTCAGCCGCTATTACGTTCAGCGGTTGGGAGGAATCGATCGCGTGCAGCGTTTTGTAACCATTGCTGCCCCGCATCACGGCACCGTCACCGCTTATGCGACGCGCAAAACGGGTTGCGTTCAGATGCGTCCAAACAGTGCTTTTATCAACGATTTAAATCGAGATATTTCTCTGCTGGAACAGTTGAATTTTACATCGATTTGGACGCCATTTGACGCGATGATTGTCCCGGCAATCAGTTCTAAATTGCCGGTCGGAAAAAACGTGCAGGTGCCGGTGGCGATGCACCACTTGATGGTTGCAGATAAAAAGAGTCTAAATGCCGTTGCCGAGGCGCTGGCATCGCCCCTCGATCGCTCGCCGACTGACGGATCGCGCGATCGCTCTTTGCCCGCGCCTGTATCGGGAGCTTAAGCACTGCGCGGCGATTATACAGAATCGCCTACCCGCGAAAATTCGCGATCGCCAAAAATCGCCTCAAAGTGAGCGTAATACTTAAACTCCAGCAAATTGTAAAACGGATCTTCTAAAAAAAAGGTGCGGTGTTCGGCGGGCATTCCGGTAAATCGGCGCTTGGCTTCCTCCCTGAATTTCAAATGCTTTTGCTGCGCCCGTTCCAGCAGCGATTCCCAGTCAGCTTCCTCAGTAAAAACCAAGCCAAAATGTCGGGGATAAATAGTTTTTTGGGGTGTCAGGGGTTCGCGGGTGACGTGGGCGACGATTTGATGCCCGCAGAGGTTGAGAATCACTGAGCTGGGGCTTTCTCGCCCGACTTGGCACCCCAAACCATCCACATAGAAAGCTTTTGTCTGGGCAATGTCAGTCACAGGGAAGGCAAGATGAAATAAGACTTTGTTCATAGTTGTATCGTTGTTCTGTTTTTACCAAACGATTGTAGGGGATGAACGCTTCCGGCATCCTCATCATAGATGAGGGGCTTTTTCCGGGGGCGAAAGCCCCTACCAAACAGGATGCCTTTGCAGGCGGAATAGGTTAGGCTATTAATATTCTGGCAAAACTAAAAGATTGCGGGCTTATTGCAGATGTTGGATAGTCTCTTTTCTTTAAATCGCTGGCTGGTGGCGATCGCTCTCAACACGATTTTGCTCGGCGTCGCCTACTTCGCCCCCAAAAAATTACTCACCCCCGCCGGGTTGCTACACGCTTGGGCGCTGGGCGTCATCCTCTGGGGTACTTTGGGCTGGCAAGGTTATGTCGTGGTGATGTTTTATTTTCTCGTCGGCTCTGGCGTGACGCGCATCGGCATGGCTGAAAAAGAAGCAGCAGGAATTGCCGAGAAGCGTTCCGGTGCCAGAGGGCCAGAAAATGTCTGGGGTTCCGCACTGACCGGCACGATTTGTGCTTTATCTGCTTATATCATACCCTTGGTTTTCCCTGCTGTCAAGTGGTTCGTGCCGTTCCTTTTATTGGGATATGTTGCGAGTTTCAGCACCAAATTATCCGACACTTGCGCCAGTGAAGTGGGAAAAGTTTACGGCAAGCGGACGTTTCTGATTACCACCTTGCAGCCGGTGCCCAGAGGCACGGAAGGCGCGGTTAGTTTGGAGGGGACGATCGCGGGAGTGGTGGCGTCTTTGGCGATCGCATTCGTTGGCTGGGGCGTCGGTATGGTTAATTTAACAGGCGTGATATTTTGTATGCTGGCAGCCTTTATTGCGACGAATTTAGAGAGCGTAATTGGCGCGACGCTGCAAAATAAATTTGAATGGCTGACGAATGAATTAGTAAATATTATTAACACTTTGACAGGGGCGATCGCAGCTATTTTAATCGCGCTGGCTTGGAATTACTGGCAGGCAGTCTAATCGACGCAGACGGAGAAATCTCGACGCGAATGCTATATCTTTTCCTGAATTTTCCCAAAGCTTCTCGCGCCGAGCGCCCCGCTCCGTTTTTAAATTCCTCTATTCCCTACTTGCCTCTTCCCTCTGCGTTCTCTGTGTCGGAAGCGGTTTAATTCACCGGACGCGATTTTCTCTGGGATTGGATATCCGATAAATCAGAAGCTATAATTTTATCTATCAACTCCACAACCCCAGCACCGCGCTTGTTGTTCGTTACCCAGTCGGCACCTTCTTTGAGGGCGGGCAGGGCATTTGCCACCGCCACCGCCACCGAGCAAATATTCATAAAAGCGCCGTCGTTTTCCGCATCTCCCACCGCTACCGTATTTTGCGGCGACAAACCCAGATTTTCCAGCGCTGCAATCAAACCGGATGCTTTATCCACGCCAGAAGGCAGCACCATGACGGCACCTTTATTTAAAATGACTTGCAGTTCCAGCCCCAGCTCGCGAATGACTTCCATCACGGTTGTTTCGTGCGGGTGCCAGGTGGCAGCGATCGCTCGCCCGACTGCCAAATTGTCAACGCCTCGCTCTTGCAACTTTTTTATAAAAATTTCCGGCGGGCGCTCTGCCAATACTTTTTCTTCGCGACTGTCTGGGCGATACAAAAGGGCTCCATTTTCCAAAACCAGGCGATCGCATCGATTGACGTGAGGGAATACATGCAGTAACTCTTCCAGTCGTCGCCCCGAAACCAGGATAAATTTCCGCCCAGAGGCTCGCAAGCGATCGATCGCTTGTAAGGTGGCTTCATCCACCCGCCCGTCTGCTGCCAGGGTTCCGTCGTAATCAGACGCCAGTGCCAGATATCGCATTTTCTCAAAAAAAAATTGCCTCTATCTTCCACTATAGTTCATTTATACAAAAGCGGAGAAAGAAAACCCATGTTGCGTCATTCCCTGCCTTCTCGTTGAACTTGGCGGCGCTCCTCTCCCTGGCGGATTTCCTGTTCCAAAAAGTAATTCAGCAGAGTTCGCAGAAAAATAATGGAACCCAGGGTTAAAATATCCTGGCGCGTGGGCGCGACGGCAGTGCTGAGGATGTCAGCCGCTACGGTAAATTCCAATCCCAAAGTGAGGACGCGCCCCAATTGCAGCCGAATTGATTCGATACAGTCTAGCCCTCTGTAAGAACGCGAAATTAAAGCCATTGCATAAGAAACAATGCTGCGAAAAATGCCGACAGCGATCACCACGGCAGCCGCAATCTCTGCAGCCGATGCCAAATAGCCAATTATCAGTTTTAGCCAGGATTCTAACGGATTGACTGCCAGATGTTTTTCCTCGACTTGCCCCACGTCAAGGCTCAGCAGGAGAAACAAACCGAAGATTAAGGCTAGCGGCACTAGAATATTAGTCCACGAATTGCGCGCCGATTGTCCGTTCATATTGCGATCGCTCTCGTCTTATCCTAACTGTATCGTACTTTCTTTTTGCAGTCAATCCACAGATTCAGCGATCGCTGTTCAGTTTCAACCAACCAAACAAATCCCCCACCCTCAGCCGCAATTTTCCTATTATATCGGAAACGGGCAGCGCGTCTGCGGCTTCCTGAAAGAATTGAGGTTGCTGCCCCTGCGGGTAAACCAACACGGAGCGTTCCTCTGGAGCAATTAACCACCCTATTTGGCAGCCGTGTTTGAGACAGTGGAGGATATTTCCAGTTACTTTAGTCAGGCTCTGCTCTGGCGAGAGAATCTCGATCGTCCAGTCGGGATGCCTCTCGAAAACATTGGCAATGTCTCCATTCTCATCTAGGGATATTCTATCCCAAGCAAATACGGCCACATCTGGAACAATTGAACGTCCGCCAAACGTACACCGCAATTCAGGAAAAGCTAGGGCGATTTGCTGAGGTTCCACTACTTCATTAATGGCAGTAACGATTTTACCTTGTAATTTGCTGTGCTTTCCTTGCAGCATGGGTTTTTGGACAATTTGAACGTTGATGTATTCGCTGGCTGGCTTGGTTTCTGGCAATTTCAGAAACTCTTCGAGTCTGAGTGTTTTAGTCGTTGTCTGTACCATGAACGATCCCTCCAAATCTGCGCTGTTTTAGCACGAACCTGACTGTGAAAATAGGATTCTTTTTTTAAAAAACTGTCCGGATCGAAAATGCGATTGCCCCTACAGGCAAAAATCTTGTAGGGGCGAAGCATCCGGGGGACAACCTACCCCTCTCAGAGACAATTTTCACAACCGAATGCTTCACCCTCTCCCCAGTAACACCCCATCAATAGCTAATTATTCCCGCTCGGCGCTGTCTGCAAACTCCCCTTACTTTCCAACAGCACCGTCGCTGCATTCACGACTAGCTGAACGGAATCTGCAAAAAACTGCCAGTCTAACGTTTCTGGCGTATCGCTCGGTTCGTGATAGTGAGGCGATCGCAGATTTGCCGTATCCGTCACCAAAACCGCCCCAATCCCCTTATACCAAAACGGCGCGTGATCGCTCCTCAAAACATCCGGTATCAATACCCCTTTCAACGGCACGGGTAAAGTAAACACTGCTGTCGAATTGCTGGCAACATTCTTGCCATCGCCCGCCTTACCTCCCTCAAACGCATCCAACAGCGGGCGGTGTTCGATATCTCCCACCACTGCCAGAAAATCTCCCTTATCGCTGGGCGGTTTCGCCGGCAATCCCTTCGGATATTGCTGACACCCGGGTTGGCGGCACGCATAGCCAATCATATCCAAAATAATCGCCCCCCGCAGCTCATCCAAAGGCAGGTTTTCCCCGGCAGTAAACGCCAAACTCCCCCGCAATCCCAACTCTTCCTCGTCGAAAAAAGCCACCCACAGCGATCGCGCGGTTTGGCGCTTCCCCAGCAGGCGAGCGACTTCCAAAACTCCCGCCACACCCGTTGCATTGTCGTCAGCTCCCGGAGAACCGGGTACAGTATCGTAGTGCGCTCCAACTAATATCGCCCCCTCAGATGGTTCGGTTCCGTCTCGCTTCGCCCAAACATTGATTCCTGTCTCAAATTCCTGCAATTGCGGCGAAAACCCTGCTGCTGTCAGAACATTCCAAATATACTCCCGAGTTCGCAAGCGATCGCCCTCTGTATAGCGCTCGAAATTCAGCGCCTTAATATCTTCAAATACCTTTTCTATCTCTACTTGGGGCGCGTCAATCGGCGGCGACGCTTCTGCCGCTGCTTTGCTGCCCACTTGAGAAAGCGCGTTCTTTAAAGGCGAATCCCACGAGCTGCTATCTCGCTTTACCGTTACCTCCACCTGCGGCAGAGGCGAGCGCGCCTGCCGCTCGTACCAGCCCCAGCTCACAGAAACAGCGATCGCCAATACCGCCAACAGCCCCAACCAAATGCGCTTTTTCATCGTGCCCCACTTATCGATTTTAGATTGGTAATTTTAGAAGCTTCCCGCTTTAAAATATTCTCTTCTTCTCTCTGCGCTCTCAGCGTCCTCTGCGGTTGAAAATCCAAATAATCCTACCCAACACTTAAAAATGGGGATGATGCCTCAGCACCATCCCCATTTAATTGTCAATTACTCTTCTTGCCTCAGCACTCAGCACTCAGCACTCAGCACTCAGCACTTAAATTACTCAGCACTCAGCACTCAGCACTCAGCACTGAGCGCTCTCCCTAAATCTGCGGCACGAACTGTTCTTTTTCAGGCACGTCCGCATATTCAGCCACGATTTGGCGGAACTCTTCCCCGTCAATGGTTTCTTTTTCAATCAACAAGTCAACCAAGCGATCGATCACCACCCGGTTTTCCCGCATAATCCGCTTCGCGTCGTCGTAGCACTTTTCCACAATCGATCGCACGGCTACGTCGATGCGAGATGCAATTTCCTCCGAGTATTCCGATCGCGCCATAAAATCGCGACCTAAAAATACTTCGCCCTGTTGGCTTTCCAGAGAAAGCGGCCCGAGTTCGGACATCCCGAAGCGCGTCACCATTTGCCGCGCCATCCCCGTCACTTGCTGCAAGTCATTGCCGGCACCGGTGGTGACTTCCGCATCTCCGAAGATTACCTCTTCCGCCGCGCGCCCGCCCAGAGCGCCGGTGATGCGAGCCTTCAACTGAGAGCGAGAAATCAAACTTTGGTCTTCTCCCGGCATGAACCACGTCAAACCGCGAGCCTGCCCGCGCGGAACCAAGGTGACTTTCTGTACGGGGTCGTGTTCTTTGAGCAGGGTGCCGACGATCGCGTGTCCGATTTCGTGATAAGCAATCAGCCGCTTGCTCTTGCTATCCACCAAGGGGGTGCCTTCCATCCCTGCCACCACGCGATCGACGGCATCGTCAATCTCGAGCATGGTAATGGCGTCTTTGCGGCGGCGAGCCGTTAAAATCGCCGCTTCGTTGAGCAAGTTCGCCAAGTCAGCGCCGCTGAAGCCGGGAGTACGGCGGGCGATCGCTTCCAGGGACACCTCCGGAGCGAGTTTCTTATTGCGAGCGTGGACGTTGAGAACTTCCAAGCGGCCCTTAATATCGGGGGTATCCACCGTCACCTGCCGGTCGAAACGACCCGGACGCAGCAGCGCCGCATCCAGCACGTCGGGGCGGTTCGTCGCCGCTATGATAATGATGCCGGTATTGCCCTCGAAGCCGTCCATTTCCGTGAGCAACTGGTTGAGAGTTTGCTCGCGTTCGTCGTTGCCGCCGCCAATTCCAGCCCCGCGCTGGCGACCTACGGCATCAATTTCATCGATGAAGATGATGCAGGGCGCGTTTTCTTTCGCCTTTTTGAACAAGTCGCGCACCCGCGAGGCACCCACGCCGACAAACATTTCCACAAATTCAGAACCGGAAATGCTGAAGAAGGGAACCCCGGCTTCACCGGCGATCGCTTTGGCTAGCAGGGTCTTGCCGGTTCCCGGAGGGCCAACCAACAGCACGCCTTTGGGAATGCGAGCGCCCACTGCCGTGAAGCGTTCCGGCTTTTTCAGGAACGTCACCACTTCCTGAAGTTCTTCCTTGGCTTCTTCAATCCCCGCCACGTCGTCAAACAGCACGCCGGTTTTGGCTTCCATGCTGAAACGAGCCCGCGACTTGCCGAAGTTCATCGCTTGACCGGGGCCGCCAGGGACGTTGCTGGAGCGGCGGAAGAGGAAGAACAAGCCCGCCATCAGCAGGATGGGAAAGACTAAATTGCCCAACAGTCCCCACACAGCGCCGTCGTTCCGCAGCGGGTGCGTGTCGAAATCGATATCGCTTTCCCGGAGTCTGGCAATCAGTTGTGGGGCATTCGCCGGCAAATCTACCCGCAGCCGCTGGACTCGGTTGTCCAGTTCCGGATCGACTGCCTCGACAATGGCCGTCCGGCCACCGTCAAACAAATCTACTTTCGTGACGCGACCGGCGTCTAAGTATTCCAGAAAGCGCCCGTAGGTCATGCGGGTGCTGGCGGCGTTGCGACCCGTGTCAATATTTGTGGAGGCAAAGACTCCTTGCCAAACGAAAAACCCTATCACTAAAGCTGGCAATGCCCACAATAGGATTATTCTCCAGGAAGTTTTCATAAGATGGTGGCCTCTAGATAGGTATTCAAACTGGGAGACGGCACTGGGTGAAAGAGCCGCGATCGGGCATGGAGCCATCTGTTTCTCGCCTAGCAGCCCGCGCAGCCCGGTCGGGCGGGGTCTTATATAGACTGAGACGGCGACTTCTCCCTTAAATCTTAATCAAATTTAACATAGTTATCATAATCGGGGCAATCAGCTTGACTGAAGCCGTCCGGTTACTGCCGCGCGCAGCGCCCCACAATGTGAAGCTTTGGGCTCCTTCCCCCCTCATACTAGCCCGGGCGAGAAGAAATCCCGCTGGCACTAATCGCCGTGTCGCCGGGACTGGCCAAATGTGTGAACGCCTTACCGAGTCAGCCTTTGAATGGATGCGCGGTGCGAAAAGTTCGGCAGCGATCGCCAGAAAGCGCTTTTTCGGGCAACTTATATATATATGGATGTATGCGATTGACTGCGTTCGCGCGCGGGCGATCGCATACATCAAGGCGATCGCGATTCATTTCTTCCCTCCGCCCCCTCTCCCCCGCCCGCACCCTTTCCAGCCCGCAACCAGCATAATTACTTAACGCTAGTTTCTAATACTTACAATAGATAGGATTCGAGAGATTGAAAACTGCCCGATCGCCATTTATTTCTGCCCCCTCCCCCAGACCGAAAGCAGCATAATTACTTAAGGCTAGGTCGCAATACTTACAATAGATAAGATTCGAGAGATAGAAGACTCACCGATTATGGGGTTGAAACGGCAAAAAATTCTTATAGATGTAATTTAAGATTTAATTTAAATTTGAGGTTGCCGAACTACCCACAACCGCCTTAAAGGCTGTAAGCTTACATTTAACAAAATTCAGAAACGGTTTGCCGCCACAGATTCCGCTAGCACGCTCGACTGGGCGCAGAGGTATCCGTAACGGGATCGCCCGGGCTCCCGCAGCGCAGCGTCCCAAGCGGCAAACCGTCAAAAAAGTACAGTACACCTTACAAAACCAAACAAAGTGGCGCTTCCCCAAAAAAGGAGCCGCTGCAAGGAGATTTTATGACCAATTTTTCTTCTCAATTCTCTCGACGGAAATTTTTGCTAACTGCAGGGGCATCGGCTGCCAGCTCTATTCTCCTGAAAGGCTGTTTGGGCAACCCGCCAGAACCGGGCAATATTTCAGCGCAAGCAGTGGCAGCTCAACAAACTCAGGGGCTTGCTCTCCCTGCCGATCAAATGCCGGAAACCAAAACCGCCAATATTGGCTTGATCGGGCAAACCGACGCCGCTCCTCTCATTATTGCAAAAGAGTTGGGCTTTTTTGCCAAATACAACGTGCCCGATGTGAAATTGCAAAAGCAACCGTCTTGGGCTGTGATTCGAGACAAAATGGAACTCGACTCCAGCGGGGGCGGATTGGATGGCGGCATGGTTCTCACGCCCATCCCTTACTTGATGGCCCTGGGAACCGTGACCAAAGGCAGCAAAAAAATCCCCATGACCCTGGCGATGCGGCTGAATATCGACGGGCAGGGAATCACTGTAGCGGATACCCTCAAAGATGCAGGGGCTAAACTAGACGCTTCTGGGTTAAAAGCAAAAGTAGAAGAAGCCAAAGCAGCCGGCAAGCCACTGAAATTCGCTCACACCTTCAAAGGCGGCAACAGCGATTTGATGTTGCGTTATTGGTTAGCCGCAGCCGGCATCGACCCGGACAACGATGTGGTCATTCAAATCGTGCCAGGGGCGCAGTTGGTTTCCAATATGAAAACAGGTGACATCCAGGGCTTCTGTGTCGGCGAACCTTGGCACAAACGCGCTATCAACCAAAAAGTCGGCTATACTGCGATGATTACCGGGGAATTCTGGAAAGACCACCCCGAAAAAGCCCTCGCTTTCCGCAAAGATTGGGCTGACAAGCATCCCAAAACTGCCAAAGCAATTATCAAAGCCGTCATCGAAGCCCAGCAGTGGTGTGACAAGATGGAAAACCGCCAGCAAATGGCGGAGATTCTCTCGCGCGAAGAATACGCAAAAGTTCCCGTAGCAGATATTATCGATCGCCTCATGGGCAAAATTGACTACGGCGACGGTCGTCCCGTTGTAGAAAATAGCCCTTACATCATGCGCTATTGGGAAAAAGGAACCGCTTCTTATCCCTACAAGAGTCACGACCTCTGGTTCTTAGTTGAAAATCAGCGCTGGGGCATGTTGCCGACCGATCTTGATTTGAACAAAATCGTTAATGAAGTCAACGGCGAGGCTCTGTGGCGTCAAGCCGCTGAGGAACTCAACCAGCTCAAACAGTCAGGGCTAGTCACTATCGACGCTATTGACATTCCTAAGAGCCCCTCAAAAGGAATGGAGACATTCTTCGACGGCGTTACTTTCAACCCCGACGATCCAGTGGCTTATTTGAAGGGGCTAAAAATTGGCAAACAGGCTTAGACTTTTTCCTTGAAAGTCTCGATATTACAGTCTAAGATTTTGTAAACTAACTCAATTAATCACTCAGCGCGATCGCAGGAGATCCAACCCATGACCGCAAATACCAGGCGCAATGAAGCCAATCGCAATTCTTTTGTAGAAAATGCCATTACCTACCTAAAAAAACAATCCCCAAATCTCGTGCCCCCGGCGGTAGCGATCATCTCTTTTCTAGTAATCTGGCAGTTATTCACGCTCAGCCCAGAATCGACCTTACCGGGCCCTATTAAAGTCATCCAAGATAGTTACACGAAAATTTTCTGGCCCTTTGCCTATCCCGATCGCGAAGGCACCGCAAAAGGCTTGGCATGGCAAATCTTAGCCAGCCTGCAACGGGTGGCGCTCGGTTACGGCTTAGCTGGCATAGTCGGAATTGCTGCCGGCATTGTCGTCGGCGCAAATGCCCTTCTCTTCCGGGCATTAGACCCCATGTTCCAGTTGCTCCGCACCATTCCCCCCCTCGCTTGGCTGCCGATCGCTCTCGCGGCTTTCCAAAAATCAGAACCCTCAGCCATTTACGTTATTTTCATTACCGCCCTCTGGCCGATTCTCATCAACACCATTGTGGGCGTGCAGCAAATTCCCCAAGACTACAAAAACGTCGCCCGCGTCTTGCGCCTGTCGCAGCAAAAATATTTCGTGAAAATTGTCTTGCCTGCAGCAGTCCCTTATATCTTCACCGGGTTGAGAATTGGCATTGGTCTGGCTTGGCTGGCAATTGTGGCAGCAGAAATGATTACCGGTGGTGTGGGAATTGGCTACTTTATGTTTGACGCCTACAACGTCGGTCGAGTCAGCGACGTGATTGTCGCTCTCGTGTATGTCGGAGTTGTCGGTCTGCTTCTCGACAGGCTGATGGCTTTCCTCTCCACCAAAGTTGTTCCCGGCGAACAAAAGTAGAGAAATGGTCATTGGGCATGGCGCATAGCGCTTAGAAACAAACCATCATCCATGCCCTTTTGCCCAATTACCCATTACCCATTACCCACTACCCACTACCCACTCCCATGTCTGTTTACGTTGTCGTTGACCAGCTCGAAAAAGTCTTTCCGTTATCTGGCGGTCAAGAATATATCGCCCTCCAAGGCATTGACCTGGAAATCAAAAAAGGCGAATTTATCTCGTTAATCGGCCACTCCGGCTGTGGCAAGTCTACCCTGCTCAACATGATTGCCGGTTTGGACCTGCCGACGGATGGATTAGTCACCCTAGAAGGGCAGCGCGTCAGCGAACCCGGTCCCGAAAGAATGGTCGTCTTTCAAAACTATTCTCTCTTGCCCTGGCTGACGGTTCGCGAAAATATTGCCCTGGCTATAGAAGAAGTGCTCGGTCACCTGCCCAAACAAGAGCAGAGCGAAATCGTCGAGGAACACATTGATATGGTGGGGCTGCGCCCTCACGCAGACAAGCAACCCCACATGCTCTCTGGGGGTCAAAAACAGCGGGTGAGTATTGCCCGCGCCCTGGCAATTCGCCCCAAGGTGCTGCTGCTCGACGAACCGTTCGGCGCTTTGGATGCTTTGACTAGAGGCAACCTGCAAGAGCAGTTGATGGAAATCTGCGAGGAAAATGAAGTCACGGCGGTGATGGTGACGCACGACGTGGATGAGGCGGTGCTGCTGTCGGACAGGATTGTCATGCTGACGAATGGCCCTGGATCGAAAATCGGCCAGATTTTAGAGGTGGACATTCCCCGCCCCCGCAAGCGCATGGAGGTTGTCAACCACCCCAGCTACTACAGCTTGCGATCGGAGATGATTTACTTCCTCAACCAGCAAAAGCGGATTAAGAAGCTGCGCGCCCGCAAAACAGCGGCGATCGCCCGTCACGGTTTGGAAAAAGTCAACCTGGAAATCGGCTTTATCCCCCTCACCGCCTGCGCCCCCCTCGCCGTTGCCAAAGAAAAAGGTTTCTTCGCCAAGCACGGGCTCGATGAAGTCCACCTCGTGCGGGAAACCAGTTGGCGCGGCGTCTCCGACGGCATCGCCGGCGGTTATCTGGATGCCGCCCAGATGCCCTCTGGAATGCCCCTGTGGATGACCCTGGGCGGACATGAAAACCGCCCCACCCCCGTCGTCTCTTCCCTGACGATGACGCGCAACGGCAACGGGATTACGCTGTGCAAGCGCTTTTTAGACCAAGGCATCTACACCCTCGCCGATTTCAAGAAATACCTCCTCAGCTCTCCCGATCAAATACACAGGATGGGCATGGTTCACCCCTCCTCGATGCACAACCTGCTGCTGCGCTACTGGCTCGCCTCCGGCGGCATCGATCCCGATCGCGACGTATCCCTGAAAACTCTCCCGCCCGCTCAGATGGTGGTGGACTTGCAAGCGGGCAGTATTGACGGCTTCTGCGTCGGGGAACCCTGGAACCTCCGCGCCGCAATGGAGGGCGTCGGCTTTACCGTCGCAACCGACCTGGAAATTTGGCCCGGACACCCGGGCAAAGTCCTCGGAGTTCGGGAAGACTGGGCCAATGCCTATCCCAACACTCACATCGCTTTGGTGAAAGCCCTGCTCGAAGCCGGCCACTACTGTGCCGATCCCGCCAATGTGGAAGAAGTTCGCCGCATCGTCGCTTCGCCGGATTACGCCAGTACCGATGTGGCTTACATCCAGCTCGGCGATCCCAATTTGGCTGCCTGCAGTCTGGATCAGCCCATGCGAGAATATGCTCACCACCTCTTTTTTGGGGATGGGGTGAATCGTCCCAGCCGTACCGAACACCTCTGGCACATGGTTCAGATGGCTCGTTGGGGTGACGTTCCTTTCCCCCGCAACTGGTTGGAAATTCTGGAGCGGGTGTGTCGGGTGAGTGTTTTCAGCACGGCAGCGCGCGAGTTGGGCTTGCTTGACGTGAAGTACAATCGCGGCTCGATTCAGCTCTTTGACGGCAGCACGTTTAATGCCGACGACCCGATCTCCTATCTCAACAGTTTGGCAATTAAGCGCGATTTCAGTATTGCGGAAGTGGCGATCGACTCGCCAACTCGGAGAGTCGCTTAACGGGGTAATCGGTAATGGGTAATCGGTAATGGCTGGCAGCTTCGAGAATTACCCATTACCCATTACCCATTCCCCATTCCCCATTCCCCATTTCTACTGAACTACCCAAAATCAAGGACAACTATGCAATCTTACAAAAGCCCTCTCGCCTATACCGATACAACCACCTCTAAAAGAACTGCTTCTAAAAGAACAAAGAAACGCGAACCTTTTCTGGTCATTGAAGAGGTCACGAAAGTTTATAAAACGCCGAAAGGCCCTTTTACGGTACTCGATGGCGTCAACTTGACTGTCGAGCAAGGCGAATTTATTTGCGTGATCGGTCACTCTGGCTGCGGCAAATCCACGCTGCTGAATATGGTGTCGGGTTTCGCCACCCCAACCACTGGGCGGGTGGCGTTGCAGGGGATACCGATTACGGCACCCGGGCCAGATCGCATGGTGGTGTTTCAAAATTACGCTCTCTTACCGTGGCTGACGGCTTTTGAAAATATCTACCTGGCTGTCGATTCGGTTCATCCCAATAAGTCAGAAGCTGAAAAAAGGGATATCGTCAACAAGCATTTGGCAATGGTGGGTCTGACAGAAGCGGCAGAGAAAAAACCGACTCAGATTTCTGGGGGGATGAAGCAGCGGGTGAGTATCGCGAGGGCTCTGGCAATTCGCCCGAAGGTGTTGATTTTGGACGAACCGTTCGGCGCATTAGATGCGATTACGAAAGAAGAGCTGCAGGAAGAGCTGTTGAAAATTTGGAATAACAACCGTTCGACGGTTTTGATGATTACTCACGATATTGACGAAGCTTTGTTTCTGGCGGACAAGTTGGTGATGATGACCAACGGGCCGGCTGCTAAAATTGGGGAGGTGATGGAGATTCCTTTTCCGCGCCCGCGCGATCGCGCCCGCATTATGGAAGACCCCGAATACTACAACCTCCGCAACTACGCCCTGGACTTCCTGTACAACCGCTTTGCCCACGACGACGTAGAGTGACGTAGCGCGCCCGCTCCGCCCTCTCGACGCACCCCGTCAGAGCGCCTCGGGTCACTGCATCGTGTATAGTTGACTGTGGAGAATACATATATTCTCCATTTTTTATGCTTTTTGCAGCGCCTTGCCGCTGCCTCTTTGCCCATTTTCGTAATATTACTATGTCGTCATTAAGAAATTTATTCAAGATGCTGAAACATTCCGGCAAGGACGAGAGCTTCCTGCACTGGCTGGAAAACCTGGAGGGGATTGTCTCGAAAGTCCTCTCGATCGCGATGGTTGTCGTTATTCTAGAAGCGATCGTCAATCTGGCGGTATACATTGCCAGCGATTTATTTCTCACGCCTACAGAAGCTTTTACAAAAACCTTATTCAAAACTTTTGGGCTATTTTTGAATGTCTTGATTGCCCTAGAGATTCTGGAAAATATCACCGCCTATCTGAAAAAGCACGTCATTCAGGTGGAGCTGGTAATCGTCACGTCTTTAATTGCCGTGGCGCGAAAAATTATCATTTTGGATTTGGAAAAAGTCAGTGGGACGGAACTGATCGGGTTAGCGATCGCCATTTTTTCCCTTTCGATCAGTTACTTGATCATTCGCACGGTAAACGCGAACAGTCGGGATTAAACGCAGGCGATCGGTACAGATGCGCCTGAACGAAAAAATCCGAGTTTTATGCTGGCGCTGCGTGCCAGCCGCCTCACCGGCGGCGTGACAATGGCACTCAGGGGCTTGTTGGGGTTCACTCGCCTTTTGTCTCGGTGTTTTCCGGCTCCTCTTCTGGCTGGCGCAAGCCTTCTTTGAAGCCGCGCAAGCTTTTGCCGATCGCACTTCCGATCTCGGGAATTTTTTTAGGGCCAAAAACTAGAATAGCAGCCACGACAATAACACCCATTTCTGGCCATCCTAAACCAAACATACAAATCTCCTGCGAAGCCAACTGAATCTAAGATAGCGCCGATCGCAGACAATTCGTGTAAATCTCTCGAATAGAGTTTTTGTTAAGATATCAGAGATTTATCCGCGTGAATTGAGCGTATTTTTGATAAAATTAAATTTTTGTAAACCTTTTTGAAGAACTGGAAGCGGTCTGAAGAGCGGAACTATCCAGCTCCAGAAATGGAACGCGAGAAAGCAAACAGGCGGATCGGGGGATAGAAACGAGGATCATGCGGGGTGGAAGGCGGCTGTTGCAGGTATTGATTTTGCAACTAAAATAGATTTGGCGATCGCTCGTCATATATAGCAGAGATAGCCCGAAAGCCCGCGCGCCGACAAGCCACCTGAATTTAGACCTACCCGGTTTGAAAAAAAACAGGAAAGACAGCTTTTCAAAAGAGCCAGTCTGTGCTTATATAACTTGACAAGTAGCCACCGCTGGGTGCATCAAGGGCCAAGACCTCCCGCAGCGAACCACCTCTCGTGCAAAATCTCTGCAATTCTTCCCCCAGCCCTGAAGAGAGTCAGGATTCTGGGAGAACGAACGCGGATGTATTGCGTGCCGCGATCGGCATTCAGCCTTTCGCATCAGCGTAGGTGAGTGAAAAGAAGGAGTCGCTGGCAGCACGCGGAGGTGACGGGGCAGTGGATCTATTGGAGTGAAGCTAACAATGGTCAGAGTCAGAGATCGGGGCCGCTTTTGCGAGAAAATTACGGAACTGAGGGCACCGAAAGCGTCAACTTGACCGCCACAGGCTTCTCGTGATGCAGTCTGGCCCTCTAATCCGGACAGCAGCAGCGACTGCTGGAATTAAGGTGAACCGATTTCCCATCCCCCGATAACCTGCTTGAGAGAGCCGGTCAAATCGATCCGAATTGCCATCTCATCTGATATAAGGGGATGGGGCATGATAATTTGAGGCTTAGCGAGATTTAAGAGTTAAAAATGACGATCAAACAGCCCGCGACTACTCCCTTGAGAAGTAAAGAGTCTGCCACGACTCCGCTAAACACCAAGCAACCGACTGTGACTTCTTCTCTAAACAAACAGATTCTCAGCGTCGATCTGGGTCGGACATCCACCAAAACCTGTGTCAGCCGCGATCCGAGCGGGGTTGTGTTTATCCCAGCTAATGTGGCCCATCTCCCAGTAGAACAGGTTCGCGGCGGCGGGTTTGAATCGCGGCCCACAGACCCGATTATGGATATGTGGCTGGAGTACCAAGGTCGGGGGTACGCGGTTGGCCAACTGGCTGCCGACTTTGGGGCCAATCTCGGAGTGGGTCAGTCGAAAGTCGAAGACGCCCTGGTGAAAGTGCTCGCCTGTATCGGCTACTTCGAGCTCAAGGGTGAAGTGTCAGTCGTACTTGGCTTGCCTTTCCTGTCGCAGGAGCAATTTGAGAAAGAAAAAGAACAACTGGTCAGCCTGCTGCGCTCTCCCCACCGGATGAGCTATCGAGGCGAAGTGGTGGAAGTGACAATCGATCAGGTTTGGGTGATGCCAGAAGGTTTTGGCAGCCTGATCTGGAGCGAGGCACAGGATACCAAGAACCCGATGACAGATTTAACCAAGCTGTCAGTGGCGGTCGTGGACATCGGACACCAAACCACCGATTTTCTCATGGTCGATCGCTTCCGGTTCGCGCGCGGGGCTTCCAAGAGCATCAACTTTGCCATGAGCCAGTTTTACGAGCAAGTAGCCGCCAAAATTGATGGAGCGGACGCGCAATCTCTGTTTCTGATCGAGGCAGTTCACAAGCCGCACGGCGAAAGATTCTACCGCCCGCGAGGCTCGACGAAGCCCAGCAATCTCGACGAGTTTCTGCCCAGCCTGCGCGAAAGTTTTGCGACTCAGTTGAAAGACCGCTTGGTAGAGTGGCTGCCGGATCGGGTGACGGATGTGGTTGTCACCGGCGGCGGCGGCGAATTCTTCTGGGCTGACTTGCAACCGCTGCTCAAAGACGCCCAACTCAGGGCACACTTGGCCGATCATTCTCGGAAAGCCAATGCGCTGGGACAGTACATTTATGGAGAAGCGCAGGTCACTGCTGCGATGAACCGATCGTCCACTAACGCTTGAACCCAATAATGCTGTGGGCCAAAAATAGTTACAAATCGGTGGCGTTTACGCAAGAGGTTGCCGATCAAAGTTTATTGGCGGTTATCGAAACTGAATTGGCGAAACAACCGCACAAGACTTTCAGCGACCTCTGCAAAGAAGCTCTGTGGCAATTGTTGTGCGTGCCGGAAGCTGTGCGCCCTACTCCCATAGGAGCGCAGATGGAACGGCAAATCGCTTCCGTACAGAACAAGTTGGCCGTACTGGAAAATCGGGTAGCAGCGGCGGCATCCGGCAATCGCGCGGAAGGGCAGCAGATTGCTGCGATCGCGACAGCCCGAGAAGGCGGACAACTCATCGAGGCGATCGCTGTCCTGCAGCGCCAAGTAGGTCAATTGGAGAACCGAGTCGCGGCGGCAGATGAAAGCCGCACGCAAGCGCGCGAAATGGCGGCGCTGCTGGCAGCCCAACAAAGCGAACAAGTTCTCAACGCCATCGCTCAGGTGCATCGAAAATTTGCCGAATTAGAAAGCCGAGTGGCTGCGGCAGAACAAAGTCGCGCGGAGCTGCAGGAAACGGCTCTGGTTCCGGTGGCCCAACAGAGCGGACAAATGTTAGAGGCGATCGCCTCCCTACAGCGGCAAGTAGCCAGCTTGGAGAGTCGGTTAACCGCCGCAGAATCCACCCCCAGACAGGGGCAGCAAATTGCGCCGCTCTCTGTTGCCCGCGACGGTTCGCAGGCGATCGAGGCGATCTCCGCTCTAGAGCGCCAGGTTGCCCGTCTGGAAAGCCGGCTAGCGGCGGCAGAGGAAAGGCGCATGGAATACCTAGACACTCAACTGGCAAAACTGACTTCCTCGATTCAAAAGCTGCTGGAAGGGAATCTCATTCACCCGGCGATCGCCCCACAGTCAGCACCAGAACCGGAACCAGAACCAGAAAGTCGCAGCCAAACCTCCTTTCCTCAAGACCCTTTCTTGCGGCGTCTGAGCGAGTTAGATTTTTAAATCTATTCAAATTCCTAAAGCGTCAAGAAGTTAATTCTTGACGCTTTTTTTAATCTCTGGCAGCAAAGGCTGAGGTTCAAATCCGAAAAAAGTGGCTGTCAAATTATTGGGAAATGATTGCAGTTGTTCGCTGTAGGCTTCAACCGCCCGATTGTAGCGCGATCGCGCTTCCGAGAAGCTATTTTCTCTTTCAGCCAGTTGATTCTGTAGGTAGAGAAATAGCGGGTCGAATTGCCCTTGAGGATTATTTTTAATATAACGATTCAATCGCATCACTGCTAAAGACAGAGCCGCGATCGCCTCGATTTTTTCCGATTTCCCCTGCGCTTGCAGGTATCTCTGACGGGATTGTACCAGTAAATCGACAAACAGCTTCTCTTTTTTGGCGCGTGCTGGCGCGGCATTCGCCAGTTTGGGAATCAAATCAACAGATCTGGCAAGCTGATTTTCCACTTGCAACCAAGCTGCTTCTACTTCTCGCTCCCCCCACGCGAGGGCATTCCAACTGCCAAACCCCCAGAATCCCGCCACCACTCCCGCCCAGCCCAAAATCCCCGCCAGCTTCTTTTGCCAGACTTGCAGTTTTTTAGGACGTTTTCGTGCTGTAAAGCGCTGCGCTTGTATCTCGCGAAATGCCTGCCGAATCAATGCCGGCGGAATGTCTCCCTCTGCGACGACTTCCCCGTTTGCCGCCAGTGCTTCAGCGCTCCTGCCCTGCTTTTGCTCGGAATACAATCGCGCCGCAAGTGCCAGCACTTCCGGGAGAATTTCTTCGGGAATTGACAGTTCTGAATCATTCATAATGCCCCCTTACTGCAAAATTTTACAATTTGCATCGCTGGTTAGTTTTGACTAGAAAAATTTTTCTTTGAGACAGGCGCATTCAGCTTTTCTCATGGTAACGTATCATTTTTTCACTTTTCGAGTCTAGTGTTTTGTCAAGATTATTGTGGCGGGTGGGTTAGAGGTGCCGGGAGCAAGGGGATTAGGGGATGGAAGGGGAACGAGTTTTCGGTGGGGAGGCGAACCTTGTTTTCAACGCTGACAAAACACTAGCGAAGTCTCGGAAACCCGGTTTCTCCCTTGAAACCGGGTTTCTGTCAAGCCCGAATACTTAAGTAAAAAGCCTCCAGACAATAACAAACAGTGCTGCTAGAGCGCCAACATAAGCGATCGAGCGCGCGATCGGAATGCCAAAAATATAAAATAAACTGTGCAGCACCCGAAAGACAACCAGAACGATTGAAGCTATTGCCGTTACCCGATCGGTTTGTCCCGAAATCTGTGCGATGAGAATCACCGCCGCGATCGCAGCTAAGTTATCATGGTGATTGCGCTGAGCGCGATCGGCTCGTCCAACCCACGGGGGAACATCTGGCATCGTCTCGCGATTGCCAATTCCCCAAGACAAATCCGAATAGGCAGTGCGGGCAAGGGCGGGAATGTGATTGAGCGGAATTGACCAGAGCGCTAAGATTAACAGGCTAATGAGATCGGCAGTCATGGCAAGCTGGAAATCACTTCAGCCCAACAATAAGCGCGAGCGCGTAGAGCCACAAGTCCCCATCTGGGTACAGTTTTGGGTACAGTTTTGAGTGCAGGTTGATGAACTTATCTATTTTTCTAGAAAAAATTGCCACTGCTCGAAACGAATCTGAATTGCGTTCCTATTTTATGGATTGTGCCGGGAGGTTCGCTGGAGCCAGAGCGTGGGGTTTGGATTTGTTGGACAGTCAGTTGCACGTCAGCGAATCCGAGCTGTATGGATTGCCCGATACCTTTCGCGATCGCTATACAGAATTGGGGCGCGATGCCGATCTAATCAGCCAGCTAATGATACAGCAGCACGCACCCGTTCACAATTTATCGGTGCAGAGCCCTCAAGATTGGAAACAAAGCCGACTGTACCAACACCTTTTCCAACGCTATGCACTTGAACACGGTATGGTTGCTCCTTTGGCGGGTAACGGGCGGTTAATTGGCGGCATTTACTTCATGCGCGGCAGCGACATGCCGCCTTTTTGCGACAGGGATTTAATTCGTCTGAGTTCTCTATGCCTTCACTTGTCAGTTCGCTTGGCAACGCTGAGAATCCCAGCACGGCTTGCAACTTCCTGCAGTGCAGCCTGCTTGACAAAGCGAGAACTGGAAATTGCAGAACTGGTTGCAGAAGGGCTGAACAATCGAGAAATTAGTATGAGGATAGGGATTAGTTATGAAGGAGTGAAACAGGCACTCAAGCGGATGTTTCGGAAGTTGGAAGTTTCGGCGCGTGCTGAGATGGTGGCTAAGTTAAAAGTTTAAAGAGCAACAGCCCGCGCTTTTCTATTGCACTTCGCTGAGTTTGATTCGATAAGGGTGATATTGGTTTTTGTTAAAAGAGCCAACCCAGATTTGATAGGTTCCCGCCTGCCACTGTCCGAAAATGCCGGGATTTTTGCCCTGATTTATCACGTCGTCATTGCACCAAGTGCCGCCGGGACCGCGTACAATGATAGTGGTGTCGGCAGGGCTGTCAACTTGGAGGCTGAGGTAGTTAAAAAAATTAGTCAGCGTCAGGACGTGATCGGGTTGTTCGTCAGCAAAACCCACGCAAGGGCCGGTTTCTGTTTCTTTGCGGGCGGCGAGTTCTCTCGCCCAAATCGTGCCGCCGCTGATGCCGCGAATGGCGATCGCGTCGGGGTTGAAGTTAGGACTGAGGGTGATATTTTCAAATAGAAAGGGCGGAGTGGGTTGCGCCGCGAGTTGAGAGAAATCGCTGACAGCCCCCGCAGCTAGGGCGAAAGCCGAGATCGATAATAAACCGGAGATTTTTGCGAACTTTGGCCGTTGATTTAACCCGTGCATCCCGATTCCCGCAAATTTCTGTTAGTTCAATAGTTATTTTTGGGGCGATCGCTCCCTAGGGGGCGATATAAACAAGGCTATAGCTCGATAAACCAGGCGATCGCCGCTCAAATCAGCCTCTAAATGGAGAGGGTGGGGACGCCCACCCTAGGTTTAGGTTCCGGTTGAGTTACAGCAATTAGGACTTAGCAGAACCCTGACCGGCAACTTGTTCTTTTAGAGTTTTGAGCTGCTCGTTTAATTCTTGGCGACTGGAACTCGTGAGTAAATAGCGGGAAACAAACCAAATCGCGTATCCGATGCCAACTAATTCAAAAGTAGAGCCTAACAGCGGGATACTGTTGAATACGTCCAGCACGGCGAAAAGTACCCGGATCGAGAGCAAGATTGCCACAATCAGCCCTAAAGTCGTCAGGGGCTTGGAGTATTGCTTAAAAAAGCCGCCGAGGTAATCGGGCAATTTCGCAAAAATGTCGAGAACTTGCTGAGCGATTTGCTGAACTTGGTTGTCCGGTTGGCTGGAAGCCACCGACTCGTTCCAAGCACTGACTTTTGCAGCCGGGGTATCCGTTAAGACGGTGGCTGCTGGGGTTTCTAGAGCGGGCGTTTCAGCCGCGCTGGCGCTGTAAGATGGTTCGGAATTTGGTGTTTCAACCACGTCACCCTCCTTTGGGTCATTTTTGCCTAAAATGGTTTGCAAGCGGGCGCGATCGAGGCCCTTTTGGTGCAGGATAGACCAAGACTGGACGAGATCGGGGCCGTGTACCTCACCGGTCAGGGCAGCTCGCAGCGATCGCATCACCAGCCCTTTTTTGACTTTTTGCTCTTTCGTCACCTGATTGATGATGTCCCCAGCAGCCGTTTCCGTCAGCGGTTGAGCGAGAGTGAGTTTGGCAAGAATCACTTCCAAAACAGCCGCAGCACCTTCCTGCTGCAATTGTTTGGCGGCTTCTTCATGCAAGTCTACCGAGGGCACGAAAAACACGCGGCTCATGGCCACTGCATCTTTCAAGCGCTCCAGACTCGGGCCAATCAGAGCCGCAATTTGTTCGAGCCAGGGGCGATCGCCGGCGGGGTCAAATTTAAACCCAGCCTCCTGCCAGTAAGGAATTAGCAGCTCAGTCAGCTCCGACGCCGGCTTTTCGTGCAGGTATTGACTGTTCAGCCAGTTGAGCTTGTCCCAGTCAAACTTGGCACCCGCCTTATTCACCCGCTCAAAGCTAAATTTCTGTGCCGCTTCTTCCAGAGTAAAGCGCTCTTGGTTGTCTGGCGGCGACCAACCGAGCAAAGTCATGTAATTGACCATTGCCTCTGCCGTATAGCCCAACTGCTTGAACTCGGAAATAGAAGTCACGCCATCTCGTTTCGATAGCTTTTGACCGGCTTGGTTGAGAATCAGAGGCGTGTGGGCAAACTCGGGAATGCTCGCGCCGAAGGCTTCGTAGAGCAAAATTTGTTTGGGCGTGTTGCTGATGTGGTCTTCCCCTCGGATGACGTGCGTGATGCGCATGTCGATGTCATCCACCACAACAGCGAGGTTGTAGAGGGGTTGGCCAATTTCGCCCGGACGGGCGGCGCGGGCAATGACCATATCGCCGCCGAGGTCGCTGGCTTTCCACGTCAATGTACCGCGTACCTGGTCATTCCAGGTGATGACTCGCTCGTCATCGATGATGAAACGAATCACAGACGTTCGCCCTTCAGCTTCAAAGGCGTCTCGCTGCTCTTGCGTCAGGTTGCGGTGGCGGTTGTCGTAGCGAGGAGCCTGATTTTTAGCTTTTTGCTCTTCCCGCATTTGGTTCAGTTCTTCCTCGTTGGCATAGCAGCGATAAGCCAGCCCTTTGTCTAGCAGGGTTTGAATCATCTGCTTGTAGAAGTCGAGGCGCTGGGATTGATAAAAAGGGCCAGCGTCCCAGGTCAAGCCCAGCCAAGTGAGCCCGTCGAGGATATTCTGAGTGTATTCGGGGCGCGATCGCTCCAGATCTGTATCTTCTATGCGCAGTATGAACTGGCCCCCGTTGTGACGGGCAAACAGCCAGTTAAAGACAGCCGTTCTGGCTGTACCGATGTGTAAATTGCCCGTCGGACTTGGGGCAAGACGAACTCTCACAGTCACAGCAAACTCTCTATTTTGAACGATGAAAGCTGACTGACGATCAATGAACGAATTTCGTTCACCTTTCATCCTTCATTCTTCATCTTTCTATTTTACGGGACTGACGGGGCTCGAACCCGCAACTTCCGCCGTGACAGGGCGGTGCTCTAACCAATTGAACTACAGTCCCTTGCGTTCACCAAAATCTATTGTGCACTTGCCGCCAGAATTTGTCAACTCTTTTTTCTAAAATTTTTTTCGGGCTGTTTTTTTAGACTTTTTTGCTTTATATCTGCATTTTTTAATAAGCCAAAAAGCTTTGAGAATAAAGAGTCTGTTTCCCCTGTATAAAATAGGCGCTGTAAAAGTACCGGCACTTTGGCAGCGCTCCGTCGAGAGCTAGTGGCCAATTCTAGGGACCAAGGCCGAGGGCCAAGACAGCACCAGCGCTAGCGGGCCATACCGAGGGCGGGCCATTGTTTTTGCAGTCCGGGTCTGCGAGAGGGCGATCGGGCGCAGACAGCCATCCGCCTCAAGTCAGGATTGCCGAGCCCCTTCCCAATCGTCTTTTAGTTCCCTCTCAGACTGTGACATCGGTCCATTTTATGTTAATATAGCCAGCCAATGCTATCATTTACAAACTTCTTATCCTGAATTTCCGGCTTAAATCCTTTAATACGAAATAAAAATCTATCGCAGACTAGCAATTTTTATTTAGGTCAATACAATGGCAATAAAATCTACAAACTTCCCGATAAACGGGAGAAAGTTATGAAAAATCTACCGCTATTTTTAGTTCAAACCTCACTGTTTTTTGGTTGGCCATATCATTCAGCAGCAGCTCAAATCACACCGCCTTTATTGGTTGCAGAGCTAAAATGCAGCGCCGCAGTTTCCAATACAATTTGGCAAGCGCCACAAGCCAATTCCAAAGTAAAAATAGGCTCAGATGATTTTCCTGAAATCGCTTATCTATCTAACAAATATCTAGCGGACTTTGGCGAAGTCCTTGACAGTGCGCAAGAACCGGCTGAGATAGTTTGTCAAATAGGGTCTGACTTCTCAAACTTAAACTTTGCCTTCGGGTTGGACAGGAACAACAAAGTAACGGACAGAGAAGATATCGTGTTAGTGGAAATTTATGTCGGTGAAGAATTACTCAAGCAAAGCTATGTAAGATTGGGCCAAGTTTACGCAGTTTCCGTTCCGCTGAAAGGAATTCAGCAGATTTCCATAAAAGCCCAATGTTTGCGCCCGGAGTGGTGGAATAACTGCCCGAGACTTTCCTTTACAGAAATTCGGTTGGAATAAACCCAAAAGCTAGCAATAGAGAATTGCGAACGGAAACGACAGTGAAAATAGCCAAGAAAGAACTCGCGAGTCGCTGCAGTGGATAAAAAAGCTTCGCGACACTCCTATAAATTCTTCGTTCCTCTCTCTGCGTTCTTTGCATCTTTGCGGTTTATAAACTTCGCGATTTCTCACGCACGAGCCAAAAAGAAGCAGGCACAGAAAAGAATGCGTCCGTGCCTGCTCGGTGTATTGCGACCTTAGAAGAGCGAGGTTCAAGCCTCAGCTTTAGCGGTTACGAGTACCTCACCTTTGAGCATCCGCGAGGCAGCTTCTAAAAGCGCTTCTTCCAGATAAGGCTTGGTAAAATAACCCCGGGCTCCCAACTGTACGGCCATTTGCCGGTGTCGGTCGGCACCGCGCGAGGTGAGCATGGCGATCGGTAAATCGGTGAGTTGCGGATCTTTTTGCATCCGAGATAGCAACTCCAAACCGTCCATTCTCGGCATTTCGATGTCGCAGAAGACGATATCGCAGGGCAAACCGGAGCGGAGTTTTTCCCAGGCTTCTTGCCCGTCGCGAGCTTGTTCGACGCGGTAGCCGGCTTTGTTAAAGGTCATCGAGAGCAGTTCGCGTACCGTAATCGAGTCATCCACGATCAGGACAGTCGGTTCTTCAGGCGGCAGTTCTATCGGGGTAGAAGCAGTGCCTTCGTCCCAGAGCGCCCCGCCGGATTCGCGGCGCAGGCGACCGGCGGCGAGGTCGATGAGTTCGAGCACGTCAGCGATCGCCACAATGCGACCGTCCCCCATCACCGTTGCCCCGGCAACGCCTATCGGTTTGGGCACCGGCCCTTCCAACTGCTTGATCACGATTTCCTGTTCGCCCAAGACCTGATCCACTTGCAGGGCCAGGTAATTGCCTGCACTGCGCAGCACCACCACCGAAATCACGTCATCTTCAGCATTGCTGCCGTAGACGTTGCCGCGTCCGAGGTGGCGGTTGTAGCCGAGCAAGTCCCGCAGGTGGCGGAACGGCAGCACGGAATCCCTCCACGGTATGCAAAGTTGCCCGTCGGGCGTCGTTTGCACCCGGTCCTTGGGCACGTCGAGCATGTCCTCTACGCCGTCCATCGGGAAGGCAATGCGGGCGCGATCGCTGATGCACACCAGAGCCTTAGAAATACTCAGCATCAGCGGCAAGCGAATAGTAAAAGTCGTGCCCTTGCCGATGGTCGAATCCGTGGTAATCACCCCTCGGATTTCATTAATTTTATCGAGAACCGCATTCAGCCCCACGCCGCGACCGGCGATATCACTAGCCTGGTCTTTGGTACTGAAATTGGGCTCGAACAGCAGGTCGTAGACCTCTTGGCGCGACATGTTCTTCGCCTGCTCTCGGGTAATCACGCGCTTCTCGATCGCCTTAGCCTTCACCCGTTCCGGGTCGATCCCCGCCCCGTCATCAGAGAACGAGATCACCGTTTGGTTGCCTTGGTGGAAGGCTCGAATGATCAGACGCCCCACAGGGGACTTGCCAGCAGCGGTGCGTACCTCTGGCGACTCGATGCCGTGGGCGATCGCGTTATTCACCAAGTGATTGAGCGGCGTAAACAGTTGGTCGGCGATCATCTTGTCGATTTGGATGTCCTGTCCCTCCACCTTCAGTTCCGCCTGCTTGCCTTCCTTCACCGCCACGTCGCGCACCGAGCGGTAGAGTCGGTCTGTCGTCTGGGCAAAAGACACCATCCGGGCGCGAGTGAGCCCTTCTTGCAACTGGGTGGTAATCTGCCGCAACTGGCGAGTCACTTGGTCGGCTTCGTCCACGAGGAATTCAATATCCGATGCCGACTCCCGCACGCGCACGATCAGCTCGATAATTTCCTGCGACAAAATGTGAAAGCCCGTAAATCGGTCCATTTCCAGGGCGTCCAGACTGGCCAGACTGCTTTCGCGATTGCTGAAAGAACGCCCCATCTCTCGGTTTTGACGGCTGGTGAGCAAGGCGATTTCCAGCAGCGATCGCTCGTACAGGTCTTGCATCCGCTGCCCCACGTCGCTCAGTTGCGTCACTTGGTGCAGCAAATTATCCAAGAACTGCCGCAGCCGTTCTTGATCCTGTTCCAAACTGTTGCGGTTGACCACCAACTCCCCAACCAAGTTGCTGAGGTTGTCGAGTTGCTTGATCGGCACCCGCATGGTTTGGTCGATCGGTTTTGGCCGTGCCTTGCTGGTGGCGACAGACCCCGGGCGGATTTTCGGCCCGCTCCTGTCGGGTTCCGAAAGGCGCAGCAGCTCTTCTAATTCGTCAAAATCGCTGTCTTCGTACCTCGCTCTAGGTATTTCGGCTGACGGCGGTTCTGCCGTCAAAACCGACTGGGCTCCCGCAACCGGTTGAACGAGCAGCCCTTCGAGTTCGGCAAAAATTTTGGTTTCATCCGCATATTGGCCAGAGAGTGCGTATCCCGGCTTTTCCTCGAGCAGCGCTTCTAGAGCTGCCCACTTGTCAGATGATTTTTTGCCGTCTTTTAGTTCTGGCGTCTGGCTTTTTGAAACGCTTTTCTCGCTGCTGCCTTCGCCTTGTTCGGTGGAGTCGAACAGGCTTTCGAGAAACTCCAAGCTGTCTTTGACTTCGCTTTTGGGTTCTGCGCTGCCAAACAAGTCAGCAAATTCATCCGACGAGCTGCCATGCCCGCTTTCTCTGTGGCTGTCGGAGTCGAAATCCAGTTCCAGCTCTCCCGTTGGGGGCGCAAACCAATTGGCTGAGCCATCAGAGGCGTCCGTTGCGCTAGTCGCGTGCGAGTCGAATAGCGCTTCGAGATCGTCAGACAATTCTCGATTCTGGGCGGCTTCTGCGGCGTCGAGCAGGAATTCCAGATCGTCGCTACTGGCTTCAGCCGAGAGAGACATTTCATCTAATCCCCCTGCTGGCTCTGCACCTGCTGTCAGCTCTGAGAGGTTGAAGCTTTCGGTATCGGGTAGGGTATCGCCGAGCTGGTCAAAAAGTTCTGAGCCCTCAAAGTCCAGCAGATGTTCCGATTCTTCTGTTTCTGGCTGCGGGTTGTCCGATGCTTCGCCATCAAAAAAGTTTTCCAGCAAATCGCTGAACTCGTCTGATTCTGACTTCCCAGACGGTGTGGCTGTCAACCCGTTTGAAGATGTTTCGACTCGGCTCTGGGGAGGGAGGGTTGCCCCATTTTGGAGATCGTCCGGCTCTGAGGAGCCAAAGAGGTCTTCAAAATCTCCGTTGCTGGTGTCTTCGAGTTCGAGCAAGTCTTCGCCGGAGGAGCTGCTTGGCTCGGCGAGCAGTTCGTCCAACAGTTCTTCGTCTGCTTGAGTTTGGGCGGTAGTTGACTGGGGCGTCGAGGGCTGGCTTTCCCCGATCGCCAGCAGGTCGCTCAATTCCTCGTCTGTTTCGTCTTTTGTCGCGCTGCCGTGCCCGGAGTCTGCGGTACTTTCGGCGTCAAACAGGTTCTCGAAGTCTAAGGAAGCGTCTGCCGTGTCGATCTCCAGTTCTTCTATCTCCGCCGGCTCTCCTCCCCCGCCATTGTCAGAAAACACTAATTCTCCGCTTTCTTCCGAGCTGGCCCATAAACCGGCCCATTCATCCCCGTCGTTGGCTGCGGCGGGATTGGGCTGGGAGGCGCTTGCCTTCGGCATCGCTAGATCCTCCGGAGCTGCTGCGCTAATGCTTACCGCTTGCGGCTGAACGCTTTCTGCATTGTCTTCGCCAAATAGCGCCGCTTCTAAATTATCGGCTCCATTATTTTCTTGAATGACTGCTGCTGAATGAGAGCTTTTTGGCGAATTATTTGCATTTTTTGCAGCGAGGAGGTTGCCTAACTCCGCATCTTTCTCTTCCAATTCGGCAAAGAGTTCGTCGAGATCGCTCTCGTCTGCAAAGGCACTCAAGTCGTCTTCGCTGCTGCTCGCCTCTAAGACGAACCCACTCGCACGAGAGCCCTGAGTGTTCGGGAGAGCATTCTCTTCCTCGAACAAATTGGTTGTTCCGGCGCTGCCTGCTGCGTTGCTAAAGCCCGACGAGGAGGATGCCAATTCTTCTTCCTCGGGTAAAGCACCGCCAAATAAACTGTTAAGGTCGTCGAGTTCTGAGTCGGTTTGGGTTGGAGAAGATCCGTTCAGATCGTCGAACAGCAGATCGGAAAAATCACTCGGCAAAAAGTCGAGGTTGGTGTCTGTTTCTGCCGCTGTGATTTCTCCTGTGTTGTTCGCCGTTCCAGTTTCGCGATCGAGCGGATCGAGGACTTCTTCGGTTTCCCAGGTTGTGTCCAGGGGCGCTTCTCCTTCAAATAGATCTGCTAGGCTGTTCAGTTCGGCGATTCCGACTTCTGGCCCATTATGTTCGGCCCGCTTGGAATTGGCGTCCATTCTCTGGTTGGGCGAGAAAGTCGAGGTTGCCGTCACGTCGTCAAAACTGGCGGCGGGGGCGTTCAACTGCCCGTTTCTGCCGCCAGCTTGCTCGGAGATCGGCTGGTTGCCTTTTTTCTGGGGTTGTTTGGGTTTTGTCTCCATACGGGGGGGTGTGGTAACGGGACTGGGCAGGTGTGAAGCGGATCTGGCTGCGATCGAATCGCTTTGGCTGCTTTTTTGAGGCAGTAAATTTTTTAATTGACTGCTCGGTGCAATGGTTGTTTCTTCTCCTGCCAGAACTAATTCTTGGGCTTGTTTTATTTCTCTGACTGCCAAAGCGAGAGAGAAATGGGTGTTTTGGGGATTGGCGATCGCTTTCTGTACCACCTCTATCAGGTCGCACCAATGTCGCAGGTCGAATGGTTCGCCTGCTTGCATCAATTTGCGGCAAATTTCTTGCAGTTGCTTTCTCGAAGATGCCTGTTCCGGCTGCTTTAGCACCTGCAGCATTTCCCGCAGCATGGCGGTTACGTCGCTGTGAAAAATAAGTTGCAGCGCGCTTTCTTCCCGATCTTCGCTGGGGCGACTTGAGGCAGGTTTGGTTTTTTCCCCAACTGCCGCCACGGCTGGGACTGCCCCAAACTTTGAAGGACTCTCCTGCATTTTGAGGCGATCGCTAATCTCCTCAAAAACCGGTTCGATGCCGGCCATGATGGGTTTGACTACCTCGTCAGACAGCCCGGACTCTTGCAGGCGATCGGTGAGTTCTTGTAGGGCATCAAACACCCGCAGCAGCAGCGTTTCTAGATTCTGGTCAACCTCAATGCTCGACTCTTGGAAGATTTTGAAATAATCTTCTAAGCGGTGGGCAACTCTTTGAATGCTGTCGAGTCCGAGCATTGCCGCCCCGCCTTTAATCGAGTGGGCAGCGCGAAAGAGTTCGTTTCGCTGTTCGGAATCTTCTATCGTGCTTTGCAGTTGCAGCAGCCCTTGTTCGATAGTTGTTAGGTGTTCTCTTGCCTCCTCTATGAATAGTGCTTTTATTCGTTCTTGTTGGTCTGTTAACATGCTCTTTTTTACCTTTTTAAAATAATTCCCGTGGGGTAACTATCGGTTCCCCCACTGGTTTTCAAACCCTTCTATTCACGCCAACTTTGCCCCCTTGCGATTTGTCCTACTGTTGTTTTGCCAACTCCATAAATCTCGGCAATTTCTCCATAACTCTTGCCCTCGGCTAAATAGATTCGGATTTCTCGTACCTCGTCTAACGTCAACCTGCGGCGGGGACGACCGGGAATTATTTCAAACCCTTCTACTTGGACGTGAGCCCAGCTACTCCCCTCGCGGATACTGATAATCGTTCGATGGCTCATCCCGAAATCGCGGGCTATATGTTTTGGCGCATCCCCCCTAGCCAATCGCTGCTTAATTTCCACTACTTGTTCCACACTCAGCTTGCAACTGGCGAGCCGTCCTTTCGTAACGGCATCCAGGGTATTTTCACTGAGCGTTCCCTCCCAGAGGTGATCGGGATTGATGCAGCCGCGATTGTCGCAAGAATGGCAAGCCGCGTAACCGGGTTGTATCGGACGCCCCAGCTTGTGTTCTAATACAAGCCTGTGGGGATATAAACTCTTACTTTTCCCGTTGACTTTAGTGGTTGTTACAGCGTAACCGTCCCTCCGTTTTGCTAGAGTACAAATAATGCAGCCGTTTGGCTGGACTTCCCCCCGCAGTCCGGGAATGACCTCAAAGCCGGGTAGGGGCTTGCGGAGGACGGGGGCAGACTTGTTGGGGACATCTTTAATGCGCCCCTTGTCAAAGCGATCGCGAGAATTTTCTTTAACAGAGCCTTCCCACAAATGGTCGGGATTGATGCAATTGCGGATATCGCAAGTGTGACAGGCGCAATAGCCCGGTTTAATAGGGCGACCTAATTTATGCGCCAATACGAGACGGTGGACAGTGAAAGTCTTCCACTGGCCGTCCACGAGCATTCTTTTATTAGCATAGCCCCTGCTGTTTTTGCACAGAGTCGAGATAATGCAGCCGTCATCCAGCAAAAGGCCCTCAAATCCAGGTGCAACCGTGACATAATGAGTCATGGGTCAACGTATCTCCTAAAACTTGGTTGCGTTGAGCTAAAATTCCGGTGGTCGTAACACCGGGATTTTTTCTATTTTACAGGGTTATTTTCGCTAATTTCTACATCTTAGTTTTCCTATTTCCTCCTTTTTAAATAGTTAAAACTTGTGAATTTATTGGCGGTCTGGAGTTTCAACGCGGAACCGTTCTACTGATGTTAATAAGTCGCGTGCAACGACCACCAAACTTTGCAAAGCACCCGATACTCGCTGCGCTTCTTGAGACGTTTCTTGGGCCGTCAATTCCACGCTTTGCATAACCGACGCAACAGCGCGCGAGGTTTCTGTTTGTTCGACAGTATCAGCAGTAATCGATCGCACTAAAACGTCAATTCGATTCGACACCTGAATAATTTCTTGAAGCGATCGCTTAGCTTGTTCAGCCAATCGAGTTCCTTCAATAACCTGCTGAGTTCCCTCTTCCATCGCCGTCATAACCGAGCCAGTTTCGCTCTGAATTTGCATCACGATTTGCTCGATTTCTTTCAGCGCTTTTGCCGAACGGTCTGCCAACTGACGCACCTCATCCGCGACGATCGCGAAGCCTCGTCCCGCTTCGCCCGCCCGCGCCGCCTCAATACTGGCGTTGAGAGCCAGCAAGTTCGTCCGGGAGGCAATCTGAGAAATCAGCGCCACAATCTTAGAAATTTCCTGCGACGACTCCGCCAAGCGCTTGACTTTTCGCGTCGTTTCTGCTACCGTTTCCCGGATCTGGAGAATCCCCGCCACCGTTTGTTCCACCGCTTCGCCGCCCTTCGAGGCCGTCGTCGAAGCTGAGCGGGCCACTTCTTCAGCTTCTCTGGCGCTTTCCGCCACGCGCTGAATCGTATCGGTCATCACCTGAACAGAATTAAGCGTCGCCGCCAATTCCTCAGCTTGCCGCAAAGCATCCGAAGACAAACTGCGGGCGAACGATTCACTTTCCGACGCCCCCTTATTCACCTGCCGAGCCGCCAGCTTCACCTGCAGAACGATTTCGCGGAGATTTTGAATCGTCAAGTTAAACGAGTCAGCAACAGCGCCGAGCACGTCAGCCGTCACCTCAGCCTGTACCGTCAAGTCGCCGCGAGCCGCCCCTTCCACGTCATCCAGAAGGCGAATCACTTGCCGCTGCAAATCTTCCTTCGCCTGCTCCTGTTCTTCCGCCTTGCGCTGCGCCTCAGAAGTCGTCGTGAAAATCACCCGCGCCATCTGGTTGAACTTCGCGGCCATCTGGCCGAACTCATCCTCCGCGTAAACCGTAGCCCGGGCGGAGAGATTGCCCTGAGAGACAGCATCGAACTGACCTTGCAAGTCATCCGTCGCGCGCTTGATTTGGCGGCTGGTGAGCTGCCCCATGCTCAAGGCAGCCGCGAAACTGGCTGCGCCTGCTGCGGCTGCCATCGCGGCATTTTTAAGCTGCGGGATCGGATAAATCGCCGAGGTGTAGCTGACTGCTGCGGCAGCGATCGCCGCTGCCGCGCCCGTAATCATCGCCGTCCAGAGTTGTTTCGTCCCCAGCGGCGCATTTTCAAACGGAGCCAGCCAGCCTTGCTCTTGAGTAACTGTTGCTTCAACCGAACCGACTTCGGCGTGGGCGAAGGTAGGAACTTGTTCGGAAGTGCCGGGATAATTGAAGATTTCGTCATCTCGAATCAGCGAACCGTCGGTCATGTCGCTGAAGCCCGAGTCCTTATTGGAGCGGGGCATCCCGCTCGGCGCGCCAAATCCGAAACCTGCCGACGGACTGGTTGCCCCTGTGGAATCGTCAGACAAGTCGAAATCGGGGATGTCGTCGAGATTGTCGAACTCGTCAAATTCATCTAAGAAATCGATGCTGCCGCTGTGCGAAGCGTCCTTAGCAGCCATGCCCGCAGGGCTATAGCTATCCCGAGAGGAATCCCTCGCGGCATTGGGCGGCGCGACATTTACTTCGTCGAGCAGCTCTTGCGCCCCGAATATTGGTTCAGAGCCGAAGGCATCGTCGAAGGCGTCAAAGTCGAAACTGCCGTTAGAATTTCCCGGGCTTTTTTGACCATTCTGGTCAGTGCTGGGTGCAAAAGTCTGCCCGGAGCGGAAATCACCGTTACTAGCATAAGCACCCGTTTCGGTGGGCAGGTCTTGATAAGGGTCGGCGCTGCTATTCATCCCGCCAGCAGCATCCAAGTCTTCGGCTCTCATCAACAGGGTGGCATCTTCTGCTGCCGGATAGCTGCTGCCGGTGCGATTGGGCCGGCTCATACCCGATCGCGGCGCGTACCGACCGCCGTCAGTCCCATTCGAGGAGGATAAAGGCGATTCCCTAGGGTGCTGCGAAACACGCGGCAAGGGTTCTGTCGGTGCCTCGCTCTCGGCGGAAGCGCCTGCGGCTGTTTTCCCCGTGTCGGTGTTGCCTGCTTGGGGGTCGTCGAATGCTCCGGGCAAGTCAAATGGCGAAAACGCCTCCTCAAAATCGAGCTGCATTGACAGCCCGACCTCATCAAAATCATCTCCTGCCCCGATGGGCGGCAATTCCTCCGCCGAGGACGGAGTGCCCCCTTCCAAGTCGGGCATTTCATCAGCGCTGAAAAAGTCAGCGCCTGCATCTAAAGACTGCTGCTCGTCCCAGCTCGATTCTCGATAGTCTGGATCGAGGTTTTCATCCGAGGCAAACGGATCTTGAAACAAATTGCCTGCATTTTGGCTGGCTTGCTGGCTGGTGGCTGCTGGGCGATCGCTCGTCGGCGCGTCTTTTGCAGTCGCAAACGGATTGGCGAACGGATCGGAACTCGCCGCTGCAAAAGACGGACTCTCCCCGCTCTCCAGCCCCAACGCTCCTAGGTCAAAATCCTCATCCGAGTTGAGCGATTCCAGCTCTTGCCAAGGCGGCGCTGCTTCGTCCTCAAACAGACCGTTGCCCTGAATGCCGTTTTGTCGGTCGGCTTCCCCGTCTTCTTCAAAAACTTCCTCGCTGACAAAAGCGCCTGCTTCTAGCAATTGCGCGGCGTAAGCTAGCCCGTTATTGGCCAATTCGACGTATTCCGGATCGTTGCTCAGGCTCAGCACCGCCTCGTACTGTTCTTTTGCCACCTCGTATTGCTGGAGACCGCAGTAAATGTGACCGCACAGAAGGCGGGCGCTGGGGTCTTCAGGAAATTGCTCGACTAACTGAACGACGATGACTGCTGCCTCGTCGTAGTTTTGCTCCATATAGGCCACTTGGGCCCGTTCGTAATCCCTTGCATAGTCCGTACTTGATGCCATTTGCCTCCCCCTGCCCATTTTTGGATTTTGGATTTTGGATGTAAGGATTTCAGAGTACCTCTGAAATCTCCCATCTCAAATCTCAAATCTAAAATTGTTTATGCTGCCCAGCGCGCCGAGCGAAGAATTGCCACCTGATCTAGGAGTCGGAGATACCGATCGCCCTTCTCGTCTAACAACCACTCACCCCGCAGAAATGGTGCCATACCATCTGGCACGTTGGTTGGCATCTGTACTTGCTCCACATCTAGCCAGTCCATTCCGACAATCCGGTCAACGGCTAATCCTAGTATAGTGTCTTGATCTTCGACCGCAATCACGGGAAGCTCTGGTCGGTCGGTATTCAAGGAAGCCGCATCTCCCAGAAACTGACCGAGATCGGCTACCCAGATCACTCGCCCGCGCACATTTAGGGTTCCCAAAAGCAAGGAAGATACATTCGGGATAGGGGTAATTCGATCCGGCGACGGGGAAATCACCTCCCGAATTCCTATCGCTGGCAAGGCAAACTCGTTGCCGGAAGGAACGTAAAATCGCAAGTGCAATTCGCCTTCCGGGCTTTCTAGCTCCTGAAATTCAGGGGCTTGATCTAGACCTGCACCGGTTAAAAAATCCGGATTGCCTACCATTGCAGTGCTTCTCCCTCCTGTTAAAAACCTTAACATCGAAAGCTGCGCCGAACTCTCTCCTATCTGAGAAAGGTGGGTTAAAGTGAGGAGGGATCTTTAAGTGAGATTCTCCGGTTCCTCGATTCTCCCTTTTCCTTTCTGGAAAAACGCCCTACCCTCGCAGCAGTTGCTTGACTGTCCCCACCAGTTCGGTTGGTTGAAACGGTTTGGCAATGTAGGCATCGGCTCCTTGCTTCATCCCCCAGTAGCGATCGAACTCTTCTCCCTTTGAGGAACACATCACCACCGGCACGTTCTGCGTTCTCGGGTCGGCTTTGAGCCGGCGGCAGACTTCATAGCCATTCATCCTGGGCATGACGATATCCAGCACGACTAAATCGGGGCAATTATCCTGAATTCGTTCTAAGGCTTCAACGCCATCACTGGCCACGGTAACGGTCAATCCACTCCCTTTCAGGAGGTTTGAGATCATCTCCCGTTGCGTAACGCTGTCTTCCACAACCAGAACTGTACTCATAACTTCCTACCTGCTTGCTGGCTCAAAATATTAACGGGAAAGAGCCACGCTCTGTGCATTTTGCCTCTCCTTGAAGCCTCAACTGCGGCTTTTTTAGGCATTCTAACGCCCTTTACGGAGCACTACACCCAGCCCTTGACGGGCCATTTTCTCTGCGCGCGCTTCAAAGGCTCGGTCGGGAGCGCCACCGCTAAAGGCGGCTGCCATCGGCTTTCCCTGTTTCCCGCCATCCAGCGCTCGTGTCACTCGCGGCTTCTGAGGCATTGCCAGCAATCGACCGCCTTTTATTGGTTTAAGTGAGAATTTAAGTATCTTAACACAGCGATCGGTTTGGTTGATTTTGTGCCTGTGAGTCATGGGCTAGAGCAAGCTATCTTGCCTGTATCTTACCAAGAATTCAGCTCAAATGGCTCTTCCATTCCGCTCGACTGGGACAACAAGGCGTTTTTTTCAAGCGATGCTCCGTGACGATGCTCCATTTTGTCTTCTCTTCAATTGCTTTTCTAGATTGTTGCTTTCCTCGTTAACAGCGCTGCTAGTGTTTTGTCAAGATTATTGTGGAGGGTGAGTTGGAGGGTTGCCGGGAAAAGGGGGATTAGGGGCTGGAAGGGGGACAAGTTTTCTGTGAGCAGCCCAGTTTTCTTTTCAAAACTGACAGCATACTAGATTGCTGACTGCTGTAGATTCCTTCAGGCTATTTTTACGCCCATCTAGGTGTTTATATGGGTTTCGCGTTGCCAAGTGGGAGCGGCGCTGTGAGAAAAAATGTTCGGTTTTTCAAAATTATTGACTAGCTTCTCTAGGCGGAGATTGGCTATTTTATAGTTTCAAAAAATCAGCGAATTATTTTAATTTTTAATGGGCTTTAATTTCGCTATAGCGCGGATTCCTTAGATTCGCACGGAGCGCTCCATTCCTGAATGCCGTTCCTTATATTTGAGAGAATTGACTGCCAGACAGGCTATTTTTAAAGAAAGTGTTGAGCGGCAAACTGCTAATAGCGATCGCGCGATCGAGCTTTTTTTGCAAGCGGCTAACCTGTTTAAAAACAACCCTGCAAAAGTCGAGCGGATGTCGAGCCGCGAACAGAGCAGAGCGCCTAAAAAGACAGGATTGTCAAAAAACGGGCGGGACAAACGACAGGCGAGATCGCTCGAAAGACCGCCGCTATTGCATGAGGAGAAGGAGAAACGGTTGCTGCTGCCAGCGCCGGTCGAATTAACTGAAAGGAGTAGAAGGAGTAGAAGACGATTCGGACAAGTCCCAATCGAATTCTGTGGCGAGGGCTTCAGTAGCGGGGAGAGAGACGCCGCGCGCAGCGAAACGATCGCCTGGAGGGGAATCGCCCCGACTCCCGTCAGAAACTGGATGTTCCGGATATCCCGGACCGACATATTTTTCCATCAGCATCAATAATTCACTTTCGCCGAAGGGCTTCGTCAAGTAATCAGTGGCTCCAACCATGCGAGCCTTGACGCGATCGATAAAACCATCTTTGCCGGTGAGCATGATAATCGGAGTTTGGCGAAAAGCGGTGCTGCGGCGGAGCATGGCGCAAATCTCATATCCGTCCAGTTCCGGCATTGTAATGTCGCACAGGATCAAGTCGGGTTTGAGCTGAAACACCAGACTCAGAGCCTTGAGGGGATTGCTGATGGCAGTGGCTTCGTAACCGTACTGATTGAGGATGTACTCTACCCACTTGCGAACGGCTACTTCGTCGTCAATGCAGACAATGCGGGGAACTTTAGCGGCGAGTGCTTGTCCCAATTCCCACTTGTAATGGGTGGCGGCTTCGTGGCCAGCAGAGGACAACTGGACTAACCCTTGCTGGACGTAAGGGTAGATAGCCCGGGCCACGGTTAAAATATCGCGATTCAGATAGCGAGACATCTGGCGAATAGAGGTTTTGCCGTCAGCCCAGCGGTTGAGCGTGTTGAAAACATTAGCGGGCAGGGCCGAGCGCAACTGGGCCGAATCGGAGAGGAGGGGGCACTGATTGGGGGACTGAATGTGGGGGTGAAATTGCTTCCATTCCTGAACGCGCTTGACGATTTTAGCGATGAGGGAGCTAATTTCCAGGGTGGTCAATTGCGGTGCCAGGGCGGGGCCCATTTCAAAGATAAACGAACCTTGGTGGAGGCTGAGCAAGTCGAACAAGGTTTCGTGAATCATGCTGTAGATGATGCTGCGCCCTTGGGCAGGGGTGAGGACGTGGTTTTCCAAGAGCGCCCACAAGTAGCCGTATTCGGGGGCGTTGGTGGAAGCGATCGAGGGAACCTCAATGTTGTCGAGGGCAGTATCGGCTTTGTAGCGGCGGAGGTAGTCTCGGAGGCGCAGCAGGCTGCTGTCAGTATTGGCGGCGGCGTAGATAATTTGACCGTTGAAGAAGAAAACAAACCAGGACTGCTCGTGTACCCTGAGATCGCGGTTGCGGTGGCGATCGCTGCGGGGGTATGCGGGAGTGTTGGGCGAACTGTAGGTTTCTACGAAGAGTTCGCCGGTACGCTGTCCCAACTCAATGAGTTGCAGGATGCTGCGGATATCTATTTCAGTCAAATTTCCCTGCATACCGCTAAAAGGATCTCCTTAAAACCGTTTGACTCTGCCCGAGTTCGTCGCTCGTTGATGTTCTATCTATCTGAGGATTCCCCGATCGCTCTGGCTCAGTAGCACTCTTGACAGCAAGAGAGACTTTCCCTTCGAGGGAGGGGACAGCCCGGTAGGAGGGACAGCGGTTTTCTCGTGCATGAGTTTCGCCCTAAAGCTTTTTAACTGCGGCGGCGCTGGCTCAGTGGGGGGGGTCAAAATGACTGAATTCCTTGCCACCCCCTTTTTTTGGGCATTGAGTAGCTGCTGTTGGCTGGAGGGGTTGCCCTTCGGCTGACGGCTGAGGCAATGGGACGCCCGTGCTTGAAGAAAGCTGAGGGCGCTCTTCTGTGCGAAGTTAGCGGGCGCAGACGAACGATCTGTGCTGAATGAGGCTGTCGCCGCCCAGTCTTGAACCTCAAACAGAGCCCTTGCTCGGGCTGCGATCGCGGTACAATTGCCCAAATCGCCTGCTCGCCTCTAGCCTGAGTCGGCTGACGTCGCGCTTGTCGCGTTACCGATTGCCCTGTCCGCAGCGGTTGGCTGGTACAATAAACAGAGGTTGCGGGCAGCCACGGTAAGGACGAGCGAGACGAGTGCTTGAGGGCGATCGGGCTTGCCGTCATTCGCGCAAGAGCGATGGAACTCGCTGTCTTAGCTGGCCTTGGGCCAAGGGAAATTCCCGAGAGTTTCAACTTTTAGTCTAGTTTAAGACTGACCGTGGCTGCTCTAAGATCTGCCTTGTCGGTCTGATTTTTCCAATCAGAATGTAAAAATTCCCTAACTTTTCCTCGCGCAAGCATCTGGAGCTGCACAAGTCATGTTTTCCAGTGTCCTAGACTGGTTTCAAAAGGCAAGTCTAGCCGTATCAATTCCCATTCCATCGGGATAGCTGATGCTGCCCTTTCCGGGGCGTCCGAGCTTCGGGAGCGGGGAGTCGGGAGTGCAAGGCGAAAGCGCGTCTAGCTCCGGGGTTAGACTCGAAGCGCTTGCTCTAGGGATGGCTTTCTGCTCCTAAACTGTTGGTAATGAGGTGGACTAAATCGTCAGGGTCAGGTTTAGTGCGGGCTGTTTGGCCCGCGAGCCAAAAGTTGGGCATAGAGATATCGAGAGGACTTGAGGCGTGCTGTATCTAGCGGAAGTACAAATACAAAAGGGCGGAGTTTTTGGCGGCAGCAAGGCGCAGCTCAAACTGCTGGCGTGTCAGCGGGGCGAACAGAATTGGAGTGCCGTGAGCGAGGAGACGATCGCGGCAGATGACGCGAGCAAGTTTAATGAAGGGACGCTAGTGCTGGTAGAACTCAATGCCAGCAAGCAGATACAGCGTCCTCCTTCTGAGGCGGCTCGTCAGTTGGTGAGCATTTTGCAAAATTTCTCCCGCCAATATGAAAAGTCCAAGACTCAGGAAGAGGAAATCGAACAGTGGAAGCAGTCGCTGACGTTTCAGAGTCAGGAACTCAATCGCCGGGAGATGGAATTGCAGGCTCTCGAGGAACAACTGCGGGAAATGGAGGGCGAATTTGAGCGGCTGGAAGCGCAGCGCCAGGAAATTGAAGGGGCTCGCGATGAGGCGAATCGCCTCTCGGAGGAGGTGCAGCGCAACCGCCAGGAGTTGGAGGGAGCCTGGGAACACCTGCGGGGCGAGATGCGGCGTCTGGAGGAGCAGCAGGCGCAGTTTCAGCAGGTATCCGGGAAGGTGCTCGACGACGAGCAGGCTCGCTATGTTCAGGAGTTGCTCGATCGCCTCTCGGGGGCAGTCGCGCCGACGGATTCGGTGCGGGAGCATCTAAATCAAGCGTTTGAGAAGCTCGACGGGCAGCAGTCGGATCTGAACGAACGCTGGCAGCAGTTGGAGGGGCAGCGTCAGGAGGCTCAGCAGTTGCAGGCGGAAGTCGATCGCCTTAATGAAGATGTCGGCAATCGCGATCGCTCGTTGCAGGAATCCCGCGCTTCTTTGGAGCAGGCGCGTTCGGATTTGTCGGTGCTTGTGAATACTCTCAAGCTGCGTCAGGAATATTCTCAAGTTCTCACCCTGAGACTGCACAACCAAGAACAGTTACACCAGCAACTCACCCGGTTGGCTGAATCGGTTGATAAAAGCAGCACGACTCCAAAGGTGGATGTCGAGGCGCTGGAAAGAATGCCGGTGGAGGAGTTGCAGGGACTGGTACAGCAACTCACCCAAGATTTGGAAAAGATGCAGCGCTTCGTCAAGGATCAGGAAGAAGAATTGGCCATGCAGCGCCAGACGATTGAGGAAGTGCAAGAAAAACTCAACGGCGCTGGCGGATCGGATCGCCAGAGTTTAGAGGCGGAACTGGCGGACGAGCGCGATCGCTACCAGATGCTCAACGAAACGATTGTCGGTCAGTTGCGGAATCTCAGAGAAAGAGAGGAGGTACTCTCCCAGCACCAAGCGGTGTTGGGACGGCGTCTGGGCAAGCCGGTGGGGACGGGATCGGAGAGCTATGTGGATGTAGAGACGATTTTGGCCCAACTTCAGGAACAGCGGCAACTGACGGTTGAGGAGTTGCAAAAGCTGGGACAGGAAATCGAGCAGATGCGGCAAAATGTCGAGCAAGCTGAGGGGGCGATCGCCGAGCGGGTCCGCGAACACGAATCGCAGTCCGGGGAAATCGCGCAGCTAGAGCAGACGCTGCAAGAAAAACGGGCGATCGCGGCTCAATTGTGGGGGAAGGTGAATGTCTATCAGGAGATGCTCCAGCCGCTACAAGATCGCCTCAACGATTTGCGCCAGAAGCTAGAAGCGGCTGTTGGCGGACTCAATCAGATCCAAGAAACGAGGGATTTTCAATTGCAAGCGATCGCCAACATGCGGCAAGTCTTCGCTTCTTTGACGAACAACGGTCAAGTAGCAGCTTGACGTGGGAATGGGCACGGGTAATCGGGAATCGGGAATCGGGAATGGAAGTTTTAGCTTTTTACCAATTACCCATTACCAATTCCCAATTTCCTTACATTTGAATGCAAATCCAATCGCCTTCAACGCGGGCGATCGCTCCCCCTGGAAAGGGATCGCTCTGGGAACGGTTGGGCGCGCTCAGCAACGCCGTTAGTTTTTCTACCTGCTCGAAACTGGGGGCGCTCTTCAGGACTTGCTGCAATAATTGCCGCACGGCTCGGCGCTGAATCGCCAGGGGCGCGGCGCGCAAGATGCGGCGGTTGACTCTAATATTTCGGCGGAAACTATTGACTTCTGCGCTATCTTGTGATATGGATTGCTGGAGCAATTGACGAGCTGATTCTTCTAGATATTCCACATCCGCCCGGAGCAGCTCGGCGGTTTGGGCGAGGTGCTGCTCGACTTGAGGATTGAAGTTGGCTTGCAGGTAAGGGATTAATTCGCGGCGAATGCGATTGCGGGAATATTTGACGTCAGCGTTGGTGGAATCTTCCCACACCCGCAGTCCGATTTCTTGACAAAATGCACCGGTTTGCGATCGCGCGATTTCCAACAGCGGGCGTACTAAATACAAGTCAGCTCCCTCGTTTCGGGGCGGGCACGGGGGCACCGCCCCTACAACGCCACTCCCCCTCTCCCCTTCTCCCCTTCTCCCACTCCCCCCCTCGCCCCCTCCTATCAGGGGACGCTTCCACGTCAGCGCTTGCAACCCATCGGCACCGGAACCGCGCATCAGGTTGTAAAGGAGGGTTTCGGCGCGATCGCTGGCGGTATGTCCGGTAACGATAGATTTGTAACTATACTTTAAGGCCATCTCACTTAAAGCCTGATAGCGCCACTGCCGCGCCGAGGCTTCACTTTGTATAGATTCGGTGGCGGTTTGCAGGTAAAAGGGGAGCTGCCAAGAGCGGGCGAGTTGCCCGACGTGTTCGGCATTGGCGCGAGAGTCGGAACGCCAGCGGTGATCGCAGTGAGCGATCGCCAACTCCCACCCCCATTTCGGCTGCAAATCCAGCAGCAATTGAGCTAAACACAGGGAATCTTGACCGCCGGAGACAGCAACCAGCACCCGCTCGTTGTGGGGCAATAGCTGCCTTTGCCGCAGGGTGCGGTGTATATGAGCGTGTAGAAGCGTCCAGGACATTAGGGGAGTGCCGGGATTGGGGGATTGGGGGAGGGGGAGACGATTTTTAGGTGAAATTCAGAGCAGGTGATATAGGAAAATATAGCATTAGAAAAGTTTCCCCCTTCCCTCGGCATAGTTGGCGGGTAGGGGGTTGGGTTTTTGAGGAGCTAGCTAACAAACCAAGAGTGGGTTATGGCTCGCCCGTTGAGCTGGGGAGACTGGAAGAGCAGTTTGTTGTCGCGGGGTTCTAAAGTTTGGTAGAAAAATTCTTGACAGCGATTGTTTTCGTCGGCAATGATGACTCGGGCTTGGTGTCCGGTTCGGAAGACTTCAGCGCGATCGCGTTCTTCATAGGCGGCAATGATGGCGATATCTCCGGGCTGGCACAGGTGGGCAGCAGCACCGTTGAGACAGATGACGCCGCTTCCGGGCTCTCCGGGCAATACATAGGTAGACAAGCGGTTGCCATTGCTGACATTCCAGATTTCTACCTCTTCTAATGGCAAGATTCCTACTTTTTCAATCAAGTCGCTGTCAATGGTGACGCTGCCGACATAATTTACATTGGCCTCGGTGACGCGCACCCGATGGAGCTTTGCGTGCATCAGTCTAATTGTCGCCATTATTTTTCTCCTGGTGAATGCCGATTGATTTAAGAGCGGTTTTTTAAAGAATGTTGTCAAGCTGAACTGTCGCTCCGATGAGGGGCTAGAAACCCGGTTTCTCGAAGAAACCGGGTTTCTGACTAACGCACCTGCCTTGAAATTCAAAAGAATTATACTCTACGGCATATTTTCGCCGATATCCCAAGGGGTGCGTGCCCCCGGGCGATCGCGCCGTTCGTCGTGAGGGCTGAAGCTCTCCCGTCGCTCTCCCTTTAATATGCCCGCTCTTTGCGGCGGGAACGATGCGGGGGGAAGAAAGGAGGGTTTGGCTCCATCGGCAAGGAGTTCTCCCGCTGCGGTTGGAGCTTTTTACTGGGCAGTTTGGTCTTTTAGTGAGAAAAAGGTTGGGTTCTGGAAAAAACGGGCTGTTAGCAAAAGTTATGAGGCTTTGTTGGCGATATCTTCACGGGAGAAAACTTCCCAATAGTCAGCCATGCCAAAATACCTCCTGAAAGGGTCGGTATAAAAAATAAACTATTGGTATTTATTCAATCAAAATATATCACAGAGTTAAAAGGGCACGGGTTGAAGCCGTGCCCTGACGTTGGCTGTGTGAAATTAACTGAGCTATGACGATTTAAAAGAACCAGCCGTAAGAATGCAATCCTTTGCCCAAAAGATTGACGCCGAGATAGCAAACCCAGACGACGGCAAAGCCAGTGGCGGCGAGAATAGCCGGTTTGCGCCCTTGCCAGCCTTTGGTAATGCGGGCGTGCAGGTAAGCGGCAAAAACGAGCCAGGTAATCAGTGCCCAAGTTTCCTTGGGGTCCCAACTCCAGTAAGAGCCCCAGGCTTCATTCGCCCAAACGGCACCGGCAATAATCCCGATCGTCAGCAGGGGGAAACCCAGTCCGATAATCCGATAGCTGATGTTGTCGAGGGTTTCGGCGAGGTTGAGACGTTGGGGCGACAGGAGTGCGGCGGTGTTTTGAATCGGTTGGGCGATCGCCCGATCTAAAACAGCAGTCTTGACGCCGCCGTTGTTGTCAGCGATGCTGGCGATCGCTAGCGGTTCTGCTGCTGCCACTGAAGAAAGCGGCAGCAGTTGTTCGCCGGCGCGGCGCAAGCGATAGCCGCCGTTGCCGACGGAGGAGCCCCGCAGTTCGACATTTTGGGCGCGGGTGACGACGAGAAAGGCGATCGCCAGCAGCGAGCCCACCATCAGCGCCGCATAGCTGAGCATCATCACGCTGACGTGCATCATCAGCCAGTTGGATTTCAGCGCCGGCACTAGGGGCGCAGAGGATTGCATCTCCGAGGGCAGGGTGAGAGCAGCAAAGGCGGTGATGCCCATCGCCACGGGGGCGGTGGCGACGCCCACCAACCGCGACCGGCTCATATTTTCGGCAATCAGGTGAATCGCCGTAATGCCCCAAGTCAGGAAAAAGAGGGATTCGTAGAGATTGCTCAAGGGGAAGTAGCCGGCATCGAGCCAGCGGGCACCGAGCAGGGCGGCGATGCAGAGGTTGGCGATCGCCATTCCCATAGTCCCCAGCGCCGCCAGATAGGGAATTCCCGGAAACGCCGCCCCTCCCCAATAAATCAACATCGTGGCGAATAAGACAGCAAACGAGATATTATCCAACCCGCTTTGCAGTGCAACTAAATCCATGCAGTGTTCTCCCCAGGAATTGGTCTTCGGGATAGAGCCTCACAACCCATCCCGATCTATCCTATCGATTCTGGGGACTGAAGAGCGCTGCATCCCAGTACCAACTCTTTGCGAAAATAATAACTTCCTGCCGCAACCCGATGCTGCTGTGGCACAGTTGGATACATTGAAGTTGAGCGAATTAGATAAGGATGGATGAGGATGAGATGTGGCAACGATTTTGATGCGGGACAATTCCAGCAGGCTCTCGAAGCGATCGCCGCTGATATCCGCGCGATCGCGAGTCGCTGCGAGGGGGATACCCTGGCCATTTTGGCTTTGCTGCGATCCCTCGAGGCAATTCATCAAGAGATTCGGGACAGTCTATTTCTCAATTCTTTACCCGAAAACCGCCAGGACTTGTACGCCCTGCTGCGGGACATCGAAGCCGAAAGCGGATGGCCTCACATTCCTCGCATGAGGCTGCGATCGCTCTTGGTGAATTTAGCACCAGAACTCGCCAGTGCTGACGGCTCGGACGCGCCCGTTTCTCTGCCCACTTCCTCCCGGCAACCTCCTGGCGAGCCCTAGAAATTTTAGATTTGAGATTTTAGCCTTGAAAGGGGTTAGTTCTGCGGCGCAGTTCGAGGGCGGCGAACCGTTGATTTGTGGCAAAGGCGCGGCACGCAAATCGCGTTCAGCTCTCCAGTCCTTTCCACTGGACATTTAATTTAATCCAGGTGCTCGGCTCGAATTTTAAAACCTGCTTGAAGAGATACAGTCCATCGAGGATGTCGGCGGACGTCATCGATTCGGAAGTGTTCCGCTGCCACTCCGATCGTTCGATCGTCCCGATAATGTTGCTACTTTCGAGGGACTGGCGCTGACCGATTAACGAACTCAGTTGCTCTTCCACCTCATCCCGGTGGGCAATCAGCAAGTCGCAGGAGGGACAGTAGCGGCAGCTCTTATTGAGCGCCAGCGGTTGCCGCGACTCCACCTGGATAACCAGGGGCACCTTGCGCAGCTTGGTCTTGCTCGCGCATTTGGGGCAGTACGAGAATCGCACGTCCTGATAGGGATTGAGAAAGAAGAATTTGTAGCGGCGTGCCAGCTTTCCAATTCGTTTCATCACCCTCTCCCATTGCAGCATAAACCCAGATTAGCTCATTATATTATTTCTGTTTGATGAGTTAATTCAAAATCTCAAATCTAAACGTAAAAATTGACAGCATGTTTCTTCGCAAAACTTTACAATTACCCGACCTAGCGCTGTCCTACCTGGAGTGGAATCGGGGGGGAGAACCGCTGCTGCTGCTGCACGGATTGGGCGACGGGGCGATCGTGTGGAAGAGTTTGGGGGAAGCCCTCGCAGGGCAATACCACATTGCAGCCCCAGACATGCGCGGGCACGGAGACAGCGGCAAACCGGCAGGGGGTTACACTTTTGCCGAAGCGATCGCCGACTTAGAAGCCTTCATGGATGCCCTGGGTTGGGAGAGCGCCCACATCCTCGGGCATTCGTGGACAGCCAAGCTGGCGCTGCTCTGGGCGCAACAGAAACCGCAGCGCTTCAAAAGCGCGATCGTCGTCGATCCCATCTTCATCTCAAAAATGCCCAGCATCCTGAAACTGAGCTTCCCGATCCTCTACCGCACCTTGGACTGCTTGAAAATGATCGGGCCATTTTCCAGCTACGAAGCCGCCCTAGCGCAAGCGCAGAAACTCGCCCAGTACAAGGGTTGGAGCGATTTGCAGCAAGCCGTTTTCCAAGCAAGCATCGAGCAAAAACCCGACGGCAGATGGGGCAGCAAATTCGCCCTGCAAGCGCGAGACGGAATTTTTGAAGAAGTGATGCGCTTTGACGGGTTGAGCAAACCGGTTGAGATTCCCACGCTGTTTGTACAGCCGGAAAAAGGCGTCAACCGCAGCGACTGGCAGCTCAAGCCCTACAAGACTTTTTTGCAAAACTTGCAAATCCGCCCGGTTCCCGGCAACCACTGGCCATTTTTGGGAGAGCCAGACGTGTTTAACCGTACTGTGGCAGAATTTTTACAAGCCCAAACAGCAGCGTGAGAAAGCGCCCTCTGGAAGGGTAAGGTAGGGAATCGCCTAGATAAACCGCTGCCCGCTCAGCGCTCAGCAGTGGTTACTCAGCACTCCTTCCATGCCCCATTTTCAACTGCGAAACAAAAAAAATCACAATAGACTTGACAGTGAGTTTGGTGTTGTGGTATACTTTCAGGGAAATATCTGAAGGTTAGATTGGGTCATTAATAACCTTCAGGAATAAGTAGGTTACATATTTAACCTTGAGTGAACCATTTATTTGGCAAACTATAGCTCAGGGCTTCTCAACCCGTAAGAGATGCGCCAATTTGTAACTAGAAAATGACCGTCCAAGTACCCACCCAACCACCTCCTCCCGTGAACTACCTGCCAGAAGAACATTACTGGTCTTTGGATCAAATCCTCAGCGAACTGGGCTCCTATCTAGACGCAGACGAGCTTATCGAGCGCGTTGTCGAGCAGGGCAAAGTGTTTGAGGTTGAGGTAGAGCGGGGCAATATCTACTGGGTTGGTTACGGGAAACAACGTCCGGAGGGAAGCGCCAAGTGGACGGTTTTTACAGAATGTGAAAACCAAATAGTGCCGCTCAAAGCCCCAAAACCTCAACTGTGTCCCCATTAACAGCCAACCCTCTAGGAGGGAAGAAGCCCCTGCCATTGGCAGGGGTTTCTTCTATAGGATTTTCAATTAGGCGAGTTCTTTCATTTCTGCGAGGGAATCGCCAGCGCGATCGCTTTGTTGAGGCGGGCGCTGGATGTCAAACTCGTTGAGAACTTCTTCTAAGAAGGGCAGCACTTTGTTGACTTGTCGCGCCTGAATCAGCCAATCCCACACGCGCTCGAATTTTTTCCAGCCAGCCGAATAAATCAGGTGCCGCAGCTTCCCGGAGAGGGTGGTTTTTGTCGAAGCTGCTTGAAAAATCGCACTCCAGCGGTAGAAATCTCGATAGGAGCGCCAGTAGCCGGTTTCTAATACGTCTGGCGTCATTTTGGCGGGGATCGAGACGACGTGGCGGGTATCGTACAAATCCCAATTCTGAGTAATGATGCGATTTTCCGAGACGATGCGATCGTAAAGGGCAGTACCGGGGTAGGGGGTGAGGATGTGGAAAGTTGCGGTTTCGATTCCCTGTTTGACAGCCCATTCTACTGTGCGATCGAAGACGGTTTCGTCGTCGTCATCCATGCCGTAGACAAAGCTGCCGTTAATCATAACGCCATGCTCGTGCAGGCGGCGAATCGCTTGCGTATAATCGCGGTTGAGGTTGTGATATTTGTGCTGCGATCGCAGATTGGTTGGGTTGAGGGTTTCAAACCCGACAAACAAACTCCTCAACCCGGATTCTACTGCTTTTTCTAGCAACCCAGAATGCAGCACCGCGTGAACTGTACCCGCCGCCTGCCAGACGCGGTTCATCCCTTTCATTCCGTCAAATAGAGCCGCAGCAAATCGCTTGTCTCCAAACAAGTGATCGTCGAGAAAATACAGGTGCCGCCCCGGCAGGCGATCGATTTCTGCAAGCGCATCGTCAACCGCTTGAGTATAAAAAGAAACGCCGCCTTTAAAGAAAGCGTCTTTGTAGCAAAAATCGCAGTGATGCGGACAGCCCCGCGACACTACAATGGAATTGGGAACTAAATAAAGGTGGCGTTTGATTAAATCTCGGCGAATTTTGGGAACGCCCGCCAAGCTGCGGATTTTAGAGTGATAAATTTTCGCGGGATGCCCGCTGCGAAAGTCCCGCAAAAATTCCGGCCAAGTATCCTCGCCCGGGCCGAGAAAAATCGTATCGGCATGAGCGGCGGCTTCTTCTGGGAGCGCGGTAACGTGCAATCCGCCGAGGGTGACATAGACACCTTTTTTGCGGTAAAAATCTGCGAGTTCGTAAGCGCGATAGGCTGAAGTGATGTAAACTTGAATGTTGACCAAATCGGGCTCGTCGTCTAGATCGAGGGGTTCGACGTGTTCGTCTTGAATGGTGATGTCGTCGTCTGCGTCAAAAAAACTAGCGATCGTTGCCAGTCCCAACGGCGGAAACAGAGAATACTTGATCGGTCGCCAGTGAGGGCTGAGAGCTTCGGTCAGGGCTGGCAAAATCATTTTTACTTTCACGAGCAGGCTCCTAAGATGCCAAGGGTGCTGCCCATCCATTACACAATTTTATTGTTAATTTTCTCAATTACTTTGCAGTTCTTATAGATTTTTAACCTTTCTCAATAATCGTCCATGAAATGTAAAATTCAGGCGATCGCTCGATCCATGCCCAATGCCCCATACCCAATTTCTTAAAATCAAAAGACCCGTTTGGATAAAGTAAAACGGGTCTTTTGAATGGATTGCAAGTTGGTTTGAATCAATTTAGTTATGTGCGAACGCGACGCTTAGTTTTTTCGTGCCAGTAGGCTGTGAGAATTTGGGGATTGGGGGGGCCGGCCAAACAAACTACTCGCAAGCCCCGCAGCACGTCAATATATTTGTAGTAGGGAGTTCCTCTCAAATTTCGATCGTTGAGGGTAAAGATGAGTGCCCCTCGGCTGAAACCCTTGCACCCGTAAGTGAGGGCGATCTGAATCATCGAATTGCTAATGGCACGCTGTTGCTGTCTTCTCTGCAAGTGGTTGAGATCTTTGCGGCGCTGAACTGAGATGAGAGTGCCGATTTCTCTAGTATGATCGTCATCTTTAACTATGAGACTGATTTTCCTGCCGGCGTCCATTGTCTTTGCCTCTGGTTTTGAATTCACTGGAAAAAAACATTAAAATACGGTGATAGAATGTGGGTACAGAGTAAGCAGAAATTCAACCGAAACTCATAAAAATCAACAAAAAAGCCAAGTTTTGTTAAGTTTTATGTCAGCTCGGCGCTGACAGGTCGGTCGAAGTCCTCACACAAATGAAAGGGCTCTCCCTGCTTTCGCGCGCTTCTCTCGCAAATGTGCCGATCCCCATCTTTTAAGTACAGCACTGAGAAAAGCTGCTTCGGAAAGCTTTGCGAAAAATTTATTTCACAAAAGCGAGAAAGCTGGGGACTTTCTACCTCAGCATTATCCCCCTCACAAAGCCTATGACTGAGGTATATGTAAAAAGTTTTCCCAGAGTTGTACGGAGAGTAACGCTTTGCTGCGAGCGCTCGCCAATCAGCAAAACCCCGGAAGCTCTATTCCTTTAGAGGTAGAGGATGCGCGGGAAGTTGAAAAAAGAATTAATTTTTTAAGCTGGCAAGAGTAAGTAAATATACGGTAAAGGTGGGCTGAAGAACGGTATCAATTTATCGGAGGCGATTCGCTGCGCTAGGCTTGGGCTTCATGCCCGGAATGAAATTCCAAATGGCACCAAAGCGATCTGGCTCGACATTCAACTCCTCCAACCGCGCCTCCAATTCGCTCATCCGCCCTTCAGCCCGATCGGCACCCTGTTCAGCTTGCTTGCGGAGTTCGTCGAGCTAGACAAACGTGAGAAAGCGATCGCCGTCGGGGCGGTTGAGTGCCAGGGAAAAGGCATCCAATGGCTAGGAATCCTACAAAATAAGGTTTTTTTGGCTTGAATTCTAGATAATTTCTAGCGGTTCTAATTGATTTGTGAACGGCTGTCCTGAAAACTCCTGTTTCTTGAAGAAACCATGTTTTTGACGGTTCAAAACTCACCCAGACGTGAAGCGGTACTGATTGCGCGATCGACTCGACTTTCTGGCAAAATAGCAGTGGTTGTAACGGATTTCATGGAGATGTTTAAACTTCGCAAATGGCGGCAGGGATTTGGTTTACTGGTTGCGGCGAGTATGGCGATTGCTCTGTGGCTGTCTCCTGCTGCAGCGCGATCTTCCTTGAACGATATCGGCGGATATTGGGCGCAGCCGTGCATTGAAGAATTAGCTCAAAAGCGGATTATTAACGGCTATCCAGATGGGAGTTTTAAACCCAACAGTGCTGTTACCAGAGCTGAATTTGCCGCCATGCTTCAAACCGCGTTTCCCAATACGGCGGCTGTGCGAGAGGGCGGCGAATTTGCCGACGTGCCGGGGAATCACTGGGCAGGTGGGGCGATTCGAGGGGCTTTCAAAAAAGGATTTCTTTCGGGCTATCCGGGAGGGGTTTTCAAGCCCAATGAAAAGATTCCGCGCGTGCAAGCGATCGCGTCATTGGCAAGTGGCTTGAAGTACGCGCCTGCTGCCACGGCGGGCGACACTTTGCAGGCAGTTTTTGCCGATGCGGCGGCGATACCCGACTACGCAAAAAATGCGATCGCGGCAGCGACAGAAAATAGCCTCGTCGTCAATTATCCCAATGTCAAAACCCTCAACCCCAATCAGCCCGTTAAACGCGCTGAGGTTGCCGCTTTCTTGTGTCAGGCTTTGGGGATTTCCGGCGGTGTGCCCTCGCAGTATATCGCAAAAACGCCTATTTCGCCGGAAATTTCGGCAGGGATATCGAGCGAAATACGGGGCGTTTGGCTCACCAATATTGACAGCGAAGTGCTGTTTTCTACTCCAGGGGTTGCCAATGCGATCGCTCGTCTCGCTCAGATGAATTTTAACACGGTTTATCCCACGGTTTGGAACTGGGGCTATACCCTCTATCCTAGCAAAGTTGCCGAACGCGAAATCGGGCGTGCAGTGCGTTTAGTTCCCCCACTAGACGCCTCTCTCGATTTAGATTTAGGGGTAAAAGGGCGAGACATGCTGCGAGAAATAGTCGAACAGGGACATCAAAAAGGCATGGCAGTTATTCCCTGGTTTGAATTCGGTTTCATGGCTCCGGCGGATTCCGAATTAGCCAAGCGACACCCGGATTGGCTGACGACGCGCCGCGACGGTTCTAAAATTTGGAAAGAAGGAACCCACGAGCGCGTCTGGCTCAATCCCTTTCATCCAGAAGTACAGCAATTCGTGCTGGATTTAGTCGCGGAAATCGTCAGCAATTACGACGTTGACGGGATTCAATTCGACGATCATTTCGGCTTGCCTGCTGAATTTGGCTACGATCCCCTGACAGTGGGAATGTACCAGCAAGAAATCGGGCAACCTCCCTCGGATAATTTCCAAGAGACTTTCTGGGTGCGCTGGCGAGCGGATAAACTCAACGAATTTATGGAGCGGATTTTTCAAACTGTCAAAGCCCGCCAGTCTGACTGCATTGTTTCCCTCTCACCCAACCCGCTGCATTTCTCCCTACCTGCCCACTTGCAAGATTGGTTTACCTGGGAGAGAAAAGGTTTTGTGGAAGAGATAATTTTGCAAGTATATCGAAGCGATTTAAAGCGATTTGCGACTGAATTAGAGCGAACAGAGGTGCAGCTTGCAAAAAGTCACATTCCTGTAGGGGTGGGCATTTTGACGGGGCTGAAAGGGCGTTCTATACCTTTAACCCAAATTCAAGAGCAAGTCAAGGCAACGCGCGATCGCAATTTGGCTGGGGTGTCGTTCTTTTTCTATGAAAGTTTGTCGAATTGGGCGGTAGAAAAGCCAGCCGAAAGGGAAGCTGCTTTTAAGCGCTTGTTTCCAGCGCCGGTAGAGCGTCCGAATATTTTGCAGGGGTGGAAGCCTTCGGCATAATTAACCCCCTACTTGTAAGGGTGGGATTGTAGAAAATTAAAGCCCGCGCAGGCGGGCTTTTTTAACGGTTAGTTTGGGGTTTATATAAACCGCAAAAACGCAGAGGGCGCAGAGAGAAGGAAGGAAAGGATTTTAGAGTGGAAGGAGGGGGATTTTTTGGGCGTATTTATTGTTCGTAGATTTCTAGAGGCAAGTCATCGGGATCTTTAAAAAAGGTAAAGCGCTTGCCCGTGAGTTCGTCGAGTCTGATAGGTTCGACTGCCACGCCTTTTGATTCCAAGTATCGCACGGATTCGTCTAGATTTTCTACCTCAAAGGCTAGATGTCTCAAGCCGCAAGCCTCCGGGCTATTAACTCGTTTAGGCGGGTTGGGGAAGGAAAACAGCTCGATGCGATCGCCATTTCCGACTTGCAAATCTAATTTGTATGAGTTTCGCGCCTCTCTGAAGGTTTCTTCGATAATAGAAAAACCCAAAATTTCTACATAAAACTTTTTGGATTTTTCGTAATTCGAGCCAATAATTGCTACATGATGAATTTTTTTGAGGTTCATAATTTTAATTTTTGCGGTCAACTATTTTCGTTTCCAGAACGGTTTCTGGAAACGAAGAATCAAGCTAGATCAAAATTGCCCAGGCAATTAGGAAGGAAGCCGCTATGTAAGCAAAGGCTTCGATTAAACCTGCTCCCAGGTTAGGTACTTCCTGATTGACGATTTCATCGGATATTTTTACTCCGGGGACTAAGAGCAAGTCTGCCAGCCAGCGAATCCCAGCCAGCGCGATTAGGCAGAATAGCAAAGTTAATCCGTATTCTCTAAAACTAACCAACCAGTTTTCAAATTCGGGGGCGAACGCGACTCGCACGATATTACCAGTAGCAATCAATAAGCCTGACAGCGCTACGCCTGCGGCGGGATTATTTCGCTTTTCAATTTCTCCAAATACGTCATATTTTGCGACGCGCGGATAGGCGAGACTTACCAGCAGCAATACCCCCAATCCTATCAACCAGCACGCCAATCCTACCAGCCAACTTCCGCTTTCTCCAGCGAGGGCGGCATTGAGAATTAATCCGTTTGCGATGTGATTTCCTGCCTCGACGGCAGCGGCTCCGACGTTGCGTTCTTGGAGGATTTCGCGATCGCAGTCAAAGCGGTGCAAAATCAAGCGATCTCCTGCCCAAGCCCCCGCAACCATCAGCAGAATCACGAGCGCGCCGTAGCTCGTCAAATTTAGCAATTTTTCTGGCAAAGTGGGTAAGGTTTTGTCTAAAACACCCCCCAAAGCGAGAACGATGCCGAGGTAGTACCCGACTAATGCGATCGCGACGGCTGGATTGTCTTTGACAAACAGTTCTAGGTTTAATTCCATCCGCCGCCGAAACAGCTTTTGGTAAGCTAGTTGCCCCACCCAGAACAAAACAAAGCCGATCGCAAGTTCCAAAATAATCAGCATCCATTGCATCATTTTCGCTATCCTCTCAGGTTGCGTAGTAAACCGATGAGCGTGTCGGCTAGGCGATCGTAAAAAAAGCAGTCGCGAGCGCCAATTGTCGCAACAGGTACGCCTCCGAACTGACTTTTAAAGCGGGAAAATTTAGCATAACCGTGATTGGGATCGCGAGTAAAGCCATAGAAATCGTAAACCGTACAACCCCGCGCTTTTGCCTGCTGCATGGCTGCCCAGTGCAAGCTGTAAGGTGCCATGACTTCCGGATGTTCAAAGCTGCGCCCGCCGTAGAGATAGGTGGCGCGGTTTCCCCAATACACGACAAGGATTGCCGCCAGCACTTCGCCGCGCCACCTCGCCAAACCGATCTCTGCCATATTGGCGGCAAATAAAGTTTGGCAGAGGTTGAGAAAAAAACCGTAAGGTTCCCCGAAAAACTGCTGGCGCTGCACCGTTTCCCAGAAAAGATCGTAAAAGACGGGAATCGCTTGCGAGTCAGTTGTAAATTCCGTTTCGACTCCGCGACGCCAACTCAACCGCAAATTATAGCGCCCTTTTTGCTTCATGGCGGCTAGCATTTCCGCGTCTGGAGGGCGCAAGTCAATTAATAGGGTTTCTGAGGGCAATATATCGACGGGAGCGCGAACAAAATCGGCGAGATACTCTCGTTTTTCCTGCCAGAGCGGTTCGATTCGCAGCGCGATCGCGCCTACTTCTTTCGCTAAAGCTTCTGCTTTTTCTACCAGCAGCCGCATCCCTTCCTCGGCGCGGTTTTTTGGCAAAAATGGGCCGCCGGGCGCGAGGATTAAATTGGCTTTTTCCGGATGGGGATAGTAATAGAAAATACATCCACCTACCAATTCTTCCCCAAGATATAAACCGCAGCGGAAGGTTTTGTAGCCTTCTAATTCTTTGAAATCTGCCCACGCCCAGGATTGCATGAAGCAGCCATCTAGTGGGGATTGGGTTAGGGAGTCCCAACGCGAGCGTGAAGCACCGCTATCCCGAAGGGAATCGCCCGCATTGAGCGCCCTAATTTCCAACGTTTTGCCGGAGTTAAAAGCGAGATTTTCCTGCTTATTTTCAGCGATCTGATTCATTTTTAAACAAATCTACTAAACTCAAAAGTAGCCATCCGCTCCCAAATATTAGCATCATAAATCCTACAACTTGATTTCCAGTTGGCTCTCCATAATAGTAGTTTGTAGACGAGGAACTGCTGCTCCCACGGGAATAATAACCTTTGGCAAAAACCGCATCTGGCGTCAGTAAATTCGCCACTAACAGCGTCACGGAAAGCATCATCACAAATTCGGCGGCTTTGGGCGGAACATTCGATAACAGTTCGCCCGAACGAATGCGATCGCTGAGTTTTTGGAGTTCATCGGCTAGTTTTGGCGGCAGCTCTTGCGATCGCGCTAGCAGGCTGTTCAACAACCGCAAAATATCTATTTCCCCTAACAACTGCTTGAGATAATTCAGCCACTCTTTCGTCATCTTCGGGCTGTGGTAGGGGTGCTGCACGGGCAGCAATTTTGCCACATCTGCTTCGCTTAGAGAATCGGGGGATTGATACATTTGCTCCAGCCATGTTCGCGCCATTGATTCCAGTTTCAGCCAATCGCGCGAACTGATTATCGCCGTTCCCGCTTCCTGAATGTCCAGAAAATCAACCGGTTGACTTTCTGCCTCTATTTCTGATAAGATAACGCTGGGATTGAGCAAATAATAAAATAACTGCGGGCAATCCAGTGTATGAATTGTCAAGTCGTGGCGGCTGTTGGCAATTTCCTCGGCAAAGATAAAAGCTTGCAGCAGTTGCTGGGGCTCTAGCACTTGCAAATTATCTGGAAAAGCGATCGTCTCGATTTCCGATCGTTGTATTGCCACTGGCGATGCCAAAAAGAAACCCCAGTTTCCGTAACCGTGACGCTGAAAAGACGGAATCGCTACTTGTAACGGCTTTGCCTTTAACCCAGATGAAAGAAGCGTTTGATACAAGCACCAAAACCCAGCCGTGCTATTTTCCGGGGAAACCCCATTCGTGCTGACAACTCCGCCGGGAACGAGAACCCGACTGATTTGTTGAAACCATTCTCGGCTGTAGATACTGGTATCTTCCGCGCTCGTGGGATAAGTGAAATCGCAAATAACCGCGTGATAAAAATCGTCAGGGCTTTCCGAGACGAACTCAAACGCTTCTCGCGCGTAAACCGAGAGGCGATCGCTCTCTAAACTTCCGCCATTGTACGGCTTGAATGTCATTCTGGCAAGGTCTAAAACCTCTGGACTGTAATCCACCAAATCAACGTGGCTGACTTCTGAAAATCGCAAGACATCCCGCGCCGCCAAACCATCGCCTCCGCCGCAAATCAGAACGCGCAAACCCTTTTCAGAAAACCGCTTTACTGCCAGTGAAAGAGTTGGAATAACCAAATACTCGTGATATATCGCCTCATCAGCGGTATCGAACTGCAAATCGCCATTGATATAGAAAGCGAGCCCGCTGGCGTGACGTTCAATAAATAAAGAAATCGGCATTGTTTGGCTATCCTTTCATCAAGAGAAAACCCCATATTATCAGCCCGCAGGCTGCCAGCACTTGCAGGAGAGCGAATAGCTTCTTGAAATTCCGCTTTATAGCTGCGATCTCCCCTTTTTCAATCGCAGTAAATGCGGCTGGATTGACAACTTTTGATAAATAAACGTGCAAGTCGCCATCTGGCCACGCTTCGATGGCCAAATTGTTCTGGCGCGGTCGATCCCAGTAATCCCAAGTAATGCGAGTGGTTTGTCCGTATTCTCCCTCATAACTGCCTTCTGTCTGCGACTCGAAGTAATACAGTTGCCCGAAAACTCGCAATTCTTCATAAGGCTGTGCAGTACGCGATCGCATCTTCTCCGACAGCCCCAAAGCTGCGTTAGTTAGGGATTCGCCCAGATATATCTTAGGAGCGTTAATTTCCTCCGCGAGATACCAATGCACGATCGCTTCGGCATTGTCGGGATCGACTTCTCGCATCAGGTAATATTCTGCCCCCTGTGGAGACTTCAGCAACCACTCTGCCGTCTGATAGCCATTGGGATCGGCATAGGTGCTGTAATCTTTGACATCCCATCGGATGCCGCAATACGTCAGACGATCGCCCGGGCGCGCCTGCTGCAGCAGGGTATCGGGGTTTGTTATGGTTGAGGTCATAAGCGCTGACTGAACGTTAGAGCTATTTTGCCACAAGAAACGCTTTTTGTACGCCAACGCAGTCAGCCAACATGAATAAACGCCAGTGACAGAAGCCAGAAACCCGGCTTCTTAAAGAAGCCGGGTTTCTGAAAAACTGGCAACTACACCTGATTTCGTCGAAATGTAAAAGCTATCTCTCAATCCAATAAAAAGCGCGCCTGAAATTTTCAAGAAGCGATCGCTCGTCAAAACCGCATAAATTTCCCTCGCCTCGCTAAGGCGCAACCAAAAAGCGGGTCGATATTTTATTCCACGCTTCAATCACCTGGCGCAAATCTTGAGGCAACTGACTTTGAATGATATCGGCGTAGCGAGTTGTTGCTGATGTACTTGTTAGCGTCACTGTCATGTAATCAGCAGAACCGCGCGTCGGCGGATAATCCAAACGATTGTAGCGATCGAAATTATTCCGCTCCAACAACCGCTGAAACTCGCGCACCCGTTGCTGCGAAAGTCGGCGAATCACCTTTCGCTCCCCGATGCCACTGCCCGTGAGTTGCGCCTGAATCACGCGCCCGTCTTGCATCAGCGTAGTTTCGTAGGATCGTCCCGCAATGCCGCCAGAGGCGATCGCCCGAAAAATTGCATTTCTCGCCAACGCAGGCGGTAACTCGTTCTTCGGAATCTGGCGCGATTGAATCGTGCCAGTGTCGCCGCTATCGCCCGCCGATTCGTCCAACTTCACCACAGAGCCGCTTTCGTTGGTGCGATACACCCAGCGTTGCTGACTCGATCGCACGTCTTCTCCCCGCACCACCGTGACTTCCCAGCCCGGGACGATCGCCTGCGTACACAGCGCCACGGGATCGGGAATGCCCAGACAGCCATCTGGCCACTCACGGCGCTCCGCTCGCTCGATGCTCAATGAATCCGCCGGCACCCGCAACCGCCGCGCTAAATCTCGCGTCACCGCCCGGGCAACGGATTTCGGCAGGTTTTCTGTTTCGTCTGGGGAAGCGAACAAGCGGACATTGCGCCCGGTGCTGTCGGTGCGGTAAGTCCACTCTCGGGAACCGTCAGAGACGACGACTTCCCAGCCTTCGACGCGGGCTTGCGTACACATTTCGCCCGGTTTGGGGATTCCCAGGCAGCCATTCGGCCACGTTTCGCGGCTCGACTCTACAATACTGAGTTTGTTTCTGGAGATACCCGTCTGTTGTGACAAATCTCTGCGCACGGCATTGGCAACCGCCTGGGGCAAGCGATCGCTGCGCTGGGCGGTTTGAGTCGTTCCCCGAATTGGGTTGGCCACTGCAGCCCCATCCAGCAGCGCCGCACCCGAAGCGGCGGCGATGGCGATCGACAGCAAAGCGCAGACCATCCGAGCGGATTGTTGAGCCATCTTACTTAATAGGATTTGCATAACAATAAACCTGAAACACCTGTTTGTGGGATAAATGGTAGCTTTCGCACCCAAACTGGTGACACGTTCTTATATACAGTTAAGACACCCCCACTCAGTTACTTAGTTCCGCAATTTTACGGTTTCTTTTTCGGTAACGTTATGCAAACGAACTCTTGAAAACAGTAGAATTTCTCAGCGCGCGCAGCGCTTTTCTATCGCGATCGCAAATCGCTTCTCATCCGGGAAATAGGCGGAAAAAGAGGAGTGTGGCAAATATACCAAGAAACCCGATTTCTGTTTGAAACCGGGTTTCTCGCATCCGTAAAAATATCATATAGTTTCAAGGGCCGTTCGGGATTGGTTGGGTTGCTGCAATTGTATGTACAAATCTTTGACAAAGTGCAGCCAGTATAGGTTACCCAGTCGGAGTCTCAAGCTTGGTCAAGTGGCTCAGAACCAGGGGCGATCCCGTTAGATCAAGAAGCTCAGCATTTGCTTGGCATTTTTTGGCGTCACTTTGCCCTCGTGCAGCTTCACGACTGAGCCAGAAGCATTAGTGCGATACACCCAGCGTTGTTGCCCGTTGGCAACCACCACTTGCCACCCGGGCACGCGCGATCGCGTGCAAAAATTGCCAGCGTCTTGCAGCCCCAGACACGCATCTGGCCAAGTTTGCGGCTCAGCCTTGACAATCCGCAGCGCCGACGCGGGCACCCGCGATCGCGCTTCTACGTCCTGCAAAACAGCGCTCTTCACCGATTGTGCCAGATTTCCCCTCTCCTGCTCCGTTCTGGATAGAGAGCCGGCAGGATTGGGCGGTGCTGTCCCCACGGTGAAGTATAACAGTGCCGTCAATCCAACAGCCAGTAAAAAAGGGCTCGGCTGGTTTTCCGTCCGATCGGAGGGTGGTTCGGGAGAGGAATTGGGAGCGATGTCTTTCATTGCCAACCTCTTGAATCGTTGCTATCAAAGGAGAGGGTAATCATTCCAAGCTGTTGCACTCTAATGGCGAAACTGTAGGGAAGAACCGCAACCTTTTGTTCCGGGGATCGATTGGAAGCAGCGATCGCAGCTCAGATTTACTCAAAGTTCTACTAGACTTTCAAACTCCAACCAAATCCCTCAAACTATCTTGCGTCCTTTGTTGAGCCTAGGTTGAAATCGGGCCGTCCTATCTAAATGGAGGCTTTTTCCTGAAGGACTTCCTGCGAGTCAGTTAGTAGAGTTGCGTCTCCCGCGCGAGCAATCTTGTCGCACGAGGAGCTACTTGAAGGATCGGACGCTTGCACCCCACTTGTTGGTTCCGCAAGCCGTCTTTAGATTCCGTGACTTGAGCAACCCCTAATGCTAATTTTCCCGCTTCTGCACTAATTTTCAGTAGCGGAAAATACCGAAATTTAGCTGAGATCCTGAATAATTTCTATTAAAAGTTGTTAAGAATCGGCTGCAGGACTCCCTACTTCCCCTCCCAACAATCGCAAAAGCTGCCCTACCGGCATCCGAGGGGATCGGATTCGACTGGGGGCAGCTCATTCGTCGCCTGAAAGAGATTTGGCGGGCTCTTCTCCGACCGGAGCGCTCCTGTAGGTTTTCCTCTTCATCCCCGCTCCCTCCTCGATCGCCGGCTCGGAGCGGAAGCAAAGCAGGGGGTTGATTCATTCTCCGCCAATACAAGTTGGAGTCAAAAGCCGAAAGGTAAGAAATCCTTATTCTTTAGGCTTTTTGATTTTATTTGGGTTATTCCAGCCACCGCTCTTTGAGCAAGTAGAGCCGCTCCCAGCCGAGGACGATCGACACGAGGAGGAGCTGTACCGGCCAAGGTGCCAAAGCAAATCCCCAGATCGAGAAAACAAGCGCCGTTGCTGCCGCCAGAACAGTCCAAATATCTTCAGATACTGTAAAAAATACTAAGAGCGCTCCCAGTGCAACTGCCAAAGCTATTAAATACATAGGAGACCTAAAAACTACTGCTGTAAATGGGTACTGAAATGTCGCCCGCAGCCTCTACTCTTCTACTCTAACACTGAACTCAAGCCTGTGGCGGTAGTCCAGGTGACATTGAGCGAAATTCCCCTGCCAGACTGCAATGAGCAAACTGCCGAATCGATCGCACAGGCGGATCGGGGGTGGGGCGTTTTGTTCTCCCGGGCAACACTTTTCGCACGCACTGCCGCTCGATGTTGCGGTTCGTTCGCGCATTTTTGCCCCGTTACGGGGGCGCTGCTCTCAACTTGCCGCTTTCTTATTCGAGTGAATAACGCAACCCCCTGACGGTTGCCACGGTCAAGCTCAGCCGCAATACAGTTCACGTCCATTCTGGGACGTCTTTCCAAAACATCCAACATCCCCTAACTGCCAGAGCTAGCAGCCTTCGTCTTGCAGATCGTCGCCGCGTGAAGAGGAAAGCGATCGCGTGACTCGAATCGCCACCGCCGCAGTCAGCGTGAAAACTCTTTCTGGCATAACGCCTCTAAGGCTTGCCCTGTAACGATCCCCACTCTCTAGCTTGTCACATTTTGGCTGTGGCTGTCTCTAAATTGACATCAAACTTCATAAAGAAAATGTTGTTTTTCCGCGCGCGAGTCCTCACTCCGTGCGGCGAGTCGAAGGCAAAGACAGATTGCGCGGCAAAAGCAGAATGATTATCAAAATCACAAACTGAATTGGCCAGGGGGCGAGAACCAGATCCACGATCGCGCAGACGGCAACCATCAACAATGCCAGAATGCGGATAATTTCACCCGAGGCATTCAGGTACAAGCAGGCTGCCCCCAGAGCAGTCAGCGAGGAAATTACCAAAGTGGAGAACATGTTGCATCACCTTAATAATAGGGGACAGAAGCACTCTGATGAGAAGAAAAAATAGGCTCTCCAGACTTCGGGGTAGAAGCAATAGCCTTTCCGGACTTGTGGCTCATGGCACGGGGATTATCGCCTAGAAAATCCTCGTATTGCAAGGCTTTCAGCTATCGCATAACTTTTATCGATCGCCAGAAAATCAGGAGAGCCCAAAAAATACTTCTTATTCCAATTTAATATAAAATCTCACAGCCGTTCGCGTGAAGCGCAGAAGAAAGGGATAGCAAATCACTACAACTTTCCCTCCGCAACCAAACCGCTCCCGCACAGTGTTTTCTCGCTTTTCAGCGCGCTGGTAAAGACTTTCATCCCCGATCGCAGGTTGCGGCGCAGGGATCGCCCCCATGCCTGCACAAAGACGTTTGGGGAGAACGGGAGGAAGCAGAGAGGCAAAAATGAACAGACAAGAAAAATTTTCCCTCACTTCCAAAAATGGCCTGCTCCCGCAAGCGCAGCGTCTTTATAAATTAAAACAGAATATTAAAGCGCCAGAAAAACCTTCTCTCAGCTCTTCTCTAGCAGTCGTGCTGGGGGCGCTGGCACTATTGAAAAACGACCTAAAAACCGGGAGAAGGACTGGCAACAACACTCCCGGGCTGGAATAAAAAGGTTGCCTTTTTCCAGATATATTGCGGTTGCCTCGCCACATCTGAAGTCAAAAGGCGCGCGATCGCGGCTCCGTCAGGTCGAGCTTGCTCGTTTCCGACACCTGACGACTCGCTGCTGCTAGGCGCTGGCTGTCAAGCAATTTTTTTTCAGCGGAAAATATTATCGGCGGTGGATGCGAGGCTAGCAGCGCTCAGATTTAATCCACCATTTTCAGCCATCCTCTTCTGACTGCGTGGAACAGTCGGTCGATGGCATTGTACTCCTCCGGCGTGAGCCAGCCTTCTAACAGGGCAGACATCAGCCCGTAGCGATGGTTGCGCGTAATGCGTCCAGAACACCAGATGTGGCTGACGATTTCTGAAATGGGCATGGATTGTACGAGCGCTTGTTGCATGATTTCCTCAAAATCAGATGGATAATAGCAGGAGGCAATAGACCTTATTTTGGCTGATGCCCCTATCGAGTGTCATCCGCTAGAACACAAGTGAGCAGCTTGCGGAATTCCCGCAATGCCCCTGAGAAGCGAGACACCTTCTGCCCCTGTTCTCAGGGGCATTACAGAAGAATTTACAAGCGTTCACCCTCTAGGGCTTAAGCTTCACTCGATTTTTAAAAAATCTGCTAGAAATGTGAAGATTCTGTAGGTGAAAAGGTTCTTTTCATTCCTAAAAATTTACCAAATCTTCAAAAATTGTCCGCTAGTGTGAAGTTTCTGTAAAGCCTGATTTCACCAGCGGGCGCGATCGCCCCATCGTTTTTCACGCGCTACCAGCCTGACTCCTTCCCGGGATCGGGCTGGCTAGTGTTCTGTCAGATTTAAAAAGACGGATCGCCTCCTCACAGAAAACTTCTCCCCCATTTCCCCTCATCCCCCAATCCCGGCAACTCTCCAAAACCCTCCAAAATAACCTTGACAAAATAGTAGGGTGCCTGTAAGGAAAGCGGAGCCTCCCCAACCCCAACCGACTAATGTATAGAAATTAATTCTTATTAAATCGGGAAAAATATTTTTTTGCCCAATTGAAAAAAAGCTGTTAAAATTTTTTGGCGGGTGTCGGGATAGGGACGAGCGCGGTCGAACCCTTTCCCCGGCATTGAGAGGAAGAAAATGAGGGCTTAACCGCTTTTACTTTATAGCAAATCGGCCAGACACTAGCTACATCTGAGCCCTAAGAAATTGCCAGCGATAAGAATTTTGGAAATAGCCCTTATTTGACAATTCCGCGCAATTGCCGGGGCAGCTCTGGCTCGATTGTTTTTTGCCAAAACTGATTAAAATTCGCAGGATTAATCGCTCGCCACATACTAGCAGAGGCGATCGCCAGAGCCGTCAGCGCCGCTAAAAAATAAAGCAGCGAGGCAAAGAAACCGGGCTTAGAAGACTCGACTGTTACCAGAGTCGGTGCAGTTTTGTGAAGGTATACCGGCGCTGACTTGTCTTTGTAAGTATCGACTTTGGGCGCGTAACCTTCTTTAACAGCAGACGCGACTTTCCCGACGCGGCTGCGCAGCGCTCCCGATGTCGGAAAGGGCGTGCGGGAAATGGGTTTGCCAGTGTAGGGCACTCTGGAAATCGGGCGATCGCTGATTGGTTTTGAAGCGGGCTCCTCCGGTGCAACTGCAGCCCGTTTCATTGCTTGCCACTGCACGATCGCCTCTGCGGGGCGGTTGCCAGTTTTCGCCCACTCCAGCAGCACTTTTTCAGCGATCGGGCAAAGATTGGGAGCGCCGAGGGATTGCATCCGATTTAATAGCGGCTGGCGGTGGGATGCAAAAACGATCAGCTTGTCATTGTGTTCCTGCGCTAAACCATAAGTACACTGAGCGATTTCTACCATCAGTTGCGCTTGCTTGCTCGACACCGCCCGAGCAGCAGGCTCGAGCAGGGGATGGGAACTTTTGGTGCAGATCGTCAGCCAGCCACTATCAGGCCAAAAACGAATGAACTCCCTCGCTACTTTTGCGAGATCGGGTTTGGGAGAGTTCTGGGCGAGCCAGTCAATTTCCTCGTACAGAACCTGGGGCACGCAGCACCGACCCAGGCGCGAAAATATCTTCCACTCGTGCGCTGTGCAGCTCAGGATCGCGCTGAGATCGAAAACAACCAGTATGGGAGGGAATGCAGGCGATTTCATCAGTTCCTCCGCTTAATTAATACAGGTTTACAATCTCGATCTTACTGACATTCCCCGCCGAAAGCCGCTGATACCAAAGGCAATGCTTGAGGCCGCTTCTAAATGTCTCAAAAGCTGTTTAACTCATTAAAAGCCTTAGAAAGGAACAAAAAACCGGGTTTCTGTTCTTAAAAAAAGTCATTACAGCCTGACAGAGACAGAGAAACCCGGTTTTTTTGGAATGCACGATTCTGATTTAGCCGCCGATACCCAGGCGACCCGCCAAGCCCGGGGTGAGGGGCAGGAGCGCCGCCACTGTCAGGAAGAGGGCCAATAATCCCAGAGCGGCGCGGGCGTCGTCGGGTTCTGTCAAGTCATTGAGAGTGGGGCGCTCCAGGTTGCGCTGCAGGAAAAGAATCACGATCGCCCAGTACAGGGCGATGGGATTTGCCAGGGAGGCGATCGCCAGCACGACTAGCGTCGCGATCGTCGCGCGCGCGGCAATCTTGCGCCCGTAAATGGCTTGCACGATCCGCCCGCCATCGAGCTGTCCGGCTGGCATCAGGTTAATCGCCGTCAGCACCAAGCCCAGCCAGCCGATCGCCGCCAGGGGATGTACGTCAACCACCGGCTGCTGCAGGGCAGATCCCAAAACGACCTTGGCCAAAGCCCCCACCAACAGCGAACCCTTGAAAAACTCCGACGGGATTTGAAAATAACTGCCGGGATGGGAAAGCAGCAGCCCCGCGATCAGCATCCCCAGGGAAATTAGGCCACCGACGGCAGGGCCGGCAAAAGCCACGTCAAACAGTACCTTCCGGTTTGGCACCAGCGACTCGAACCGATTGAGCGCCCCAAAAGAGCCGAGTTGCCAAGTGGGAATGAAAAATGGCCAACTGAAGCGGACTTGGTGGCGTCTGGCCATCACTTGGTGGCCGATTTCGTGCGCCAGCAAAACCGCCCAGATGCCGCCGCTGATGGGCAGGATTTCTGCAAATCGGCTGACATTGCTGGAGAAATCAAAGCCCAGCATCAACCCGCTCGCTTCTAGAGTCGTGGCTAGGGTGGCGAGGAGCAGTACGGCGGCTAGAATTTTCTGGGAAACGGTGGCGGGTTTGGGATCGTTGGTACTGGGCAAAACGATGACGACGGGTTTGTCGTCTTGGTTGGGCACCAAAAACAGGCGGTAGCGATCGCCGAAACGCTCCTGCAACTGCTCTGAGAGGCGGGCGTGGACGGTTTCCGGTTCGCCTCGCAAGTTGCCCTTGAAAATGGCTCCATCTTGATAGGCGATCGTTTCAGTCGCGAAAAACGTATCGATGCCAAAAACCCCCTGAATCGCTTTGAGATCCTCGGCGGGGATGGGAGGGGCACTGGGTGGGATTTTATCGGCTTCCCCCGTCGGGATCGTCGTGTCGGCGACGTCCTGCGCTGTCTTTTCCTGCGCGCCCCCTGGCTCTTCCCCAGATTTCAGCAGCGCTTCCAGCCGCGATCGCGCAGACGCATCCTGACTGGCTGCCCGCAAACGATTCCCCAAAAAAATGTACAATCCAGCCGAGGCGAGCAGCAAAAACAGGATGCTCGCCAAATTCAGGTAGATGCCCGCAGCGAACAGCCCGAAGAAGATTAGCCAGGGAGCCATCAATGACACCGATTGCAGCCAAGCTAAGATGCCCAGTTTGCCGAACGGCTTGGCACGGTAATATCCCCAGCCCAATATGCCCAGGGCAATCAGCACGATTACAATAGTTGCCGCGTTCTCGGATGCAGTGTACATGACCTAACCTATAGCCTCACCAGACAAAGCCCGATCCCCTTCAGGGATCGCATTTCAGTGTAATTTCGTACCCTTTCACTAGAGTAGCGCTTCTAGGAACCGAGGTTTCTATTCTGCCGCCGTTTGTCTTGTCGCTGCATGATTTGCTAGCCTCTCAGGCTGCCCGCAGCGTTCGGGCGGGGGCAGTGTTGCCAGAAAAGCGATCGCTTCCCCGCGAGTTTCGCCTCAATTTTCAGTCATTGTTCAAGACCTAAGTCAGCACAAATCACTCTCACATTTGATTTTTATTTACCATTTTCTTATAGGTTGGTACCCCGATATAGCCGTTTTAAATACGTCGTAAAATTTTGGCGGGTGTACCCTACCCCTTCCCTGGATGCCCCCTACCCGATAACTTTTTCTGAGAGTCGCGCGGCCCAGAAGCGTGTTTGTTTTATCCGAGCGCTCCTTACTCATTATTCGTTCCCGCTCCCCTTGATTATCAGCAGCCACTTGAGTTAATGTAGATTTACCCAAATCAGGCAGTCCTATATCCCGGCTATCAGTATGACAGTCTAGAAATGTATCGGATTTGTCAGCATAGCAAAAACTATCACGGGCCTGTCGGGAGCGGTGCCTTCCAGGGAGCAATATTTCGACTAAAAAATCTCTTAATTTGAGGAAATGTGTGCCAATGGTTCACAAATTTGTCCGTAACTTCACCCTCGCTGCTACCTTGGCCCTGCCACTGGTCGCGCTTGCCGGTAGCGCTCAAGCTCAAGACATCATAAAAATCTCTGTTATCAATAATAGCGGCAAGAACATGACCGGACTCTACATGTCGCCGCCGGAAAAGGAAGATTGGGGCCCAAACGAACTAGAAGGCACCCCCGTACCTGACCGCGAGAAGGTGGAGTTTGAGTGGGACCCCGCTGATTACCCCGGTTCTGAATCCGGCTGCATCTTTGACGTGCGGGCAGAATACGAAGATGGTAAGTCTACCGACTTGTACGGTATAGACGTTTGCAAGGAAACTGCCCTCAACTTCAACTAATTCTCATCGGTACGTTCAACACCTCCTGCCGCACAGCCCTCAAGGCTGTGCCCAATGCCTGTTTTATATCGGCCCTGCTGGAATAGGTTGCGTATCGGATCGGGCAGCGGCGGTAGATAGCAACCGAGAGAAATGACATGTATTGAATCCTGATTAACTTCCTGATTGCATATCGAGGTGATTGATTCGGATTTTTGGAGAGGGGCTGAGGGGGTATAATTTGTCAGTTGTACGAACAAGCTCTCTCGTTTGATAACACAAGAAATTATCCCATCAGTCCCGATAAAATGACCGGCATTCAGGCTTTGAATCGCACCTGTTTTATCCCAAAAGAAAATTACTATCAACTCTAAACCCAGTTGCAAAAGCAATCAACCGGGTTTTATTGATTGTCTCGAAGTGGCTTTCTAAAAAGCTGCGGCGATCGCCCTATTTCTAGACGGTTTCAGGCGATCGCGCTCTAACAAAACTCCCCTCTGCAAGTGGAAAATCCGGATGGTGACTTTTTAAAAAACTTCGAGAGAATGCGATCGCCACACTCGCCTACTCCCCCTTTTTCCGGCCAAACCCCCCATTTTTTCCCAACCCATCAACCGGATTTTAGAGGAGTTTGCAGTTGGCAACTGGCGACAGCCGCTCTGAGATTGCCTTGGTGAGCGTCGATGAGGCGCTGTCCCTCTTCTCGCTCCAAACCCGTCCAGTGCATCAGCAAAGCCAGCTTCACCGATCGCCCGCTGCGTTCGAGCAAGTACGCCGCTTCTTCCCGGCTCAACCCGGTGAGATCGTGCAGAATCCGCAGGGCGCGATCGTGCAGTTTTTTATTCGTCACCGCCACATCCACCATGCGGTTGCCGTAGACTTTGCCCAGCTTCACCATCACGCCAGTGGAGAGAATATTCAGCGCCATTTTCGTCACCGTACCGGCTTTCAGTCGGGTCGAGCCCGCCAGAATTTCTGGCCCAACGAGCAGGCGAATGTCAATATCCGCCTCGGAGCCCACCTGTTCCGCCGGAACGCAGGCGATTAAAACCGTCGTGGCACCGCGCGCCTTGGCGGCTTGCAGGGCACCGTGGACGTAGGGCGTCGTGCCGCCTGCAGTAATGCCAACCACGACGTCGAGATCGGTGACGTGGCGGTGAGCGATCGCCTCTGCTCCATCCTCCGCTTTATCTTCCAAATCTTCTGACGAGCGAACTAAAGCACCCGCCCCGCCGGCAATAATCCCCTGTACCAGCTCCGGCGGGGTGCAAAACGTGGGGGGACACTCGGCGGCATCCAATACCCCCAACCGCCCGCTCGTTCCCGCACCGATATAAAACAGGCGTCCGCCGTGGCGCAGCGCGCCAGCCGCCCGATCGATTGCAGAAGCCAGTTGTTCGCGAGCGGCGGCGATCGCATGTAGAGTTTTGGCATCCTCTTGATTGAACAAATCCACCAATTCCAAAGCGCTGAGCTGATCCAAATTTTGACTGTTGGGATTGATCTGTTCGGTTAACAGGTGCCCCCGCTCCTCCAAATTTTTCATTATTCTCCTTGAATCTTTCTTTTGTCGTCTGTCTCCCTTCTTCCTTTATCTTCCTTTCACAAAAGCCCTTCCAGTCGGCGGCGAATCCGATCGAGCTCGGATTGCGGCATGGTTGCGTCTTCTGCCTGCTGCTTGTCTTCTTGCCAGTCCGTTTCCTCCACGTTACTTTCCGGGGGTAGGGTGAGTTCGCCAGAGGGCACTAGCTCCCAGTCATAATCGGCACTGCGGCAAAATTCTACGATTTCTTCCTCGTCCACCGCTTCCACCCCAGGCGCGGGAAAATCTTGGGCTTCCAGCATCAGAGCATAGCGCGTGGCATCGTCTTCGGACTCGAACATCAGAACTTTATTGCGCTGCGATCGCAAATCCTTGAGCGTGTGGATTCCCTCATTTTCCGTTCGGGCGTTAAACAGTAAGACGAACACTCGCATGGACTCTAACGACTTTTTCTATGGTTGCCTTTTCTTGTGACATCCTACCACTTTCCGCTCTGAACTGCTCCCAGACTCCGCCATCAGCCCCAAACACCCGACCCCGCACGCTGAACTCTCTTGCTATACTCCCTCTAGCAGTCTATTGCTGGCAGCCCATTCCTAGCGTGCTGTTGCCAGCAGTCACATCAGCCTGGAAGCGGAGGCTTTCCAGCGCCCACCCCCGCATCCCCGATCCTCAATCCTTCGCTGATAAGTTTTTGTTAATCCAGATTTGAATTTCTGGACTCACTTCCCCTACTTGCTGGCTGGCAGTTTTTAAAAGTGTAATATAGTATTTTTCGTCCATCAGAGTTATAAATATTTTCTTAAATTCTTCCAGGATGGATAAATTTTGTGTAGCAAGCGCTTCTACAGTTAACTGAACGTGCAATATAAAGTCTTCTTCATTGAGCCTATACATATCGCTTGTTTCTCCGTAACTAGGAGCAAACTTTTTTGTTATTCTGCAAGAATTAGACAAAAAACTTAACATAAAATTCAAATGATAAACAACAGGTTGACCCGCACCGGGCGAGGTGAAAAGACCATGCGGGCTTAACGCAAGTGAGTGAATTCCGCAACAGAACGGGATATATAGTATGAAGTTAAAGTAAAAAAATGCAGAAGTGATGGAGAAGTCGGAGATTTTCACCCTTCTGGGCTGTGGGATCGATCGCCAAAGCTGGCAGCACGCGGACCGAGCTATTCCGCTGGGAGATGGCCCATCGGCAAAGCGGCCATTCAGCCGAGCGATTCCCTGATTAAAATCGACCGTTCCCTTGAATAGCACCACACTTTCACAGTTAATCGCTCTGGGTGAGGCAGCAGTGCAATCCGCTGTCTTTGCAAGTGCCCGCGCCAGCTCTAAACCACTGCTTTCAGGTTCAAAGCAGCTTCGTTCAATTTTTGAATGCCAATTTTAGTTTGAGAGATGCCGCAGGCGGTTTCGACTGCCCCTTCGTTGAGAACGTTCATCGCTACGACGACTTGCTCGATCGCGATCGCCTGCTGCTTAGCACTGAGCGAAATTTGCTGATTGCTCATCACGATATTGTTGACAGCCGCCACAATACTCTCGACTTTGCTTCCCTCACTCGTCTGCACAACCGTGGCATCCGTGATGGCTTGGATATCCGCCAGCAAGGTGCTGATTTTCTCCGCAGAAGTCTTGCTGCGATCGGCGAGTTTGCGGATTTCTGCCGCCACGATCGCGAAACCTTTCCCGTGTTCGCCAGCGCGAACCGCTTCTACGGCAGCGTTGAGGGCGAGCATGTTCGTCTGATTGGCTAAATCCCCCACTAAATTATTAATCGTCGCGATCTGTTTCGTTTGAGCGCTCAAGCGAAAAATTTGCTGCGCGATCGCCTGAGCTTCTGATGTAGCGGATTCAGCTTGCTGTGCGGCTTGTCGCGAAGAAGCACGCAACTCATCCATTGTCGTACTCGTCTGATGAACCGATGCAGCTTGCTGATTCGCCGCGTGTTCGTGCTGTTCTGTCGTCGCCGCAATCTCCGAGGAAGAACTGACAATGATATTGATCGTTTCATTAATTTTTTGAGTAATGCGATCGGCTATCAGATTTCCGAGTAGAATTGACAAAACTGCTGCCGATAAAGCTCCTACAACTGCGGCGATAATTAGAAATTGCATGGCTTCTCCTGCCTGCTGATCTCTTTCTGCCTGCCGCTTGTCCTCTGTATTATTGAGTTCCCGAAGCACCCGGCTTGCTCGATCCAGCAAAATATTCTGTTGACTCTGAGTAAACTTCCTCCTGGCATCCTCAATCTTTCCATTTTTGACTAAAGGAATGATGCTTTTATTCAGATCAAAAACCTCTTCGGCTATATTTTTTAAAGTTTGCAGGCGTTCTAGTTGATCCGGCCCTGAATAGCTGGCTAAATTTTCCAAAGATTTAATGAGTTCGTCATAATAAATAACGCTCTCTTCGTACTGTTCAAAAAACCGTTCTTCGCCATTCAGGATGTAGCCGCGAATGCTGGCTTGTCTTTTGTACATCGCCAGCTCCAGGCGATCCGTCTCTTGAACAATCGTCCACCCTATTTCTGTCGCTTTCGATTGTTGTTCTAGATTCTTAGCGCTTAAAAACACAGCACCAGCAGCCGAGATCGTCAGAATTAACGGCACGGAATATCCGAGCAAAATTCTTTGTTTGAGTTTCAAGTTTTTCAATGTATCCATTTACCCCTCTCCAAAAAAAATAAAATTTTTAGACAAGCCAAAAATCAATGCTTTTTTTGTTTTTTGTCAGGTTTGATTTTGACGAAAACTTTTATATTAAGCTGAGCGACGATTTTTAGCATAAGTGTGGAGGAATAATCCCAACTCCAAAAATGGATTGCTTTTAGGGTTATACGATTTTTCTGAGCTGAGCAATAGTGGCTTTGAGTTTTTGCGTTTCTACTTTCGTTTGAGTAATGCCACTGGCATTCTGAACGGCAGCTTTATTGAGATGGTTCATCGCCTCAACCACTTGTGAAATTGCGATCGCTTGCTGCTTGGCAGTCAGCGAAATTTGTTGCGTGCTGTCAACAATCGTATTGATAGCATTGGCAACACCGGCAAAGGCTTCTGCCGTTCGTTCAGTCGTTTGTACGCCGACTTCTACTGTTTGAGTCCCTTGAGTTGTCACGGTAACGGTTGCATTGATGGCGAATTTGATATCTTTAACCAAAGCATGAATTTTCTCGGCTGAGTGCTTGCTGCGATCGGCTAATTTGCGAATTTCTGCACCCACGACGCCAAACCCCTTGCCGTGTTCGCCGGCGCGAACCGCTTCTACGGCAGCGTTCAGCGCGAGCATGTTCGTCTGATTGGCCAAATCGCTGACTAATTTGTTAATTTTAGCAATTTCATCTGCTTGTTGACTCAGAAGTGAGATTTGCTCGGCGATCGCTTCCACTTTCGCTTTCAGCTCCGTCATCCCCGCGAGAGTACAACCGACTGCGACATTTCCCGCCTCTGCGAGCGTTAGTGCCTGTTGAGATCCGGTTGCAGCCTTTGCTGCTTGCTCTGCTGCTTGCTGAGAAGACGCCCCCAATTCGTCCATCGTCGCGGTCGTTTGCTTCACCGAAATCGCCTGCTCGGAAGCGATGCGTTCCTGCTGCTCCACTGTCGCGGCAATCTCCCCAGAAGAACTGGCAATTACCCCGGCGATATCATCGATCGGCTTTACCACTTTCCAAACCATAACTAAGACAATTAACAAGCCAATTCCCGTTCCCAAAATCAATCCCGCAACCGAAATAATATTGAACAAAAAATCTGCTTTTTTAGCAGATTTTTGCCGAGCCAGTAGTAAAGATATTTCGTCAGCTAACATTTCTTTGATTTGATGTCTCATCAATTCCATGCCGCGCTTTCCCTCGGCAAGCTGTTCGGTGGAGGGATTTTTTCCCGACCTGACCAGGGCAATATTGCGGTTTAAAATATTGATTTCTTTTCTTGAACTAATTTTTAATTTTTCTAATTTTTTGCTTCCTTCAGAAGAATTTTTCAGGAATGTTTGGGTAGCGTCAAACTTCTCTTCAACCTGAGATAGGGCTCGGTTATAAGGGCCTAAAAAATCTTCGCGTCGGCTCATAATAAATCCCCGCTCTCCCAACTGAATGTCAACTAAGACTTCTTCTAATTCTTGAAGTGAAGTTTGTACCTCATAGCTGTGCATTGCACTGCTAGTCGTCGAGATTAACTCGTTTACGGTTAGTTTAGAAATCGCTTCATTCATCAGCGTAACGCCAACGATCGCCAAAAATCCTATCGGCACTACTTTACTAAATTTCACAGTCTAGTTTTCCTTTAATATTAGTTTTTTCTTTAAATGTCAGGTTTTAAAATCGATAAAAATCAGGTATCCGAACTCGCGCAAATTCTTTGAGAAAGTCCCTCAGAATCTCCCGAGCGCCTCCAGATGCGGCTGTTGCCCGCTGGCGCGCGCCCCGGTTGCGGGGACAACTGCTCCGCCTTTAGATGCGCTTGCAGTCCGATCGCTCTCTCCCTGGTTGGGGGAACCACTGTTCTACCTGCTGCCTCTGCCTCCTGCCTCCTATCTCTTACCCCTAACCTCAAGCTAAAGCAAAAAAATGGAGAACTCATGCAGAAATGTAAAAGCAATGGAGAACTCTCGCCAACTGGCTGCAGGCGATGGGCTGCACGCCCCACGATCTCTCATCAATTATTTTTTAAATGCCCTTTTAGAAAAAGATAAAAATTTTTATATATAGAGCTATTGGCTATTTTTTTAATGCAAATTTTTTACAAGTTTAGCGCGACCGTACCGAACTGAACGCGAGGCAGCAGGGGTTGCCGCGCTTCTGGCAGCCGAAGGGAACAGTCGTTCTGTGCCTGCGGGAAACCGAAAAGAGGGCGTTGAAATCCCCTATCTCTGAGCGGAATGCCAGCGGCTCACAACGCCGTCAATCTTCTCCCCCCAGCCCCTCTTCTCCCACTTTTCTTCACTTAGAGTCCACTGCTCTGTCAACTTTCAAAAAAAAGTTCGCTTCCCCACAGAAAACTTCTCCCCCTGCCATCCCCTCATCCCCTTGCTCCCGGCAAACCTTCAAAACCCGCCACAACACGCTTGACCAAACACTACTTATTCAGGGGAAACTCAACGGTGAAACAAGTCAGATTCGCGGCACTCTCAACCTGGATAGTGCCTCCCAGGTATTCAGTCAGCCGCTTGACCAGTGACAGCCCCAATCCAGTCCCGCCTTCTTTGCGGCGATCGAGACAGGGAAGGCGGTAGAATTTCTCAAAAATCCGCTGCAAGTCGCGATCGGGAATTTCAACGCCTGAATTGCTCACGCTCAATTTAATCTTCCCCGACGAATAGCGGGCGATCGCCGTAATTTTTTCTCCTTTCGGAGTATATTTGCAGGCATTGTTCAGCAACTCCGTGATAATCCGCTCCAAGTTGAACGCATCGCAGATCAGGGGCGGGATATCGCCAGGAATGTCAACCTGCAAGGTTTGGCGGTGCTTTCGAGTCCGTTCTTCAAAAGGTTCTACGACGTGAGGCAGCCAGTTCTGCAAGCGAATCTGTGTCAGTTCTAAAGGCTCTGAACCGGCATCGAGTCGCTGCAAATCTAGCAAGTCATTGAGCAGGTGAATTTCGCGATTGCACTCTTCTTGCAAGATTCGCAAATAACGACGGGCTTTTCCCGGCAAAACAGGTTTTGCTGCCCGATCGTTATCGCTATTTTCTTCTCTCCAAAACGCTTCATTTTCTCCGAATTCCTCGGTTTCAAATAAGGTCAGCCAAAGCATTTGAATGGCCATGTTAATATTAGCAACAGGCGTCCGCAGTTCGTGACAAACCGTATTCAGAAATTCATCTTTGAGGTGATTGAGGTTTTCTAGTTCCTCCACTTTGGCTGCAGAGGCTTGATACAAGCGGGCTTGACGGATTGCTCTAGCACACGATCGCGCGACCTGCTCCACCAGTTTAATTTCTAAATCGTTGAAAACCCGATCCTTTTGATGAACTAACCAAAGCACCCCCAGCACTCCTTGCTCGTCGCAAATAGGGCAAGCTAGAATTGCAGAGTGTTTGTAGTAGTTTTTAACATCACAGGGGCAAAAATGGCAGCATTGGCTGCCTGAAAATTGAGAATATAGCTCCGAAAAATCAGCCATGAGCGAGGCACTTAATTTTTCTGGAGAAAGACCGGAACGAGTATACTCGTATTTCAGAGTTGCTGAAGTCCGGTCAAAACCGTACAAGCCAGCCCGACAGCAGTCAGCTTCTAGCAGCAATCCTAATTCTCGCACCGCCGTCTTCAAGATATGGCTTTCTTCCAGGCGATCGCTAATTTTATCAGTCAGAGATTTTAACTTGACTTCCAGCTCTAGAGCCTGCTGCAACTCAGCCACTTTTTTTTGAAGTTCTAGAGGCGACATCAGCTCTTCTAGCTGTTCGCGTCCATTCGCAATATTGCAGAGATAACCTGCTCCCATATCTTTTACCCAACTCGTCAAAAAAAATTTTTCCAACTTTTTCAGAACTCCAAGATCGAATGCCAAGCATTGCGCGCTAAACAATGAAGGCGCATGTCGCAAAAATTCAGGAATTTGCAGCGCTCGATCGGCTAAACCGTCCAACCGCGCTGCTGCGCTTTAAGAGCAGCAATTGATTCGCTTAAAAAATCCGGTCGTTCGCTTTCTCAAGCAATAATTTTTACTGGGCCTTTAAACATCAGTCGATCGCCTGCTAAAATGCTTATATTTTGAAGCTATCCGGCAATTATGGAGAACTGATGCAGCGCACCCGCTAGTTTACAAAAATTAACAATTGAGTCGAGCCAAAAGCGAGGAGAGCGGGAGCGGGGGAGTTGGTACTTCCTGGCGGCTAACCAGCCAGCGCTGCTGCGATTTGGTCAGCCAGAGTCAGCGGGTCAAACGGCTTGGCAATAACGCCTTTAACTCCGAGGGCAGCCCACTGACGCTGTTCAGCAGCCTGTACCTTAGCCGTCAGCAAAAAGACGGGGATGTGTTGAGTGGCAGCATTAGATTGCAGGCGATCGAAGGTAGCAAGACCGTCCATGTCAGGCATCATCACGTCCAAGAGAATCGCATCAGGCTGCTCGGCTTCTGCCAGGAGGAGGCCCTCTATCCCGGAAGTGGCCGTAAGGACTTCCCAACCGCCCGTCACTTCCAGGCAGAGCTTAGTGGAGATGCGGATTAATTCTTCATCATCGATGAGCAAGACTTTATTAACGGTCATGGCGATTGTGGATGATAGCGGGTAGGTGGAATGTCCGTGTCGGAGCGATCGGCAGCGGGCAGGCGCTCGTTTATATTTCCTGTGCCAGTAGCGGCAAAGTAAAGTAAAAACTACTGCCTTCTCCTAGAATACTTTCTGCCCAGATCCGTCCTCCGTGTTGTTGTACGATCGTGCGACAGATCGCCAACCCCAGACCAGTACCTCCTTGCTTGCGAGAGTCGGAGGCATCAACCTGTTGAAAGCGACCGAAGATAGTTTCCAGTTTGTCGGCGGGAATGCCCCGTCCTCGGTCTTTTACTTGAAACAAGACCCATTCGTCTCGACGCTCAGCCGTCAGCCAGATTGTAGCACCGGGCGGCGAGAATTTGATCGCGTTGCTGAGTAAATTCGTGAGAGTCTGAATGACGCGATCGGGGTCAGCCCACAGGGGAGCTGCCAGGGGCGTGATGGAGAGAATGACGCCCGCCTTCTCAGCCATTGCCCGCATGACATCAGCGGCTTGAACCATCAAATCGGCTGCGTCGCAGGCTTCTTTGTTCATAGGGGCTTTGCCCGACTCGATGCGCTCGATATCGAGGATGTCATTAACGAGGCGCACGAGACGGTGAGTGCTTTCCATCGCCACTTCTAGCATCCATTTAGCCCTTTGGGGTTGATTTTCGAGCAAGCCGCTCGTCAGCAGCGCCAGAGAAGTGCGAATCGAGGTGAGTGGCGTGCGCAGTTCGTGGCTGACCACTGAGATGAATTCTTCTTTCATTTGTTCGATCGCTCGCCGCTCGGTGATGTCTTTGAAGGTGACAACAGCTCCGACAATTTTGCCCTGTTCTAGAATGGGAGCGCTGGCGTACTCGATCGGAAAACTCGACCCATCTTTTCGCCAAAATACCTCATCCGTCACCCGGTGAAATGAGCCGTCTTTAAAGGTGGCAGAGAGGGGGCATTCGTCGAGGGGATAGGGAGTGCCGTTCGGTTTAGAATGGTGAATGGTTGCGTGCATGGGTTGCCCCATGAGTTCCCCGACTTCGTAGCCCAGCATTCGGGCGGCTGAGAGATTGATAAATGTAGCATTTCCCTGCAAATCCATGCCGTAGATGCCATCGCCGACCGCGTTGAGAATTAATTCGCTTTGATGGCGGAGCTTGGCAAGCGCCGCCTCCACGCGCTTGGCGTGACTGATGTCGCGAGAGATTGACGAAGCTCCGATGACTTTACCTGCTGCATCCTTAATGGGAGAAACCGTCAGAGAAACCGCGATTCTCTGCCCGTCTTTGCGAATGCGCTCTGTTTCGTAAGAATCAATGCCATACCCCGCGATGATGCGATCGAGAATGCGTTCCATTTCGTCGGGACGTTCGGGCGGGATTAAAAGAGAAATCGGACGGCCTTTCACTTCGGCAGCAGAGTACCCGTAAATTTTTTCTGCTCCTGCATTCCAGGTTTGAATGATTCCCTGCAAATTTTTGCCGATGATGGCATCATCGGAGTATTCGACGATCGCCGCCAATTGGGAAAGGGCTTCTTCGGCCTGCTTGCGATCGCTGATATCGCGCAGGAAAACCGTAAAGATAATTTCGCCAGCCAATTCCAGCTTAGAAATCGACGCTTCCGCCGGAAACTCTCTCCCATCTTTGCGACGCCCGAAAACTTCGACGCGCTCTCCCATCCTCCGGGCTGTATCGGCAGACTCTGCAAATCTCGCGACGTGATGGCGGTGAAGTTCTGCAAAGCGATCGGGTAAAAGCACGTCGAGGGGCTGTCCGAGGACTTCTCTCGCCGCATATCCGAATATATTTTCCGCTCCTTGATTGAAGAGGGTAATCCGCTGAGTGCTATCTGTGGAAATAATCGCATCTTTGGCAATATCGAGAATGCCAGCCAGACGAGTTTGAGATGCTTTTAGGGCGGCTTCTGCCCGCTTGCGTTGGGTGATATCTTGGATTTGCGCGATAAAATACAGCAGGTGCCCTCCCACCTCCCAAACCGCTGAAACGCTCAAAAAAGCCCAGACGACATGCCCCTGCTTGTGGAAGTATCGCTTTTCCATTTGATACGTTTTAATGTCGCCGGCAAGCATTTGTCGGGCGCGGATTAAATCCGCCTCTAGGTCGTCTGGATGGGTGATATTTTGAAAAGTCATTGTCAGCAATTCTTCCTCAGAATAGCCGAGGATTTCGCACAAAAACTGATTGACCATCAGCCAGCGCCCTTCGGGGGAGACGAGGGCCATTCCGATCGCTGCATAATCGAAGGCGCTGCGGAAGCGCTCTTCACTTTCGCGCAGCGCTGCTTCTGCCTGCACGCGCACTTCAAACTCGCGCTGCAAGCGTTCTAGGGCGGCGATCGCTTCTGATGTCCGCTCCGCGACTCGGATTTCGAGTTCTTCGTTGAGTTTTCGCAGCGTTTCCTGAGCCTGGACGCGATCGCTGATATCCTGACTCACGATCATGCCGGCAAAGATTTCTCCTCTGTCGTTTTTGACCGGAAGGGTATGCACGGAATAGATGCGGCTGGCATATTTAATTTCTGAAATCGTCGCAATTCCATCCAGCGCGGCTCGATAAGAAGGCTCTCGCAATTTGTAGGTTTCGGGAAGCAAACACTCTTCTATTTTCTTTCCTTCTATTGGCCCTTTATTTAACTGGATTTCTAGTAAATCGGTTCCCTCGGCCAGAAGATAGCGCAAGTCCCGATCGAATAAAATTACCGCGCCGTTTGGAAGATTTCTAGCGAGGGTTCGGTAGAGTTCTTCACTTCTTTTTAAATTTTCTGCGGCTAACTTGCGATCGCTAATGTCGCGCACGACTACTTGAGCGGCTGGCTTGCCTTGGTAAGTAAATGGAATGGCTGCCACATCGGCATCGAAAACGCTGCCGTCGAGTCGCAACCACTTTTCTTCTAGCAGGGGGGCTTCTTTTCTTTCTTCCCGGAGCTGCTTGATGCGATCGCAGACGATTTCTCGAAAGTCTGGATGCACGAACTCGAGAACGGCTTTCCCCAAGATTTGCTCAACGGCATCTGCTCCGTAAAGTTTCACCGCCGCGCGGTTGGCAAAGACAAATTTGCCCTCACTTTGAATAAAAATTGCATCCGGGCACAATTCTACTAATTTGCGGTAGCGTTCCTCACTTTCCCGCAGGGCTTGCTCGATGCGATCGCCCTCGGCACGCGATCGCAAGGCTGTAATTCCATACGCCATATCGGCAGCCAATTCCCTTAATAACTTCACTTCTTCCGCATCAAAAGCATCCGCTTCTTTTGCATAAATATTGAGCGCCCCAAACGCGCTGCCGCCCTCCATCAACGGCAAAGCGATCGATGAGGCGTACCCTCGCTTTATGGCTTCCTTGCGCCAAGGAAGGTAATTTTCGTCTGTCAAAATATTCTTAGCTATATAAATTTCGCCCGTTCTGATTGCCCGACCGGTCGGTCCCTGACCTCGTTCCGCATCCGCATAAGTAATCGCCAGCGATTCCAGATAACCGGCTTCGTATCCTGACGATGCGATCGCCCGCACGCTTTTGGCTTCGTCTGGCTCGGCAAACCCCACCCAAGCCAAGCAGTAGCCGCCAGTGCTTGTGAGAATCGCGCAGAGTTCCTGCAAAAAATTCAACTCTTCTGTTGCGCGAACCAATGCCTGATTGCAATCACTCAGCGTCTTTAGGGCTCGATTGATTCTGGTTAATTCCTCCTGGCGCTTTTGCAAGGTTTCCGCCATTTGGTCAAAAGCTGCCGCGAGTTGATTCAGTTCTCCTTCTGTTTCGGACAGTGCAATTCTAGTCCTAAAATCGCCAGCAGCCACCTGTTTCGTTGCTCGCAGCAAAGCTCTCACCTGCTGCAAAACAAATAGGTCGCTGCCCACCCAAGCCGCTGCTAGCATCAGCAAGCCAATGACTCCGAGCCCCGCTAAATTTCGCAGCAGTTGCCAGTTGGCTTGACGCAACGCGGCTGCTTTAGACAAGCCGATGGTGATATAGATATTCCCTTCTGGCAAACTGTTCAATCGGCTAAAGGCATACCAGCGCGGTTTTCCATCTAAACCCGGCATTTCTACTGTCCCTTTTTTTTGATTGAAAATGGTTTTAACCAGCTCCACTTCTGGCATGGATTTCCCAATCCATTGTTCGGGATTGGGATGGCGAGCTAGGATTGTTCCATTGCGATCGAAGATAGCGATCGCCCCTTCTTCGGGCAGTTGTACTTGCTCGGCGAGTTCGCTGATTTGGGCGATATCCAGTGCTGTAAAAGCCACGGCTTGTACTTGGTTGTCAGCCTTGCGAACGGGATAGCTCAAGACTAAAATTGGACGGCGACTAATTTTCCCAATTTGATAATCGCTGACGGCTAAAATATTTTCTGTAACGGTTTTTCTAAACCAAAATTTGCTGGCAACATTAACAGGTTTTTCTAAACGAACTGCGCTACAGTAGATGTCCCCATTCAACCGAGCTGCTCCAAAATTTGCATAGGGCAGTTTCTGCTGCAATAAATCCGCCATCACCGCCGAACAAGGGGCTGAATTGCCATTTTTCACCACCGGAAGCCGCGACAAAGTGGCGGCCAATTGGCGAGCCTTTTCAATGAACTGGTCTTGATTGCTGGCAGCCAGGTTGACGAGGCGCTGGGCTTCTCGCTCCAGCTCGGCAGTAACCTGCCGCTGCTGTTCAGACGCCGTATAGACTACCACCGCTAGAGCCGGTACGACGGCAAAAAATACCAGAAGTAGCAAGCGAAATCGCAAGCTGTACCAAGAAAAATTCCGCATCGGTAATGGTGGATATTTGATAATTGTCTATTGTAGATTGAATAGGAACAAGGCGAGCGCTGCCATTTTTTATCAATTCCAGAGCGAATCGCCGCTAACGTCAATTTTTCCGGGGCAGCAGCCGGACTCGCTCCAGGCGACTGATAATGCGGGCGATCAATTCGGGTTCTATAATTGGCTTGCTGGCGTAATCATCGGCTCCCGCTACAAATAACTGACGCACGGTTTCGGCATCGGCGCGAGCCGTGAGAAATAAAATGGGCAAATCCCCCCAGCGGGGTTCGTTGCGTACCACTTGGCACAAGTCGCGCCCGCTCAAATGCGCCATTTCTGCATCTAAAATTAGCAAGTCCGGAACGGCTTCGTTAAAGACATTCCAGAAGCGTCGCGGATCGCTCAAAGTGATAACCTTGATTCCCCAAGGCTCCAGTAGCGCCTTCAACTGAGCGAGTAATTGCTCGTCGTCACCGACAGCGAGAACCTTAGCTTCGCGGCGGCGAACTTGTTGGAGAACGCGCGTCACCGCCTCTAGGACTTCAGCAGCGGGGACGGGTTTGTGCAAAAAGGCGATCGCGCCCAATTGTGCGGCTTTGAGGCGATCGCTGAAACTGTCTCTAGCGGTGAAAACAATGGCGGGGATGGGCGATCGCGATCGCCCCAATTCCTGAAGCAGCGTCAAACCCGTTTCGGCGGTGTCGGGAAACGACAGATCCAGCAGCACTGCATCAGGAGGCTTGCGCCCGATCGAGGCTCTAGCGCGGTCCGGGGTATCGGCTACCTCTAGATGCACGCCCCTGGCGATCGCCTCGAGTTGGATGCGTTTAGCCAAATCGGCATCGTCGTCGATCATCAACACCGTCGGAACAAAACCGCTCTCGGCAAAACTCTGTAGGGGCTCCTCGCGAGGAGCCCCTACAGTTCGTGCCGCCCCAGATGCGGGCTTTGCCGCTGCTGGCGGTGCTTTCTGGGGGGGATCGCGCTGCAACTCCTGTCGCAACGCTGCCGCGACTTCGAGAAGACGCTGCGATTGCGCAGAGATTGTCCCAGTTTGTAGAATATCCTCCATCTCCCGCGCCAGACGCGACCCCTCGCCAAAGCCAAAGATGCCCAAGGCACCGCCTAGCTTGTGGGCTTCCCGCTGGGAAAAGGCGATCGCGTCTTTGTTCCCTTCGTCCTCCAGGGCGACACTCACCGAGCGAACCAGGGCGTCAACGCGATCGCGAATGCTGTCTTTGAACTGATCCCAAACGCCAGCCATTGCTGCGAGAGTCTGGTTTTGTACCTCGCTTTGAGAGGCGATCGCTTTCGTTTCTGCGCGAGTCTCCTTGTTCCCCCGCTCCTTGAGCCGATACCCCAGCCCGTACACCGTCTCAATGCAATCAGCCGCCGCTGCTGCACTTTTGAGTTTTTGTCTCAAACCCTTAATGTGAGAAGTCACCGTATCCTCACTGGGCGGATCGTCAAAAGACCAAAGGTGTTCGACAATCGCGCTGCGACTGAAAACGCGCCGCCTGTTGCGCAGGAACAGCTCTAGCAAGCGGTACTCTGTGGGAGTCAGGTTCAGGGGTTGATTCTCATACGTCACCTCACAGCTACTGGGATTGAGGCGCAGGTTTTCCCATTCCAGAACCGGCGGCAGCGATCCATTCCCTCGCCGCAGCAGCACGCGAATCCGAGCGAGCAATTCCTGTACGTCGAAAGGTTTGATAACATAGTCATCGGCTCCTGCGTCCAAGCCCATGACTTTATCCGTGCTGGAGTTCTTGGCAGTCAGCATGAGAATCGGCACCTGAGAGCGGGCTCTGCGCAATCGCTGACACAGGGTGATTCCGTCCAGTTTTGGCAGCATGACATCCAAGACGATCAAGTCATACGGAAACCCCTCTGCCAATTCCCAACCCGCTTGGCCGTCAGTCGCCAAGTCAACGACATAATGTTGTTTGTTGAGGACTTCGGCGAGCGTTCGCGCGATCGCATCGTCATCCTCTACCACTAAAATTTTCATGGCGCTGACTCTGCTGTTTCACTCAGCTATTGGGAAACTCTAGATGTGACAAATATACGCCAAAAGGCTTAGGTCTGAGGCTGTACGAACGCTTTTGACCCCCGGCAACTAAAAATATCATAACTTTCTAGGGACAGCCTTCTTCAGAAACCCGGTTTCTCAGGGGACAGGTGGGGCACGGCAATTACACTGAACGCTTGACCGAACTCGACAGTCTGATTAACATATCTCTCGCCAGCTTGAAAAAGCTCTACTTCAGATAGGTGCTACAGGGCGCAGTCTACTTTTATACTTCTCCGGTTGCCGTCGAGAGCTGTCATGCGGCGTACTAACGTGAGGATGAGATGACCAATCCCCAAACTCCGGACAACCAGCCACAGCCTCCAGAAAATCGGCGTCGTTGGCTGCCGCTGGTGCGGCCCGAAGAACGCAAAAAACTTGGCATCGCCCTGGGCGTTACTTTACTGGCAGGCGGGGCGGGAGGTGCAGCGTGGCTGTGGTATTTTGTCACGAACGACCTCGCACCGATCGCGCAGCGAGAAATCTCGAAAACCCTCAAGCGCCCCGTGCTGCTCGGGCCGGTGAAAGGCTTTTCCCTGACGGGCATTCGTTTCGGCCCCTCATCCCTGCCCGCCACGCCGACCGATCCCGATCGGGCGACGACAGAAGCCGTGAAAGTCGGGTTTGATATCATTCAACTGCTCGCCACCCGGACGCTTTCCCTGGATGTTACCTTCGTGAATGCCGATGCTTACATCGAGCAAGATGAGAAAGGGCAGTGGATTACAGTTCCCAAAATCGAGACGCAAGAACCCGGGTGGCTGAAAGTCGAACTCGACTCCCTGGGCGTGGAGAATGCAAAAGTCGCCCTCGTTCCCTACGAAGTCTCAGAAAATTCTCCATCCCAACTCCCGACTCCCGACTCGTCACCCCCCATCGCGCTGCGATCGGTGAACGGCGCGATCCGATTCCGAGAGGAATACAAGCGGATGCTCTACGAAGTCAGCGGCTCCACGACTGCAGTGCCCGCTCCCACGCCCGTACCCGCGCCTAGCCCCGGGAACGCTCCTCCCCCCGTACCCTCCCCCGCGCCCGTACCCGCTCCGCCAAACTCATCATTCAGAATCCAAGGCTCCTCGACACTGCCGGACATCCGAACCACCGATCTCTCCGTGCAAGCACGAGATTTTCCGGCGATCGCTTTCAACCGCTTGCTCAAACGCACGGTTAAAGTGCCCGTCACCTTATACGACGGGCTGCTCGACGCCAACGTGCAAATGCAATTCCGCCCGCAACAGTTCCCCGAATTTAACGGCACGGCGGGACTCAAGGCGGTGACGGCAAAAATCGAGCCGCTGCCGAAACTGCTGACACAAACCAACGGTTTGCTGATTTTTCAGCCCGGGCAAAAAGTGGTGCTCAGCAACGTTACCACGATTTACGGCCAAGTACCCGCCTTTGCTGACGGGCTCGTCGCCCTCAGAGACAATTCCAATCTCAACATTCAAGTTCAGCGCGTCAATGCCAAACAGGCTTTAGAAACCCTAGATGTCAAAGTCCCCGTTGCACTCGCCGGCGACGTCCAAGCCAGTCTGAAGGCCACTGGCCCCATTACGCAGCCGGTGGTATCGGGTACTGTGAGCAGCCTCGACAACAATAAAGGCGCTCCCCTACAAGTAGAGCGCTTTAATTTGGCCAATTTTGGCGCGGGGATTGTCTTCGCGCGCGGCAATTTGACGCTGGATTACGTCCGCGCCGTTCCAGCCGTGGGCGGGCAAGTCACCGCAACTGGCAACGTGAAGCTGGGATCGCAAGATTCCCCGCCGCTGGTGGCGCTGGAGTTTCGGGCGAGTCAACTCCCCGGCGAGGCGATCGCGCGGCTTTTCAATATTTCGCCCGGGTTCAAGCTGGGCGCTCTTGCCGCTACCGGCTCGATTGTCGGTCCCGCTAACAACCTGCAAACGACGGTATCGTGGCAGGCACCGGAGGCGGCTTATCCCGCTTCGGGCACGGCGATCGTCAGGGGCGCTCTAGAAACTGCGGTATTTCGCGATACGACGGTCAAAATCGCCGACGGCACGGTTCTCGCTTCCGGCACCCTCGCGGATGAAGTTTTTTCTCTCGATTTGGAGCCAAAAAATCTATCACTCAACCAACTCGCAGCAATTGTTAATCAAGAATTTCTTGAAGATTCAGAAAATAAAATTCCCCAATTAAACCAGCCCGGTCAAATTGTTACGGGCAATATCCGCGTATCGGGCAATACAAACGCTATCCGCGCCGATACAGTTGCCGCGAGCGGACTGGCGATCGCTTCTGTTGCAGGCGGCACTGCCAGCATCACCGGCGCGCTCAGAAACGGGCGCTGGAATCTCGCGATCGATCCTTCGGGCATGGAACTCGCGAAATTGGCACAACTCGCTCAATCGCTTTCCCCCAATACTTCTCTGCCTTTATCCCCAGCGGAAATATCCAGATTGCCCGTTTCTCTCGCCAACGCTTACATCACTCTTTCGGGCACCACAAATAACTTGACAGCCGAGGCAATTAATGCTAACGCAAATGCCCGCCTTATTGCAGCCGGCGGCAGTGCGAATATTGCCGCTCGCTTGGAGGGCGGAAACTGGCAGGCGACGGTTGCGGGCGAAAATGTCGATGTCACGAGATTCGCGCCAGGATTGACGTCAGATGTGCCCATTAGCCCGGTTTCGGGGGAAATTACCCTCGCCGGCACCACGGCGGATTTTTCGCCTAACGCCCTGCGCGCCGGAGACGGGCGGCTGAGTGTGGGGGTAGCGGGCGGCACCCTCGCAGTTGAAGACATCCGCCTGAGCGAAGGACGCTGGCAGGCAGTTGCAGATATTTCGCAAGTTGATTTAACGCCATTTTTGAAAAATGCTGCTCCCGATGTCGCAGAGGAGTTGGGACGGTTTAGCGGTTCGTTTGTCGTTGCAGGGAATACTGAGGCGCTAACGCGCGATCGCTCGCTTGCAGAAGGGATAGCGCCCCTGCTGGAATCTATCTCGCTGAGCGGTTCGGGAGCGCTCTCCGTAGCGGGCGGGGTGGCGAATCTGACGGAGATAACGGCTCAGCAGGGGCGCTGGCGAACGGCGATCGCAGCCGAGCAAGTGGCAGTGATTCCCCTCGTTGAAGACAATCTCAAAGGCGTCTCGAAAAATCTGCCCCTGTCGGAGCTGGGAGCTTTTACGGGCAACATCACCGCCCGAGGCGATTTTAAATCGCTGTTTCCTCCCGCTCAAAACAGGCGGCAGCAGGGGATGGAAAGCGTGCTGGCATCTATTGGGGTCAACCTTGCCGGCGACGTGAGGGTCGCGGGCGGGAATGCAGGAGTGACGGGCACGCTATCGGATGGCACTTTTACGGCGCGAATTGCTGCCGACGCGATCGCGGTGACGCCTTTTTTGGAAAGGAATATTCCCCCTTCGGCTGCGGCGATTCCGCTTTCGGAATTGGGACGGTTTAGCGGCACGGTGGATATTGCAGGCAATGTCAGAAGGCTGGATCTCGATGAAATTCGGCTGATGGGTTCTGGCTCTTTGACGGCGGCGGGCGGCTTTGCAGACGTTCGAGGTCGGTTGGCTGCGGGCGAGTGGGTGGTGGATGTGGCGGCGTCGGATATTCCGGTGAGTCCGTTTTTGCCGGTACAGCCAGCGATCGCCCGGGAATTTGGACGCCTGACGGGAAATTTTGCCGTGTCGGGCACGACGGAATCTTTTGAATTGGCTTCGATCGCCGTTACGGGAGCGGCAACCTTGGGCGTGGCAGGCGGAACGGTGAGCGCCAGCAGCGTGCAGGTGCAGGGCAAACGCTGGCAGGGCGCGATCGCCGCTCGCGACGTTCAGATCGGTCGCCTGTCGGATCAATTGCGCGGAGAGTTTTCCGGCAATCTCAACCTATCGGGCAGTTTGGATGCCCTGACGCCGGCGAACGTCCGCGCCCGGGGGGATGTATTTTTATCACAAGGCGTGTCGATTGTCAAGAAGCCGTTAAATGCCGCGATCGCCTGGGATGGCGAAAGGCTGCAAATCAATCGGGCAACGGCTCCGGGCTTGAATGTCAACGGTTTTATTTCTGTCGATACGCGAAATCTCGCTGCGATACAACTGACGGGCGTGGATTTAAACGTGCGGGCGCGTTCTTACGACTTGCGGGATTTGCCCTTGGAACAGTTGCCAGACGCCATTCTTCCGCGCGGCGAGGCAGATTTCACGGGCAGAATCCAAGGCACGCCGAGCGCTCCCAGAATTGCCGGAGACGTGCAACTGCGCGACTTCCGCCTGAATCAGGTAGCGTTCGATCCGGTGCTGACGGGGAATGTGGCGATCGCAACCGGCGAGAAAGTTCAAGTGCAATTGCAGGGCGAACAAGATGAAATTCAAATAAATGCCGCATTCTCCCCCTCCCCCCCTCTCTCCCTTCCCACTTCCCTATCTTTCTTGCTGAGGCGAGGTGAAGCGATCGCTCGTGGCAGTGGCGACAATCGGGGCTTGCAAGTGGCGCTAGAACAGTTTCCGCTAACGGCGCTGAATCTGACGGCTCCCCCTATAGCAGGGCCAGGGCCAATTGCTGGCCTGGTGTCGGGCGAATTGAATCTGGCTTACGGGAACGTCTTGCAGTGTCGGGATGTGGCGTGTGCCCTGAGTACCGTGCAGGGAAGCGGAACGGTTGCGATCGCGCAACCGCGCGTCGGGGTGATTAATGCCAACAGTTTTGAAGGGCAAATCGTGCTAGCGAATGGGGTTGCCGAGCTGCAAAACGGACGCTTGTTGAAAGGTGAAAGTACATACGTCGCCACTGCGCGAGTAACTTGCCCTTGGGCGTTTTTACCGGGAGCGCCTGTAAATGGCAGCAGTGGGGCGTGTGCCGATCCCCAGTATCAAGCCAGAGTTGCGATCGAGAGCGGACAGTTGCAAGATGTCCTCACCAGCCTGCAAATCTTTCGATTGCAGGATGTCGCGCGAGGGCTGAACCCGCCCGAATACGCTTCTGGTGCGGTAGTGGCTCCCGTGCCCCTGAGCGTTCGAGGAGCGGACATGCTCGCGAAGTTGCGCCGCTATTCAGAAATCGTTGCGCTGTTGGAGCAGCAGCGACAAGCGCGGCAAGAAGCCTCGCCCCTGCCGGACTTGCAAGAATTGCAGGGTGCTTTTAACGGGGAAATTTCCGTAGCGGGTTCTTTGAAAACGGGGGTTAATTCTCGGTTTGAAATTTCTGGGGAAGATTGGAGGTGGGGCGAGTACGGGGTCGATCGCGTCTTAGTAGCTGGCAGTTTTGAAAGGGGTATTTTAACGCTGCTGCCGCTTGAGGTGAGAACGGGCGACAGTTTAATTGCTTTTTCCGGGACTCTGGGATTGCTGAATCAGTCGGGGCAGTTGCGAGTAGAAAATTTTCCAGTCGAGACGCTGCTGGGCGTCGTGGAAAAATTTACGGACGTGCCGATCCCCGTTCAGTTGACAGGCGATATCAATGCCAGTGCGACGCTAGCGGGCAATTTATTTAATCCCCAAGCGAGAGGGGAAGTCACGTTAGTTGACGGAACGCTCAACCAAACGCCGGTGCAAGCGGCGCGGGGAAGTTTTTCCTATTCCGATTCGCGATTGAATTTCGGCTCTACAGTGATAGTGAGCGGGCCAGATCCGATTCAACTCGTCGGCAGCATTCCGTATCAAATCTCTCCATTTTCGCTGTCGCCGGAGAGCGATCGCCTCAGCCTGTCAGTCAACGTCCAAAATGAGGGGCTGGCGCTGCTGAACGTCCTGAGTGGCGGCAGGGTGCGCTGGGTGAGCGGCAGGGGGCAAGTGCAAGCGCGGGTAGAGGGAACCCTCAAAGAACCGCTCGCCACGGGGATCGCCCAGGTTGAGGGAGCGACGATTGAAGCGCAGTTGTTGCCGGAGCCGCTGACGAATGTAACCGGTCGGGTGCTGTTTAACCGCGATCGCATCTCTGTAGAGGGCATCAGCGGACAATTTAGCAAGGGGTTGGTTTTGGTTCAGGGCGTCTTGCCAATTTTTGCCGAATTTTCGCCCACCGATACCGATGCAGCGAATCCCCTGCGAGTCAGTTTAGACCGCCTAGCCGTCAATCTCAAAGGGCTGTACCGGGGCGGCGTCAACGGCATCGTCACGGTGACGGGCACGGCGCAGCAGCCGCAAATTGGCGGCACTGTCGAGCTGCGCGACGGGCAGATTTTGCTTTCGGAAGCGGCGGCGGCGGGCGGATCATTTCTCCCGCCTGACGCCTCGGCAGGGGAGGCGGCGATTCAGCCCTCACTAAATGATTTGAAGTTGATATTGGGCCAAGACGTGCAGATAGCCCGTCCTCCCATCCTTAATTTTGTCGCAGCCGGCGATTTAACGATTAACGGGCTTTTGGATGATTTGAAACCCCAAGGCACGATTCGGCTGCGCAGGGGGCAGGTCAACCTATTTACGACCCAGTTTAGGTTGCTCGGAGGGTACGAGCAAACGGCTACGTTTACGCCAGAAAGTGGGTTAGATCCGATTTTAGACGTGCGGTTGGGGGCATCCGTGAGTGAGGTGACGAACAGCCGCCTGCCAACGCCTGCTTTTTCCAACGAGATAGAAGACGCGCCGGCGACGGGGCTAGGGGAGACGCAAACGGTTCGCATTCAGGCTAGCGTGCGGGGACCGGCTTCTCAATTGTTTGACAATTTGGAGCTGACTTCTTCGCCGTCGCGCACCGAGTCGGAGATTGTGGCGCTGCTGGGGGGCGGATTTGTGAATACCCTGGGGCGGGGAGACAGCACGCTGGCGATCGCAAATTTAGCCGGTTCGGCTTTGCTCAGCCCGATTGAATCCGCCCTGATTAACGCCCTGGGTGTCACCGAGTTTCGCCTGTTTCCCACGACGATTACCAGAGACGGAGCGCGTTCCTCGACGCTGGGCTTGGGAGCAGAGGTGGGCATCGACATCACGCGCAAATTTTCTGCCTCGGTGATTCGAGTGCTGACGGATGCCACCCAGCCGACGCAATTCAACCTCCGCTACCGCCTCGACAACCGCACGCTCCTGCGGGGCTCGACGGATTTGTCTGGGGAAAATCGCGCCACGGTTGAGTATGAAATTCGGTTTTAAGTCTAACTTCTATTCCTTCAATATGACTGCGAACGAGATTGCACCTGAATTCAAAGACAATCCTTTTGCGGGAAAGATTCATTCCTTTATAGCGTACCGCGCCAAGGGAGCCAACGGGCAAAAAGTATCCATGAGAAATCCGTAAAGCAGCGAAAAAATATCAGATGAGTATCAAACCTTATACAGTCCTCAGCCTTTTTTCCGGTGCAGGTGGCTTGGATTTAGGATTTGAAGCGCAAGGGTTCGAGCTGCTAGAAGCGATCGATATTAACCCTTGGTGCGTCCAAACTCTTCAAAAAAACCGCCCGGAGTGGAAAGTGATTTTAAGAGATATCCGCTCCTACTCTCCCAAAACAGCAGCACAACCCGACGTGCTGATTGCTGGCGTTCCTTGTCAAGGATTTTCCCTGGGCGGCAATCGTCAAGAAAATGACTGTCGCAACCTGCTTTATAAAGAAGTTCTCCGAATTGCCAAGATTTGCCAGCCGCGAGTCATATTAATTGAAAATGTCCTAAATCTGAGAACGATAAGGGCTCCGGATACGAAGCGCTTATTTACAGATGAGATTGCTGGCGATCTTCAGCAAATGGGCTATAAAGCTTTTTACGATATCTTCAAAATGTGTTATTATGGAGTGCCGCCAACCCGGAGGCGATTTATTTTTATTGCTTTTCGGGAAACGCCGCCCCTCGGCTATTTTCTCCCGCAACCAGGAACCCTAACAACTATCCGAGAATTTCTCTATGAATTAGCGCAAGGAAATGAAACTAACCTGCCCAACCACAATCCCGTGTGGGGATTCAAAAGTAAGGTACACGTCGAAACTGGAGAACCGTTTAATTTAAATGAGGATGTCGTGCCAGTGCGGTTATCGAGAACTGCATCTGACGGCAACCCGATTCGCTCTTTTGATGCGCCCTTTCCGGCGATTGATACAGCGACGATTTGGGGATGGGCGCAGGGAAATGTGGTGGCGGATCGTTATTCTAAAGATAGAAAAAATGGGCAGTTTGTGAGAAATCCTCAATCAACTGTCACCCTTTGGCGAGTTGAGGCTTCGCGCATCCGGGCATTTACACATCGAGAGTACGCGCGGCTGCAAACGTTTCCTGATGATTGGGTTTTTGCGGGCGGCAATAAGCGGGACATTCACGAGCAAATTGGCAATGCGGTGCCCGTGCGATTTGCAGAATATCTGGCTGAAAATATCAGAATGGCGCTGGAATGTCTGGATGGAGGATTGACATTTTGGGATTTTTCGGATCGTTCTACTCGCTCTACTAACCGGCAGGATGCTGCACCTGAATTTATCCAACTTTCGTTATTTTAACCGAGTAGGGTATCAGGCGACACCCTACTCGGTTGCTTGGCTTGTTGCGTCTGGAAACGTCTAGCGATCGCCTACGGCAGAAACTTAAAAATCACGGACATGACAAAACTGAGGACAAATGCCCCTAAAATAGCGCTGATGAATCCGTGCCGCAGGCGAAATCCCTGTACCAACCAGGCTGCCAGTCCAAAAATAATCGCATTCATCAAGAGTCCGAATAACCCTAATGTTAAAAAGTTAATCGGCTGCCCCAATGTCACCAGTGCCGGTCTGACAAAAGCATTTAAGAGTCCAAAAACAGCCGCCGAAATTAAGGCGATGTTAAAATCATCAATTTCGACTCCGATGAGGGGAACTTTTGAAACGATAAACAAGCTGACAGAAGTCACCAGCCAAGTGATTAAAAGCTGAACGAGATTGATATTTGCCATAATTTTCTCTCTCCGGGTAAGTTTTTCAAATTAGCGGGCAGGTAAAGCTCCCTCTCAATGGCAGCCAAATCGTGCGGCAATTTCAGGCTGGGCAGGAATCCTGCTAAAAGGCGATCGAGCGGTGACGGGCTTTACCCTACAGTGGTATTCGCAGCCTGGTTGATAATTTAACGAATCTTGCCGCACGAATCTAGAACTGCCAAAACGCGCTCGATGCAATTTTACCAGAGCGATCGCTTCTCCCTGACGCAAGGGCTTCTAAAGAAACAATAAAAATTTTCAGCACCCGGACTTTTTTTGGGCTTCACTCTGGGAGAGCGGCAACAAGCCGCCCCAAAAACTCGCAAGGTACACAAAAGTTTACAAATATTCTGATTGAGTGGCGAAAAGCGCAACGTTCGCGAAAAGCGCTTCGCGCGCTAGGCTGGGAGTTCGGGGCGCGAAAAGAACAGCCGCAACCGATCCTCTACCTTCCCTTCGCCGAGCTTCATTAAAGAAGCAGTAGACGGCAGGTGCCCGAGGGGAGCTGTATCGCGATCGCCATTAAACTCGCCGTACTTGAGCCAAGTATTATTCGATCGCCAGCCCAAGCGATCGCCCAAAATCATCTCGACTTCAAAATGGTCGTTATTTGCAACCGAAATACTTTGCCAGATCTGCTTCTGCACGCTAAAGCCGAAATGCCCCTCGCTGTATTCCACCCACAGGCGGTTTAGAATGCGCAAATCTTGCCAAGGCAACGCTGCAATCTGTTTTCGATCCAGCCAGCCCTCTTGTTCTCTTCCGGCGAGATCGAGTACAATAGCGCGAGTAAGTTCATCGGCTTTTTGCCATTCACCAGCCGCCAGCAAATCTCGCAGGCGCGCGTAGTCGCGTCCCGAAACCGGAGAAACCAGCGTCAGCTCGTCGGAAAGCTGAGAAATTCGCGATCGCAATTCCGAAACAGATTGCAAAACCTGTTTTTGAAACTCTTCTCCCGCTTCAGCCTGCTGCCATTGAGCGTGTACTTCAGATAGCTGCTCTTTAAGGCGAGATAATTCTTCTTGAACTTTAGCAGTTTCTTCTGTTTTAGGAGTTGACATAGACTGTTCCTGTAGATGCTCAAACTGTTTTTTTAGAGACTCTAACTCTGTCCGATCCCGTTCCGCTGCTCGCTCAGCAGTAGCCATGCGCTCTTTAGCGATTTCCAGCTCTTCTTGCAAGGCTCGTACCTGTTTCTGAGCAGTTTCCAGCTCTGCTTTCAGCACGGGCAGGTCGATCGCAGGAGCTTGCATTTGTTTCAGATTTTGCAGCTCCGCCTGTATCTCCTCGCGTCCCCTCCGCAGTTCCGCGATCGCCCTTTCGTAATACCCCAATGGCGTTTTCCAATCACTAGCTTCCGTTTGAGTCATAAAATTTATCTCTCAAGTGCAAATCCAAACTTTACCCGCAATCAAACCTCCAGCCACTTCACCCATTCTCTCGCTCCGTTAAAAGGTTTTGCGCTATCTGAGGCTCTAGCAGCAGAGGCTCAGCCGGATCGTAAGTTTTTATCGCATCGCGCCAAAACTCGCAAAGCACTCCGTACTTGATCCAATCTCGTACAGCCCTCCTTTTTCTGGATGGAACCTGTTTGGCTATAGCCGCCATCTTGGCGGCATTTAGCTGTAGTTCTTCGTAAGTTTTCAGGATCTCGTCAATGGGAGTATTTTCGTTTAACTTGCTCAGCTCGTGACACTCCGTTAGTTCGTAAAGTTCGATATCAGAAAGACTGGGGCCAATTTTTCCGGCTATTTTCAAACGCCGCCTGCATTCGTCAAAGGGATTGGGCAAGGCGTGTGCCAAAAGGCGCTTGAGGAAATTATTTTTCAGCTCCTCGTTGGTTTTGGTGACGACTTCATCGATGCGATCGATAATTTTCTCGGCATCGATCAAGATTTTTTCTTCTAGCGCCTCTAGGTTTTTTAGGGCAGGATCTACCAATTCTTTTGTGAATGCTTCGGGTGTCAAGCGATCGCCGAGTTTTCTGGCTCCCTTCAATACCTCAATCAGCACTCTAGAAATTTGGTCGATTTGATGTTCTAGAGAACTGTCTATTTCGCCCAGCGTCGCTCTCAAATCCGCGATCGCCTGAATTCTCGATTCATCGATCCGCTCAAAAGTCAGGCGCAGATCGTCCCGGTACTTTTCGTCAACTTCACTGAGCAAGCCCTCGATATCGTCCTTAAATTCGTCTTTTAATTCTGAAATATTTCCAGCAGTTTTCTCCGAGAGTTCGCCAACTTGTTCGAGTCGCCTTTGCACCATGTAATCGAACTCGCCCGCTAAGGGATAGAGCTTTTCGCCAAAAAATTTATCGACCTCTTCCCCGGCTGCTGCGATCGCCGAATGCGACACATTTGTAGCAGCACCCTCTAATTTTCTAACCAGCCCCCCAAAAACTAACCCCAACATGACTCACTTTCCTCATACTGTCAAGCTGCCAGCACTAATTTACTTACAGCGCGAATTTTATATTGCTTTATAGCTGCATGAAATTACCTCTCTCTAACGACAGATTTTTCTCGTTTTCTGAGCATCCAGAAGGGGATAAGCGTTTTGGCGCGCCTGGACTCGGGAGCGCTGTAGCGTTGGGCTGACTGGAACAGAGCGCGGTTGCGAGTTGGGAGATATCGCTCTGAGTGTTGAGTCCGATCTCTATTTGTGGGACGATCGAAGGTGTTGAGTTAGCGAATTTCGGTGCATCTTTATGAATAATACACCCAGTCCTCAATCTGGGCAGTCGCTACAAAGATGGTACGCGGCAAAGCTGGCGATCGCGCTGCTATTTACTGCGTTCATCTCTGCCTTGGGAGCGCTAGGCTACCTTTTTGGCAAAGATACGGACTTTGAGGAAATGGCGCTCTCGCAGCTAAATTTTAAACTTCCCATCCCGATACTCGACAAACCAGTAGAATCGCCGCCGCTCGATCCCTTCCGAGAGGCAGTCGCGCGAGCCAATAGCGCTACAGCCCTACTCGCCTCTGCTCAAACTAAACAGGAATGGGAAAAAATAGCTGGGTACTGGAAGGAGGCGCGCGCCCTGATGAAAGCCGTGCCTCCTGTCGCAACCAATCGCTGGATAGCTGCGCAAAAAGTCGTCGAGTATCAGCGCTATCTGGACTACGCGATCGCGCAAGTTAAAAGTGCCCCTTCCGCCATCACCCTCAAAACAACAATTCAGGGGAATATTACACCCCGCTCCATCGCGCATTCTGGGAACGGTTTATTTTTTGCCCAAAATATGATGTTTCGGCATTCGATAACCGTCTACGACCGCGAGTTTCGGCTGGTAAAAACCCTTTCCGATGCGGTCAATTTATCCAAATATGGCTATAAAAAATATCAGGGCACTTACCGGGGCTCTCCCGTTGAAGCCGCTTTTTCTCACGGCGGCAAGTATGCCTGGGTTGTAAACTATCAGATGTACGGAACGGGATTTCGGCGACCGGGGAGCGTGCGGTGCAGTCCGGCTGAAGTCCGCGATCCGAGTTTTTTATATCGCATCAATACCGACACGCTCAACATCGATCGCGTTATTCAGGTGGGTGCGGTTCCTAAGTTTGTAGCCGCCTCCCCCGACAGTCGCCTCGTCCTAATCAGCAATTGGTGCAGTTGGGATTTGAGCGTCATTGATGCGAATAAAAATGTACAAATTCGGCGAATTAAACTCGGTCGCTACCCGCGCGGAATTGCCGTCGATGCGAATTCTAAAAATGCCTACGTTGCCGTAACGGGTTCCTCGGATATCGCCAGGGTAAATCTGCAAAACTTTTCGGTGCGGTGGCTGAGAAATATCGGGCGATCGCCCCGCTATTTAAATTTAGACCCGCAAGGCAGATATCTCTACGCTATCTTAAATAATGAAAATCGCGTCGCAAAAATCGACCTTTCTACAGGAAAGGTGCTGAACAAGGTGGTGACGGGGAATGCTCCTCGCAGTATGGCGATTTCCCCGGATGGCAATTTTCTCTACGTCGTCAACTATCGTTCTAATACGATGAGCAAAGTTCGAGCCCGCGACATGAAAGTCATGCAAACGGTTGGGGTGAATTCTCGCCCGATCGATATCACCTACGATTCCCAGACTCGGCAGGTTTGGGTTGCTTGTTATTCCGGGAGTATCCAGGTGTTTGACGATTGAAAGCGTTTCTGAAGCCGATAAGGCGATCGCCAGCACGTTGAAAAGCCCGGGGGAAGGATGCTAAATCTGACCGATGCCCGCGCGGGCATCGATCATTTCGCATGTTATCGGCAATCCCCACCACAGAGGGATTAGGAAATCAGCCCCTCCCGCTTCATCCCTTCTTCTATCCACTGGCGAAGGCGATCGCTCTTGTTGGGCAGGCGATCGAGCAATATCACCCATTCCTCCGGCAGCTTCACAGCTACCGTCTTTCTACAGAGCGCCTTTTCACCAGTTGGTTTGTATTGCCACGGTTTGCGATCGGCCATCTGACGATCCACCTCTAAAAGCTTGCTTCCACTCTAACCGAGCAACCCGGATTAAACTCTGTAAAAAATCACCAATATAACTGGTAAACCAGATATAATAGATACTGAATCGCAGTGTTGCCAGCCCCGATCGCCATCTACTTGCATTAATCAGTTAGTTGAATCAAATCGCATATTCCGCAATTCAACGCTCTGCAGATTTGCTCTAGTTCGCGGCCATCTAAGCGCGGCATATCGTCTCTCGTCCGCAGGCGAGACACCGATACCTCATGCCGTCCTATCAAGTCCGCTAGCTGCTTGTTAGTGAAGCGCCGCTCAGCCATCAAAACATTAAGCCTCCACTTAATCGCCATAGACTTATCCGTTGACACTAGATGCTTAGAGTTTAGCTCAGGCCAGCGTCAGATGTTATTAATAAATTTTAGTTATAATTTATGCCAATAAAGTTTATTATTTTAATCAGCTTTTTAACACTTAAAACTTAAAAATTAGCATCAGATGTTAAAACCAAGCGAACGGGAGCAGAACCGTCACAACTCAACAGGGCTAACCGGGCTGCACGGACGGTCAAGCGAACCGCTGATTCGCGCAAAAAACCGTCTCTGCTAGAGCTTCCAGCTTCCTCACCGATATTTTCAAGGAGGGAAAGGACTAATTGGAACTTTCCCACTCCTCTATCAGCAGCGGCAACGCTTCCCTGAGTTTGTCCTGCCATCGCGGAATCGCCTTAATCCGCCTGTAAATGTCAGGTTGAACCTTGAGAGCCAAATTTTCTTTTGATAGAGGGCGATCGCTCGCAGGTTTAAATTGAGTGTCTTCTTTCGGCATCTCTCTACCTCCGCAACCAAATCCAGTATATTCCAGCTTCCCGCCAGTTAAGTTTTGTAAAAATTATTGACACACCGAGTGAACTAGGATAGTATACGAAAATACACCAGTGTTAAAACCGACAAAGCGCTCGGCCCAACCCAGCCAACGCCGAGCAGGACATGGCCAATTCCTCCTGCCCTGATGGGCCAAAAAAAAGCCGGTGGGAGCCGGCAACCAAAAAAAATACCTGAGAAAATTTTATATCATGTCAGAACCTCTTGCACCTGCCCACTGCCGCCCCCATCACTGTTACTCGGGGTTTCACGCCGCCTTAACCCAAGCCCACGGCACAGAAGCGTTCGCGCTGCGCCACCTCTACAACAGCGAGAACGTCCGCTACTTGCTGGTGAAAAAACAGCTCATTGGCGAGGAACTGGCTCAATCCTATTTCCACGGCAGTCTCGAGAGCGACACGGAAACTATCGCCGATGTCGTGATGCAGTCGATTATCATCGACGTTTGGCAGCGGCAAGTGTGGGTGAGATTGCCCGCTTGGCTGCCCGTCACCCCCGCTGAAGAACAAGTCTGGCTGCTCCTCAATCCCAGAATTTACCGCGATCGCGACGGGGTGAAAACGCGCAAAAATCCCTACGGGCTGTGTCGCCTGTTCAGCAAAAATGAATTGATCGAAGCTTTAATCGAGCAGAATTCAACGCCGAGCCAAGGCGCTATTACTTACAACAATAACCTCAGCTATAGTTACTCTGACAGCGAAAATTCTATTTTAGAGCTGGAAGAAAACGGCATCTTTTGCTCGTGCTGCAGCTACGGCAGTTTGCAGCAAGCTTTTCAAGAAGATGCTTATATGGCAAACAGGCTGCGATCGCATCCCGTTCTCATGGGGCAATTGCCCGATCGCCACGTCTTCGCCGCGTGGCGGGATTTAAACGTAGAGGATTTCTCCCAGTATCAGTTTGAATATTGTAAATTAGTGCTGCGGCTGTACGGGTTGAGCGTCAATACGAAATTCAACCGCTATGGCAATTCTCACCTAACAGTTTATCTCGGCGATCGCCAAATCGGACAAATATGGAAGCGTCGGGGAGAAGACGGGCGCGCGTACTGGCGCAATGAAGTAACGGACAGCGAGGGACAAATTTTGCCCGGTGACGACAAAACTTATTGTAATTTTGCCGAGGCGGCGATCGCTGCCTTCGAGCTGTGGCAACAGGCGATCGTCGCAACCTGACTCGCAGACAGCGCCCGATCGAGCTGCGTACCCGCGCGCGACTTGGGGTAAATTAGAGGAGGCGGTCGCTTTTTGCGGGCGATCGCGGGTCAGTTCGCCAGCACTGCCACTCAATATGGACAATATTGCAACACTTTTTGCCACAGCAGTACACTATCATCAGAACGGGCAACACGACCAAGCCGAGCCCCTTTACGTCCGCATTCTGCAACAGGACAAATCTCACCTAGGCTCCCTAGTCAATCTAGGAATACTTTACAGACTGCGAGGCGACTTAGACGCAGCCATTCTCCTCCACAAAAAAGCAATTTTTCTCGATCCTGATGATTTAATAAATAATTATCAACTGGCCAAAACCCTCAAATTGAAGGGCTTGCTTGATGAAGCATTAAAGCACTATAATCGAGCCTTAGCTATTCAACCATTTGATACTAATTTACTGTTCGAGACAGCCGACATTCTCTTCAACTGCGATCGGATAGATGAAGCCATATTTCTATTAAAAAATGCCCGAAAAATAAATCCAAATTTAATATCAGCTTACCTGCTTCTATACCTGCTTCTAGGAAACGCTTTCACGGTGCAAGGCAAGTTTGAAGCTGCTAAACAATCTTACGAAGAAGCTTCGCGTATTTTGCCGAACTTTGCAGAAGCTTATAATGGGATTGGCATGGTATTTTTGCGGCAAGGCAAACTGAGTGAAGCTCTGGTTAATTTTAATAGAGCTTGGGAACTTGATTCTAGTAATAAAAAAACCCAAAAATGGTTTTCTTTTGTTCAAAAATTAGTCTCGGGTTTTAACGAGGTCAGTTTTACATATCAAGGAGTGCCGATCGAGTTTGCGCTCTCTGGGAAGAATATAGATGTAGAACTCGCCCACGCAGCAGGAGAATTCTATGAAGTGATGGAATTGGAGTTCAGCCGCCAGTACCTAGACAGTGAGAGCGTTGTCGTTGATGTTGGCTGCAACACTGGCAACCATTTAGTGTATTTTGCTAAAGTTGCGAAAGTCGGCAAAGTAATTCCGATTGAATTTCATCCTCGCGCCATCGAACTTTTAAAGAAAAATATCAGCCTGAATCAGATCGCTAACATTGACTTATCTAAACTGGGATATGCAGTGGCTTGCAGTCGAGGAAAAGCTATTTTGAAAGAGCATCCTGCTCGCGATCTCTGTTTGACAGAAGTTTGCGCAGCCGAAGACGGGGATATTGAAATCTTGCCCCTAGACGAGCTGATAGCAGAAAAAGTTCACCTGATTAAAATCGACGTTCAAAGTTTAGAGTTAGAGGTTTTAGAAGGAGCTAAACGGATAATTGCCGATTCTAAACCAGATTTGTTGGTAGAGGTGATGCAGGTTAACCAAGTCCCCTTTCAGACGTTTTTAAAGAAGATGGGATATGCAGTGGTTGGAAAAGTAGAGTACGCCAATTATACTAATTTTTATGCCAGACCCATTCCATAAAATCGAGGCGATCGCCCCCTACGTTCATAGCAAGCGATCGCCCCAACTACCGATACTTTCACGCTGGCTATTCGGGAAAATCGGGAATAATCCATTGCGGCGGCTGCATCCGCTTCTTTCGCACCGCTTCCTCCGCAATCTCAAGCATTTTATCTAGGGGAGTATCGTTGATGAACTGCGACGTCGCTGCTAAATATTCCCGATTGGGACACTTATCGCCCAATATGCAGCCGTTGACGCACTCCACCGCACAGTTTACAGTCCTCTCCACTCCTTTCCCTCCTTCCTGAAATTCCAAAACTTCTACCAGACTCGCGAGGCATCGCAGCCGAGAGGCTGTTTCCTGCTCCGATCTGGCCTTGACAAATTGTAACACTTATGAAGTGACAAAAAAACCAGGCTTCTCCCACAGAAACCCGGTTTTTTTCAACTGTTTTGAGCCAGCCCCTTACAGAGAAAGTCGCTTCCCACTCTGCAAGAGGACAACTTTTTTAGACGTTAAAGCGGAAGAGCATCACGTCTCCTTCCTGCACGACGTAATCTTTTCCTTCACTGCGGACTAAGCCTTTTTCCTTAGCCGCATTCATCGAACCGGCAGTCACGAGGTCGTTGTAAGCCACGGTTTCCGCCCGGATAAATCCGCGCTCGAAATCCGTGTGAATCACGCCGGCAGCTTGGGGTGCATACATGCCCGCGTGGATTGTCCAAGCGCGGGTTTCCTTGGGGCCGGTGGTGAGGAAAGTCCGCAAGCCCAAAAGTTCGTAAGTCGCGCGAATGAGAGATTTCAACCCGCCTTCGCTGACGCCGAGAGATTCGAGGAAATCGGCGCGCTCCTCTTCAGACAAGTCAACCAGTTCTGATTCGACTTGGGCAGAAACAACGACGACTTGCGCGTTATCGCCTGCAGCGATCGCCCGCACCTTTTCCACCCATTCATTGCCCGCTGCTAAATCCTCCTCCGAGACGTTTGCCGCATAGATAACCGGCTTGCCCGTCAGCAACTCCAACTGCTTGACGGATTCCGCTTCCTCCTCCGTCAAACTCACCTGTCGCGCCTGCTTGCCTTCATTGAGCGCCACCATCAATTTTTCCAGCGCTCCGAGTTCCACTTGCGCTTCCTTGCTGCCGCGAGCTTGTTTGCGGGTGCGCTCTATCCGCCGCTCCACCTGCGCCAAATCTGCCAAAGCCAGCTCTAGATTTATAATCTCGATATCCCGCAGCGGATCGACATTGCCAGCGACGTGGATGATATCGTCATTCTCAAAACAGCGCACGACGTGAACGATCGCATCCACTTGCCGGATGTGGGACAAAAACTGGTTTCCCAGCCCTTCTCCCTGGCTGGCACCCTTCACCAAACCGGCAATATCGACAAATTCTATCCGCGTTGGTACAATTTGCTCCGACGTCGAAAGTTTTGCCAGTACATTTAACCGCTCGTCCGGCACCGCCACCACGCCCACATTGGGCTCGATCGTGCAAAAGGGAAAATTAGCGGCTTGCGCCTTGGCATTGGCCACCAAGGCATTAAATAAGGTAGATTTGCCAACGTTGGGAAGTCCGACAATTCCGGCTCTTAGCATGGATCGGTAAAAAAAATTATTGCGCCCTCCAGCCGTTTAAAAGCTGGATGAGATAATTACTTGCGACTTTTCATTATAACTGTCTTGCTCCCACCTTGCGACAGCACTGAGCGCTCCCATTCACTCAGCCGAGGCACCCTTGCACTTTCCACTCCTCCTTCAGCTCGGTTAAAAAATCGGTTGCGGAATCGGGCTGGGAACCGGCTGCGGAATGGGACCTGGTACGGGTTCCGGCACGGGAGACGGGATGGGCTCTGGTACGGGAGACGGGATCGGTTCCGGCACGGGAGACGGAATCGGCTGAGGAACCGGTCCCGGCACTGGCTCCGGTGCCGGATCGGGGCTTGGTTTGGGAAGTGGCGGCAGCACTGGCTCGCTATCGGGAATCTGCGGCTCACTCGTCGCATTGAAATTGGCATTCATCATAGACAGCGGATTCTCTAACGCGCTGTCCTCAAACTAAATCCCTACTGCCAAATCTGGCATCTTCCTAAATAGCGAAACTGGGCGGCGCTTTGCTTTTAACTTTGTGCCGGAGGGAGGAAGCCGATCGCGATCGGGCTCGTACAGCGGCGATCGCGAGGAGATGCTTGGGGCTTCCGAGGCCGGCATCTCCTGGCGATCGCTCGCCGCCATCCTCATCTATCGATTCCATTAGAAATGCGATCGCCCTGAAAGCGCTCGGACAGAATACCGAGCCGTGTTATAATCAAAAAATTCTCCAAATTTGAGCCGCACGCCAAAAGCTTAAATGGGCAAAGAGTTGGGAACCAGCCAAAACAATTTTAAGAAACGCGAACCGCAGAAAAATGCGGTCTACTACCCATTGGGACAGCGAGTTCTGTGGCAAGGACATTTGGGAATAGTGGTTGGGTTAAATGTCAAACCCTACGACTATCCGGTCGGCTACGACATTTTAGTCGATCCCAGCGCCAATCTCAAAAACCCGTATGTGACGAACGCGAGTTTTTATGAAGTCGAACCCGCTCCCGGCTTGCCCCTTCCCGAACCCACTTACATTGACCCCAGATTGGCTGAGCAATCCCGGTCAAAAAAAGCGCGATCGGGCCGGGATATATTTGAAGAATCTGACAATAAACCGGAGCGAATTAAACCAGGAGACTCGGTAAAATTTGCTGAAAACGAGAGAAGCCCTCTCGTCGGGCAAGAGCCAATTTTTAAGGTATTGGGCGTTTATCAGGATAGCAGAAATCGAGAGATCCTGAAGTTAAGCCATCCTGCATGGCAAGGGCAAACCTGTGATTTGTGGGCGGGCAATTTTCAAGCCGCACCCCCGGAGGCGCTTGCAGAGAGTTTAATAGAGCGCTTGACCAAACAGCTAAATGGAAGAAGTGCGAGCGAATACGGGGGGCATTACTGGGGGGTTGAAGTGACAAAAGATTTGTCAGAAGATGGGGCAATTTACGTCATGGCAGATGACGTGCAAGTCAAAGAAGGAGTCTTGCTGTTCGTGCGAAAAAATGAAGGAAGAGAACAAGTGAATTTTGCGATCGCACCGGGCAAGTGGCTGGCGTTCTATGCCGCATCTGTTGCCGATGGAAATCCCGTAGCCGCTTATCGCTGGAAAGGAAAATAAAATCGCGAAACTTCCCTTCTTTCCTCCTTTATTGCGCCATATCCAGGTAATGTTAGACCAAAAAAAAGCTCCCTTACTCGAAACCTTGCAAGTCTGTGCCCAGCGCCAGCACGCTCCATTTTACGCGCCCGGGCACAAGCGAGGGGCGGGAATCCCCCAGCCTTTAGCGGATTTTCTCGGTTCGAGAGTATTTGCCGCAGACTTGCCGGAACTGCCAGAATTGGATAATTTATTTGCCCCAGAAGGCGTCATTCAGGAAGCACAGCAACTGGCTGCGGCGGCATTTGGGGCAGCACAAACCTGGTTTCTCGTCAATGGTTCTACGGCGGGGATCGTCGCGGCAATTTTGGCAACGTGCGGAACGGGCGAGAAAATTATCTTGCCTCGGAATGTTCACCGATCGGCAATTTCGGGACTCGTGCTGTCGGGGGCAGTGCCGGTTTTTGTCAATCCCGAATACGATGCCGGGTGGGAGATGGCAAACGCCATCGCGCCAGAGTCTGTCGCGATCGCCTTAGAACAGCATCCCGACGCCAAAGCGGTGATGGTGCTCAGCCCGACGTATCGCGGGGTTTGTGCCGATGTCGAGGCGATCGCCCGCATCACCCATCAATACAACATTCCCCTGCTTGTAGACGAAGCCCACGGGGCGCATTTTGGCTTTCATCCCGACTTGCCCCCCTCCGCCCTCTCCTGCGGAGCCGACTTAACCGTGCAATCGACCCATAAAGTCCTCGGCGCGATGACGCAAGCCTCGATGCTGCACGTTCAGGGCGATCGCGCCGATCGGCAGCGCCTCAACCAAACCCTGCAACTGGTGCAGTCCACCAGTCCCAGCTATTTACTGCTCGCCTCCCTCGATGCCGCACGGCAGCAAATGGCCCTGCAAGGCGAAGCGCTGATGGCCAGAACCTTGCAGCTCGCGGATGAAGCCAGATCCCGGATTGGCGAGATACCGGGATTGTCGGTTTTGCATCCGCCAAAAGAGAGAACTCCGGGATTTTTCGACCTCGATCGGGCGCGCCTCACCGTCAGTGCCGCCGATTTGGGGCTGAGCGGCTACGAAGCCGACACCATTCTGAGCGAAGAACTGGGGGTGACGGCGGAATTGCCCAGCCCCAGACACCTGACTTTTATCGTCAGTCTGGGCAATACCCCAGCAGATATCGATCGCCTCGTGGAAGGCTTCAGCGCCCTCTCCAAAAATTACCGCCGTCACCCCCTCCCTCCCTCTCCCCCCGTCCCCCTCTCCCCCTCCCCTCTTCTCTCCCTCTCTCCCCGCGAAGCCTTCAATGCCCCAACCGAGACGCTGCCAATCGCAGAATGTGTCGGGCGCGTCAGTGCCGAGATTGTCTGTCCCTATCCGCCCGGGATACCGGTCTTGATGCCCGGTGAGGCGATCGCCGCTTCAGCCCTCGACGAGTTGCAGCAAGTCCTCGCGGGCGGCGGAACGATAACAGGATGTCACGATCCCAGCCTGCAAACGTTAAGAGTTGTGAGAGAGCGATCGCCAGCGTGAAAGCGATCGGTTATTAGTGGGGAGTGTTGAGTCTTCGACAATCCTGCCTCGGAGGGCTTTTTACTATAAAATTGCATTAAAATAAATGGCAAACCTTAGCATAAATTCTAGTGTTAGCCTACTCGCGAGCGGAAATCTAAAATCTAAAATCCATCTCAAATGCCTTCCTCACTCTGGCCTTATTTAACTCCGGGCATTCCCGACGAGCTGTTCGAGCAGTTGCCCGGGATTCCCCTGAGCAAGCGAGAAGTTCGCCTGCTGCTAATTGCCCACCTGCGGCTTTTGCCACACTCCGTTTTTTGGGACATCGGAGCTGGCACGGGCACGATCCCCGTAGAAATTGGCTTGCTGTGTCCCAAATGCCGTATTATTGCTGTGGAGCGGGATGAGGAAGTGGCCAAATTAATTCAGCGCAACTGCGATCGCTTTGGCGTCGGCAATGTAGAAGTCATCGAAGGCAGCGCCCCGGAATGTCTCAAAGACCTCCCCGACAAACCCCACCGGGTTTGCATCGAAGGAGGACGCTCGATCAAAGCGATCCTGCAAGAAGTCTGGCAATATTTACAACCTCAAGGCCGGATTGTTACCACAGCCGCCAATCTGGAAAATCTCTATGCTATCTCAGAAAGCTTTGCCGAACTGCGCGTCCGCAATATCGAGGTGGTGCAGTCCGCAGTCAACCGTTTGGAAAAGCGAGGCAACAATCAAGTGTTTGCTGCGGTGAATCCGATCTTTATCCTCAGCGGCGAAAAATTGGATTGAGGGAGCCGCGCCGCTCAGACAGATTCACGCGAAGGCGCTTGCGCCGATAAACTCATAATTGTACGACTATTTCAGCCTGTCTTGAATAGAAATAAACAGAGAACCTCCGCGCTTCCCGATCGGTCATACCTTACAGGTCATCAGCAGAAAATCGTCCTATGCCTTGGTCTCGAATCCTCAGTGGTATTGTTGGAATCGCCCTTGCTCTGGGGATCGTCACAGTCGGCGGGTGGTACTTCACCCTCGGTTTCTGCATTGTGGTGTATCTGGGGCAGTTGGAATACTTCCAGCTCGTCCGAGCCACAGGCATTGCACCAGCAGCCAAAACGACCTTAGTCGTTTCTCAAGCCTTGCTGGCGATCGCTACAGTGTCCTCTTCCCTGGCTGATGCCGTCTTGCCGATCGCGGGGACATTTATCTGTTTCTACCTGCTATTTCAGCCGAAACTCGCCACCATTGCCGACATATCCGCCTCAATTCTGGGGTTATTTTACGGCGGCTACCTGCCTAGCTACTGGGTGAGACTGCGATCGCTCGGCTCAGCCGAATACAGCAACCTGCCCCTGGGCGGCTTCTGGCCAGAAACCTGGAACAACCTCAAAACCATGCCAGAGGGCCTGACCGTCACCCTGCTGGCCTTCATCTGTATCTGGGCTGCCGATATTGGCGCGTACACCTTCGGCAAATTCTTCGGGCGCACTCGTCTCTCCGACATCAGCCCCAAAAAGACTGTCGAAGGAGCCGTATTTGGCGTTGCCGGCAGCTTGGCGTGCGGCGTCCTGGGGGCGTGGTATCTCGATTGGCCTTACTGGCAACTGACCGGCATTGCCTTGGGACTGACCATCGGCATCGCCAGCCTGCTCGGCGACCTCACCGAATCGATGATGAAGCGAGACGCCGGCGTCAAGGATTCCGGTCAACTGATCCCCGGTCACGGCGGCATCCTCGACCGCGCCGACAGCTATGTTTTCACTGCTCCTCTGGTTTATTACTTCATTACCCTGCTCTTACCGCTGTTGCGGCATTAAGCATGGGGGTGCTGAGCGATCAGGGGAGTGCTGAGTAAAAAATACCCTCGTGCTGAGTTAAATTTTTCTCCCCCTCTCCCCCTCCCCCTCACGGAGTAGCGATAACTCGCCCCCGACACGCGAGTTGTCCCGGACTCAGCCTCAGTTCTTGGATGTCAACTTCCGGGCCGAAATCCAGCTTGAAATCGTCCAAACTAGGGGCGATCGCGCCTTGCGGGACTTGAATCTCGGGATTGACAAAGTGCAATTCCCGTCCGCCGACAACCTGCAAGCCGGAGCGCAGGACAAAAGGAATTTCCTGGCCTGCATTTTCAACCAGAGTAGCGCTCAAGGTGAGGCGATTCTCGTCAAAGACTATCTGCGGCGCGAGCAAGCGGGCGGGCGGGCGGGCGATCGCCCCTCCGACAGATGCCGGCGAGAACAATGGCAGCAAAAATTCAAGTAGGGCGTTGCCCAGTAGTGGGGATGTGAGGGAGGCATTGAAATCTGCTTGTTGCAGGAGTAGTTCGCCGACAATGGGGATCGGGTGCAGCAGGCGCAGGGGTTTGCCTTTGAGGACTTGACCGATATTGACCTGAATGTCGGTGGCGGCGATCTCAACTCGAGTCAGGTGCAATCCTTGATAGACGGCACCGATCGCCAGCAGGGAAACCCTGGGGATCGTACCGTGCAGAATTTGTCGGTCGCCCCCGTCGATTTTGACCCGCAGTTCTCCGACTTGCTCGAGGAGCGATCGCAGAAACAGTCGGACTGCGGGAGCGAGAACCGAACCGATCAAGCGGCTTTGTTTGCCCTTCGACCCATGAGCGCCATCCAACTCCTCCCCATCGGGACGAGACTTCGGCAAATTCACACCCGAACCAAAGTCAAGTTTCATAAACAAATCAGATAAACGGCGCGATTTAGTCACAAGATAGTAAATATACTCCTGTTCTCGATCGCGAACCGCCATCGCATCTGAGTCGCCACTCTACAAAAAAAGGAGGCGATTGCGTGTCAGCGTCCAAACAGCGACGCGGCAGAGAAAACAGCATCTGCAAAACCGTGACACCCTTTGAACATCTCTCTTGTAATATTTGTACATAGTCTGTGGCGGAAAGCCGCGCAGCCGAAGTCTAGCCCTTGTTGATTCAGAAGTATACCCATCCGTCCGAGCATGGAGGAACGACTGCAAAAAATCCTCTCTCAGTGGGGCATCGCCTCGCGCCGTCAAGCCGAACAAATGATCCTTGACGGACGAGTGCGTTTAAATGGCCAAGTGGTGCATCTGGGACAAAAAGCCGATCCAGAACGCGATCGCCTAGAAGTCGATGGCGTTCCCCTCAAGCAGGCACGCCGCCCTCAATCGGTTTATTTGCTGCTGAACAAACCAGCCGGAGTGGTGAGCACCTGTTCCGATCCGCAGGGACGCCCGACGGTTCTGGGCTTGCTGCCCGAGTCGCTGCGCCACAATCAAGGCATCCACCCGATCGGACGCTTGGACGCAGAATCAACAGGAGCGTTGCTGCTCACCAATGACGGGGCGCTGACTTTCGCGCTGACGCATCCCCGTCACGGCATTCCCAAAACCTATCAAGTGTGGATCAAAGGCAATCCCCCAGAAAAAGTTGTGCAGGAGTGGCGCAATGGCGTTATCTTGGACGGCAGAAAAACACTGCCGGCAAAAGTCCGCGTTCTCCAGGAGCGTCCTGGCGAGCAAACGCTTTTAGAAGTGATTCTAAAAGAAGGCAGAAATCGACAAATCAGAAAGGTCGCAGAGCAGTTAGGATATCCCGTGATTCGCCTGCACCGTACCGCGATTGGCCCGATTTTACTCCAATCGCCCGGAGAACCCAAGTTGTATAGCGGTCAATACCGCCCCCTGAAAGACTTTGAACTGAAGTTCTTACAAACCCAACTCGATCGAACGTCAGTCAATGTGCCAGCAGACATTGAGGAGCACGGCTTATGAACAAGAATAAGAATATACTTATACGCAATTACGACCAAGAACGCGCTGAAAAACTCCCCGGTATCGGGGCTAAGTTGCGTCAGGTGCGCGAAGAATTGGAAATTACCCTCGACGAGGTGGCAGCGTATACGAAGATTCGGTACGGACTGCTGCACGCCCTTGAGGAGGGCAAGGTGGAACAACTGCCAGAACCCGTTTACGTTCAGGGATTTATTCGTCGCTATGGCGACGCGCTGGGGTTGGATGGGGCTGCTTTGGCTGCCGAGTATCCCGCTGAAACCCAGATGCGCTTGCTCAACCTTTCCTGGATTGGTTTGTCGCCGCCGCAATTGCGACCGATTCACCTTTACGCGATCTATGTATTGCTGATAATGTGTGCAGTCAACGGGCTGTCATACATTATGAACCGCTCCGCCACGCAGGCGAGCAATCTAGAGGGCGATCGCGCTAAACCCAATCTGTCCGTGCCTTCGGGAAATCAATCTCGGAGCGGCGGGATCGCGATCGCGAAACCTATCAGCTCGACAACCGCCACCGCCTCTGTTGACGGCGATCATCCCGTGCGGGTTGGTTTGACTTTGAAGGCACAATCTTGGATTCAGGTTGTCGCCGACGGGAAAATTCAGTTTGAGGGAGAATTGCCCGAAGGCACTCAGCGGATGTGGGAGGCTAAAGAACAGTTAATCGTGCGAGCTGGCAATGCTGGGGGCGTGCTCATGGCTGTTAATGACGGCACCGCCAAACAAATGGGCAAGCCCGGACAGGTGGAAGAAGTCACCGTTAAAGCTGCCGCTCCCAAGTCCTAGTAAAAAGCTAAATTTTTAGTGAGGAATTAGACAGAGGAAACCTGCCTCTGTTTTTCCTTCCCCTCTCCCGCTTTTCCCTTTACTTTTCACCCATAAGGGCGATCGCCCTTCCACAGTTTTTACCAGAAATATGACCGGCAATCTGTTTGAAGCAGAGAAACCCGGTTGTTTTAGAACCCGGGTTTCTCGACATGTTCTTTTTCGCAGGCGATCCTCTGGGTAAACGCCACAGAAGGACATTTTTCCCATCCAGTTACAGCGCCGTCACGCGATCGGCTAAGCAATTATGCAGAATCAATTGCACAACCCTACGGAAGTAGTGCGAGCTTCTAGCCCGCTTTCCTAAGCAGCTGGCGAGGACGCCCGCACTCCCACAACTCTACTGCAATGATTTCTGCTCATCTGCTTATCTCAGACTTTCAATCGCAGCGCCCGTAGGTTCCCGTCAGCGTAATCAGCCGCACGCCGAGATCGTCGGTTAAAGCACCGGGCTTGTAGCGCCAAGCCCAATTTTCCTCAGCGCGACCGGGCGTATTCATCCGCGCTTCGCTCCCCAATCCCAAAATATCCTGTAACGGAATAATCGCCCAGTCGGCGACTGAAAACAAAGCCAATCGAATTAAAGCCCAGTGAATCTCTTCAGAAGCCGTATCGCCCAAATAATTGCGGACTGTATTTTGTTCTGACTCGGAGAGGTGACTGAACCAGCCCGCAGTCGTGTCGTTGTCGTGAGTGCCGGTGTAAACCACGCAGTTGCGCGGGTAATTGTGCGGCAAGTAGGCATTGCCCGCTCCCGATCCAAAGGCAAACTGCAAAACTTTCATGCCTGGAAAATTAAACTGGTCGCGCAGCGCTTCTACCTCTGGCGTAATGATTCCCAAATCTTCTGCAATAATTCTCAGGCTGCCTAATTGCTTGTCGATCGCCTCGAAGAAATCAGCTCCCGGTCCGGGAATCCACTTGCCTTTTTCCGCAGTCGGCTGCCCTGACTTGACCGCCCAGAACGATTCAAACCCTCGGAAGTGGTCGATCCGAATCCAGTCTACCAAATCCAGCAACCCCTGAAAGCGCTTCACCCACCACTGGTAATTTTCCTGCTTGAGTTGAAACCAATTGTAAACCGGATTTCCCCAAAGCTGACCGGTGGCGCTGAAGAAATCGGGGGGGACTCCCGCGATTAGCGTCGCATTGCCCGTGCGCGGATGCACGCAGAAGGCTTTTGGATACGACCAAACATCGGAGCTGTCGTGGGAAACGTAGATGGGAATATCGCCGATTATTTCGATGCCGCGTTCGTTGGCATATTGCTTGAGTGCTTTCCACTGGCGGAAAAATTCAAATTGCAGGTATTTCTGGAAGTTGATTTCCGCATCCAGAAATAACTCGCAAGCTTGGATGGCTTCGGGTTCGTGTTTGGCTAAGGCCGGTTTCCAGTTATTCCAGCTTTGGCCCCGATTCGCCTTTCTCACGGCCATAAATAGGGCGTAATCGTTCAGCCATTCGGCTTTCTGTTCGCAGAATTCTTTAAATTCATCTTGCGGCTTGCCTTGAAACTGCCCGTAAGCTTTGCCGAGCAAGTCCATTTTATAGATGCTGACGCGATCGAAATCTACTGTTTCTTCGGGAAATCCCGGCGCGCTGGCCAAATCCGCCTCCGCCAGCAACCCTTCCTCCCGCAGTTTTTCCGGGCTGATCAGCAGCGGATTGCCCGCCATCGAGGAATAGGACATGTAAGGGGAATTGCCAAAGCCCGTTGGCCCCAGGGGCAAGACTTGCCAAAGTTTCTGGCCACTTTTCGCCAGAAAATCAACGAAATTATAAGCCTCCGGCCCTAAGTCGCCAATTCCGAAGGGGCTGGGGAACGACGTAGGGTGGAGCAATATACCGCTAGCTCTGTAGGGCATGGAGAACCTGAATGAAATAGATCGAAGGTGGGCCGGTACTGCACCGACACGACCTTAAATTCTATGGCTTTATTTCGGGGAACCTGTTTTTATTAGATATTTATTAATGATTGGCAGCACGAGGGTCTTTGGGGAAATCGAGATGGCTCCTGTTAGGGAGTACGGCAGCGATCGCCCTGCCGTCAAATTGTTGCGTTTTCTTAAGCAGCCTGTTCAATATCGGCGCTGTTTGCATGAAAAATTGTTAAGATTTAACCTCCAATCCGAACTCTACAATTTCAACTCTAAAAACCCGATGACTTACCGCAATCCCGTCCCAACCGTCGATATCATTATCGAGCTGATCGATCGTCCCCACCGCCCCATCCTCCTGATCGAGCGCCGCAATCCCCCCCACGGCTGGGCGATTCCCGGCGGTTTTGTCGATTACGGCGAAGCAGTCGAGGTGGCAGCGCGGCGGGAGGCGCAGGAGGAAACGGGTTTGTCGGTGGAGCTGGTGGAACAATTCCACGTTTACTCCGCCCCCGATCGCGATCCGCGCCAGCATACCCTCAGCGTCGTGTTTATCGCCACCGCCACTGGCGAACCGGCTGCCGCTGACGATGCCAAGGCGATCGGCATCTTTGAACCGTGGCGCGTCCCGACTGACTTGTGCTTCGACCACGCCCACATCCTCCGGGATTATTGGCGCTATCGCCATTACGGCATCCGCCCTCTCTTGAGATAATTTACATTTAAATTGCTTAATAAACATGGCTTTATTAAAAGCGCCATCTCCTGTATAAATCCCTTAATAAAGCGGGTTTAACGCGGGCGGATACAGATTCAGAAACCCTGTCTTTTCAAAAATTCGGGTTTCTGAAGTCCCTCACGCTGACTGAAATCCGCTCTATAATCTCTGGCGGCATTTTTGCATTTTTTATGTTTTTTTATGCAGTTTATATGGTTTGTGCTTTTAAAGTTGGGTCAGAGTGCAACCGCTTGCTAGAAGAAGGCGCTGCTCACTCCACAAGCTGATATAATTAACAGTTTTTTGCAAAGCTTATCTTTTTGACAAAAAACTTATTGCAATAGATTGTCAAAAGTCGTGCTATGATTTCGACGCTAATCGAGAACTAGAGAAAGTCGTGAATCAGAAAGTTTTGTTGGGTGCTGGTGCCCTGGTGCTGTTGGTGACGGGTGGGATGCTCAGTCTGTCTGGGCGTTGGCAAGAGGCGATCGCCACGCAAGAGGCATCGGGCGATCGCGGGCAGAGCGCGATCGCCCAAAACACCCTCTCGCGTTTAACGATAGTCTTTCCCAGCCGTAGAGACTCGGCAGACTTGCAAAACAAGGCAAATGCCGTGGCACAGTTCCTCTCGAAACAACTGGGAATGCCAGTCGATGCCGTCGTTGCCGATGAAACCGCAGCCGTAGAAGCCCTAAGAGCCAATCGCGCCGATGTTGCCTTCCTCAGCAGCCGCCCCGCCCTGAAAGCAGAGCAATTAGCCGGGGCGAGGCTGGCGCTGGCAGAGGTGCGTTCCGATTATTCCGGCGGACACACCTATAATTCGATTCTGGTGGTGCGCAAAGACAGCCCCCTGCGCGCCGGAGGCTCGAAAAATCAAACCCTCCAGCAATTGAAAGGCAAAAGAATGGCATTTGCCTCGCGCACGTCAGGCTCGGGATTTATCATCCCCACCGGCGAGTTTGTGGGCGCGGGATTAGTGAACGGTCCCGATCGCCTGGAGAGTTTCTTCAGCCAAGTCACCTACGGCGACGGGTACAGCAGCGCCCTGCAAGCAGTGCTTAGGGGGCAAGCGGATGTTGCCGCCGTGTCGGAATACGCCCTAAATCCGCCGTGGATTACCGCCCAGGAAGCGCAGCAGTTGCGCGTGCTGCAAGAATTTCCCGGCGTACCGGCACACGGGATCGCGATCGACGATGACGTGCCCGCTCCCATGCGCGACAAAATTGTCAACGCGCTCCTGAAATTGAACGATGGCGCGAATAATGGGCTGCTGCGTGCCTTGTACAACTCAACCAGCTTGGTGAAAGTTGACCACAACAGCCACTTAGCGCCGATGCGTCAAGCGATGCAGCGCGCCAAAATACAGCCGTAAAGAGTGCTGAGTAAAAAGTGCTGAGTGCTTAGTGAAACGTGGTCAGTAGTGAGTGAAAGAAAAATGCCATTCCGTGCTTTCACGCTCTTAACTTCACACTCCCAGCTCCACATTCGACACTCAGCACTCAGCACTCAGCACTTTTCACTTGCTCCACACTCCCACACCCATTCACCATGACTATTGAGTGCAAGAATCTACAAACGCCATACAATGCCGCCCTAAACCGCCCCATTCTCAACGGCATCGACTGCAAAATCCGTCAGGGCGAGTTTGTGGCGCTGCTGGGGTTGAATGGCGCGGGAAAGTCTACGCTCCTGCGATCGCTCGTCGGGCTGGTGCCGCTGCACTCTGGAGAAATTCGCATTAATGACGTGCTGCTGACGCCCCGCACCCTGCCGCGCATTCGCAGCGATGTCGGCTTGATCTTTCAAGGTGGCGGGCTGGTGCGGCAGCTTTCGGCGCTGGATAACGTGCTGTGCGGGCGTTTGGGGGCGCTGTCACCGTGGCAAACGCTGTGGGGTTTCAGCCAGAGCGATCGCTCCCTGGCGCTGGAGTTGCTGGGGCAGTTGGGGTTGAGAGAGCAAGCCTGTCAAAAAACCGGGCACCTCAGCGGCGGGCAGCAGCAGCGGGTTGCCATCGCCCGGGCGCTGATCCAATCTCCCAAAATCCTGCTCGCTGACGAACCGATTGCCGGGTTGGATGTGATGGCAGCGCAGCAGGTAATGGAGATTTTCGCGCAACTGCACCGCGATCGGGGCATGACTGTTGTGGCAGTTTTGCACGATTTGGGAGCGGCGAGCGCCTTTGCCGAACGCGCTATTATCCTCGATGCCGGTCGCGTGGTTTACGATGGCGCTTGTCGCGATTTGTCAGGTCAATTTGCGAAATTGGCTCAAGTTTCTGTTTGAGTGCTGAGTGCTGAGTGCTGAGTGCTGAGTGGGGATTGGAAAGTGCTGAGTGCTGAGTGAAAGAAATTTGATTGTTTTTTTTGAACCGCAAAGGCACAGAGGGCACAGAGGAATTTTTAGAATGAAGTTTAGGCGGGTTTTGTAGAAAATGAAGAAAGAAATAGCAAGTTTTTGGAGGCGCTACGCCTGGTTGAGTCGTTTTGGGATAATTTTTGGGGCGTTTTTGGTGTATGCCTGGGCTTTTCAAGGGCTGAAGATTCAGCAGGCAATGTTTGAGGATGGGTTGCATTATTTTAAGGTTTTTCTGTCAGATTTTTGGCCTCCGAATTGGGAGGTTTTGGATGTGGCAGTGAAAGCTTTGCTGGAAACCATCCAGATGTCGATATGGGGAACGACTATCGGGGCAGTGATTTCGCTGCCGATCGCGATTTTGAGCGCTCGCAATTTAGCGCCGCGCTGGTTGCAGTGGATGGCGAATTTTCTGCAAAACGCGGTGCGATCGGTGCCTTCTATTGTTTTGGGGTTAATTTTTGTCGCCGTCATCGGCTTGGGAGCGCCGGCAGGTACGTTGGCGGTGGGAATCTACACGATTGGATATCTTGCTAAATTTTATCAAGAGGCGATCGAGGCAGTCGATCCGCGTTCGATAGAGTCTTTGCAAGTGAGCGGGGCGTCGTGGATACAGATTGCCCAATATGGAATTTTCCCCCAAGTGCTGCCGCTGGGATTGGGATATACCTTGTATATGTTCGAGTACAATATTCGCGCCGCGTCGGTGTTGGGCGTTGTCGGTGCAGGGGGGATCGGGTTTCAATTAAAGACGTATATTGACGGATTCGAGCGTACAAAAGCGACGACGGTGATGCTGGTGTTGTTGGTGGTGGTGACGGTAATTGATGCCGTTAGCAGCAAATTGCGCCAGCGATTGGAGAAGATGTAAGGATTTCGTACCCGCCGGCAGGGTAAAACCTCCGGTGGATTGACGGGAGAGAGATAAGGGGAGCATCCCGTTTTTGTAAAAACACCTTTTTTCAGCAGTGGGAGCGTCTCGCTCCCTATCAATCCAAGAGCGAACGAGACGTTCGCACTCCAAAAATGGGATGCTCCCGCGATAAGTGCGATCGCCGTTTCGCCCCGTCCCCCTTCAGCGGTAGACTGGATGGTGGACAATTTCGAGGCGGATGATGGACGCTGAAGAACTTTTAGCCAAATACGCCGAAGGCGAAAGAAATTTTCGGGCGGAGCAACTCAGTGGAGCAAACCTGAAAGGTGCCAACCTCAATGATATAGACCTCAGAGGGGCAGATCTGACGGGGATAGATTTATCGAATGCAGATCTGAGGGGGGCAAATTTACAAGGTGCAGACTTGAGAGATGGCAACCTAAACAAAGCAAAAATTAACAATACCAACTTCAGTAGAGCATTCCTGAAAGGTGCAAATTTGAGTGGGGTTGAGGGGGCTGGAAAGTACGAGTCTGGCAAATATAGAAGCGGCGTATATGGGCAAGCCAACTTTAGCAATGCCGACCTGAGTGGATCTGACTTGAGTGGGGCAATGCTGACTTATGTAGATTTGACTAATGCCAAACTGGAAAAAGCTAATTTGAGGGGTGCCGATCTCAATTCAGCTAAGCTAATTCAAGCTAATTTACTTGATGCTAATATAACTAACGCTAAAATAAGTGCAGATATGACAGGAGCCAACTTGGCTGGAGCGGATTTCAGCCGAGCCGATCTAAAGGGAGCCCTTCTAATAGGAGCCAACTTGGCTGGAGCGGATTTCAGTCGAGCCGTTCTAGATAATGTTAAGCTTCAAGATGCTAACCTACAAGCTGTTAAATTTGTCGCCGTAAATCTACAGCAGTTTAACTTCTCAGGTTTGAACCTAACTGATGCGGTTCTGACTGCATCTAATCTTGACAAGGCGATTCTGAGAAAAACCTGTTTGCAAGGAGCCGATCTAGAGAAAGCGAGTCTGCAACAGTCAGACTTGACAAATGCAAATCTAACAGGAGCAAACCTGCAAAAAGCAGACTTGACAGATGCAAAAACCTATGGGGCAAATCTGGAAGAGGCAGACCTCGCAAATGCGATAATGCCTGATGGAGAAGTCTACCAACCAGAAAAGTTTCGTCAAAATTCAGAAAAAGTAATGTCAATGACTAAAAAAATTATCCGCACCGAACAAGCCCCGGCCCCCGTTGGGCCATACAATCAAGCGATCGCCGCCACAGGCACGATGATTTTCCTAGCCGGTCAAATTGCGATCGATCCGCGCATCAATGAGATTGTCTACGAAAACGACGTAACCAAACAAACCGAACAAGTTATGGCGAATATTCAAGCCATTCTCGCAGAAGCCGGCGCGACGTTCCAAAATGTCGTGAAAACTACGGTATTTCTAAAAGATATGAATGATTTTGCGGCGATGAATGCGGTTTATTCGCGATTTTTCGAGGGGGGAGATGCGCCAGCGCGTTCTACGGTACAGGTTTCTCGCCTTCCTAAAGATGTACTCGTAGAAATTGAGTGCATTGCGGCGATTTAAAAGGCAAAAAAATAGGGCGGGTAATTGTCCGCCCTACATTTAGCGAGATATCTAGCGAGATATTCAGCGCGATCGCTTACTTCACCGTAACGACTGCAGCCGCACTTTCATTCGCCATGCGATCGACGGCGCACACTCCGTAAGTCCCCGGATCGAGCTTCACTGAAGTCGTCGCCGCTGGCAGCACTTGTAACAGCGTCCAAGTATTGCCATTCTGCTTGTAAATCGTCCACGAACGAACGTCACTCGCACCGACACTCCAATTTAATTGCCCGTCTTTCAGGGTGAATCCTGCCGGCAGGGCGGGCAACGTTGCATCCAGATTCGGCATTGTCGGAACCAGTGCCGGCGTCGGGTAAATCGCTTTCAATTTATCAGCAATTCCCTGACGGTTTTCTGTCACCCCTTTGAGGGTGTAGAAGATATTGCCGATCGCATTCTGACTGGCAAGCCCGCGCGTCGCCTCAACTTGTTTGGCAATTTCCTCAACCGTCCAGTTCGTACCATCTAGCTGATTCAGCGTATTGCCCGCGTAAATATGCTTGCCTTTCGGGTTATTTTCAGTCCACCATTTCAGCAGCACGGGATAACTTTGAGCAGTTTGGTCGATGCGCCAGAACAGTTGCGGGGCGAGATAATCTACCCACCCTTGTTCGAGCCATTTCTTCGAGTCGGCATAAATATCATTGTAGGCATCCATGCCCTTAATTTGCGCCGGCTGTCCGGGGCGGTAAATGCCAAACGGACTGATGCCGAATTTCACCTGCGGTTTGACTGAGCGAATGCCGGTAGAAATACGCTGAATAATTTGATTGATATTGTCGCGCCGCCAGTCGGCTAAGCTCAATTTGCCGCCAGAAGCTTGATAGGCTTCATAGGTTTTGCTGTCGGGGAAAGCCTGGTCTTTGATGGGATAGGGATAGAAAGAGTCGTAGATGTGGATGCCGTCTACGTCATAGCGGCGGGCGACATCGAGAATTACATCGTAGGCTCTATCTTGAACGACTTTTGCGCCGGGGTCCATCCACAGTTGGGTGCCGTATTGGTAAACCACGTCTGGATTGGTGACGGCGATGTGCGGGCTGACGGGGACGGTTTTGCTGGAAATTTTGGCGCGGTAGAGGTTAAACCAGGCGTGCAATTCGATATTGCGCTTGTGGCATTCTGAAATAGCAAATTCCAGCGGATCGTAGCCGGGATTTGCTCCTTGAGTGCCCGTCAGCCCCGCGCTCCACGGTTCCAATTGCGAGGCATACACGGCATCGCCTTCTGAGCGTACCTGCAAAATCAGGGCGTTGATATTCAGCGCTTGCAGGCGATCGAGAATTTGAATCAGTTCGGCTTTCTGCTTGTCTGCCGCCAGTCCCGATCGCGAGGGCCAATCTCCGTTTACAGCCGCCGCGTAAACGCCGCGAAATTCCCGCTTGTGACCGACTGCTGACATCGGCGTCGGCGTCGGCGTGGGCACGGGTGCCGGTGCGGGCGCGGGCGCTGGCGCAGGTGCAGGTGTGGGAACGGGTGCGGGCGCGGGTGTGGGAACTGGCGCAGGCGTCGGCGTCGGCGTGACGGTTTGCGGCGGCACGACGATGTAGTCAAAGGGAATGTTGGGAACTTGCCCCTGATAGGCGAGGGCTTGATAGATAAACGCGGCGACTTCGGCGCGAGTTGCGTTCTGAGTGGGTTTGAGGGATTTGAGATTGGGATGGTTCACCACCATGCCGGCAATCGTGGCGATCGCGATCTCGTCTGTCGCGTAATCAGGAATCTGCGCCGCATCTTGATACAGTTCCGGCAGTGCGGCTTTTACCTTCGCGCTACTGTTAGAAGTAATTCCCAAACCATTCACCAGAGAAACCAGCACTTGTACCCGGGGAATGCTTTGCTCGGGGCGAAAAGTTTTATCGGGATAGCCGGATAAAAACTCGGTTTCGTAAGCCTTTTGAATGGCTGCGACCGCCCAGTGGCGGGCAGGAACGTCGGTAAAGTTAATGTTCTGCCGCTTCGGAAGTTTCTTAAAGGCTTTGAGGATAACGGCGGCAAACTGAGCCCGGGTCATGCCGTCTTGGGGTTTAAAAGTTCCGTCTGGAAACCCGCTCACGATGCCGCGCTGAGCCAAGCCTTCGATAAAGGGGCGTGCCCAGTGATTTTGAATGTCGGTAAATCGAATCGGAGTAGCTACCATAGGTAACCTATTTTTAAGGTTTATTTCGTATCCGGAAAAATCAGCTCAAATACAATGAAGTTGCCCGAATTTCCCAGATAATCGATGGCTTCGATATATTTCCCTTTCTCCTGATACTCTCAAAAATCCGGAGAAACAAGACCGCCGCTTAGCTTGATTCTTGCTGGGTTTTATCGGTCTTTTTTTCGCGCGATCGCTTGAAACTATTTGCAATAAAAATGCGGCGATTTTGTAGAAACGGCAAATCCTATAAGTCTTGCTAATCTAACCTAGGAGGGAGGCAAGGAAGAGTGGGACAGTGGGAAAAAGGAAAAAACTTCCCCCGCGCCCGATCGCCCGATCGCCCGATCTCCCCCGCGCCCCCTCCCGCCATGCCGGAGCTTCCAGGGCAGCCTGCAACGGCGATTCGGGGACTTTATAAAATTTTTTTGAAGATATCGACACAAATCGCCAGCTCGTGCTAACATCCGTATTTAGAGGTATTTCGGTTTCAGCATTTGTTTCCAGTGACTGGCTTTTGGCTCTTAGTCTCGACAGGCTTGTCTCCGAAGTCTCAATCTCTACTTCCTTCCGTTTGATACTGGAGACAGTCAATGTCCATTTACGTCGGTAATCTTTCTTACGAGGTCACCCAAGAAGACCTCCAGGCAGTTTTTGCAGAATACGGGACGGTTAAGCGGGTTCAAATCCCCGTTGACCGCGAAACCGGTCGGATGCGCGGCTTTGGTTTCGTGGAGATGTCCAGCGATGCTGAAGAAGCTGCTGCCATTGAAGCGCTTGATGGCGCTGAATGGATGGGTCGCGACATGAAGGTGAACAAGGCGAAACCCCGCGAAGAGCGTTCTGGTGGCGGCGGTGGCGGTGGCCGTCGTCGCAATGATGGCTTCTCGAATCGCCGCTATTAAACTTTTGCGAGCAGTGTTGCGAAAAAGGCAACCTCTATCAATGTAATTAGTTTAATTGAATTAAAAGAGGCTCGGGCAGTGATGTTCGAGCCTTTTCAATCGGGAAAAGAGTACAGATATAACCGATTTGTCCACTACTTAGCCAAAACCGACCCGCCAGAGGATTTGCGCGCCCTTCCGGGCGCGTTCGTCTGCAATCCAGGCAAACTGTCGGTGAGGGCGGACATCTTGCAGACGGCAAGTATCTCTCTCAAGCAGATGCGCCGGAGAAAATCCGGACGGCACCATCTGCGCCCGCCCGGAGAGTCGGGGGATGGATAACATCGTGGGAGGGCGGCGGATGCGTCTCAGAGACGTTGAGAGCAAGTTTTGTTTGCAGATGGCAAAGTTTTCGCTCCAGTGAACCGCGATCGCGGTAAATTATTTTATGAGGAGGGAATCTGTAACCTAAAACATTAATCCCTAACCGAAAAAGCCATGTCTGGTTTTGACTTCTATAAGCCCCAACATACAAAACAACTGTGGGAGACAATCCTACCTCACTGGGCTCATCGCGATCGCCCCGCCGGACAAAGATTTCTGGGCAGCTTTTACATTAAGCAAAAAGTCACCGATGAAGTTCTGGATTGTGTGGGTAGCAACTTGGGCCGTTTCAGTAAAATTACCTCTCATTTTCTTTATGAACGTTTCGATGAACCGGAGCAGAACTGGATAAAGATACTGACCTTTGCCTTTTCTGAATATGCTTACCACTATTCAAATCCCGAAAGTAAGTTCTGGGATGGCTTGTGTAAAAAGCTTCATTTACGCAGCAGTCAGGGCGTAGAAGAGGCTTTCCGTCAGATTGTGCGTGAAGGAATCGATTTGCTTGGCCTTGTTAAAGCTAAAGGCGGGTATTCGTATGTATCAACTTTATGGCTGCAAAGTGGAATTCCCAAACAAAATCTATCTCACTTTGCCGAGCTTGTCTCTGACTTTGCAGACGAGTATGGATGGTGGGAAATAGCGCACACTAACAGCGAGGATATTTCCCAAGCAATCCTAGATTTTTGCCAAGAAAAATATCCTCAACGTGGAACCCTGCTTCATTTCCTCAAATCCAGTTGCTCCGAGGGTGATGAAGAAGTTGAGCCCATTTCTGGGCAACTGGTTCAAGGCATTGCGTTAGTGGCTTACGAACTTGAACGCGGGGGGGAATCGCCGGAAATTCTGAAAGATGAGAATCGGCGGGAGGAGTTGCTAGGGCGTTATTACTTACCGCAAAACTTTTTCTTGAGGATCTGGGATAGTCTAATTCAGGTCTTAACTCCCAAAGAACGCCAGCGCCGCACCAGTCGCACTATCATCAGCCAGCGCCAAAAGCCTCTCTCTCTAGTCTTAGATGTGGCTGACTCTTTAAATATTCAGTTGCTTCTGCCAGAGCAGCGCCTGTGGAAAACGAAATGGAGTAATCTGCGCGGAACCTTTTGCAAAATTCCAGAAGCTGGTTGGGAAGACTGCTTTCCTACTTCGTCAAAACTTCTGATTCCCGAACAAGTAATTGATGTAAGGAGTATCTCTGAACGATGGAAGTGGTATTTGCTGGATAGTAGGGGTTCCAGTTTAGTCGAGTGGAACGTTGAAGGTGTAGCAAGCGATTTCCCTTGTCTGATATTCGATGCCTGGAGTGGCGATCGCCTCCTACCCAATCCCAACATCACGGGCGCTGAAGAAATTATTTGCTTTACCCCCAAAGACGCTCAGATCGATTTCTCTAGTGATATCGAGGTACTCGATAGCTGGGTGCCGTGCAGTATTAGCGAATGGCGGGGTCAGCAGGTGCGGCTGACTGACGAAGAGGGGGTCATCGACTTTACCTTTCCTAGCGGTAAAGTTTTTCGCAACTGGAAAAAGCTAGCCAGTCAACAGCCTATTTTAAGAGGATTGAGGCTGAAAGGCAAGAAGCCCGTTTATTTGGAGAGTCCCACCTTTTGGCATCCACCCTGCGATCGGGAAAACTCATTAAACATCTCTCTCGAAAATATCACGACTAAATCCCCGCTCGTCAATACAACAGAAACATTGCTCGCTGACAAGAGCTGGCGCGAGATTCCCCTGAGACAATGGATTACTGAGCCAGGTTCTTACGAGGCGCGTTTCGGGAATCAATTTTACCGCCGCTCTTTTCGCTTTGAAGTCCAGTTTCCCTATCGGCTTACCGAGAAGCCTAATTTACCCAAGTTGCGAATCACGAGCCGACAAGGGTATCGAGAAACATGGCCCCTCAAATTCACAGATACAAACAAGTTTTGGGCAGAAGAAATCACCATTGAGGGATTGTGGCCGCTAGAAGAGGTGACGTTCTTACTGTCAGATGGGCGCGAGACAGTCCCCTACCCCGGGCAAGCCGATCGCTCGGGTAATTTAACTGTCAGTCTGGCTGCACTGTACGATTTATTGTCAGAGTCAGATTGGTATAGTTTGGATTATCAGCGCTTAGGTGAGGAACAACAGCGGCTGATGGAAATAGAAACGCGATCGCCGTCTTTCACTTGGACGAATCAGGCCATTCATCTTTCGAGTTTGCAAGTTAATTGCCGATATTCTCTTTGTTGCTGGAATTTACTTCTCCCTCAAAGTAAGTCGATGGAACTCGATGTGCCTTTGGTTGAGCAAGAGGAGGATGCGGTTACCGTTCCTTTGGAACTCCCACCGGGAATTTATCACATCCAGTTGCTTTTGGGGCGATCGCCTCACAACCTGGGCTGGTGGTGCCGGAGCGATCAATATGATTTACCAAATGAAGCTTTAGAAGATGATGCTCTGGAAAATTATTGCTACACCATTCTGGGAGACGAACCTGTCAGTGATTTTTTGAAGGCGGTTAAGCATCTGAATCCTGATTGCAATACCAAATGGTTAGAAACCGTAACTTTCAGCTTACAAAAAGCTGATTTGTGCCATTTTCCTAACTGGTTAAAACGCGACTTTCTTTTAGAGAAAATGCAAGCTTGGCGGCAGGCTATAAACAGCAAGAGTGAATTCTCGGTAGCTCAGGCGGCGAGCCCTAAAGTGAATCCCGAACCTAAACAAAGCCGGAGTCAGGAGCCCGGAGTTTCTGGTAAGGGAAGTTGGTATTTCGTCACATTAAGCAACCCCCATCAGCGGGAATCATACTGTAAACAGCTCCAAGAGCTTATTAAGCGAGAAAAGCTACAAAATTTTATTTTTCGGGTTGAAAAGCCAGGAAGCCCCGATTATCGCAACCTGGTATTGCTAAAGGTGAGCAATTTTAAAGCAGTGCGCGATCGCATTCAATCCCTGGAATATGGGCGAATCGAGCGAAAACCGTTATCAGATAAGGAAGTTAAGCAGATGTTGAGAGGCTAGACCCATGTGGAATGAAAAAATTACTCAGTTGCTCAGCAGTCACCGACACCCCATTTGGCCAGGAATGCCCCTCCCTTTGACTAAGCATCAGATTGTTGCGCTGTTGGGTTCAAGTTTATCTCCCAATCAGTCGCAAGAATCGCTGCCGACTGAAGTTCAAGAAGCCCTCGACGAATTGCAGGCAGAGGGGGAAGTTATAGCTGGCAGCAGAAACCGCTATTGTATGGCACCACCGACACTTCTAGCAGCTAGTCAAGAAGACGTGACCGGCTTGCTATTTCGGGGCGATCGCGCTTATCTCACCTTAGCTCACCGAGCCCTGGATAGTCAGCAGAATTCTGACACTTCCTTGCAAATCCGTCCTCAAAAACGCCGCTTTCACTGGATTCAAGAGCGGCTGAATCAAGTAGACATCCATTTGCTGACTGTTGAGGAGAGTATCGAGACATTACCAAAACCTCAACTTCCGCTAATATCCAAGTCCCGCCTACCCTGGTCATGTGACCCATTTGATATTAAAAACTGGCCAAACAGAGGGGATATTCAGCGTTATGTGCCCAGCAGCGAGCCAGTTCAAAAAAACCGATGGCGCTATCCCAGCCGTGAAAGCCTCAAAAATAAAGAATTATTAAGAATTCCGACAGGAGAGTATCTATGGTGGGAGGATGGAGATTACTATGAGTTAGAACCCGATGAGGCAATTTTGGCAATGTTCTCCCTAGACGCCGAGATGAAATGCCCCCTTAAAATCTCTTGGGATGAACCTCAAGGTAGGCTAAACCTACAAGGCGTTTATTTGCCAAGTGCCTTTGCCCGATGGCTGTGGCGTCTGTCTGAAAGCGATCGCGAACAATATAGGACTCGATATTTTCAATCTAGTAGACGGCCACTTGTAAAACAAGCGTTTAAGCGTCTGGGATGCCTCTTGGTATGAACAATTATCTTGACCCTATTGCAGCAACTCAACAGCCTCGCGAAGATTTCATTCGCTACCTGCTAACAGCCTACCCGCTGCGCGATCCGCACCTGCGCTACGGATTGAAGCAACAATTAGAGCAGCCTGGAAATGTTTGGCAGCATTCCTACCTAGAAGGTTCCCAGCCCTATCGACCGGCTAAGAGTGTCAGCGAGTTGGTAGATGGGGGTGTCCTGCATCAAGATATAGCCAGTCTCTTTACACCGAACAGTCGCCCTCTCTACGAACATCAGGAAAAAGCCATCAGGGCAGTTGTGGAGGAGCAGAAAAATATTGTAGTTGCCACGGGCACGGGATCGGGTAAAACCGAGTGCTTTCTGATTCCAATGCTCGATATGCTTCTCAAAGAAGGAGACAAACTATCGAAGCCGGGGGTGCGGGCGCTGATATTGTACCCCATGAATGCCTTGGTGAATGACCAAGTAAAACGCCTGCGAAAGCTACTTTGCCGTCAAAATACCCCAGCTATTCGGTTTGGGTTCTATACCAGTCGCACCCAGAAGAACGAAGATAAAGCCCTAGATTCCCTCAAAGCAGAATTGGACGCCTACGACTCTGAGGAACTTTTGGAGTTATTTACAGAGGATGAAAGGAGTGGGCAGAAACTAAGCGATCGCGATAACTTACTCGAGCGCGCCGGTGAGAAAATCTGCGAGATTCAAGCGATTTCGCGAGAGGAAATTTGGAGAAAGCCGCCTCACATCCTAATCACCAACTACTCCATGCTGGAACACATGTTGATTCGTCCTTTAGAGCGAGGGACGATCTTTGAGGCGTCAGCGGACACCTTCAAAATGTTGGTGGTAGACGAGGCTCACTCCTACAGCGGCGCTACCGGCATGGAAGTTTCCATGCTGCTGAAGCGGTTTAAAGTAGCAGTGGGAACGGAAGAACCGGGAGGAATTCGCTGCATCGCTACCAGCGCTAGTTTAGGGGATAAATTAGTTGACGGACAAGTCATTGAATTTGCTGGGCAGCTTTTTGGCGGGGAAGCATTCAGTCAAGTTATTCGGGGCGATCGCGTTTCGGCAATAGAACGGCTGGGCGCTCCCTACAACCTACCCCCTGACTTTTCTAATGAACAGTTGCAAGAGTTCCTAAATCGCCTAGAGTTACCCAAACTAACTGAACCGATAGACCTCTGGATACAAGCACTTAACCAGATTGTACCGACAGAAAAATTAGAAGAGGCTGAGCGCCAGGTTAAAACAGTACGAGAGGCTACAGAAAAAGTTCACAAATTCCTCTGGGTGGCACTGAAGCAACACCCGCTAGTACATCGGCTGATTGAGATCCTCGCAGGACCCAAACGGTGGCATGAAGTAGTAAATTTTTTGTGGGAAGTAGAGGGAGCCGCTGTTGAGACTCAGCACGAGCAAGCACTGGCTCGTTTAGTGCAATTAGGAACTCTGGCGCGAGAGCGGCATGATGATTTACCCTTGTTACCCGTTAGGCTGCACCTACTATTTCGCAGTATAGAGGGACTGTACGCCTGTATTAACCCAAACTGTTCTGAAGCGGTTCGCGATCCGGATTATCAGCAAGCTCCTCGATATGGGCGTCTCTATTTGAATGACAAGATTATTTGTGACGCCTGTAATTCGCCAGTGTTGGAGTTAGGCAGTTGCTCTCAATGCGGTCAAGCTTATGTGTTTGCTCAGTTGAATGGTGAGCAACTGCAATCCCTACCCAGATCGACTCAAGGCTTAAGAGAGAATGGGAAAATCTACACCCTGACTTCTGGTGTATTAGAGAGCGTGACCGAAGAAGAGGAAGCCGGCGAAGTCGAAGAAGAAACACCTGAAGCCCCGCGTACTTTTAAAATTCTCTATCGGGATGGCTGGATTGGTAGACCTTCAACGGAAGCATTCACGCCCAAAACGGCAGAGGGTGAATTTTATCTGGCGTGGCATCGTAAAAAAGATGACAAAAATCTGGAGGGATGCTACTTACCTAAATGTGCCGCTTGCGGTTCGCGACCTATTCGTACCCAAGCCATTAATAGGTTCGTCGCCTACACTGATGCTCCCTTAGAGGCGATGATTGACAGTCTCTTTGAGATACTGCCTGAAGCCGATCGGGAGGAAGGAAAGGCATCAAAGCGCAAATTGCTTGCGTTTTCGGATGGGCGTCAAGATGCTGCTTTCTTTGCTTCAGACTATCAGCGTGCTCGCACCGAGACAGTCTATCGCCAGCTAATTTGGCGAGCATTCCAAGACAGTAAAGGTGAGGATGGCATTGCTTCAGTGACCCAAGTCACTGACAAATTAAAGCTGACGTTTTTGGAAAGTTCGATTTCTCATCCTGACCGGGATTCCGGGAAGAATTACCTCAGCTATTGTCCCGAAGACGCGGAAAGTCTAGCAAATAAGAGGGATTGCGAAGACAGTGCTGAGGCTCGGTCAAAGGAGCTGTTACTCCGGGAATTTGCCCTTCCTTTTGCCCGTCGCTCGACTCTGGAAGCCTTGGCAGTGTTAGCTTGTCATCTGGAGTTAGATGACAGTCTGAGTGAAAGGGTGGCTCGGCGATTCGGTATAGCAAGGGACGAGGCTAAAATCTTTTTGATTGTTCTTACAGACATTATTCGCCGGACGGGAATTGTCAGTATTAAAGGTGCCTCGAAATACTTTCCAGAAACCGGCGGAGTTGACGGGGTTCGCCCTGAAATGCTAGACCGCGAAGGTAGTTCCAAAAATTACCTGTTTCTTGAAAAGTCAGAGGAGGAGAAGAAGAAGTTTAAAGACTCGCCCTCATTTATACCGAAGTGGAAGGAGTTAGGAGAAATCAGCCGAGCCGGACTAAATCGGCTGCACTGGTACTATTTGCAGGTATTTGGGGAAAATTTCCCTAGCAAAGAAGATTTTGTCTGGCTGTTTCAGCAGCTTAAAGACGAGCGCTTGCTGGTGAAGGCTAAAAATGGGTATCAGATAGACTGGAAGCTATTGAATATTACTGAAACGCAGGAAGACTGGCATCAGTGCGATGGCTGCCGACAGATTATTCACATTCCCGGTTTATCAGAAATTAGCCAGCCTGTTCTCAATCTCTTTAAATGTCCAGCCTTCAAATGCTCTGGCACGCTTCAACCTTACGCTCCTGAACGAATTGAAAGAGCGATCGACGAGCATTATCAACAGCATCTAATTAAAAAGCGTTGGCCGTTACCCTTGCGATCGCAGGAACACACAGCCCAACTCGGCACTGACGAACTAGCCAAGCGCGAAAACAGATTCCGGCGGGGTCAAATCAACCTGCTGAGCTGTTCCACCACCTTAGAAATGGGGGTCGATATTGGCGAACTCCAAGCAGTTGCACTGCGGAACTTTCCGCCTCACGTCAGCAACTACCAACAGCGTGCGGGACGTGCCGGACGCCGCACAGATGGAGTAGCCATTACTTTAATGTATGGGCAGCGGCGTCCCCACGATCGCTATTATTTCGAGGAGCCGTCTCGACTCATTGCTGGGAAAAATCAGATTCCTAAACTGGATTCCGATAATTTCCAAATCCAGCAGCGCCACATCCGAGCCGAGTTACTGGCTGAATTTCTGAAAAGTTACAACGTGGGTGCAGAAAAGGTGAGCATTGCTCGTTTTTTCTGCTTGCCCCACGAGCATCCCGAAAGCGTGCCAGATTTTAGACCGCCCGCAGAGGCGATGGTTTCTCAACTGGATGAGTGGCTGAACAATGATAGAGCCCGTTCTCTGACTCAGGAATGGCTCTTGCGACTTCCCCAGCAGAGTCTGCGCGACGCTCAGCAGGTCTTGCAGGATTTTAAGAATGCCCTGAACGAGTTTCAAGAGGAGCAGTTGCAAGATTGGAATGGCTTGGTGTCGATACTCAGAGAAATTCAAGACGATCTCGCTGCTGCCAAGAGCGATCGGGAAAAACGGGCCAGTTTAGAAAAGCGACGCGATGGCATTGAAGCTGAACTTGATAAAATTGCCGGTCGCCAGTTGCACGAAGAATTAGTTCAGGCTACTGTCCTGCCTATTTACGGCTTCCCGATTCATGTAGTGCGTCTGCTCACAGGCGAAAGTGACTGGTCTAATTCTTCTCAAGGCAAGCACCGACTAGAGCGCGATCGCCGCCTAGCCCTCGGTGAATACGCCCCAGGACAGGATATTGTAGTCGATGACCGAGTTTATCACAGTGTCGGTATTGCCAGCCCTGGTAAACTAGAACGCAAATTTTACTGGGTCTGCAAAAACTGCAACCACTTTGAAACGTCGAATCAGAAAGAATCGGTCGATCGGTGTTCAGTTTGCAATACAGAACTGATATCGGCTGCAGCGAAGCAAATGAAGTCGTACAAAGTTCCCAAGGCATTTATGACGGACTGGGGACAGACGCCGCAGGTTACACCTTATATCAAACCGCAGCGTCAACCAACCTCGCAAGTGTTTTTGGCCAATCCTGGCAACGAAGTAGACTCTCGCTCGGTAGAGAATCGCTATCAACTCACTGCCAGTCAGGGGGGAACTTTCTTTCTCGTCAATCAAGGAACTTTAGCAGGTGGCAAAGGCTTCACCAACCAGGGCTTTGCTATTTGCCAAAAGTGCGGTCGAGATTTGAGTGATGAAATTCGCAAAAAGCGGGAAGAAAGCAGCAAAAAGCGTCGCAAGGGCGGTTCGGCTTCTAATTCGGAAAACTCCGGCATCGCTCACAGTCATCCGATGTGGGGTAAGGACTGTTCTGTCTCTTACGAGTTCCTTCATCTGGGGCATGAATTTCGCAGCGACCTGCTGAAAATTGAGTTCGATCGAGCAACCAGCCCCCCCTCCCTTTTTGAAAAAGTCATTCACTATGGGGACGATCGAACAATTAATTCGGATGCAGAAACTGACAACCCAGGCTTAGTGTTCTGGCGCTCTTTAACCTATGCCTTGCTAGCCGCCGCCGCGCAAGTGATTGACGTGCCCCGCGAGGAACTCGACGGTTTATTCAAGCCTTCAGAGGGCGATCGCAAGGGGTTGGCGGATATCGTCATCTACGACAATGTTGCCGGTGGGGCGGGATACAGTCGGCGCATTTCTGACCGATTTGAAGAAATTCTGGAAAGAGCTGAGGAGATAGTCAAGTCCTGCACCTGTGACACCAGTTGCTATGACTGCCTGAGAACTTACTCTAACCAGCCGTTTCACGCGGAATTGAATCGTCAGGTCGTGGTAGATTTTCTGAAACCACTGGTTGGGCAAGCTAGACTAGAAAGAGACTTGTAGAAGTATTTGCCTGATGATAACAGGGCATAACCCATGCTGACTCGCGTTCAAGCGCTCAACTACCGCTGTCTGCGGTATGTCGATCGCCCCTTACTGCCGTTTCAAGTTCTAATTGGCCCTAACGCCTCCGGCAAAAGTTCCTTTCTCGATGTCGTGGCGTTGCTGGGAGATTACGCGCGCGAGGGGCTGGATAATGCCTTGCTGCAAACGTTTCAAAATCCGACTGGACGCGCGACTCGGGTTGACCAATTAATTTTCAATCAATCGGCACCGGGGTTTGAACTGGCGGTCGAGTTACAAGTGCCTCAAAATCTGGCATCCCTCTATAAATATGCTCGTTACGAGGTAGGCTTTACCAAGCAAGAGAGTGGGGAACTGGCGATCGCGGGCGAAAACCTCTGGTTGCACAACGATTCTGAGGCAGAATCCGCTTCTCCAGTACAGCGATCGCTATTTCCCCTAGAACTCATTCCCCCAAAAACTCTATTCAAAGTTTCAGGAAAAAAGAAACCTCCCAAAGGCTGGCGCAAAGTAGTCAGTAAAATTCCACAATCTGGAAACGACTACTTTCGAGATGAATCAGGGGACTGGAATATTATGTTTCGAGTCGGGACTCGCAAATCATCTTTGGGTGGTTTGCCCCAAGATGAAACCCGATTTCCTATCTCTATGTGGGTGCGAGATATGCTCCGCGAAGGAATTCATATTCTGGCTCTCAATAGTATTGCCATGCGCCGCCCTTGCAGCCCTTCTGAATCCCATACTTTTAAGGTAGATGGTTCAAACTTACCCTTAGTCGTGCAAGATTTGCAGCAAAAATATCCTGAAGTGTTTCAAGAATGGGTCGCTCACATTCAGACTGTTCTGCCAGATGTGAAAACTATCCTCGTTCAATCTCGCCCTGAAGATAAACATTTATACTTAGCCGTTCAGTATGACTTTGGCGGCGATCCGGTTCCGGCGTGGCTGCTCTCTGACGGCACCCTGCGGATGCTAGCGCTCACTTTGCTTGCTTACATGCCCTCCCATGAAGGGGTTTACTTGATTGAAGAGCCAGAAAATGGCATCCATCCCAAAGCCATTGAAGCTGTCTTTCAATCGCTTTCTTCCGTTTATGACAGCCAAATTTTGCTAGCTACTCACTCGCCACTTATCCTCAATTTAGCGAAAAAAGAACAAATCCTATGTTTTGCAAAAACTTTATCGGGTGCCATTGATATTGTATCGGGCGAAGAACATCCTGCCCTGCAAAACTGGCAGGGTCAAATTTCCCTAGCAACGCTTTATGCTGCTGGAGTATTGGGATGAAGAAAGAATTAAAAGAGTTAGTTGTGTTAGTAGCAGATAGCCAACAGAAAATCGTTGTGGAAACCTTGCTGGAAGTTCGCTATCAAGCTTTGGGTATTCGCCAACTTGTCAGGCAGGAACAGTTTGATATTTATCCGCATCCTTATAGAGACCCGGGAGTTTATCAAGAAGCAGGTAAATTTTTGAGCGTGTTTGAAAGCCAGTATCGCTATGCGTTAGTTTTATTAGATGCTGAATGGGAAGGAACTCCCGGTAGCGCTAATATTAAAAATTCTATTCAAATCGATCTAGAGCAAACAGGTTGGACGAATCGCAGTGCAACGATTGTTATCGAACCGGAGTTGGAAATCTGGGTTTGGTCATCTTCTCCTGAAGTTTCTAATGTTTTGGGAAAAACATCGGAGGAGATTCGCGAAATTGCCAAACACAAAAATTATTGGCAGCCAGACGCAGCGAAACCCCACCGTCCGAAGGAACTCATGGATGAGGTTTTGCGCCAAGTTCGCAAACATCGTTCGGCTGCTTTGTTCAAAAGCCTAGCGGAAAAAGTGTCTCTGAGGAGGTGCGAAGACGCTGCGTTTCAGGAATTAAAACAGATATTACAGGAATGGTTTCCTCCAGAGTCTTCAGGGAGAAAAAATTAAAGGGCGATCGCAGCCCAAAGCTCATTTAAAAAAATCGATTTTCTTAATTGTTTTCTTCAATCCTCTATCCTACTCTAAAAAGGTAGTTTTAGCACTAAACTGGTTTGCGGACTCCAAACACCTCAGCGGCTAGACACATGCTGCCTTTTTTGTCAACGCTTTTTCTCGTCCAGGCAACGCCAACCCCACCCCAAGAAATCGTCAAACCGCAGGAAGTGCGCCCGTTACCGGGCAATCTCGATACGGTGCCGACGTTCAACAGCAACAGCCCGGAACTGGTACTCAAGGAAGGAATTTTACTCTCTACTTTTCCCCCAGAGGGTAAAACATTCCCAGCGGCTCACCTCAATTTTCCCTTCTCAGGACGATTTGATTTATTCGCCCACCACGTCGCCAAAGCCGAACCGCCGGAAGATTTGCGGACTCTCTATTTAGGCGTTATTGTTTACAATCCAGGCACCCTGCCAGTGAAAGTAGACATCTTGCAGGCGGCGAGCTATCTCTCGCAACCGGATGCACCGTTTGTCGAGTTGCCGGCGATCGCAGAAAATCCCGACGGCAGCGTTTATGCCGGCCCGGGCAGTCGGGCAACGAGCGACATCCTGCGGGGGCTGACGCAAGCAGAATGGCCGGCGCAATTGCTCATTGAGCCGGGAAACAGTCAAATGTTGATGAATCTTCCCATCCCTGTACGCACCCTAACGCCGCCGCTGAATGGGCGCTCTACTTTAATGCGGTTGCGCAGTAATGGCAGGGTTTACATGGCGAGTTTGGCGATGTTTGCCAAGCAAAATCCCGATGGCACTGAACGCGCCCCCACAGTGGAAGAATGGCAGCAGTTGCTCGAAACGGGGGATTTATCGACGCCGCGCGACAAAACCCCTACGCCTCTCGATGCTCCGGGCAATTTCATTTACGGGCGCGTTGCCGGTGTGGCGCGGGGCTCTGTCTGGCAAGCCCAATTAGTCGATCGCTCGGGCAGTTTCGATCTCACCATTCCCCAACCGGGAGAAGCGTTTTCCTACGGGTTGAGTACGCTGGTGCGGGGCACTCTGGGCACCAATCAAGTGCAAAGCGCGCCGATGCTGGTTCGCTACCCGGATACGGCGTATCAGGCTCACGGCAATTACGCGATCGAATACAACCTCACCCTACCCCTGAGCAATCCCACTGCGCAGCAGCAAACGGTTACTCTTGCCATCCAGACGCCCATTAAAGAAGACCAACTTGCTCGAGGAGGGTTGCGCTTCTTCGAGCCGCTGCCCCGGCAAGTGTTCTTTCGCGGCACGGTTCGCATCAGCTACAACGACGATGCGGGGATACCCCGAACTCGCTACGTTCATCTCGTGCAGCGGCGGGGGCAGCAAGGAGAGCCGCTAGTGCAGTTAACTTTGCCGCCTGCCGGTCGTCGTTTGGTTGAAGTGGACTTTCTCTATCCGCCAGATGCCACCCCGCCGCAGGTGCTGACGGTTGAGACGCTGAAAGAGTAGCGATCGCTTGTTTTGGGGGATGCCGGGATTGGGGGAAAAGGGGGATTTTGGCAACCGCAAAGGGGCAGAGGGCGCTGAGGGAGGATATGCTGGGGGTGGGCGGTGCCCGCCCTCCCAATTATACTACTCCTTCTCGCCCTTCGGAGCGCCCAAAGAGCCAGAAATGCTGCCAGCCGTTGCGGAAGAATTCGGCAGCGACGGCGGCTTTTACATCGGGATTGGCGGCGAGATAAGTGTCTTCGTTGAAGTTTAAAAAGCGATCGTCGCGCCCCTCTGATAAACCAACTCTGAGAAAATGTTCAAAGCCGCTGCGATACGCGCCTGCTGCGACGGCTGCTGCGACATCTGGATTTTCGGCGAGGTAGCGGCGCTCGTCAAATAAGGCGCTGGGATTGCGCCCTTCTAAGAAGCCTAATTTGAGGAAGTGCTCGAAGCCGCTGCGGTAGGAGCCTGCTGCGACGGCTGCTGCAACATCGGGATTGTTGGCGAGGTAGAAGCGCTCGTCGTAAAGAGGGCTGGGATTTCGTCCCTCTTGTTGCCCGAAGTAGAGGAAGTGTTCAAATCCGCTGCCGAGAGTGTTTTTATCGACGGCTTCTTTGACGTCGGGGTTTTGCGCTAAATAGAAGCGATCGTCAAAGAGGAGGAAAGCGGGGTTTCGCCCTTCAAATAAACCGAAGTACAGCAGGAAGTGTTCTAGCCCGCTTTTGAAGGCTCCTTTGGCGACTGCTGCGGCGACATCTGGGTTTTCTGCGAGATAGACAGTTTCGTCGAAAAGTAGGGAGGGGGTGCCGCGTTGTTCTTTTCCGGCAAACTGGAGGAAGTGTTTTAACCCAAAGCGGGTTTCGCCTGGGGGTGTGGCGGCTTTGACGTCTGGGTTTGCCGCTAAATAGGCGGCTTCGTGGAAGAACAAAGCCAGGTTGCCGCGCCCAGAGGTGGCTAGGGAGGCGGTGAGGTTTTCAAAGGAGATGAGGCGCTGAGCAAGGGTTTCGCGCCCTTCGTATGCGCCGCACTTGAGGAAGTGTTCAAATCCGCTTTTGTAAATTCCTTTTTTCACCTGTTCCGCTACGTCGGGATTTTGGGCGAGATAGGTTTGGTTGTCGAAAAAGGGGCTGGGGTTGCGCCCTTCCAATAGCCCGAATTTGATAAAATGGTCGAAGGCGCTGGAGAACAAACCTGTATCAACGGCTTCGGCTACGTCGGGGTTTTGGGCGAGATAGAAATCTCCGTTAAATAGAATGCTGGGATTGCGTTTCTCGAATTGCCCGTATTTGATGAAGTGTTCAAAACCGCTGCTGAATTTGCCAGATGCGATCGCTTCTGCGACGTCTGGATGGGCGGCGCGATAGTAGCCTTCGTCAAAGAGCAGCAACCGGGTATCGCGTTCTTCAAAGAGCCCGTGTTCGATGAAGTGTTGAAAACCACTGGTATAATTGCCTGCGGCGACGGCTTCGGCTATGTCTGAGTTTTGTGCCAGATATTCGCGGTTGTCGAATAAAATGCTGGGGTTGCGCCCTTCAGATTGCCCGAATTTAAAGAAGTGTTGAAATCCACTGGCGAATTTTCCTCGGGCAACGGCTTCGGCTACGTCTGGGTTTTGTGCGAGATAGAAATTTTCGTCGAAAAAGAGGTTAATGAAGGGGCGCTGTTGCTGGGCAAAATATTGCAGGAAATTTTCAAAATAGTAGGCAGGGCGCGGTAAGGGGGCGGGTGCTGGCTCTAAAATGACATCCCTCGCAGGTGCGGGGGTGTCGGCAACTATCGGCGCTGAAAATGCAATCGCTTCTGATGCGGGTTCTCGTATCGCTTGCGGTGTCTCAAGCGATACCAATTCCGGCGCGGGTGTCGAGAGGGTTTCCGGTGTCGGTGTCGGCGCGGGAATCGCACCAGAAATCGGCGCGAGAATTGGTGCGGGTTCTGGCGTTGGTGTCGGCGTTGGTGTCGGCGCGGGTTCTGGTGTTACTGCAGGTGTTGGCGCGAGAATTGGCGTTGGTGTCGGCGCGGGTTCTGGTGTTGCTGCAGGTGTTGGCGCAGGTGTCGGCGCAGGAATTGGCGCGGGAATTGGCGTCGGAATTGGCGCGGGTTCTGGTGTTGCTATCGGCGTCGGAATTGGCGTCGGAATTGGCGCAGGAATTGGTGCGGGTTCTGGTGTCGGTGTCGGCGAGATAACCGGATTGATGGCGATGTCAAAGCTGCCGCTAATCGCGCCGCCTGCACTGTCAGCAACGGTGAAAGTAAAGCGATCGCTATTTACTGGGCTACCATTGTGTTCGTAGGTGATATTTCCTGCGTCGATATCGGCTTGCGTGAAAGTATCGCCCACTGCTAAAATGGTGCCATTATTTTTCAAATTCCCGCTAGTCGTGGCGATGACTAAGGTGTAAGTAAGTTCAGCAGGGAAACGCGAACCTTCGATACTTTGTAGTTGAATATTGCTGAGGGTTGTACTCGCGCCTTCATCGAGCGTCAACCCGTTGCTGACAAGGGTTAGCGGAGTGTCGTTATCGCCAATATTCACCAAAACGCTTGCGATCGCAAGATTATTATAATTGACATCGGCACTTTCTCCCGCATGGCTGATGGTAGCGGTGTGGTTTCCTTCTACTGCGCTGTCATCGACTGCCGCGATGGTAACGACTTGGGGATTATTCCAGTTGGCAGGAGTAAAAGAAATTTCTGCAAGTTCCTGAATCTGACTGTCAACCGTTACTTTTACTGTCACGTCAGATATCGGTTGCGAACTGAGTTTTACCGAGTAGCTGCCACTTATGCCGCCTTCTGCCACATTGGTGCTAATGGGAGTAATGATGACTTCTGCTTTGTCGTCGTCGGTGACGCTCAAATTCGCCGTACCGTCGAGATAATTTGTCGCTGAGGCGGTTAACGTAACCGACTGCAAACCATCTACCCCCGCATCGTCTACCGCCCCCACTGTAAACGTTACCGAATTTTGCCCATTTGGAATGATTGCGGTTGCGGGAATTGTAGCAGCAGTGGCGTCACTGTTGGCGAGATTTACTGTGAGATTTCCAGCGGTGCTGCCGGTTCGAGTCACGGTAATGTTGGCTGCTGCTGCCCCCGCGCCCTCGGAAAAAGTGCTGGGAGTTACGCTGACGTTTAGTTGCGGTTTTGGCAAGTTAAAACGCGCTAAAACTGGATCGTGATCGCTATACTTAAAGGCAAACTCGGAATTCACATGAACGATATCAATCCCGTCGAGGTTTCCCAGCAGCTTGCTGCTGACGAGGATGTGGTCGAGGGCTTGGGAGTTCCCCTCATAATTATAAGTGTAGCGCTCCTCAATTGTCAACTGCTCTACCAGGGAAGTTAAACCCGCGCCTTTGAGGATATCGAGGGGTTGGGAAAACTGAAAATCATTGAAATCTCCCAGCACGATAACATTGGCAGTGGGGTCGATGTCCAAAATGCCATTGGTGCCATTTTTGATGAAATTTGCCACGATTGCGGCTTGTTGGTTGCGCTGGTTCTGGCTATTTTGGGCAGGGGGCTGGCTGGCACCAAAAAGCGGGGCATCTGTGAGTTTAGCATTAAAGTGGTTGGCGATCGCAAACACTGTCTGCCCGTTGAAGAGAAACTCGCCAACTAGGGGCTTTCTGCTGTTCGTAAATGCGCCATTTTCTGGCTCGATTCGTCCGGGACTTGCGGACAGTTCCGGCACGCCGCCATTGTTTGCAATCGCAGTAGCAGAGGTAGCACTGCCGCCGGGGCGATCGACAAAACTAACCCGCTCCGGGTTGAAGAGAAATCCGACGCGAATATTCCCGCCCGGTTCGCCGCCATCTTTGTCATCTATAGGGTCAATTTGACGGAATTGGTACGTCGGGCCACCTGCTGCTTGAATCGCTGCAATGAGCCTATTATAGGTTAGGGTGGCGTCAACTGTCAAGTCATTTACCGCGCCATTGTTATCTTGAATTTCTTGGAGCGCGAGGAGATCGGGAGATTGCAGGTTGTTGACAATAATTCCGGCAAAGTTGGAGAATTTAAAGGGGGAATCATTGGCATCGAGGTTGTTGACATTGAAAGTAGCAGCAGTCAAGCGATCGCTTTCTTGATTTAAACTCGTCACTTCTTTCGCCAGCCCGCCAGAAATAACACTGGGCAGGGCAGCAGTATTCAAAAGTTTGAAGTTGCCGCCGCTGTAATCGATGACGCCTGTGAGGGAAGCGGAAAAGCGATCGCCGACATTGACTTGAGGGGGAGCCGGAACGATTGCATCGTCAATAATAATCCGTTCCGGGTTAAAATCATTTGCCTGAATGATAATGCCATTGCGGAGCGATCGCGTCCCCGCTCCCGCCCCATTATCTGCCAGCACGGCAATCTCCCCATCCGCACGGGTAGCCCCCACTGTCACGGCATCATTAACCTGCACCCGCATCCCTTCCAAACTTTCGTAAAAATCAATCCCGTCTTCCGCCGGATCGAAAAGAGTCCCCGCATTTTCCACGCTGCCGCCCGCCGCATCATTGTCAATAATTTCAGCAGGCGGTACGCGCCCGCCACTGCCGATAACAATGGGCGCAGGTAAGGAATTTCCGGAGGACGAAACAGTTATAGTTGGGTTGTGAATCTGAGTGACAGAAAGATTATTCGCGGCACCGTTTGGGCGCGCCTCATTGACTGTACCATTCACCAACACTGCATCGCCCACCGTAACATTAGGCGCTGAAGCAGTATAGACAAAAATCCCCTCCGACGTGCTATCATCTGTATCAGGATTGGGGTCTTGCATGTAGAAACCGTCAGATTTTATGGCGGTAACAGTACCGCTAACATTGCTGACTGACTGACCATTTTTAGGGGAGATGTGAGCCGCTCCCTGAATGTCGCGAATGCGAATAGGAGCGGTAACGGCTATCCCCGCTGAAAATTCTGAAGTATTGCCGCTGGCATCTATTGCCGTAGCGGTGATGTATTCGCCCGCTGCCGCAGCGGTTGCCAAGGTAACGTTAATAGTGGCGTTGCCGACACTATCAGTCGTTACAGTGGTTGAGCCGAAGAAAATTTTACCCTCGCCATAGCCAGAAGCGTTTAAGGTGGGGTTGGAAAAGAATTGCAGCGTGAAGGCGGTATTAGCAGTGCTGTTGAGTGTTCCGGTAATGGTGGTGCTGCTGCCGTTAGAAACTGCTGAGATCAGTGAGGGAAAATTTTGTCGGCTATTCGCGCCCGTATCGGCATCGCCGACATCGTTGAGCGTCACCCCATCGATTCCGAGATCGATACCCAAACTGCTGTTAGAAAAGATAAAGTTGGATTCGATGCGATCGCCCGTTCCGTTATTGACAGCCACACCACTACCGGTGTTAAACGCAATCGTGTTGCTGGCAACTGTATTATTGCTAGAACCGCTAATGTAAACGCCGTGTGAAATATTCCCCAGCGGGCTAGTGCCGTCAGCTTGCGTACCGATATAATTGCCGAGTATCTGGTTGCCAGTACCGTTGGAACCAACGATGCCGACGCCAGTCGAATTATTGCCGGAAATCACGTTGCGCGTTCCAACGGTCGTTCCTCCGATTCGATTATTAGGGGTGTCGAAGATAACCACGCCATCAGAGTTGTTGCCCAAATCTAGGGTGCCGCTGACATCGGTGCCAATGTAGTTGCCCTCGATGACATTGCCCCCGTTAATTTCCAGAACAATCCCGTTATCGAAACGATTGACAACCAGCCCGCGAACTGTGCTATTTCCGCCTGAGATATACAAGCCGGAACCCCCCGCATTCGTTCCATTCAGTTCGATAATGGGAGTGGCGGCGAATCCAGGTTGGGTCGTGCCGTCTACGATCGCCGATTCGTCGAGGGTTGGCAGCGGAGTAACGGGCGCGATGGTATACGCCCCCGCAACCGGATTGTAGCCCGGATCGGTGGTGGGTATGTTAAAACTAATGAAGTCAGTGCCAGCAAAGCTATTGGCATTGATAATAGCTTGCCGCAAGGAGCCTTCGCCGACATCATTTGTATTTGTCACCGCCGTATCGCTGGCAGCAATCGTCACTGTGGCGGTACTGCTAGCGGCGTTCGCAGCATAATTTGAACCATTTATTAGGTTCAGTTTTAAAGTTTCTGCTGCCTCTGCTGCAATGTCATCATTGGGGGTGAGGGTGACTTCTACAAAGGTTTGCCCGTCGGGAATCACGACTGTAGCAGCCGAGCCGCTGACATTAATGTTGCCACCGCTGAGGGAATAGTCAGAAGGGGAAGCCGTGCTGCTCCCATCGAAGACGAGATTTACTGTCAAGTCACCCGTGCTGCCATTGCGGCTGATGCGGTAGATGCCGATGTCGCTGAGCGTTTCGGAAGCGGCGTTATCTGTGGTGGTGATGCTGACAGTAGGGTTCCGCAAATAATTGATGTAAATCGCGTTAGTTCCACCGTTGGGCAAGCCAAGGGAACCGAGACTGTTGACAGCATAGTTAGCCGCGATATTGACGCCATTTCCATCGCTGATAAACTCAACAGTTCCGGGATTGCTTGGCGGTGAAATTTGCACCTTGGCTGCATTTCCAAAGGTTCCGTGCGTTCCGGTTGTTCTCCAAGCGATCGAATCAGTTGTAGTATTTCCAGTGGAGCTAGTATCTACATAAACAACATCTGAGGCAGCAAAATCACTATCAAAATTTGTTGTAGGTAGAAGCTTGAGGAAATATCCACCCTCGGTACTCAATCTTATACCAAGTTGGCTAACTTAGTATTGTTACATTTTTTTATATATCCCGG
>CAYOOD010000004.1:0-56072 GCA_964405435.1 uncultured bacterium
CTCCTGATGTTTTTCTCTAATAGTATAATACTATCTTAGCCAACTTAGTATAAAATATAGCCCGATAATTTGGCGGTGTCAAGCAGGCGACGCCTAAAAATAAAACCCGCCGAGAGCGGGTTTTATCTGACTCTATGCAACAGGCGATCGCGCAATTATTGCAGCATCGGAATGGCGCTAATTATCGTGTGGATATCTTCCACAAACGCCGCCGTCAAGTGATGGGTGACAGGCAACGTATCCACCACCATTCCCGCGCACAGCAGCATCAGGTAAAGGATGGAATATTTAAACAGCGATCGCGCCACTGTCCGATCGGCAGGTGCCTGCAAAAGCTGCCAAGCTTTCTTCAGAAAAATCGCTCCCAGCAGCACCGCAATCCCCCCATAAACGACACCCGTCGCGTGCAGGGGATAAACCAGCAATAGCGTCACGGGCAGCGTCAGCAAAGTGTACAGCCAAATCTGACGCGCGGTGATTTCGTCGCCTTCAATCACCGGCAGCATCGGCACGCCCACGGCTTTGTAATCGTCGCGAATCATCATCGCCAGCGCCCAGAAATGGGGCGGCGTCCACATGAAAATGATGGCGAACATCACCCACGCTGCCCAACTGAGATCGCCCGTAACAGCCGCCCAACCCACGAGGGGCGGGATCGCGCCAGCAGCACCGCCAATGACGATATTTTGAGTGCTGTGGCGTTTCAGCCAGTGGGTATAAACGAGGACGTAGAAAACAATCCCAGACATCGCCAGCAATGCCGCCAGCAGGTTTGCAAAAACCGTCAGCAAGGTAAAGGAAAGCGCGGCAAGGGCGATCGCAAAAATCAGCGCGTCGCGAGGTTTGACTCGTCCCGAAGGAATCGGACGCCAGCGCGTGCGCTCCATAATATAGTCTATGTCGCTGTCATAAATGCAATTTATGGTATTGGCAGCACCAGAAGCTAAAGCGCCGCTGAAAAGCGTCACGACTAACAGCAGGGGATCGACTTGTCCCGCAGCCGCTACCCACATGCCCGCCGCCGTGGTAATCAGCAGCAGCAGGATAATGCGGGGCTTGGTTAGCTGATAGTAACTTTTGATGACCTGTAAAAGGTTTTGATTATGGCGGGCAACATCAGTTGTTATTATTTCTTGCATGGATTCCTTTCCTTGGAGCTTTCAGCTATGGATTTTAGATTTTTGATTTGTGAACTTTCAAATCTAAAATTTCCTTTGGCCGATCGCTGATAACTAAAGTCAAAACTTACTCAAAACTTACGCTTCAAAAGTTTGGGCGCGATCGCGCCAAGCCAGGGCAGCAAATGCCACCAGCACTCCCAGCAACGCGGCACCGGTAGCTTGGTGCGCCACTGTCAGCGGCTCGACTTGCAAGTGCAGGCGGAAGGTGGCAACGCCGAGAGCAATTTGCCACACGAGCAAGCCGCCCGCCCAGTTCGCCAACTGGCGAAGGGTTGGGTGCAGCGCCGGGGTGCGCCAAGCCATCCAGACGACGAGCAACGTGGCCAACGTAGCGGGGACGACTCCGGCAATGTGGCTGTTCATCACCCCACAGAGCTGAGCATAGCCAAAGCACTGGTGCAGCGCCCACTGAGAGCCAACCAATGCGCCTAAAAGGCTTTGTAGATACACGAGAATGGCGGCACTCAATCCGAACCAAGGCATCTTGCCGGCGGTGCCGGTGCCGCGATAGGGCATGAGAAACGTGCCGGTGACGAGCAGCGCGGTGAAAAAGAGCAGTGCGGTTCCCAGGTGCGCCGTGACGATATCAAAGCGGAGCAGTTCGGTGACGGTGAGCCCGCCCAAGACGCCCTGGAAGAGGATCAAACCCAGGGTAAAGACGGACGCCCACGGCAGCCATTTGGGCAGCGATCGCCGGTTCCACCAGGACAACCCCACCAGCGCGATCGCCCCGCAGCCGATCAGGGCTGCATCCAGGCGGTGAAACCACTCCAGAAAAACCTGCAGGTTCATCTGCCGCGCCGGCACCAATTCACCGTAGCACAGCGGCCAGTCGGGGCAGGCGAGCCCTGCATTCATCACCCGCGTCGCGCTGCCGACCGCCATCAGCAGCCAAGTCGCGACGCTCAGCTTCCACACCAAGCGGCGGATGCGCTGACTGGGTTGGTTTTCTGTCAAATCCTCCCCGCTCTGAGACTGCGGGGCTGAGTAGCCATCGCGTTGCACGATCGAGTTGGCCATGCGCTATACCTCACTTGCAATCGGAAATTAAAGTTAATCGAATGTCGAGTCGTTGCTCGTTTCAAGAGCGATCGCGATCGCGCCAAAAGCAGGGGCCTTGGAAAGACGGCGATCGGCGCTTCTAGGAACTACTTTAATCACCCTGACCGCAAAGCGGCTCGGCTTTAGGATTTTCTTAAAATTGTTACAAACATTAAATCTTTAATAAAAATTTAGATATAAATCTATACAGAGATTCATAAAAAGCTACAATTGTTACGGGTTCGTGCGTGCAGCCCGGAAGGACGAAATTCTAAAGAAATTCCAAAAGATGCGCGATCGCAGCCCGGGCACCTCATAACCTGCTTTACCGTAAGGAAGTAAGCGGAAGCAATTCTGCTGTTAAGCGCGACGGTAAACGCAGGGGCGCGCCCCGCTACGCCCCGGAGTCTGGCGCGGCAATAATAAACGAGCCAATGTTTGAGAAACTTTAACAGGAGGTTCTAACTCACCGTGAACATCCCGAGTTCCATCCTGACCATGCTGGCTGGCATCGTGCTGACCCTCATCAGCCTCTGGTATGGCCAGAACCACGGTCTACTGCCGGTGGCAGCCTCAAAAGAAGCCTCCGATGTAGATTCGCTGTTCAGCGTGATGGTGACCATTTCCACCGGTTTGTTTTTGCTGGTGCAGGCAGTGCTGATTATCTCAGCGATTAGATTTCGCCGCCGCAAAGACGACAAAACAGACGGCCCGCCGGTACACGGCAACGTCCCCCTAGAAATCCTGTGGACGGCGATCCCCGCCGTGATCGTCTTGGGGATCAGCGTCTACAGTTTTGAAATTTACAACGAAATGGGCGGACTCGATCCGATGGGATCGCACGATCGCGGCACCATGCAAATGGCGCACCAGATGAAGGGAGCAGCGATCGCCGCTCCCCTCCCCGGCTCGGCAGGAGAAACCGATCCCGCACCGCAACCGCAGCAGATGATTGCTCTCGGCATCGGCGCGTCCCCAGACGAGCAAGGCAGAGCGGCAGACTTGCTGGTGAACGTCACCGGTTTGCAGTATGCCTGGATTTTTAACTACCCTGAGAGCGGCATCACCTCTGGCGAGTTGCACCTGCCAGTCGGAAAAGAAGCGCAACTGAACATCGCCGCCTCTGACGTGCTGCACGCCCTGTGGCTGCCGGAATTTCGGCTCAAGCAGGACGCGATCCCGGGACGGAATGCCGAACTGCGGTTCACCCCCAATAAAGTCGGCGAGTACCCCGTCGTCTGCGCCGAACTCTGCGGCGGCTACCACGGCTCGATGAGAACGCGGCTGATCGTCGAAACCCCGGAAGAGTTCGACAGTTGGATAGCCTCTCAGAAAGAAGTGGCAAGCAAAGAAGCGCTGGAGGCTGCCGTCGCCGTCAGCCCCGCTAACATGTCCGATGGCCAGTTTCTGGCTCCCTACGCTGAAGAAATGGGGATCGATGCAGGGGCGATCGCGCAACTGCGCAACCCACACCAACGCGCTGTAGGAGCGAGAAGTGAGAAGTAAGAAGTGAGGAGTGAAGAGTGCTGAGTGCTGAGTGCGTAGGGGCTTTTCGCGAAAAGCCCCTACAGGAATGCTGAGAGGATTGCTGAGCGCTGAGTTAAAAACCTTTTGTATCTCACAAAAAAACCTCACGAAAGATATAAAAGTAAAACTTTCTGACTTGAAATCTTCACTCAGCACTCAGCACTCAGCACTTTTAACTCCCCACACCACACTCTTTCCCCCCAGACTCTGGCAAAAGTTACGAAAAAAAGTTATGACAACACAAGTACAGCTACAAGAAGGTGCCAACCTTCCCGCTCGCGGCTCAGAACCGGGGCAGCGGAAATGGCAGGACTACTTTGGCTTCAACACCGATCACAAAGTCATCGCGATTCAATATCTGGTCACGAGCTTTATTTTTTACCTGATCGGCGGGCTGCTGGGCACAGCCGTGCGCACGGAACTCGCCACCCCCGATCCCGATTTTGTCAGCCCCGAACTTTACAACGGCTTATTTACAGTCCACGCCACGATCATGATTTTCCTGTGGATCGTCCCCGCAGGAGCCGGGTTCGCTAACTATTTAGTGCCCCTGATGATCGGCGCAAAAGACATGGCGTTTCCCCGACTGAATGCCCTTGCTTTCTGGCTGATTCCCACCGGCGGCATTTTACTGTTGAGCAGTTTCTTCGTCGGAGCCCCACAAGCGGGCTGGACTTCCTATCCGCCTTTGAGCCTGATTAGCGGCAAAGCCGGTGAGGAAATCTGGATTCTCAGCATCCTGCTGCTGGGAACCTCCTCGATTTTAGGGGCGGTGAATTTTTTCGTCACCATCTTCAAAATGCGGATACCCGGCATGGGCTTCAATCAGATGCCCTTGTTCTGCTGGGCGATGATCGCCACTTCGGCACTGATTCTGACGGCGACGCCGGTTTTGGCGGCGGCGCTGGTGATGCTGTCGTTTGACTTGCTGACGGGAACGACATTTTTTAACCCAGCCGGCGGGGGCGATCCGATCGTCTACCAGCACATGTTCTGGTTTTACTCCCACCCGGCAGTTTACATTATGATCCTGCCGTTTTTTGGGGTGCTCTCGGAAGTGATTCCGGTACACGCCCGCAAGCCGATTTTCGGGTACAAGGCGATCGCGTATTCCAGTTTGGCGATCGCATTCTTGGGCTTGATCGTCTGGGCGCACCACATGTTCACCAGCGGCACCCCCGGTTGGTTGCGGATGTTCTTCATGATCGCCACGATGGTGATCGCCGTGCCCACGGGGATCAAAGTCTTTAGCTGGCTGGCTACCATGTGGGGCGGGAAAATCCAGCTCACCAGCGCCATGCTGTTCTCGATGGGCTTTATCTCCACCTTCGTACTCGGCGGCATCACCGGGATCATGGTGGCTTCCGTGCCCTTCGACATTCACGTTCACGACACCTACTTCGTCGTCGCTCACCTGCACTACGTCTTATTTGGCGGCGCGGTATTCGGCATTTACACCGCCATTTACCACTGGTTCCCCAAAATGACGGGGCGGATGCTCAACGAACCCTGGGGGATCGTTCATTTCGTCCTCACTTATGTCGGCTTTAACTTGACGTTCTTGCCGATGCACATCTTGGGGATGCAAGGAATGCCCCGGCGCGTGGCCATGTACGATCCGAAATTTGCCGACCTGAACGTGCTGTGCACCGTCGGCAGCTATTTGCTGGCGGTTTCGACGCTGCCGTTTCTCGTCAATGCCATCTGGAGCTGGATGTATGGCCCAGAAGCCGGAGACAATCCCTGGCGCGGTTTGACCCTGGAGTGGATGACGACTTCGCCGCCGCCGATCGAGAATTTTGAAGGCACCCCGGTGCTGGCCACTGGCCCGTATGACTACGGCATGGGCGATCGCAGCACGGAAGTGGACGTGCCTCTATCCGAGGCAAAAGACCCGATGTTATCTGCCGGCCCGAGTTCCGCCCTGCGCGCCGAACCCGATCCCGAAGTTGCCGCCCATCCCGACGATCGCCAAGGGGAAAGTCAAAACCGAGATTAGGGAATTGGTAATGGGTAATGGGTAATTGGTAATGGGTGGGATAATTCTGACCGATTCCCCATTCCCCATTCCCCATTACCTCCAGTCATTTGTCGCTAATAAAACAGGTTAAGATTCATGCAAAGTCCCACAATCGATCCAGCGAAGACTGAGCTCGACTATCACCACAGTGCCGAAGCGGCAGCCGGCCATCACGAAGCACATCCCGATCACCGCCTTTTCGGTATCTTCGTGTTCCTGTTTGCTGAAGGGATGATCTTCTTCGGGCTATTTGCCGCCTACTTGATCTTCAAAGCGATGGCTCCGGTTTGGCCACCGGAAGGAGTCGAGCGCGAACTCGTGCTGCCGGGAATCAACACGGCGATTCTGATTTCTAGCAGCTTTGTGATGAACAAAGGTAATGCTGCAATTAAGAAAAATGACGTGAGTGGTTTGCGGACTTGGCTCGCAGCCACGGCGATCATGGGGGCGATTTTCTTGGCCGGTCAGGCTTACGAATACGCTCACCTCGCCTACGGCTTGACGACGAATTTGTATGCCAGCTCGTTTTTCGTGATGACCGGATTTCACGGCTTGCACGTTTGCTTTGGCGTGCTTTTGATTGCTGCCGTGCTGTGGCGATCGCTCAAAAAAGACCACTACTCCAGCACCAGCCACTTCGGCGTCGAAGCCGCAGAAATCTACTGGCACTTTGTCGATATTATCTGGATTATCCTGTTCGTGCTGCTGTACCTGCTCTAATCATTTTTTCTCTTGTATTCGTACTCGTTCCCAGGCTGAGCCTGGGAACGCCTTTCTAGAGGCTCTGCCTCCAGGTCAAAGGTTTTCACGATTCAGATAGAAACCTTATAGACTGTAGCGCCCCCAGATGGGTGTTTTTTTATGGATAAAGTACGGATAAAGAAACGATCGCCCTGCACGGGTGCCGCGATATCCAGCTCTGAAGATTTGGCAAAACAGATGGCGCGGTTAACCCGATCGCTCCGCTTGGCGATTGTGGAAGCCTTAAAAGCAGAAACTGAGTTGGGAGAACTGCACCAACTCAAGCGGGTATTTAATGAGATTGAACTTCAAGATATAAGCGAGACAGAGTTTGCCGATATGTACGCTCAAACTCTATCTTATGGGTTATTTGCAGCGAGAGTCGGGCACGCTCAAAATCCGGATAGCTCCCCATTCGACAGGCGCACTGCCGCAACCTACATCCCTGCAACCAATCCCTTTTTAAGACGGCTATTTAATACTCTTGTCGAGACAGATGCGATCGCGCAGATTAACTGGGCTATTGACGATTTAGTGCAATTGCTGGCTCAGGTTGATATGGGGCGCATTTTAGAAAACTTCGGACGACGCACGCGCCAGGAAGATGCGATCGTGCATTTTTACGAAACGTTTCTAGCGGCTTACGATGCAGCGTTGCGGAAAAGTCGTGGCGTTTACTATACGCCAGAGCCAGTGGTTTCATTTATTGTCCGTTCGGTGGATGCGATTCTCAAAAATCGCTTTAACCTGCCGCTGGGATTGGCAGATAATAGCAAAGATACCGTCACGCAGCAGCCACGGGTGCAAATTCTCGATCCGGCAACTGGAACCGGCACCTTTTTGTATATGGTTGTCAATCAGATTTACCAAAATCTGGAAGAGATGGGAATGGCTGGTGCGTGGAATCAGTACGTTCGAGAGAGTTTGCTGTCGCGGTTGTTTGGCTTTGAGTTGTTAATGGCTCCTTACGCGATCGCTCATCTCAAACTCGGCTGGCAACTGCAAAAATTCGGCTATCAATTCATCGAAAAACAGCGCTTGGGAATTTATCTCACCAACACTTTAGACGAAGCGCTGAAAAAATCCGAGGTACTCTTTGCTCAGTTCGTTGCAGAGGAGGCGAATGAAGCCTCTGCCATTAAGCGAGACGTTCCCGTGATGGTGGTGCTGGGCAATCCTCCTTATTCCGGGAATTCTGCCAATAAAAGTGAATGGATTGCCGGTTTAGTCCGCGATTACTATTTTGTGAATGGCGTACCGTTAGGCGAACGCAACCCAAAATATTTGCAGGATGATTATGTAAAGTTTATCCGTTTCGGACAGTGGCGCATCAGTCAAACGGGTTCTGGCGTTTTAGCTTTTGTTACAAATCACGGTTATTTAGATAATCCTACTTTTCGGGGAATGCGTCAGAATTTGATGCAAACTTTTACGGATATTTATATTTTGGATTTGCACGGGAATTCTAAAAAAAAGGAAATTTCCCCAGATGGTTCGCCCGATAGAAATGTGTTTGACATTCAGCAAGGGGTGAGTATAGGCATTTTTATCAAAGAACCGGGAAAGGCTGCACCTGCCAAGGTTCACCATGCCGAGATGTGGGGCGATCGCGCTGCGAAATATGAAGCGCTCAACCTTTCAGATATCAATGATTTAAACTGGAAAACTGCCGAGCCGACTTTTCCCTTTTACTTATTTTACCCGCAGGAAAGCTCGGCACGCGATGAATATAACAGCTATTGGAAAATAACCGATATCATGTTGGTGAATTCTACTGGCGTGAAAACTCACCGCGATCGATTCGTTATGGGCTTTGATTTAGAGAGCCTTCGCCAAAGAATCAAAGATTTTAGAAATTTGAATATTTCCGACGAGCAAATTGCGAAAATGTACCAGATTGGCGATACGCGGGATTGGAAATTAAAAGCAAAACGGCATTCCTCAGCCGCAAACATTCGATGGGAAAAGGCTTTTACAAAATGCGTTTATCGTCCTCTGGATTGGAGAGCTTATTACCACCATGAAGATGTAGTTGAGCTTCCCAGAAATGAGGTGATGCGTCACCTGCTGGCAGGGGAAAATATTGGCTTGTGTACGACTCGCCAAGTCAACAGTCATTTTACGCATATATTTTGCACTGAATACCCTGTCACGGATTGTACGGTTTCGATCGCTACGCGAGAGCGAACCTATCTTTTCCCGCTCTACCTCTACCCGGATACTGAAAACGAACAGGGGAATTTATTTAGCGATCGCACTCCTAATTTTTCCTCGGACTTCCTCAGCGCCCTTCGGGCAAAACTTGGCGAACTTCCCGCCCCCGAAGCGATTTTTTATTACGCTTATGCCGTTTTTCACAGCCCCACCTACCGGCAGCGCTACGCCGAATTTCTGAAAATTGACTTTCCCCGCTTGCCCTTAACCAGCAATAGCCCGCTCTTTCAAGCCCTCAGCGAAAAAGGGCGGGAATTGGCAGATCTGCACCTGATGAAATCAAAAAGGCTCAATAAATTAATTACCAAATATCCCGCGAGTGGTGATAATGCCGTGACTGAAGTCAGTTATCATTCAGCCCAGCAGCGCGTTTATATCAACAAGTGGCAATATTTTGAAGGAATTTCTCCGGAAGTCTGGGAATTTAAAATCGGGGGATATCAAGTTTTAGATAAATGGCTGAAAGACCGCAAAAACGCCGTTCGCTGTTTGTTGTTTGACGAGATACTGCACTATCAGCGCGCGGTTGTGGCGCTTCAGGAAACGATGCAGGCGATGGCAGAAATCGATCGGTTAATTCCGTCCTGGCCGTTAGAATAATTTAGGGGTTAATCTAGGGCACTCCTGCAACTTGCCATAGCGAATCGCACCTTTAGGCTCGCGATCAATTAATTGCTAGTTGACAATTGCCAATTAGTAATTACCAGACAGCCAGCGCCGCCAAATTTCCAATCAATCGGCTCAGTAGCGAAAATTTTACTGATAGAGAACATACGGAGATCACTCTTTAGGTAGATACTCCATTGACAAAACACAGGTAATATGTATACAAGAGCTTATCTTGTACCTCCCAGCGAGGGCCTACCCGGGCCTGCTGGGGATTTTTGTAGAGGCGTCTGGGGGCAGAGACTGTGATAGCAGCTCGGGAGGTTGCTGCAGAAAGTCGGATTTGCCCATCTCAAAAAGCGACACTTAAAAATCCGGCATCACCTGCTCTTCGTGAAAAACATTTCAGGAGGTAAGATAGACAACAAGTGCACTAGCTTACCTCCTCTATGCGGCTCCCTGTTGTCTTACACCCTGACATCGTAGATTTCCTCCGTAAAATTCCTGAGAAGACTCTTCAGGAACGGATTTGGAATTGCATTCAGAAGCTCAGACAGCAGCGATTCGATGGCGGATTGCGGGTCAAAAAATTAAAAGGCATGGCCAAAAGAATCTGGGAAGCCCGGATCAATCAGGCTAGCCGACTCATTTTCACTTACGAAAAATCGAGGAAGCCCGAGACGGGGAAGGCGCAAGTCTACATTGCCATTCAGGATATCTGTCTGGATCACGACGACGTATCGCGACGAGCCAGAGCCAGAAAGAACGCTGCAGATGCGGAATGGCTGGATTCTGCGGAGGTGGAAGCCAGTAGCGCGCGAGAAGGCGAGGAGTTGGCAGCGGGTTCTTTAAGTAGGGGAGAACTATTCGAGGCTGACGAAGAAATTGCGATCGCGGCTGCCCGAGCGGAAGAAATGGCGATCGCTGCTGATTTTCGCGACGGGCTGCTCTCCAACATTCCCTGGCAAGTGATCGAATCAAAAGCCCAGTGGCGTCAGGCCATTGTACAGCAAGCGACTGACTTGCCCCTGAAACTCACTCCCGAAGAATATCAACTGGCGAAATTGCCGGGAAACCTCCTGCTCTCCGGCAGCGCCGGCACCGGCAAAACAACCGTCGCCCTGTACCGATTGCTGCACAGCTTGCAGGATGCGCCATCCGGGAAACGCCTCTATGTCGCCTACAATCCCCTCTTAGTCAGCAATGCCCGCGAACAGTTCAAGCTCTTGGCGGGCAAGAGCAAAGCGGATTTAGAAACTTTTTTTCAATTCAAAACCGTGCGGGATTTGTGCTTGGAAATCCTCGACGCTGCGGGACAGTCGCAACTGGCTGAAAACGAAGTGAATTTTATGGCCTTTTGGCAAATGTACCGCGCCCACCCCAAACGCAAGCAGTATCCAACTACCTTAGTGTGGGATGAAATTCGCAGCATTATCAAGGGAGCGCAACTGTCCTTAGATGCGGCGCTGCTTCCCAAAAAAGAATACGAAAATTTGGGTAAAAAACGCTCCACTGTAATTCCCCAGAACCAGCGGCGAGACGTCTATGAATTAGCCGAGTGGTATCAGAAAAAACTCAAACAAGACGGACGGTTTGACGAAATCGACCTAGCGCGAAAAGTTTTGCAGCTTGTCAAGCAAAATGCGACAGAGCCCTATCATTTCATCGTCTGCGATGAGGTGCAAGATTTGACGGAATTGCACTTAGAACTGCTGTTCCAGTTGCGCGCGCCCGGGGGGCATTTCTTTTTTGCCGGGGACTTGCACCAGACAATCAGCCCGAGCGGCTTTCGCTGGGAAGACTTGAAAATGAAGTTTTACCGCAGCCAGCAAGAGGTTATCGAAAAGAGTTTGTATTACAACTTTCGCAGCGTGGGCACGCTGGTGAATTTGGCGGCGCAACTGCTGAGACTGCGATCGCGCCTGTTGAAAGTCAGCCACGGGGAAGTTTCTTCCCCGACACCGCCGACTTCCTCCGGCGAGGCGCAGCAAGTCAGCTCGTTTGGCGAACAGGCTCGCTTGATAGCGGCGGCGGCTGAATCCCTGAAGCAAACTTTAGATCGGCTCAATCCAGGGGATGCCATCTTAGTGAGAACGGACGAGGAGAAAGATAAATTCAGCCAGGATTTTGAATCGACGCTGGTTTTCACGATCGAGGAAGCAAAAGGGCTGGAATTTGACACGGTTTTTCTGGTAGAATTTTTCAAATCCGCTGAGGAAATGTGGGCCAAGTTATTTAGAACGGGTTCCGTCTCCCCGAAAGAAACGCCGCAATTGCAGCTAGAACTGAATTTGCTCTACGTCGCCGTGACGCGGGCGCGGCGGATTTTGAATATCTGGGAGTCGCACCTTTCCGAGGTGTGGAGCCAGCCAGAATTGCTCGAGTGCGTGCTGCCGCTGAATCCGGAGTTAGTGCAGCAGCACCGCGTCGAACCGACGGCAGAAAGCTGGCGGGAACGCGGGCTTTATTATTTGAAAGCTGAGTTTTACTCGCAAGCGATCGAGTGCTTTGAGAAAGCGGGCGATCGCGTCGGGCTTCAGCAGGCAAACGCCCGACTGCTCGTGCAGAAGCGGCAATATCTCCAAGCAGCCGAAGCCTTTGCCGAAGTGGAGGAATGGGAAACGGCAGCAGGGCTGTTTGAAAAAGAAAAGCAGTGGCAGCGCGCGGCGCAGTGCTGGGCAAAAGCCAACAATCGCGACAAACAGGCGCTTGCAGAGATTTGGGCGCTGGAAGCAGCGCAGTGCTGGGAAGAAGCGGCGCAGCACTGGGAAGAACTCGCCCGCGAAGCTGAGGCAAAGCGCTGCTGGCTCAGGAGCAACAACGATCGCAAAAAAGCTGAAATTCGGGCGATGGAATTTGCAGAAAAGAAACAGTGGCTCAAAGCGGCTGAACAGTACGAAATCGCGCGAATGCCGCAAAAAGCCGGAGAGTGCAGGGGGCTGGAGTGGGAAAAGAAACAGCAGTGGGATAAAGCAGCAGTCGAGTACGAGCTGGCTGGCAATAGTGAAAAGGCGAGAGAGTGCCGCCTGAAGATTCCCGTCGCCTCTGGCGGCGATGCCAATGCCCTGGGAGAGCGGGGCAACGACTTGCTCAACAATGGCGACTTTCACGGCGCGATCGCCTGCTACGACGAGGCGCTGCGCATCGAGCCGAAGTTGGGATATCTTTACAACAACCGGGGCGTTGCCTACCACCGTTTGGAAGATTACAAGCGCGCGGTGGAAGATTACGATCGCGCCATAGAATTGCTCGGGCCGAAGGATGCTAGAATTGCCAAAACTTACGGCTTCCGGGGGGCGGCTCGCTCGGCAATGGGAGATCACGCGGGAGCAGTTGCCGATTACACCGAAGTCTTGAAATTACTGCCCAACGACGCCACGGCGTACAACAACCGGGCGGCAACTCGCCACCGCTTGGGCGACTATCAGGGCGCGATCGAAGATTATACGGCGGTGGTGCGCATCGATCCCAGCAATGCCCTCGCTTACGGCAACCGGGGCGCAGCGCAATCGGCAAAGGGGGATCACGCCGCCGCGATCGCGGACTTCACCAGAGCCCTGCAGGTGAATCCCGCCATGAATGAGGTGTATTTCCGGCGCGGGAAATCCCGGGCGGCGCTGGAAGATTACGAGGGAGCGATCGCGGACTTTAACGAAGAACTCAAGCGCAATTCGTCCCTGACTCAAGTGTACTACCAGCGCGGCAAAGCCTATCTGGCGCTGAAAAACTACGAGCCGGCGCTGGCGGATTTCAATATAGAATTGCAGCGCAATCCCAATTCTGCCGACGCCTACAACGATCGCGGCATCGCCCGCTCGGCTTTGGGGGATACTCAGGGCGCGATCGACGATTACAACCGCGCCATCGCCATCAATCCCAATTTTGCCGCCGCCTACAACAACCGGGGCTGCGGGCGTCGGGATTTGGGAGATACTCCCGCTTCGATCGGCGATTTCGACTACGCGATCGGTCTCAATCCCAATTATGCAGACGCTTATTACAATCGCGGCGTCTCTCGCACCCTCCTCGACGACGTGAAAGGCGCGATCGAAGACTGGCAGAAGTCGGTGCAGCTCAAGGGGAACAACCCGATCGCTTATTACAATATGGCGCTGGGCAAGAGCAAATTAGGCGATCAAGAGGGGGCGCTCCTCGATTACACCCAGGCGATAGAAATCAAGGCTTGCTTTCCCGAAGCTTACTACAACCGCGCGATCGTCCACTACAAGATGGGCGACATTGAAAAGGCGATCGCCGACTTCCAGAGCGCTGCCGAAAAATATTCCGAGCGCGGAGATACCGAGGGCTACAACCACACCCTCTCCAAAATTCAAAAGCTCATGGAAAAAGCCGAGGAAGACCACAATCCCGATCCCGATGAAGATGAATCAGACGAAAGCGACGAATCGGATGCGGACGATGACGAGTAGGTTTTCTTGACTCGTTACCGGGCGATCGCCCAAGAGGTTTTAGAAACCCGGTTTCTTGAAGAAACCGGGTTTCTCATTCCCTCACCCCAATGAAAACCGCTACCACTGCGCCTTCGCTCCTCTAGAAGCCTTGCCAGCAGATTTTTACAGCGGCTTCCCTATCTCTGCCAGAGCTTCAACCGAATTCTAGAAATAGGTATCTAAAATTACAACTTGCCTTCATTTATAACTATGCCTCCAGGGAAAAAAATCCTCTTCTTGCGATAGACGTTTGAGAAAAAACAAGAGCTTATATTTTTAATGACTGTTATTTTCCCAGGTATTCACAGGTATCAGCCAAGAAAAAGGGCAACCGAAAGAAGCCAAAAAATTGAGACTGACAATCAGAGCAGTCAATCCTAACTTGTAGAGTTCAAAATACACCCCATTAGTCAAAAAAATGACTCTCTCAATTATCGTGCATGGCGGAGCCAAAACCATTCCAGACAATAAAACCACAGCCAATATCGACGGGTGTTCAGCCGCTGTCAAGGCAGGTTGGCAGGTGCTTCAACAAGGAGGCGATGCTAAAGACGCAGTTGAAGCAGCTATCCGCATACTCGAAAGCGATGCAACCTTCAACGCCAGCAAAGGTGCCACCCTCGATGTTGAGGGGAAGGTGTACCTGGATGCCGCAATGATGGAAAGTGACTGCCTGCGGTGGGGAGGCGTGGCAGCAGTTCAGCGAATCGCCCATCCCATTTCAGCGGCACGGAAAGTCTTAGAGGAAAAATCCATGCTGCTCGCGGCAGAAGGTGCAGAACGCTTCGCGGCGGAGCGCGGATGCGAGATGTGCGATCCCGAGAGTTTGATTGGTGAGGAACAGCGCCAAGAATGGGAAAAGGAACAAATGCCGGAAGATCGCCCTGAGACGGTTGGCTGCGTGGCTCTGCATATTCACGGCAATTTGGCTGCCGGAACCTCAACGGGAGGGGTTGCGAACCAACTGCCCGGGCGCGTTGGCGATACCGCCATTGTCGGCTGCAGCTTGTACGCCGACGAGCGCGGCGCTTGCTCGACTACAGGCGATGGCGAATCCATCATCCCGGTGGCGGTGGCAAAGACGGCAGTCGAGTTATTAGGCAGCGATTCTGAGGACGGAGATGGCTCCGCTGCCCGACATCCCGAAGAAGCCGCTCGGATGGCAATTGACAAGCTGCGCCAGCGGGTTCCGGGAGAAGCCGGATGCATTGTTTTAGATCGTCACGGGCGGATTGGTTGGGCATACAATTCTCAGGACATGGCAGTTGGCTACATGACCTCTGACTTACCCGAACCTCGCGTCTTCAATCGCAAGCAGGAAGAGAAGGAATTTCTGGCGAATAAAGCAGCGCGTTGAGAGTCGCGCTTCATAGAATTCCGGCTTTTAAGCGCTTGCCCAACTCCAACAATGGACATTTAGTATACAGCCTGTAAAATTTTTCAGGGGCAACTCAATATGGACGCGGATGAACTCTCTCAGCGATATGCAGCAGGCGAAAGAAATTTTAGCGGATTAGATTTAACCGGGGTGAAGCTGAGCCATCTAAACCTCGTTCGCGCAGACTTTTCGCGGACGAATTTAAGCAGAGCGTTGCTCAATGGAGTCAATCTGTATCGGGCAAACTTGACCCGGACAAACCTGCACGGCGCGGATCTCTGCAGTGCCAACCTGAGCGATGCCGATCTCACGGATGCAGATTTGAGAGCCGCCATCCTATTGAGGGCAAACCTGACAGGTGCCAAACTCAACGGCACGAATTTCAAGTGGGCATCTTTGACAGAAGTGACGCCGCGAGATATTAATCTCAGCCGCGCCATCATCCGCGCAACCATTATGCCCGGTGGTTTTGCGTCCGATCGCTAGCGATCGCCCAACTGGAACTCGCATTTCTTTTTTGCCAATATACCTGCATCAAAAATATGACACTCAGTAGCCTTCAATTACTCGCCGCTTATGTGCGGCCTGATTTTCCAGCCTTGCAGCAGACCCTCAACGGTTATCCGTTAGTTTATCTCGACAGCGCCGCAACTTCCCAAAAACCTTTATCGGTATTGAATGCACTTCGAGACTATTACGAGTCTGGCAATTTTAACATCCGTCACGGCGTTTGTCAATGCAGCGAACGAGCCAGTGACTTGTACGAAGCGGCGCGAGAAAAAGTTGCCCGATTTATCAATGCGTCTTCACCCCAGGAGATTGTCTACACCCACAGCGCGACAGAAAGCATCAACCTCGTGGCGTACAGTTGGGGCATGAACTGCTTGAAAGCAGGCGATGAAATTATCTTGTTGGTGATGGAGCATGTCAGTAACTTAATTCCCTGGCAAATGGTTGCTGAGAAAACGGGAGCGATTCTCAAGTTTGTCGAACTCAATGAAGCGGAAGAATTTGATTTAGACCATTTCAGAGCGCTGCTGAGCGATCGCGCGAAATTGGTGAGTGTCGTTCACCTTTCTCACAGCCTGGGCTGTATAAACCCCGTGCAGGAAATTACTGCCCTCGCTCGCGATCGCGGTGCCAAAGTCCTCATCGATGCCTCTCAGAGCCTCGCTCACTTTCCTGTTGACGTTCAGCAGATCGATTGCGACTGGTTGGTGGGTTCGGGGCACAAGATGGGCGCGCCGGTCGGCATCGGATTTCTCTACGGCAAGTGGGAACTGCTGCAAGCCATGCCGCCGTTTCAGGGCGGTGCCCACATGTACAGTGCCATTGCAGGCGATCGCGCCACCTATGCCGATGCTCCCTACAAATTTGAGGCCGGAACTCCCGCGATCGCCGATGCAATTGCCCTCGGTGCTGCCGCAGAGTACCTGAGTGAAATAGGCATGAAGGCGATTTATGCTGAGGAAATTAACTTGACGGAGTACCTGATCGATCGACTGCATCAGATTCCGGGGCTGCGTACCTGCGGCGCTCCTCTCAATCGCAAGAAAAACAATCGAGTCGCCATTGTCACCTTCACGCTAGAAGGCACCGACACCAAACAGTTACCCGCCTTACTCGATCGATCTGGCGTGGTGATTAACGCCGGCGTACACGACGCTCAGATGTTGCACGAGCGATTGGGCATTGAATCAACCGCACGGGTGAGTTTATCTTTCTTCAACACCCGCACAGATATCGATCGCCTTGTATCGGTGCTTCAGCAAATCGTTCAGGCACCTGTTCTCGCGATGCAACTTTAGCACTCGTGCAGCGGTTGCCTGCAACTGCTCTGGCTCTAAGCAATTATGCCGAATCAATTGCACAACCCTACGGAAGTAGTGCGGGCTAGAAGCCCGCTTCCTTAATACCAATTTTATTTTAAGGCGAAACAGATAGTAATTCAAAAATGCCTATTTTAAAGGCTTTCAGAATTTCGATCTCTTTCGTGCCAAAAAAATTGATATAAGTAGCGGGCGAGGACGACCGCACTCCCACAACCCTACTGCAATGATTTATGCTCATCTACTTAGGCGGAATGTAGCTTTGACATTCTGTTTCTGAACTCTCCAAGCATCTTCCTATGATTCCCCAATCTACCTGTGAATATTTCCAAGGAAATACCCTCTCCGACTTGTTCAAACGAGATATTGAAGACGCTCGTTATGCGTTCTTATTAAATTATCCGGCGACGGCTAGCTGGGCGGCTTACCCGAATACGAAGAAATACTTCCTTCAAGACGGCAGCAGCGAAGCGACAAAAACCTCGTTTGACAAGATTTGCCAGAAGGAACCTTGGAAAAATCTCGCCGTATTAGGCGATGCCCTCCCCGGCATTATCATTAGTATGCCGCCGAAGAGATTGCTCGACTACTGGCGCGAATATTTGGGTTTCAGCTATGCCAATCTGGAAATGATGGATTGCTCGGTTTATCTGGACGAGCTGAGCCAGAGCGATCGCTTCGACAAAATTATGACACTATTTCCCTTCGATCGCCTCAAACCTGAAAAACACGCCGTCCCTCCAGACAACCACTACCACTTGCTCAGCAAGGCGACGCTAGCCGAGCTGGGGGTATCTTGTCCGAAATACGAAAGCTACAACCTGCGGCAAGTCAATCTCGAAGACATTTCCCTACCCGATCAATTCCCCTACTTGATTAAAACTTCTCACGGACTTTCAGGAGAAGGGACTTATATTATCAAAACCTCAAGCGATCGCGATTACTGCTTCTTGGAACTGAAGAAATATCTCGAAATTAATTTGATCGAAACCATTATCGTCTCGGAGTTTGTCCAGAATGTCGTGCAGAACCACTGCGCGCAATTCTATCTCAGCAAGGCGGGAGAGATAACGCTTATCGGCACGACGAGCCAACTCGTCACCGCAGAGGGCAGCTATTTAGGCGGGTTGATTCACTACCGCGAAACCGAGACGAGCAAATTTTACGAGATGATTGCCGCGATCGCTCAGTACGCGCGCCAGCAAGGGTATTTCGGCGTTATCGGGTTCGACGTACTCGAAGATCGAGACGGGCAACTTTTCGCGATCGATGCCAATTTTCGAGTCAATGGCTCCACTCCGCTCTGCTTGCAGCGCCAGCCCCTCCTCGCCCTGGGAAAGGAAGTCGCTAAATATTCCACAGACTATCGCATGAATGGGACATTGGATTTGATTTTAACGACCCTGAAACCCGAACTCGAACGCAAGAATTTTATCATATTGTCAGCTTTGGAGCGCGTCAAATACGGCAAAATTTATACCGATCTTTACGGCATCGTTGCGGGCGAGACAAAAGACGACTTGCTGCAAGTCGAGCAGAACTTGCAGCAGAAAGGCTTGCATTTTGTCGGCTGAATTGCTTAAAATCAAATCGCGCTAATTTCCCTCTTCTCTCTAAAGTAATACCCTAGTTTACCTCCAAAGAAGTATAGCAGATTGGCGGCTGTAAAACTAAGCTGTAATTGCAGGGAGGAGAGAATGTTATGCAAGAGAGTTCAAGCAAAGAAGCAACAAAACCCATCGACGATTTAGACAGAGTACCGCAGCAAAACACCCCGGTCGATCCGGGCGTTCCCAAAGTGCCGGGGCGGGATATCGGCTCCCGAATGATGCGCGAAGAGTTGGAGCAGTATACCTCAACTAGCCCGGAACTGACGGGCGGGGATGTCGATGCCTATTGGGAGCAAGCAGATTCAGTCGGGGAAGAAGCCGTAGGCGGAACCGTCTCTACGCCGGATAAAAGCGTCGTTGAAGATTTGGGAGAAGCCGTCGGGCTGGTGATGGACGATCGCGCCGACTTGCGAACCACAGACATTATGGAAAATCGGGACGAACATCGGTGGGAATTAGACCCGAAATCGTCTGAAGATTATCAAGAAAGACGGGATTGATTAACTGTTTTTGAGGCAAGAGATATGAGTAAAAAAACGCCAGATCGATCTTCTGAAAAAGAAAGCAAATGCCCGCAGGGGAAGCCTTCAGACGAAGGCGATTTGTATCCAGTTGAAGAGCTTGTCAATCGGGGAGGTTATCTGGGAAATCCAGAGGAAATTGTCCAACTTCCTGGCGTTGCTCCCAGAATGTACAGCACCGAAAAAGAATTGAGGGGAGATTTGAGGAGAGAGGAGTGAGCGGCAGCCAACAATGAGAAAAAAGCGCGTCAACAAGCAGCAGCTAGAGCGGCTGGCTCGCGATCGATTTGGCTACGAGTCGCTGCGTCCCGGGCAGGAAATGGCGATCGCAGCGGTTTTGAAAGGACGGGATACGCTAGCAGTGATGCCGACGGGTTCGGGAAAGTCGGCGATTTACCAAATCGCCGCGCACCTGATCCCCGGAGCAACCGTCGTCGTTTCGCCCTTGATTGCCCTGCAGCGCGATCAGGTGGAGAAAATTTCCGAGCCGAATGTGGGAGAGGCGGCGGTAGTGAATTCAACCGTACAAACAGGCGATCGCGTTGCCGCTTTCGAGAAACTGGAGCGCGGCGAACTGGAATTTTTATTTCTCGCACCGGAACAATTCAACAATTCCGACACCCTAGAGCGACTGCAAGCAGCAAAACCCTCCCTTTTCGTCATCGATGAAGCCCACTGCATCAGCGAGTGGGGTCACGATTTCCGCCCCGACTACCTGCGGCTCGGCGCAATTATTGAAGCCCTCGGGCATCCTACCATCTTGGCACTCACCGCCACTGCCTCGCCCCCCGTTCGCGAAGAAATTGTCGATCGCCTGGGAATGCGCGAACCCTGTGTCGTCGTGCAAGGATTCGATCGCCCGAATATTTGGCTCGGCGTGCAGCGATTTGAAGACGAAGCCGAGAAAACTCAAGCGCTGCTAGACTGCGTTGAAAAAACCAAAAAGCCGGGAATTGTCTACGCTGCCACCCGCAAAAACGCAGAAGAAATAGCGGCAGCGCTGCAAGAACGCGGCGTGAAGGCTATTTTCTATCACGCCGGCATGAAAGCCAAAGAGCGCGAACTCGCTCAATCCGCTTTTATGAACGACGAAGTAGCGGTTATCGTTGCGACTTCTGCGTTTGGCATGGGCATTGACAAACCCAACGTGCGGTTTGTCCTCCACTCCAACATCAGCGATTGTGTCGATTCCTACTATCAGGAAATCGGGCGAGCGGGACGCGACGGCGAACCAGCCCTCGCTCTGTTATTTTACAATCCCGAAAATTTGAATATCTGGCGTTTTTTATCCAATACTGGCAAGATCGAGAGCGAGCAAGTAGAGCAGGTTGTCCAAGCGATTCAGCAACAAGACGAGCCCGTCGCGCCAAAAGATTTGCAGGAAGTGACGGGGCTGTCAAAATCGAAACTCGCTGCAGCGATCGCCCACTTGCAAGACGTCGGCGCAGTGGAAAGCTTGCCAACCGGGGAAGTCGTTCCCGTGCAGGAGTCTCCCGAACCGAGCGAGGCAGCCGCAGCGGCACTAGAGGCGCGCGATCGCCTGCAAAAAATCGAGCGATCGCGCCTGGAAATGATCCGAGGATACGCCGAGCTGCGCGACTGCCGCCGCAAATATTTGCTCAACTATTTTGGCGAAGGATTTGACGCCCCCTGCCAATGCTGCGACAACTGCAAAGCCGGCGTTGTGGTAGAAGACGACGGCAGCAATCAGCCGTTTCCCCTCAACAGCCGCGTGATTCACAGAAGCTGGGGCGGAGGCTTGGTGATGCGCTACGAAGCTGATAAAATGGTAGTTCTCTTTGATGAAGTCGGCTACAAAACCCTTGCCGTCGAAATCGCGATCGCGCAAAATCTGCTCGTTCTCGCCCAAACAGCCTAAATTAAAATCCTCCTGCCCCCAAGTCGGAAGGGAAAAAGCGTTCTTGTAGAGGCAAGGGTTAATTGCGTCTCGACGGCGATGAGGTTCCCATCGGGTACGTTCGGAGATTATAGTGAATTGAAGAACGTTTTAACTGTCCCGGCTACTCCCGCCCAACCATGCAACCTGACTTTAATTTTTTTCAGCAGTGGTATCCTGTTTCGCCAATAGAAGACCTCGATCGCGAAAAACCAACGCCCGTGACGCTGTTGGGGCGGCGCTTGGTGATTTGGCAGCCCAAATCTTCCCCAAACTATCAGGTATTTGCCGACGAGTGCCCTCACCGCCTCGCCCCCTTGAGCGAGGGACGAATCGATCCCAAAACCGGAAACCTGGCGTGCAGTTATCACGGTTGGCAGTTTGACGAAAACGGCACTTGCACCCACATTCCCCAAGCAGAAAATCCCGAACTGGTGGCAAAAAATTCTCAAAACTTCTGCACCCCTGTCTTTCCTTCTCGGCAAGCCAACGATTTGCTCTGGGTTTGGCTCGATCCGTCCTCAGCGGAACTCGCCGCCGAAACTCCCCTACCTTTATCTCCCCAAATTGATGCGGAGAAAGGGTTTGTTTGGTCTTCTTTCGTCCGCGATTTGGAATATGACTGGCAAACTTTGGTGGAAAACGTCGCCGATCCCAGTCACGTTCCCTTCGCCCATCACGGGGTGCAGGGAAATCGGGAAAGCGCGCGTCCCCTTATAATAACTATTCTGGAGTCAACTGTTAACCGGATTGTCGCAGAAAGTGAAAGGGGTTTTCAAACTAAGATTATTTTTGAGCCGCCGTGCCACTTGGAATATGCCTTTTCATTTGGCGAAGGAAAGAAGCTCGGTCTGATTACTTACTGCCTGCCGGTAGAACCGGGGAAATCCCGAATTGTCGCGCAGTTTACTCGCGATTTTGCTAAAACGCCCTTCAAGCTGACGCCCCGCTGGTGGCAGCACGTTACAGTTCGCAATTTGGTTTTAGATGGAGATATGATTTTTCTCCACTATCAAGAGCGGTTTCTCCAGCAGAAGCAACAGACAGAAAGTTGGAAAACAGCCTACAAGTTGCCGACGAGTGCCGATCGCTTGGTTGTCGAGTTTCGCCGCTGGTTTGACAAATACTGTCAGGGCAAGCTGCCTTGGGATGAGGTGGGGATTTCTCTTTCTGACAGCTTGCCATTTCTCGAAAATCGCCAGCAATTGCTCGATCGCTACAACCAGCACACCCGCCACTGCAGCAGTTGCCGGCAAGCGCTGGCGATGGTGCGGCGATCGCAAATTTTCCTATTAGCCTATTTCGCCCTAGTCGTTGCCAGTGTCGCTGCCATGCCGGATGCGATCCGCGTTCCGTTCGGGTTGCCCCTGACGGCAACTGCCCTCGTCGGTTTGGCGGTTTTCGCGTGGCTCAAATTCTGGCTGGAACCTCGATTTATCTTTGTGGATTACGTTCACGCTGATAAAAAATAACCGCAGCACTCCCGCAGGCGATCGCGCGAATGTTTTAACGCAACTGCGCATGGGGCATTGAGAATGGGTAATTTTTGATAACCCATTCTCAATGCCCCATTCTCCATGCCCCAATTTTGTTTGTCTATAATTTAGTAAAGTCAGAGCCTCTCAGAAAAGTATGCCGTGCGAACTCTGCGAACGAGAGATGGAAGAGTTGACCGTCCATCACCTGATTCCGAAACAGAAAAATGGCCGTTATGGCCCCACGATCGACATCTGCTCCGCCTGTCACCGCCAAATTCATACCCTCTACGACAACAAGCGCCTCGCCCGCGAACTGAATACCCTGGAAAAGCTGAAGGCAGAGCCCCAGATGGAGAAATTTATCTCCTGGGTGAAAAAGCAGAAGTCGGACAAGCGGGTCAAGGTACGCGGACAAAAAGGATAAATTTATTTTAGAGGCGAGAGAGAGAACGGAGGCAGGAAGCTGAAAATGGCTGTTTCATCAATAGCCAAAAGTATCAGCCAAATTTTAAACGTTGCTGGGTTATCGCAAAAACCGAGCAGGCGATCGCCCCCGATAGGGCAGTGCCGCGAAAACCCGCTTGCCTCTTTTCAGGTCGCGGCAAAGCGTGCTATTATGGCTGCGTGCCCTGCATACAGGCAGCTACGCGGAGTAATAACTGAGGAAGTGCGGTGAAATTTTGCAAATATTGCAAAACCGAGCAACCTGAAGAAAACTTTGGCATAGCAGCTAGCGTCGGCAGCAGGACTTACAGGCGGCAAAAGCAGCGCAGGCAAGAACAATATGCTTGGCTGGCCGACTATAAGAAAACCCTGTTTTGCCAGAGGTGCGGTTTCTCGGACTATCGCGCCCTAGACTTTCACCACCCCGATCCGGGGGAGAAAGATCGGGCAGTGGCCGATTTGGCTTCCAGAGGGGCGGCGATCGCTAAAATAAAAAAAGAGATTGACAAGTGCATCGTTTTGTGTGCTAATTGTCATAGAATAGAACACTACGACGTCGGGATGTAGCGCAGCTTGGTAGCGCACCGCATTTGGGATGCGGGAGCCGCAGGTTCAAATCCTGTCATCCCGATTTTACAATTTCAGAGAAAGCGCCCTCCTCGATCGCTCGCTGCGATCGAGCGCTCCCGCTTCACAGCCAGCGCTCTTAGCGCTACCGTTGGCTATGTGCTACGGGAGCATCCCGTTTTTGTCAAAACACCTTTTTTCCGAAGTGGGAGCGTCTCGCTCCCGATCGATCCAAGAGCGAAAGAGACGTTGAGCGAAAGAGACGTTGAGCGAACGAGACGTTGAGCGAACGAGACGTTGGTGCTAGCTCATAAAAGAGCCGCAACGCTTACGCACCCGCTTCGCGAACGCACTCCAAAAATGGGATGCTCCCATGTGCTACAATCTCAGCCACCCTCTCAATTCAGCAGTTTCGTGGATGCGGAACTACTCCCGCGCTAGCACTCGTCTTGTAGGGCTGTCCGGCGACCGCTCAAAAGAATTCTGGCGATCGCGTCAAACCGATTGCAGCTCGGTCGGGGTCTTCCGTAAAAGATGGCTCTACAAGCGATCCCAACCCGTTTGTCAGGTTTTAAGCATTGAAAAACGCTGCGGTACATGGGAAAATGCCAGCGTCTCAAGGGGCCACTTAGCGGACGGGCTAGATAAAAACAGATAACAGAATCATTGTCGAGATTGTAAATGTCTGATTCTTCGTCTAAGTTGATGGCAGTATTTCTAAAAGGAGCCTTTATGAAATCATTGATGCGCTGGGTGGCTGTCTTGGGTTTAATGGGCGGAGTCTGGGTTGGCCCTGCCGTAACCGGGACGATGCGAAGTCTGGCATTGCCAGAAGCGCAAGTGGTGGAAAAGTTGCGCCCCGTCCCCGTATTTACCGTGACGGACGATAAAGGAACGCCGCTGATTATTACCGTTTCTGAGGGCGACAAAAAAACGGACGTGGCGAGCTTTTTCATCAGTCAGCAAGACGCCCTGAAGTTCGTCGAGCAGGTGAAGACAAAAAATCCCGAACTAGCCGGAAAAGTAAGGGTTCAGCCCGTGTCTCTGGCGGAAGTTTACCAGAAACACGAAGCGCAAAAATCTCAGCAAGATCCTCTGGAGTTTGCTTATTTCCCCGGGCAGCAGCAAGTAGACACGGCAATGGCACTGCTGCGCCAGCAGGGTCAAGAAGTGCCGCAATTTAACGGCGTCCCCATGTTTATCGCCACGGGAGGGCCGGAAAAAGGCTATTTGACGCTCCAGCAGGGCAACCAGCAAGTGATTCCGATTTTCTTTAATAAGGAAGACTTGCAGAATATGGTGAATCGCTTTCAGCAACAACAGCCAGAATTGGCAAATCAGGTTCAAATTAAGGTGGTAGATCTCGAGGGCGTGATCGAGACATTGAAAACTAAAAATGACCCGCAGCTCAACCAAATCGTGCTGATTCCGCCTCGGGAGTCGATAGAATTTCTGCGATCGCTCCCGCAGGGGGCTGGCAGTCAAAACGCGCCCCAACCGGCTGCCCCGCAACCGGCTGACGGGCAGCCAAAATAGCAGCCGCTTGCAGCGATCGCCCGTTTCGACGTTCTCGCGTTTTCGGCAATCATGCACTATCGAACAGATCGGGTGGTATCGGGGTTGGAGCTGTGGCAGTGGCGCGATCGAGCCAAAGCCGCAGCCGTCAGAGCGGGCATCGAACCGGCAGAGGTAGACTGGCTGCTGCAAGAAGTCGCTCAGCTCGATCGCTTGGCGCTGCGGCTGGGGTCTTTTCAAGAGCGAGCCGAGATAGAATTGCGCCTGCCCCTGCAAGAACTGACCGAACTCTGGCAGCGGCGCACCGCCGATCGCGTGCCCGTTCAGTACCTCATCGGGCGGGCACCCTGGCGTCATTTTTCCCTAGCCGTTTCCCCCGCCGTCTTGATTCCGCGCCCCGAAACCGAGCTGCTCGTCGATTTGGCGGTGGAGGCGTGCCGAGATAGCGGCGAATTAGCAGCCGGAGACTGGGCGGATTTGGGCACCGGCAGCGGCGCGATCGCCATTGGTCTGGCAGATGCCTTGACAAAAGCAACGATTCATGGTGTAGACGTTTCCGAAGCCGCACTGGCGATCGCCCGCCAAAACGCCCGCGAGCTGGGATTCGCCCCCAGAATCCACTTTTATCGCGGTTCCTGGTTTGAACCCCTGGAAGCCCTGAAAGGGCAACTGAGCGGCATCGTTTCCAACCCGCCCTACATCCCCGACGAAATGGTGCCGCACCTGCAGCCGGAAGTCGCCAGACACGAACCGCACCTCGCCCTCGCTGGCGGGGGCGACGGGTTGGACTGCATCCGCCACGCGATCGCGATCGCCCCCGCCTACCTGCGCCCGGGCGGCATCTGGCTCGTGGAGATGATGGCAGGGCAGGCAGAAACCGTCGCCGAATTGCTGCGCGCGGCAGGCAACTACAGCCAGATTCAAATCTGCCGCGATTTAGCCGGGATCGAGCGGTTTGCGATCGCCCGAAAAAATCTGTAAAATCCCGGCTCTTATCACCTCATTTTTGCTTCTTTTGACAAGTCGGAGGTGCGGGGTAGGGACGCTGGGGAGTCGTGCCGCTGGCATCATAAGCCGTCAGCACCACCTCGCCCTTGTCATTGAAAGCCCAGCCCTGCGCCGGCACAACAGAAGGGGGAATCGATTCTCGAGCATTTTGTTTCCCATCCTCAATGCCCGATGCTCTTTGCCCGATGCCCTCTCCATCCCCGCTTGCCCACTCCACCACCACCGCAGAAGGAAAAATAGGATCGTCGGGCTTCGGAGGCAAACCGCCCTTGCCGGTGACGACAAATTCACTCTCAGCAGCCCTGTTGCACGGATCTTGCCCCACCAGAGCCGTCACGTCAACCACCGTCTGAGACAATACCACCAATCCAGAGCTGGGATCGACATTCGGGGTCGAGATTTGCACCGTGCCGCTGAAAGACGCGCCCAGATCGGAAGTCGCCGTAATGTCACTGTTTGAAGTAGGCTGCTGCCGAAATTCGGTGCCGAATACGCCAGACGCATTGATTCTCACCTGCCCCCCTCTGGTTGCCACAGAATTCGCGCTGATATCGCTATTTTCTAAAGCCGCCAAAGTTTGTGTATTAATCGTGATATTGCCCCCCGTCGCGGCACCCGTCGAATTGGTCGTAATGCGACTGCCGCCACGCAACTGAATATCTGTGGCATTGAGGGTAATATTGGCGCGATCGCCCCTGACGGTTTCCGCACTGAAAATGCCGCCATTCAAGCGCAGGCTATTCACGCTCACATTCAGGTTTCCCGCTTCCCCCGCATTGTCGCTGCTAACGGAGACAACGCCTCCCTCTGCTACGAGCAATCGCCTCGCCTGCAACGTCAGAGCGCCTGCATTGCCGCTTTCCGGGGCGCTGGCATAAATTCCCGAAGGAAACCGCTCTCCCGACTCGTCGCGGAAAAAAGGTCTGTTGCGAATTTCGGGAACTGAACCAGACACCTCAATTGAATCAGAAGAGATGAGCGTCACGCTTCCTCCCTCAGCCGAGAAAAAAGTACCGGCGGAGATTTGCCCGCCATCCCGGACGACAATCCTAGGCGCTTCAATTCTGACATTTCCCCCTTTCCCAGAACCGAGACTGTCAGAATACAAACTGGTGGGAGCCCCATTTCGATCGGTCCCCATCATTTCCACAAATTCGGAAGCGCGAACGGTGAGATTCGCCCCATTTCCCGAACCCACGGTAGCCGTTGAGACTTGCGCTCCATTCAGAACCCGCAAGCGCCCGGTTTCAATACTCAAATTGCCGGCATTCCCTTTGTCTCTGGCTTCTGCCATCAAAAAGCTGATAAAGGCATCAGTTGGCGGACCGCTGGCTGAGAGTGAATTGGCGGATTCTCCAATCAATTCTACTTCTTCACTAGCCCGGACGATCAGATCGCCGCCGTCCCCGATGCCATTCGTACTCGCTGAGATTCGCGCCCCATCCGCCACCCGCAAGCGCCGCGTTTCTACATTTAAAGTCCCGCCCCTACCTGTGGCATTTTGTCCGACTTCAGCCACAAAACCGCTGAGCAACTCATTGTCGGCGCTGCGATCGCTTAATTCGATCGATTCGCTGGCGCGGACGGCAATATTGCCTGCCTCTCCCGAACTAAACGTTGTCGCGGTGAATTGTCCGCCATTTCGGGCTGTGAATCGGCGCGTATCGACATCGATATTGCCCCCCGCTCCCGAACCAAATGTCGAAGCCAAGACGAGAGAGGTGTTAACCTCCACCGATTCGGAAGCTCTGACAAATAAATTTCCGGCTGTGCCAACCCCAAAGGTAGGAGCGGCGATCAGGGCTCCATTTCGGAGCGTTAGCCGAGGGGTATCGATGCGAATGTTGCCGGCGGCTCCCGAACTATTCGTGCCGCTGACGATGCCAAAATTAAACTCAGATAGACCGATCGCTCCCGATATGGCGCGATCGCGCAATTCGAGAAGTTGGGTTAACCCCCCGCCGCTGACGTCTGCCGATTCAGAAGCGCGGATGGTAATGTCGCCCCCTTTCCCGGAACCCAGAGTAGAAGCATTGATCGTGCCGTTGTTCAGTTGCAAGGTGCGAACGTTAAGTTCAATATTTCCCCCGGAACCGGATGTCGTCACTGCTGTAATGCCGCCTAAATTTTCCAGCAAAATTGCATTCGCATTGACTTTTAGCGTCCCGGCATTCCCCAGCCCCTCATTGATAACCGTGACGCGCCCCCCATCTCGCACGCTGAGGACGGGCGCGTTAATAGTTACCTCTCCAGAGTTTGCCGAAAGCACGCCCGGTACTCTATAAAGCTTTTGCAAATTTTCATTCACAATCGCAGCACTCGAAAAAAGGATGCTGGGGTTTTTTCCTCCTGGAACTGTGCCGCTCACCTCGATAGATTCCGTAGCGTTGACGAGGGTATTTCCTGCCTTGCCACTTGCGAAACTGGCAGCCCCGACTCTTCCTCCCTCTCGAATGACTAACTCTCGAGTATCGATCCTCAAGCTGCTCGCATCGCCCGTATTGAATGAGGAAGCTCCCAAAGCACTTTGTACGGAAGTCCTCGGCTCCACTCCCATCACGGCGATCGCGTCGGCAAAAACGCTCAGTTCTCCGGCGCTCCCGCTGCCAAAAGTCGGAGAGGTGACGTTCGCTCCCCCCTGAATGCTCAACTCTCCTGTGGAAATTGTCACAGAGCCAGCATTTCCAGAGTCGGCGGTTAAAGAACGGATGGCGCTGGCAAAACTCGGTTTCACGGATGAGCTGCCGCTCACTTGCACTTGTTCGGAAACGTTCGCGCTCAGATTGCCTGCTTGACCGGCATTGAAGGTGACAGCGGATATTTCTCCCCCACCGTCAACCAACAATTGCCGAGATTGAATGTCAATATCGCCTCCCGAACCCACTCCGAGGGTTTCAGAGCGAACGGCGCTGCGAATGCTGGCATCGGGGGAGGTGCCGCTCACTTGCACGCCTGCAGAGGCGTTGATGTGGATGCTTCCTGATGGCAGGGCTCCAGTATTTTGAGTCAAAATCACTGAACCGTCTCGCACTTGCAGGTTTTGCGAATAGAGCTGAATTGAGCCGGAACCTTCGGCGCTGGCGTCTAATGCTGCTAAAGAAAGTAGCTGAATATTCCCAAAGTTTGGCACGTCAGCATAACCTAAATTCCAGCCCGAAGCAGTCGGAATAATACTGACAGAACCTTGCTCGACGCTGCCTACTTCAATGCGCCCTCCCGGCGCTGCTAAAATGCCGCCTGTAATGGCGACGTCTCCCCCGACTAAGGCGAGGGTTTGTCCCGGAGATACGCGCAAACCTTCACTGCCGCTGCCTGCGCCGGCGATCGCGGCAAATACGGGATCGGCAATGGTGAGCGCGTGTCCCGTGCCCGTGACGTTAATGGCTGCGGCTGGAGAGCGAAATCGCAATCCAATCGGAATATTTACGGCGAGCAGTGGGGGAGCTTCTGGGTTGGCAGCGCTGAATTCAAACCCATTATCAAATAGCAAACTAGAAGCCGATGAAGCGAAGAACGAGCCTCGCAAATCCAGTCGCGCTTTTGGGCCAAAACGAATGCCGTTGGGATTGATTAGAAAGAGGTTGGCATTTCCTAAAACTCCGAGAGTTCCCTGGATGTCAGAAGGATTTCTCCCGGTGACGCGCGTCAGGATGTTGGCAATTCCGGCAGGGTTTGAAAAGTAGGCTCCCCGTCCTTCTGGGATATTCAATTCCTGAAAGCTGTGAAAAAGGTTGGCTCCGCGAATTGCGCCGCCGTCGATTCTGTCGCTGGCGATGCCATTAATGTTGAGGTTGGGGGTAACGGTAGAATTTTCTGCCCCTAGGGTGCTGTCGGGGAGAATTTGCGCCGAGCTGCGGCTGCCCATGCACAAACTGGTCAGGCAGGCAATGGAGAAACTGAAAAAATCGCGCGATCGCCTTTTCGAGATTAACATAATTGAGAAAATTCTGAATGGGAGCTAAAAACAACCTAGATTCGGAGCCAGTTCTTAAAAAAAATTGTAATTGATAGAAAAATAAATGCCCTTTTCCTGTAAAGTTTTGTTGCTCGATTCGATGTCGGTTAAGGGGATGCCATAATCGAGGCGGGCAGTCAACCTGCGCCCCATCTGCCATTGCAAGCCCAAGCCTGCTCCCAGCAAAGTCTCCGTATCGGGATCGGCAGTGGCTCCCCGGTTTGTACCGAAGCCAAAATCGACAAATGGCACCACCTGCAAAAGTCCGTCTAACTGTTTCACCCGCAGAACCGGCACAAACAATTCGGCAGACGCCAATACGCCGATATCGGTGAGGAGAACGTCCTGCCGATAACCCCGAATGTTGCGAAAACCTCCGAGGGAAAATTGCTCCAGAGGCACTAGCGTTTGGTTGGCTAGCTGCGCGTCCGATCGCAGCACGAGCAAGGTGTCGGGAGCGAATTGTTGAACGTACTGGACTTGTCCGCGCCACGAGAGAAAGCGACTGTCAGGCGGTTCGTCGCTGACGGTTGCGTTGAGTATACCAACTCCGAGACTGAACTGGGAACGGGCGGCAAAAATGCGATCGCGGCTGCGCTGGGTGTATTCTTGGAAAAACCGCACGGCAGCGACTCGGGTTCTGCCATTTTCGTCTGCTCCTGGCGAGAGGGGAAATTTTTCTCCGAGCAGTTTGGTATCGCTTTGCTGTAAGGAACCGGTTAAACCCAAGGCGAATTCGCGGGTAGGGGTGAGTACCACCGGCTGGCGCAAGTTCAGCTCTAAGTATCGGGAATCCCCGGTAATATCTACTTGGTTGAAAGGCGGCTCGATCACGCGGGTGTCAGATCCGCCGGCGGATATTGTTATCGTGCCGTTGCGGGGATTGAAGGGAATTGTGTAGCTGCTGTCGTAGGAGTCGGAGCCCTCTGTATTGGTATAGCTCAAACTCAGGCTATCTCCCGCGCCCAATAAATTGGCTTCATTGATGCGGATGCCCCTGCGGAAACTTCCCACACTGGGAGCGCGACCGTTATCGGCGAAGACTTCGGTACTGAAGGTATTGGCTTCTTTGATTCTTACCTGTAGGAAACTTCTCTCGGGACGCGAACCGGCTGAGAGTTCGGCGGATACTGTGGCGATTAAGGGATTGAGTTGCAAGAGCTGCAGGGCTTCTAGGAGGCGATCGCGATTCAGGGGTTTTCTGGCGGCGATCGCCAATCGGCTCCGCACATATTCCGGATTCAGCTTGTTTGTTCCCCTGACTTGAATGTCCTCTACTTCGCCTTCAATAATCTGAATTTTAATAACGGCTTCCTCTTTTGATAAAGTTTGTTCGGCTGGAATCACCGCGCCCGAATTGAGATACCCGGCATCTGTATAGAGTTTGGTAACTGCTGCTTCGGCTTGTAGCAATTCTGCAAATGTTATCGGTCTATTTGTGAATTCTTTTGTTACCTCAGCCAATTCTTCGGCAGTAAAGGCGGTATTGCCCTCGAAGACAAACGCTTTGACTGTAATGCTTCCGGGAATATCGGGGCGGATTTCGAGTGCGGGGGGCGGTGCCGTTAGGGGTGGGAGGGGTTGTTCTGGCTGTGGCAGTGCGGGTATTGGCTCTGGGGGCGTTCTGGGAGGAATGGGATTTGGCAGTTGCGATAAATTTGCGGGGGACGCGCCTGCTGGGGAACGCGAAGCGATCGCTCCCTCGCTTGTTAGCTGCGTTGCGGCTGGGCTAGCGGCAACTGCCGCTTCTCGTGCCGAGACTTGACAGTCACTCCCCACCAGTGCTATGCTCAGATGCCCGACCGACCAATAAAGCTGAAATATTTTGTCGAATCCCCCTGCTTTGGGAGTTTTTGCATTTATTCTATTCATTTCTTGATTCTATTTGGAGGCATTAAAAGGCTCGATAGATGAGAGTTTTATGACAAACAAACCGGGGAAATATATCGGCATATTTTACAGTCAATTTGGCGAGTTTGTCAACCTGTAAAAGCTGCATGGCAGGGCGAGGCCGTGTAAATTTCAAGGAGTTGCAAGCGGCCCGTTTTTTTTCAAAAAAATTAAAAAATTAAAAAAAAATCCCTAGGGAACAAGAGAAAGTAAAATTGAGGGTTGGAAGCAAGAGAGGAAGATAAAGGGGTGTAGAGTCGATGCCTCAAGTGTCGCTAGATGCTTTAATTGCGGGCGCGCGATCGGGACAAGTGGTAAGCTTTCCTACGGATACGGTGCCGGCGATCGCCTCACTGCCCGATCGCGCGGAGTTGATTTTTGCCGCCAAGCAGCGGGCGCTGGATAAACCGTTAATTTTGATGGCTGCCAAGGCGGCGGATTTGTGGCCCTATGTCAAAGGCAGGCGGGAAGAATTGCAGAGCTGGCAGGAAGTGGCCGATCGCTACTGGCCCGGGGCGCTGACGCTGGTGCTGCCGGCAGCGAGCGATCGCCTCCCGGCGCAGGTGAATCCCCTCGATCCGACGACGATTGGCGTGCGAGTGCCCGACAGCGCGATCGCGAGGCAAATTCTCGCCGAAACAGGGCCACTGGCGACGACGAGCGCCAACCTGTCAGGGGAGCCCCCCCTGCTTTCGGCGGCGGAAATAGAGGCGAAATTCCCCGAAGTCCTGACGCTATTGCCCGACGCATCGGCATTGCTAGGGGCGGCGGGCGTTCCTTCCACTGTCGCCAAGTGGACGGGCAGCGGCTGGGAAATCTTGCGGCAAGGAGGCGTCAAACTATAGCGATCGCGCCCGCGAAGGAACTGTGCCAGTTGGGAGAGCGATGTGCTATCCTACATGAGTTGGTGGGGGCTTGAAAGACTCAATCCCGATCGGGGAGTGCAAGAAAACCGTAAAAGAGAAAGAAATGAGACGCGATCGAACCCATCTCCACCAAACTGAAAACTATGGATTGGAGTAACTGGCTTTACCTAGCCGTTGGGCTGGGACTTGGAATCGGGGGCTGTTTGCTGTTCGGATCGCGTCGCGGTGTCGTCGAGACGCCGCCGAACGAACCCGATCGCGCTGCCAATACGGAAGTGCAGGCGCTTCGGGAGCAGTTGCAGCAAACCCAGATTGCCTATCAAATGGCGTGTCAGATGAGCCAGTTTAAGGCGGGTTTTTTGGGGCGCACGGCTCACGAATTGCGATCGCCGCTCAACGGGCTAATCGGCGCGATCGAGCTAATTCTGGGGGATCTGTGCGACAATCCCGCTGAAGAGCGAGAATTTTTGGCCAAAGCTCAGGCATCGGCGCTCAAGATCGTCGAGATGCTCGACGTGATTCTCGATGTTGCCAGACTGGAAAACGGCAGAACCCAGATGCAGCTACAGCCGCTGCAACTGCTGAAGGTACTCGAAGAAGTCTATCGCTTGACTCACCTGCAAGCTGCCGATCGCAATATCTACTTAGAAGTCGTGCCGCCCGATCCGGAGATTTACATTCTCGCCGATCCGCGCAGGTTGCGGCAGGTGTTGGTCAATCTGGTAGATGCCTCGATTAGCCCGCTGCGATCGGGCAGCATATTCATCTCCGCTGCTGCGGATGTGTCGCGGGGGCAGGCTGCTATTTGGATTGACAGCGCCCGCCCGGAATCCGCTTGGAGCGAGATGGTGGATTTACTGCGCTCTTCTGAGTCAGCCAGTGAGAAAATGAATGTCAATCCCCAGCTTTCCCCAGGCATGATTTTTTTGCTCAATCAAACGCTTTTGGAATTAATGCAGGGGCGTTTGGAAATTGTGCCCGTTCCCGGTGCCCCCCCGTTAGAGGAGGGGCAGGCTGATTCACCGGATGTCAGACGGATTCAATGCTCGCTGCCGCTGGTGATTCCAGAGCCTGAATCTGACTGACGAGCAGGGGATTGTGCAGCACCATCGTGCTGCTTTGGTTGTACTCGAAGCCAATCCGCTCGTAGAATTTTTGCTGATAGGTTGTCATCAGATAAACCCGTTCTACTCGGCTCATCCGGGGATGGCTCAAAACCGTCTCTACTAATTTGCGCCCCAGCCCCAAACCTTGATAGTCCGGGTGAATGACGACATCCCAAATGCAGGCGCGATAAATCCCGTCTGAAGTGGCGCGGGCAAATCCGATCGTGCGTTCTCCATCCCAGACGCTAATCGCGGGTTCGCTGTTGGCGATCGCGATCGCCAAATCTTCTATCTGCCTGTCTTGTGCCCAGAAAGCCGCTGTTTTAAATAGCTCCTGAAGTTGAGCGAGATCCAGCCGGGATTTGCGATCGCAAAATTGAATGTGACGGCAATCCATTGTTCTTGATTTCATTATTTATTTGCCCTGATTTTGATTCTAAGTTGCGCCAAGCAACCTTCCCATCACTTACCCTATTTATTTAAGATTTCTAGCGGGTAAAGTTTTTTGTTGTTAGTTCCAAAATCATTCGCTGCCATCTTGATTTTTCCAAGATGTCTGGCGAAACAAATCGCACTTATGCGGTTTTTGCATTTATGAATGGCCAAAATTTCAAGGGTCTTTTAGCCCTGTTTGCCGGTCAGTTGTCCGGGCCGCAACTCGACACAGCTATTTTGGGCTGATAACACATCTTATAAATATTCGTAGAAATACACAATACCTTTTTCGGCTTTTTTATAATTTTTATGTTAGGGTTTCTTGACATTTAAAAAGAGTGCTGAGTGCTGAGTGCTCAGCACTCAGCACTTCTCACTTTACTCAGCACTCAGCACTCCTCACTCCCCACTCCTCACTTACGCCTGCAGCCAGCGGGCGGCGTCTTTGGCGTGATAGGTCAAAATCAAGTCAGCGCCCGATCGTTTGAAGCCGGTCAGAGTTTCCAAAACGACGCGCTCTTCGTCAATCCAACCGTTGAGAGCAGCCGCTTTCACCATCGAATATTCGCCAGAGACGTTGTAGGCGGCGACGGGCAGGTTGCTGGCTTCCTTGACGCGCCAGATGATATCCATATAAGCCAGAGCCGGTTTCACCATCAACATGTCAGCCCCTTCGGCGATGTCGAGGGCAATTTCCTTGAGGGCTTCGCGGCTGTTGCCGGGGTCCATTTGATACGTTCTGCGATCGCCAAACTGCGGCGCGGACTCAGCAGCATCTCTAAAAGGCCCGTAATAAGCCGAGGCATACTTCGCCGCATAAGAAAGAATTGGCGTATCCGCATAACCAGCCTCGTCCAATCCCGCCCGAATCGCCTGCACGAAACCGTCCATCATTCCAGAAGGCGCGATGATATCCGCCCCCGCCTTTGCCTGCGACACCGCCGTCTTCTTCAGCAGCTCCAGCGTCGGATCGTTGAGGACGCGACCGGTCAAGTCGCCCACCTCCAGATAGCCGCAGTGCCCGTGACTGGTATACTCGCACAGGCAGGTATCGACAATCACGATTAAATCCGGCACCGCTTCTTTAACGGCTGTCGTCGCTTTCTGAACGATGCCGCAGTCGTGCCAAGCGCCTGTCGCGTCTGTATCCTTGGTGTCGGGAATGCCAAACAGAATAATCGCCGGGATGCCGAGATCGTAAACTTCTTTTGCTTCTTCCACGATTTTGTCTACCGAGAGCTGGTAGACACCGGGCATCGATTTCACCTCTTTGGCGATCGCGCTACCGGGCACGGCAAACAAAGGATAGATCAGATCGCTAGTGAGCAAGACATTTTCGCGCACCATCCGGCGAAGTTGGGGATGAGAGCGCAGGCGGCGAGGGCGATTGATTGGGAACATGACGTTTTTTAGGGCTCCAAAATCTCAAAAACCAGTCTAAAACTTGTCGCAGCCCCGAGGCGAGCTTGTTATGTAACGTTCTGTAACAATTGCGACAAAGGCAAACAAAGACAAACAAAAACAAACAAGGGGCACGCCCGGGCGTGCCCCTTGAAAAGTAACGTTAGCTGTGAGGTTCACCTCTTGCCCTAAGAGTGGAGGGCTAAAGCCCTCACTACAAACGGTTTAAACAGCAGCCGCAACAGGTTCTGCCGCAGCAGCGGGATAAACGCTGATTTTCTTGCGACCCTTGCCCTTTCTTTCAAAAGTGACAATGCCGTCGATGAGCGCAAACAGGGTATCGTCACCGCCGCGACCGACATTCGAGCCCGGGTGAAACTTCATGCCGCGCTGGCGCACTAAAATATTGCCAGCTTTAACAACTTGTCCGCCGAAGCGCTTGACGCCCAGACGCTGGGCATTTGAGTCGCGACCGTTGCGAGTGCTACCGGTGCCTTTCTTGTGAGCCATTGTTTCCTCTCTTGTTACGTCCTGAAATTACATCACAGAAATATGGCGCTGTCTGGCGCGACAGCAGGCCACCCCTATTAACTATTCTGCTGTACTTTCTGGCGTTGGTTGCGGCGCAGCGGGTTCTTCAGCAGCGGGTTCGGCGCTGGCAGCAGAGCCGAACACGGTTCCGTTGACGCTGATGGAATTAATCATCAGCCGGGTGATTTCCTGACGGTGCCCCCGTTTTTTGCGGGTTTTCTTTTTGGGGCGCATCTTGTAAACGATGACTTTGCGCCCGCGCAGGTGGCGCATCACCGTCGCCTGGATCGTTGCCCCTTCTACAAAGGGCTGCCCGATGTAAAGGCCGCCATCGTGCTGAACGAGCAAGACCTTTTCTAGGGTGACGTCTTCGTCGGGTTCGACGGGAAGCAACTCGATATCGTAGAAGCGACCCGGTTCTACCCGCAGTTGTTTGCCGCCGGTTTCAATAATTGCGTAAGTCATGGATTTGTAAATGTGAAGTGCCGTACAGGTAGCTGACTGATAGCGCTTGTTCCGAAACAGCCAACTTTAGCCGTGCTTGATGGCACGACCTGACTTATGGCCATACCTGATCCGAGCCGAAATAGACAGCCAATCTCCTATTATTGCCGAGCAGTCGAAATTTTGTCAAGCTCAATCGCGGCGCTGATAGTGGGAGCAACCCTGACAGGGGCCGGCAGGGTTGACGGCGCAGCGGATGAATGGAGATCGGGCATTAAACCGACAAGTCGGATCGCCAAGGGGAAGCGGGATCTCGTCGGGCTCGTATTGGTGCGGGGGGAGGGGGAGGCGTTGGATGCTCCGGCGCGCGGCTCCTTCCATCGCTCCCATCAGGCGCGATCGCGCCCGCGCTTCGGTTTTGCGTCGAGTCCAAACAGAAACCACTGGCGGCGTTAAACCCAATATGAAAATCAGGATGATTTCTAACACGGCTTTTCACCTTCAATTAGCTCGGTTAAAAAGGTCGCAGGACATGCGAAAAGCAACTTCTACAGCGGTTGGAGGGCGTCGATAGGATTTTTCCGGGTTCTCGGCTTTGGCGTGTTTGTTATCAACATTGGCGGTTTTTTTTAAATTTTTATAGCGGGCAACTGCCTTGCAGGCAGAAGCACTCATGTCATTGAGTTTGAGTACGCGGGCACGGGTGGCCATTATAAAAAGGACGGTCGTGCCGTCAAAAGGTTCGAGATATTTCCCTCAAACGAGCACTGATTTCAGTATGGGGAATGGTTCGTTTCAGAAGTGTCGCCAAATCTACAAGTTGCGCCGCGCGCTTATCGCAACGTCCTCATCTTAGAAGTATAATCAGGTCATGTTGGGGTGCCCTCAGCCTCCAGATACAGGCTGGCTAACACTGACGGGTCTATTTTCACCTTCGTTGCGCTTTGCCAAGGGCGATCGCCTCTCGAAACGCTAAAAAAACGCGCGATCGCAGGCAACCGCCACGCACCCCGCGTCCCGCCACCGATGAAAATCTTGCACGGATTCTCACTAATTAGCCCTAACTGACTCACTTTTTTGCTTGACTTTTGCTCCGCACTCCACAGTAGATGTGGCTGCGATCGCCACTCAGAACAAACTACATGGCCATTACAACCATCGACGCCTTTTCCCGCAGCACTGCTGCCGCCTTGATTTCCGGCTATCAGAAGCACATTTCCCCCAGAAAAGGCTTTTCCTGTGCTTATCGGGTTCTCCACGGTGGAGAATCCTGCTCCCACTACATCAAGCGATCGATTTTGGAGCAGGGATTGATCGAGGCAATCCACCTCTCGAAACAGCGCTTCCAAGCTTGCAAAGCTGCCAATCAAATCCTCAAAACCAAAATGCAGGAGTCGGGAACCCCCGAAGAAAAGCGCAAGCGCCACCGGGAAAACAATGCCGCTACCTGCACCAACAACCCCACCTGTGTCGATGCCGGCTGTCAATCGCTGGAGTGCGTCGTGCTAGATCCGTCAACATGTGAAGGGTGTACTTCTGGGTTTGACGGTGGGGCGCTTGACTGCGGCGCGCTGGATTGTAGCGGGCTGGATTGCGGGGGATTGGATTGTTGCAGTGGCGCAGATTTTTGCAGTTGCGGCGGATAGTGTTTCGGTGATTTAGGGGCGTGCCGGGAGCAAGGGGATTAGGGGATGCTTTGGCGGGAAGGGGAGAAAGGGGCTATTAAGGATTCGTATTCTCAGCCTGAAATGATGCAGCCAGTTTCGCAGTCCGCTGAAAAACATTTAGTTTTAATAGGGGGCGGTCACAGTCACGCGATCGCCCTGAAGTTATTCGGCGAGAAACTTCTATCGGGCGCGCGTCTGACGCTGATTTCCAATACCGATCGCGCCCCTTATTCGGGGATGCTGCCCGGTTATGTGGCGGGATTTTACGAGTTCGAGGAGTGTCACGTCGATTTGGTGTCTCTGGCACGGTTTGCCGGAGCGGAATTATTGCTCGATCGCGCGATCGCTCTGGATTTGGAAAATAATAAAGTTCTGCTGGCAAGCGGTTCGAGTGTGGGATTTGATTTCCTCTCGATCGATATTGGCAGCACGCCAGCAACCCTATCCGTACCGGGAGCGGCTGAGTACGCGATTCCGGCTAAACCGGTGCTGCAGTTGTTGGCAAATTGGAGTGAATTGGTGGAGGTAGTCAGGGAGCGCGCGCGATCGCAAAACCAAGCGCCGCTCCGTCTCGGTATTGTGGGCGGGGGTGCGGGTGGGGTAGAATTGGCACTTGCCATGCAGGCGCGTTTATCTAAAATTATTGCGGATGCGCAAATGCCGGCTGAGTGTCTGGAATTTCACTTATTCCACCGCAGCGCAGAAATCGCTACCGGGCACAACCGAAATACGCGCCGGATCTTGCAGGAATTGCTCGTCAGGCGCGGGGTTAAACTGCATCTAAAAGAAGCAGTGCGGGAGGTGCTGCCGCTAGAAGGAGGGGCGACATGCGCGCGGTGCGAATCGGGGCTCTCGGTGGAATGCGATCGCCTGTTTTGGGTGACTCAAGCCTCTGCGGCGAGTTGGCTGCGCGAGGCGGGGCTGGCAACTGACGACGCTGGATTTATTTTAGTAGGAGATACTTTGCAATCTGTTTCTCATCCTAATATCTTTGCAGCCGGGGATGTGGCGACAATGCGCGATCGCCCGCGCCCGAAAGCGGGAGTATTTGCGGTGCGTCAGGGCAAGCCGCTGTTTGAAAATTTGCGGCGAGCGGTAGAGGGTAAACCCCTAAAATCGTTTGTGCCGCAAGAGAAATATCTGGCGCTGATTGGTACGGGCGAGGGAGAAGCGATCGCCTCTCGCGGCGATTGGGCGTGCGGAGCTTCGCCCATGCTCTGGTATTGGAAGGATTGGATCGATCGCCGTTTTATGGCACAATTTGAAAATTTACCGCAAAAAAGACACTGAATTACCGCCTTAAGAAACCCGGCTTCTTCAAGAAGCCGGGTTTCTGTTCCCTGTTAAAATAATTTATTATTCTATCAAATTCAAGCAGAGAGAAACGATGGGTGCAAAAAATATAGTTTCCGTGACAGCCGTTGTTATTGTTGCCGTATTCTGTTGGGTGATCTCGCCTTTTGGCGGCATCCCAACCGCGAATGCCGATAGTGAAATTAACTCGGTTTACGAACAGAGAGCCTCCCACAGCTCCGACGGCATCGGCAAATTTTACATGGGCAGAGAAATCGCGCAAGTCATGGGGCATCAAGGAGCAGGCTGGCTGGAGCGATCGAGTCGAGCGATCGAGGAACAGCCGCAAAAATTGGCAAACGCACTCGATTTGAAGCCGACAGATACAGTCGCCGATATCGGAGCCGGTACGGGCTACATCAGCTTTCGGCTCAGTCGTCTAGTGCCGCAGGGAAAAGTGCTGGCAGTGGACATACAGCCGGAAATGATCGAGATTTTGGAATATCTGAAACAAGAGAGAAAAATTGTCAACATCGAGACAATTTTGGGAGAAGCGCGCGATCCAAAATTACCGGAATCCAGCATTGATTTGGCAATCATGGTGGATGCCTATCACGAATTTGAGTATCCCAGAGAAATGATGCAAGGGATTGTCAAAGCACTCAAACCGGGAGGGCGGGCGGTTCTGGTGGAATACCGGGGCGAAAATCCGCTCGTACTAATTAAGCGACTGCACAAAATGACACAGGAGCAAGTCAAAAAAGAAATGCGGGCAGTCGGTCTTGTGTGGAAGGAAACAAAAGATATTTTACCGCAGCAGCATTTGATGGTGTTTGAGAAAAAGGTTTGAAACAGGTTTGAAAAAGGTTTGGGTTGGGTAGAGCGGGAAGCGTTACCGAACCGAGAAGTTACGCAGCCAGCAGCTTGCGAAAAATGATCTTGTCTTCGCCTGCTTTGTAGAAATCTCGAATCCGCGCTTCTTCCTCGTAACCGCACTTGCGGTAGAACGCCCGCGTGCGCTCGAAGCTCGGCAGCCCCGACGTTTCCACCAGCAACATGCGATCGCCGCGCGCGGTCAACTTTTCCTCGACGTAGCGCAGCAATGCCGTACCGCGTCCTTGCCCCTGGCGATCGGCTCGGACGGCGATCAAATACAAGTACCAAATTCTATCGCTCATCGGAGCCTGCCCGCAGTACGCGACCCCCACCAGCCCGCCGTCGTCGTCGGTAATGCAGAAGCGATCGCTGTCGATGTTGCCGCCGAAGTAGTCGGCGAATACTTGAGCGAGTTCCTCAAGTTCGTTCGGTTGGAACAAGCCAGTTGCGTCAGCCAGGGCGAGCAGCGCAGGCGTGTCATCGGGCGCAATCGGTCGAATCATGGCGAGCTCCAGCGCGGCGATCGCAATACGTTACCGCCTAATTATCAAGCAGGCTGACGCTCTCTACTGTAACATTCCGAAACGGGTCGCTAGCGTTCTGTCAGCCTTGAAAATACGGCGCGCCTCCCCACAGAAAACTTGTCTCCCTTTTCTCCCCATCCCCTAATCCCCCTTTTCCCGGCAACGCTAAAGCCCTACCCAACCGATGCCCTACTTTTGGCCAGGGCCAGATCTAGCAATTTTGAACAAACCCTCAGTCCAAGGATAGATTTTTCATAAACATTTGTAAACTGTTAACAGTGCTTTACAATTTCACAGTTTCTTAAGGAGTTACATGAAGGGACTGATTGCTGCGGAGCGCGTCTGCCTGATTGGCCATATCGGGGCAATGGCGTTTGGACTGGCTGGGCTGTTGCTGGTGTTACCCCATCCCGACTTTATCATCAATTTGTCGCCAATTGGCCAAACCTTTTTCCAGTTGGGCATGTCTGGGGGCGGAGTGGTTCACATCCTTTTAGGGGCGACAGCAGTAGCGATCTACGCCTACCGCAACTTGGGAGTGCGGCTGTGGCTGACGTTTATGGTGCCGGCGGTGTTGCTGTCTCTGGGGAGCGAGTTGTTGGGAACCAGCACCGGGTTTCCATTCGGGCACTACCGCTACCTGAGCGGCTTGGGCTATAAAATCGCCGGATTGGTGCCGTTTACGATTCCCCTGTCGTGGTTTTACATGGGGCTGGTTTGCTATGTGCTAGCCCGCGCCGCTTTGCAGAACGTCGCGATCGCCAATTGGGTTCGCCAAATTGCAGCCCTCGCCTTGGGTGCCGTACTCCTGACGGCTTGGGACTTCGTTCTCGATCCGGCGATGAGCCAAACCGCCTTTCCCTTCTGGCAGTTCCAAGAACTCGGTGCTTTCTTTGGGATGCCTTACCGCAACCTGGCAGGATGGCTCGGCACCGGCGCTGTCTTCATGTCGGTTGCCGCCTTGCTGTGGGGAAGAACGCCGATTGTCTTGTCTCGCCCGCAATTGAACCTGCCCCTAACGGTTTATATCGTTAACTTCGCCTTCGGAGCCTTGATTACTGTGGGCGCTCTGGATGCTCGGTTCTGGATTCCCACAGCCCTGAGCGTGTTGCTGGGCGTGGTTCCGGCCTTGGCCCTGTGGTGGATGGCCAAGCCGGTACGCGAAACTGAAGATGACCTTCCCCCGGATGCGGGTTCTTTGATTCCTGTCGCTCCGCTGGAAGTTGCGGCGAAATAAATCGGGGTGCTAGCGGTGGTTGGGTTCTTTCATTTCAATCCTGTTTAGGATTGAGAAAAGCTAGCCACTCCACCCTAGCCTGTATTCTAAAAAAATAATCTATTTGCGGATAGCTCTATTGACTGAAGAATTAACTGGCGCAATTGTTTTGGGAGTGCTCATCGCTCAACTGCCGGCAGTGGCGATTTTGCTGTCGCGCTTGATTAAAGGTCCCAGTCGCAAGCCTCCCATAGAACCTCAACCGGCAAGGCTGGACATGCTGGGATCTGTCAGCGTGGTGGTGCCCACGCTCAACGAAGCGGAAAGAATTGGCCCTTGTCTGGCCGGTCTGAGCCGTCAGAGTTACGAAGTGCGGGAAATTATCGTCGTAGACAGTCGATCGCGAGACGGCACGCAGGAACTGGTGAAGGCGGCGGGGCAAAAAGACCCCCGGTTTCGCTTGATTGAGGACGATCCCTTGCCGGCTGGCTGGGTGGGACGTCCGTGGGCGCTGCATTCGGGCTTTTTGTACAGTTCAGAGAACAGCGAGTGGATTTTGGGAATCGATGCCGATACCCAGCCGCATCCCGGTTTGGTGGCGGGCTTGCTGGCGATCGCTTCTCGCGAGCAATACGACCTCGTTTCGCTTTCGCCCCAATTTATCCTCAAGTATCCCGGCGAATTGTGGCTGCAGCCCGCCCTGTTGCTGACTCTCGTTTACCGATTTGGCCCCACCGGCACGGGGGCCGAATCCGCCGAACGGGTGATGGCGAATGGCCAGTGTTTCCTCTGCCGCCGCTCGGTTTTGGCACAAGTGGGGGGATATACCAGCGCGCGCAGTTCGTTTTGCGATGACGTCACCCTAGCGCGATCGGTGGCGGCGGCTGGATTTAAGGTGGGATTTCTGGATGGGGCGAAAGTTCTGAAAGTGCGGATGTACGAGGGAGCGCTGGAAACCTGGCGCGAGTGGGGGCGCAGCCTCGACCTAAAAGATGCTTCTTCGCGGGCGCAGATTTGGGGCGATTTGTGGCTGCTGCTAGCGATTCAGGGGTTGCCCCTGCCAATCGTCCTCAGTTTTCTGCTGTTTTCTCCAGCTCTTTTCTCCTCTCTCTGCGTGTATTTATTGGGGTTAAATTTATTTTTGGTCGCGATTCGGTTTGCACTGAATTTCGCGATCGCCCCTTCCTACGACCGCACGCAAGCCAAAAAAGGCTGGATGTTCTGGCTTTCCCCGTTCGCCGATCCCCTGGCAGTGCTGCGAATTTTTCTCTCGGCTGCGAGCACGCCCAAGCAGTGGCGAGGGCGCACTTACGGGCAACCGTAAAAAATCCCGCTGGCAACCTCGCCCCGTGCTGCGGGGGAAAAATTCCCTCTTCTCGCCGCGAGGAAGGGTTTGAGAACTGCCTGAATTTTCCCCATTACCGATTACCCACTACCACTTCTCGAGGTTTTCAGTCCAAACTTGGGTTAGATTTCAGATTTTAGATTTGAGATTGCAGGTCAATCAACAATCCAAAATCCAAAATCTAGAAATCAGTCTACTCGTTCTAACTGCCAGAGAATTTGGTTGCCCTCGCGGCGCACGCGGGAGACGATCCAGTTGCGCCAGACCCAATTATCTCCCCGACTGGTAACGGCGCTGGCGTTGACATCCATGAGGTCAGCGAGTTCGGAACTGGCGATCAGGTAGCGTTTTTGGGCGATTTCATCGGCGATGCGCAGGGTTTCTACTAAATCGCGCAGTTGAGCGACCCTGAGTTCGCGGGGCACGCTTTCGGAGGCTTCAGCAGCAAATGAGGCATTTGAGTCCGTCATGGTGAGCTCAGATGTCGAAAGGTCAGGTGATACAGAAGAGGATTGTATCGTTTTGTAATGCGGATCGTGAGTTACTGCTGAACCAATTGCACTGATAAGCGACAGTTGTTGCAGGGATGGGGTCATGCCCAGAGAGAAGGCGCGGGCGATCGCGTCGCAGCGATCGTTGTGCAGATTCCCGGAGTGTCCCCGGACGTGCTGCCAGCGGATTTTCCGAGAGTTGAGCTTGTCGAGGCTTTCCCACAAGTCCCGGTTGACGACGGATTTGCCGGTGGAGGTGATCCAGCCTTTTTTCTTCCAGCCGTTAATCCACTGCGTGATGCCTTTGATCAGGTATTCGCTGTCAGTATAGAGGGTAACGGGTTCGGGTTGACCGGATTCTGCAAGGAATTTTAAGGCGGCGATCGCGGCTTGCATTTCCATGCGGTTGTTCGTCGTCTCGGAGTCACCGCCGCCGAGTTCGTGAATGGAGCCGTCTGCGTAGCAGATGACGACGCCCCACCCGCCGGGACCCGGGTTGCCGCTGCAAGCCCCATCGGTGTAGAGGCTGCCAATCGTGTTCGAGGTTGCCATTGGCGAAAAACTTCAAAGGAATACTCTCTTTCCTATTAAAGCTGCGATGTGGGAGCAACGCGCGCGATCGCCGTTCCAAATAAAGCAAACGGGCTTGCCGCTCCTTCCGGTTCGACAAGCCCGACTGATAAGCCGCTGGCTTTTATCTGTATAGATTAGTTGCGTTTGAGCGATCGCTCACTGCTTTCTTTCCACTACCAGCGTCAGGTGAGCCACCATTGCGCCGATGACGCCGAGGGCTGCGAGTACCGGGAAGAGGGCAGCGGCGAGCGCGCCGCCCACCACGCCGACAGTCAGGGGAATTTCGATCAGGATGCGTCCGTCTTCATTTTTGACAATGATGCGGCGAATATTGCCTTGATGGAGGAGTTCCCGGACTTTGGCAACCAGACTGTCGCCATTTATCGAGAATTCCTCTATCCGCACTTTATCGGCACTCGCGTCTTCTGCGCTGGTGCGAGTGGTTTCAACTTCAATCGGCGTCACGGGTTCGCCGACGGGCGTGGATGTCACGTCAATTGGCTCTACTCGGTCAGAGGGGGTTACTGGTGAAGTCATTTTCCGCTTCTCCTCGGTCAGTTTTCAGAGGTTGAATCGCTGCTATTCATAGGATGGCGCTTCTGCCCGGTTAACGGCATCCTACTTTCGGCTCATTGCGGGTGAAATAACCGATTATCGGCAGGGTGGTTTTCCCACCTGTGAAAAATTCTCTTGGCACTTCTAATCTCTTTTTTCTCTCACTAAACGGCAGTTTTTAATAAAAAAGGGTTAAAATATTGTGATTGATCCGCTCGATCCGAGAGAGTATCGCTCTTTGAAGGCGATCGAGAAGTGGCGGTCGAATAGTATGGCGTTTTTTTCAAAAAATAGCATTTTTATGAGTTTTGTGAACGACTGTGACTGCTGGTATTTTGTCAAGATTTTTGTGGAAGATTGTTTGGAGCGTTGCCGGGATTGGGGGATTCGGGTAAGGGGAAAAGGGGGAGAATATTTTTTGTGGAAAAGAAAGCCTTTTTTTCAAAGCTGACAGAATCCTACTGAACAACCATCAGCTATTAGGAAAAAATTTAGAAAAATTTAGCGGAAATTGGCTTTTGATGAATGCAGTCGGGCAGTTCGCGCCGGCTCAGTTAGTCGCAGAGGCTGCCTGCCACTGACCAACTCTGGTTTTATACCTTTGGCTCTAAAGTCAAGAGGTGCAGGTGAAGAAACCCGGTTTCTGCGCAAGTTCTGCGCGGGTTTTACCGGCACGGCGATCGCCGAGTCGCGCGGTTAGCATAAAATATACCTAAAGATTGTATAGATTTGTATCAAATTCGGGGAAATCATGGCTCCTGCCGTTTTAGTCGAAAAACTCCAAAAGCGCTACGGCTCCGTCGAAGCCGTCAAAGACGTATCCTTTCAGATAGAACCGGGAGAAATCTTCGGACTGCTCGGGCCGAACGGTGCCGGAAAAACAACCACAATCCGCTGCCTGTGTACTCTGGCGATGCCAAACGCCGGACGTCTGGAAGTGTGCGGCACCGACGTGGTAGCCAATCCCAAAGCCGCCAGGGAGCGCATCGGTTACGTCGCTCAGGAAGTGGCGATCGACAAGATGCTCACCGGGCGGGAGCTGCTGCAATTGCAAGCAGCACTCTACCACATCCCCGGCAAAATTGCCAAAGAGCGCATCAATAGAGCGATCGCCCTGCTGGGTTTGGAAGAATGGGCAGACAAGCAAACCGGGAAATATTCCGGCGGGTTGCGGCGGCGTCTGGATTTGGCGGCGGGGTTGCTGCACCAACCGGATGTTTTAGTGTTGGACGAGCCGACAGTCGGGCTGGATATTGAAAGCCGGATGGTGATGTGGTCGTTTCTGCGGCAGTTGCGGGAAAACGGCACAACGGTGCTGATCACCAGCCACTATCTCGAAGAAATTGACGCTCTTGCCAGTCGCGTGGCAATTATCGACAAAGGCGTGGTGATTGACGCGGGGACGCCATCGGAATTAAAGGATAAAGTCGGGGGCGATCGGATTACGTTGCGCATTCGCGAGTTTTCGCCAATTGAGGAAGCCGAGAAAGTCAAAGACATGCTGCGATCGCTTCCCTTCGTGCGCGAAATTATCATCAACACTGCCCAAGGCAACTCCCTGAATTTAGTCGTCACCCCCCAAAGTGACGCCCTGATGACTGTTCAGCAAGCCCTGCGCGATGCCGGGTTGCCCACCTTCGGCATTTCCCAATCTCGCCCCAGCTTGGATGACGTTTACCTCGCCGCCACCGGTCAAACGCTCATCGATGCCGAACTCGCCGCCGCCGGCACGCGCGATCCCAAGGCTGAACGCAAGAAAAACATGCGCTAGTCTCCAGCCCCTACGCGGTTTTTAGCCCCACTCAACTGGGGCGCGTTTTCCACAGCCGAATCTGCGTTAGCCTAGAGGGTGAAACGCCGTCATGGGATTGATTGCGAGCGAATTGATTACGAGCGAGACGCTCGCACTATAGAAAAAGCAAGAGAAAACAAATGAGTCAGAGCACTACTCCCTTCAAACCCGATGTCAGTTGGGCGAGCAGCCCAAGAGAAGAGGCGATCGCGCCGAGTTCTCCCCTGAGCGAATTCGTCCAAGAAACTCTCGCCCTCACCCGCCGACTGTTCATCCAGTTGCAGCGCCGCCCTGCCACCCTCATCGCCGGCGTCATCCAACCGCTGATGTGGTTGATTCTTTTCGGGGCGCTGTTTGAGAATGCGCCGAAAGATATGTTCGGCGATAACATCAATTACGCGCAATTTCTCGGCGCTGGCATTATCGTCTTTACCGCCTTTGCCGGCGCGCTCAATGCCGGTTTGCCGGTGATGTTCGATCGCGAATTTGGCTTCCTCAACCGCCTGCTCGTCGCCCCGCTGGCGTCGCGGTTTTCCATTGTCGCCGCTTCTGCCATCTTTATCATTACCCTCAGCTTTATTCAGACAGCCGCCATCGTCGCCGCCGGGGCTTTCTTCGGGGCGGGATTGCCTGGAGTTGCGGGGTTGGGCGCGATCGCTCTGATTGTATTCCTGCTGGTTTTAGCCGTCACCGGTTTGAGCCTCGGTTTAGCCTTTGCTCTGCCCGGGCACATCGAACTCTTGGCGGTTATTTTCGTCACCAACCTGCCCCTATTATTTGCCAGCACTGCCCTCGCGCCGCTTTCCTTTATGCCGAAATGGCTGCAAATTGTCGCGACGCTCAATCCCCTCAGCTACGCGATCGAGCCGATTCGCTACCTGTACCTCCACAGCGACTTTTCCCTAGCGAGTCCCGTCATGCAGGCTCCGTGGGGTGAAGTCACTTTTGGCGGCGCTCTGCTGGTGCTTTTGGGCTTCGCCGTCGTTGCTTTAACCAGCATTCAACCGCTCCTGCGCCGTACCTTGGCTTGATAAAATCCTCGGCTAATAGCTAACCTGTCAAGATGGCTATACACTGGGATCGAGGCGGCTGGGAGCTATTAGCCGGGAACTTGAGTTCAAAGCGGGTGCACTCAGTCAGGGAAAATAGGGGAACCTAGCAGCCAAACCTAGGCTCGGATAAAATTGTCACTCAACAGTAGCGTTCACATCACCACTATGAAAAGCAAGACCTCACCCTGGTTGATTCTGGCGGCATTCGCGGTAGCAGGTGCGGGAGCGATCGCGCTGCCTCAATCAATCCTGGCGCAAACCTGCAGCGATGCCCAGAACTTGCAGGGCTGTCCTTCTCCCAATGAGCGAGGCTCTTTCTCCGGCGGCGGCGGAGATCTCAACGTGTACGATCTCATTCACAACGCGCAAATGGGCACGCTTACGAACATGAATGATTTCACTGCCGAACAGCAGGAAAATCTCAATTCTGCTGCCGACAATTTCCGGGCACAACAACTAAAGCGCATCCAAGAAGCGCAACAGCAAGCCGCGCCCGATAACCCGGCGATCGCTCCGATTTCACAGCCGTAAGTAACGATCGATTTTCTCTCGCTTCCGGACAATGCCCGGAAGCGAAACCCTTACTCTTTCCGAATGAAATGCGCCCAAATTTTACCATCAGGCCCCGCCACCCGATCCAAATAATCATAAGGATAAAGCAATTTCCGCCCTTCGGTATCGACATAACCGGTGAGGGCATTTCCCCAGGGGTCATTCACAATTAAACCTCGCGAATTGTAGCCGATCGCGCAGAGAATGTGTCCCGATGCCGTCATGTCCCCAGCGATGACCACCGGACGCTGATTTGCCAATTCATTTTTCACCTGTGCCCAGGTCCGCGTCGTGCTGAAACTGCTCTCCAGCCCGTAAGCGCGAACCAGCTCGGAAAGAACGCTGTGTTCCGTTTGAGAACCTTCGCCATATCGGTCAAAACACCACTGCAACAGTTCGTCTTCCAACTGCCCGCCCCAACGGGGACGAATGCCGTAGTAATACAAAACCATCGCGATCGAAGTCACGTTGCAAGTTGACCAGTAAAAGCGGGGATTGTCCCGCTGAGAAAAATACGGCACGTTCATCTCTCCTTGATTTTGCAAGGGGTCGAAAATTTCACCCCCCCGCCGCATCTTGAGATAACTCGGAAAGAGATAACCCGTGTTGCCAACTCCCGGAAATTCTTCGGTTAGGGTAACTTTCAGGTGCCCGCTTTCTAGGGAATAGCCGGCAACTCCGTAAACCATTCCCGCCTGTAGCGTCACTTTCTGAGTATTGCTCAATTCAGACGCATTAATCGGTCGATCTTTAAAGGCTGTCGTCTGTTCGATCGTCACCGTCAAAGCATCGGGATCGTAGGGCAAAGTTTTCCCATCTTTTATGATTTGGACGTCACGCCAATAGACATATCCGACATTCCCAAAACCAGGAATCGCTTCGGTAAGCGTTACTTGAAAGTGACCTTTGAAACTCGCATAGCCGCTGATGCTGTAGCTTTTACCGCCAACTAAGGTAATTTTTTCATTGTCTGCCAGATCGGATGAATCAACGGGTTTTGCCTTCAGGAGCGTTGTTTTTTCTAAAACCATCTGGGCAATGATTGGATTAGTTACTACATTCTCTGCGTCAAATTTGAGAACTTTTTCCCCTTTCCTTAGCTGCACGTCGCCTTCGTAAAAATAGCCAAAATTTCCCACGGGCGGCACTGAAGTATTGAGGGTTACTTTCAAGTGCCCGTCTACCAGTCCGTATTTGCGGATGCTGAAGGTTTGTCCGGCTTGAATGATGATTTTTTGTTGTGCTTCCAGAGTGGTAGAATCTACAGGAATAGACTTAAAAAAAGTATCAGATGTTACCTTCAAACTGAGCGATCGCCCAACTGACAGGGCATCCTCGGTGACGGTAATGTTCGCTATCTGGCTGGCAATCACTTCACCGTTACTGTTTGCGGCTTCAAGTCGCAGCCAGCGAGCGCCGGCTTCCTGAAATCCTCGATCTAATCTAACCTGCCAGCGGCTTAACGGGGGATTGAGTGTCACGGTGAGAGGATAATTATCCTCGGCGATCGCTGTCACTTTTGCGACTTTTTGCGGGTCAAAAGTGCCGTTGAGCGTGATGGGCTGTTTGGCTAAAAATTCTGACGGCCCGATAAAGTCTATTACTGGCAAATAGGTAAAAGAGGTGCTGCCACGGCTCAACTGTACGAAGTTAGGATATAAATAACCAGTATTGCCAAAATTGGGCAAATTTTCTGTGAAAGTGACTTTCAGATGTCCGCTTTCAAATAAGTAACCGGCAACGCCATAAATCATCCCGATGGGAAGGGTGGTTTTTTCATCGGGTGGGAGGGTGGCGGCAGCAACCGGACGCTTTTTAAAGGCAGTGGTTTTGAGGACTGTCAGGTTAATGGCGTTGGGGTTAAACGGCACGTCTTCTATGCCGTCTTTGAGAATTTGAACGTCCGGGGCATAAAGATAGCCGATTTTGCCAAAGTTGGGGATTGGGTTCAAGAAAGTGACTCGAAAGTGTCCTTCAACGCTGGCATAGCCGAGGAGAAAAAAAGTCTGTCCGGCAGAGACGGAGATTTGCTCGTAAGCGTCGAGCTGCGATGAATCTTCTGGTTGGAGTTTGAGGAGGGTGTCTCGGGCGATCGCCAGCAGGGAACAGCCAGGGGGCACGGCAGAGGGATTGTCTTGACCGAAAATAAAAATCGGCGAAGTTTCGACAAGTTGAACGTGCTTTTCGTAGAAATACCCAAATTGTCCGACGGGCGCGATCGCGCTGTCGAGTTCGACCTGGATATGGCCATCAACAGCCCTGTAGCGGCGAACTTCCAGAGTCCGAGCCGCCGCCACCTTTGCTTTTTGGAGATCGCCCAAACGGCTAGAATCCACAGGCGACGCTTTAAAAAAAGTATCTTGCAGAATCTTCAAGCTGACAGAATCCCTAAACGACATTGATTTAATGCTGGCTGTAACTAACTTGCCTCACCTTCACTTTAGCAGCAGCAGCGCCCTATCGGTGAAAAGAAAACTGCCCGCAGACGTGCTGCAGGCAGTTAGACACTGGAAAACTTTCCTAGTTTTACTTTTGAGGAATTAAAGTGGTATTTCCCCCCAAGGGTAACACCCTTAAAGGGCGATCGCAGCCAAGATATCTGTAGCGTGGGTTGCCGTGTTGATGCCAGAGCCTTCGTAGACTTGCGCGATTTTGCCCGTGCCGTCAATCACAAAAGTGACGCGCTTGGCGTAACTGCCACCAGAGACATCGTAAGCTTTGGTAATCGCACCGTCTACGTCTGCCAGGAGCGGGAAAGGCAGGCTGAATTTTTGGGTGAATTGTTGGTGAGATGCCTCGTCATCCATGCTCACACCCAGCACGACGATATCTTTGCCTTGATATTCGCTATAGGAATCTCGGAAACTGCAGGCTTCTTTCGTGCAGCCCGGAGTATCATCTTTCGGATAAAAATACAAAACAACGGTTTGGCCCTTGTAATCAGACAATTTCACCGTGTTGCCGTTGGTATCTTTGACGGTAAAGTCCGGCGCTGTTGTCCCTACAGATAGAGTCATAGATGCTGGCTCCTCAGTGTTTTTATGCTTTCTTAAAAATTATAACACTGGCAAGTGAATGAAAGCGAATTTTCGTTCGCCGTGTGGACTTCAGCCCTCCTTTCTCGTTCGCCGTGAGGACTTTAGTCCTCCTCGTTCGTAGTGAGGACTAAAGTCCTCCGTCTAAATCAGTCTCCTCAAAATATCTTGCGCGTGAGTTTCTGTATTGAGCGTGTCGCCCTCATAAACTTGCGCGATCCTGCCGATTTTATCGATGACGTAAGTAACGCGCTTGGCTTTGTCACCTTTTACCACATCATAAGCCCTCGTCATCGCACCATCGACATCAGCTAACAAGGGAAAAGGCAAGTGGAACTTTTCAGTAAATTGTTGGTGAGATGTTTCGTCATCGCGGCTGACGCCCACCACGGCAATGCCTTGATTGAGGTAGGCGCTCCACGAATCCCGGAAACTGCACGCTTCTTTCGTGCAGCCGGGGGTATCGTCTTTGGGATAGAAATACAAAACGAGGAGCTTTCCTGCGAAATCCGATAATTTAACAGTCTTGCCGGTTGTATCTTTGGCAGTAAAAGCGGGGGCTGCTGTTCCGACGGGTAAAGTCATGGGAAGTTAGATTTTAAATGTTAGGCTTGACAGGGAAAGCATTTTGCGTATGATAGCACGCCGGGGGTTTCACCGTCAACTTTTATCAAAAACTTTATAGACTCAGCGTTTTCGATCATTGGCGGTTAAAGCCAGGATTATCGACGATATTAGTCGGTTTTTAGCTATTCGCAAATAACCGGAAAATAGATGGCTTCCGTTAGGCTGCGTCACTTCTAAAAAGTGACGGCGTTTTTTCTCTGTTTCAATTTTTTAAAAAAATTAGAATAAGGAGTAATTCACAACTCAAATAACAACGCCATATCCGGAGAAATTTTAGCGTATTTGGACTTTATATAGAGTTTTTCAGTCCGATGAATTCCAGGGTAGAAACCCGGCTTCTTGAAGAAGCCGGGTTTCTGATGTAGCTCACAAGGGAAAGAAAACTGCTTTTAGCGATCGCTTCGCCCGAATGGCAGAATACCCTACACCTCTATAAAATAGAGGGGTTCTTTTTTTCTTCTTCCAAGCGCTGCATGAGAGTGTCGCGGTTTTGACTGGCTATCGGGTTTTTGGGGTCGAGTTTTAACGCTTCTTCAAAAGCGGAAATCGCTGCTTCTATTCGATCTAATTTTAACAGCGCGACGCCTTTTCCTGCGTAGGCATAAGTATTATGGGGGTTGATGAGTATGGCGCGATCGTAGGCGGTTAGGGCTTCTTCATACCGGGCTAAATCGACTAGCACCACGCCTCGATTATACCACGCTTGGGAGGAATCTGAATTGATGCGGATGGCGCGATCGCACGCGGCGAGGGCTTGCGAATATCGCCCCAATTTCCACAGCACGACGCTTTGATTTGCCCAGATATCGGCGAGGGGGCGTTTGTCGGCGTTGCTGTAGGTTTCGATCGCGCGATCGTAGGCGGTTACGGCTTCTTCATACCGTTCTAATGTTTTGAGGATTCTGGCTTTATTGTACCACGCTTGCGAATATTTTGCATTAATATCTGTGGCGCGATCGGTGGCGGTTAAGGCTTCTTCGTACCTTTCCAAATACCAGAGGGTAACGCTGCGGTTGTTCCACAATTCGGCGGAGTCAATTTGCAGAGCGATCGCGCGATCGTGCGAGGCTAGTGCTTCAGGATAGTTGCCCAATCCGGTTAGGGAATTGCCCCGCCCGCCCCACGCTATGGCGGGAGAAGCCTCTCCCCAATTCTCATCTCCTTGCAGGGCGCTTTCGCAGGCGGTAAGGGCTTTTTGGTAGTCGCCTAATTTGTTCAGGGCGGCGCACTGCTGCGCTAACGCTAAAGAATATTTTGGGTTAATTTTTAGCGCCCATTCATAGGAGGTTTGCGCTCGTTCTGGCTTTCCCAATGCGGCAAAAATGATTCCTTGTTCTGTCCATATTTGGGCGTCGCTGGAATCGATCGCGATCGCTTTATCTAAGGAGGCGATTGCTTCTTCATACCGCGCTAATTTTCTCAGCACTCTGCCGCGATTGTACCAGGCAATTGCCGGGGTGCCGTTTGCCCATTTGCCATTCTCTTCTCTCAGGGCGCGATCGCACGTTTCTAGGGCTTCGGAATAGCTGCCTAATTCTGCTAGGGAGCTGCACCGCCCTGTTAATGCAATTGCGTAGCTGGAATCGATGGCAAGGGCGCGATCGTATGCCGCGATCGCTTCTTTTTGGTTGCCCGAACGCGCCTGTGCTAAGCCTTTATTATACCACGCCAATGCGGGGGAATTTTTCCCCCAATTCCCATCAGCTCGGAGGGCGCGATCGCAAGCAGCGACTGCTTCAGAATGCCTGCCCAATTCTGTCAGTGCTAAACAGCGATCGGCTAGTGCTAGGGCATAGTCGGATTTGATGCGGAGGGCGCGATCGGATGACACTAAGGCTTCTTCATATTTTTTCAAATTCAGCAGGGCAGAAATGCGATTTGCCCAGACTGTAGCGCTGTCGCTTTTAATGGAAATCGCGCGATCGCACGCCGCCAGGGCTTCTTCATATTTTTTTCCGTCTGTCAGCAATTCGCACAATCCCGCCCAATATTCAAAATCCTTTAATTCTGGCTGAGCTTGCAGGGTTTTCGGGAAGCTAAAAAATAATAAAAAGTAAAACCCGACTAAAAGAAATGAGATTTTTCTTGCAGCAGATGCCGCTACACTCATTTTTTCAAAAAAAGGCTTTTTCATTAGCTTGTTCTCCCAAACGACTCACCCAGCACTTTTTCCTCAGCACTCCTGTAGTGGCTTTTCGCGAAAAGCCACTACGCACTCTTTCCTCAGCACTCTTTCCTCAGCACTCAGCACTCTTTCCTCAGCACTCTTTCCTCAGCACTCAGCACTCAATACTCAGCACTCAGCACTCTTTCCTCAGCACTGTACTAACATTTTTGCCAGAAGGTAGCTATACGACTAAAGTCGAATTTACTTACCACGGGCTGCCTATCATCGTAAATGCTGCCCAGAAATAGGGATGCGATAGATTGGGCTCTGACAAGTCGGCGAGTTCTGGCGATAGCGGCACGCCATCGGCAGCCGAGGCTATGCCGTAAAGTCGTCCTTTTTCGACGCGCATTTCTCCTCGAATCATGGCGATTTGTGCTTGCCGCAGGGCTTCCGCTTTAATCGGCGCAGTCTTCAAATTTTGGTAAAATTCGGTTATCAGCCCCAAGGTTCCGGCGTCGGAAACATACCACAAACTCGCCAGTGCTGATTTGACGCCGGCTGCTACGGCTAAACCTCCAAAGCCTAATTCGGCTGTTTCGTCTCCCAAGGCGGAGCGACAGGCACTCAGCACTAATAGTTCTACCGGGGGATTGTGCAATCTCAATTCGCGCAGTTGATTTAATTTTAACTGTTCGTTCCAGAGCTGGAGGTAAGATTTATTCGGTTTCCCCGGCTTGAATTCTCCGTGGGTGGCGAGGTGAACGATTTCAAAAGGTTGCTGTTCCCGCTGCACTTTGAGATTTTTCAGGGTGAAGGCTTCGTTGAGGAAAGATTTTCCCGTCCAAAGTTGCCCGGTAATGGTGGACAATTCCACGGGCACGGCAGGCAAGGAATCTTGGGAGTTGAATTGCGACGCCCCGAATGCCAGCACTTGAGAGTTTCTCAGGCTCTTGTAGCGGGTATCGACTAAATTCAGGCTGGGAATTAAGCCGATACTGTATTTTTCGACTAAAAACTGCTTGCCGTCGTGCAGGGCGGCTAGGGGCAGCGATCGCAATCCTTTATCGAGGGAGAAGACGAGGGTGTCGGTGCCGCGCGATCGCAGCGACTCTTCCAGGGGCGCAATCAGCCAGCGATAGAGCTTTTGCGAGGAAGCGAGGTAAGTCTTTGTATTCTTTTTGATGGGATTCGTTACTTGATTGAGAAAGGCGTCTGCTTCTTTGAGCAGGGCGGCGCGATTGGCTTCGGGTACGGTTCGGAGAACGGGTTTGCTTTCGGGGGTGACTAATACCAGTTGTAATTGCTCCGGTTGGGCGAAGATGTAAAGAATCGCTGGGGTTTTTCCGGTTTGGTTGGCTAGGGTGCCCAGGGTAGATGCGATCGCTGCAGTAGAGACTGATAGCTCAGTGTTGACAGGCAATTTTTCCCCGAAGTAATTTTCAAATTCCTGACTTCTGAGTTGCTCTGCCAGAGGTACTGCTTCATTTAAATTACCGCTTGCGATCGATCGCTGCAGGCTTTCTCGCAGGAGCCTCGCTGTATCGAGAGCCGCTGTTTCTGAGGAACTACCGACCTCTGCGGTAACATTTGTGCCAACAAGCTTTTTCCCCTCGATGTCTTGCAAGAGTTCGCTGTTTGGCGGAGGTTCTGGAGTTGGCGGAGGTTCTGGAGTTGGCGGAGGTTCTGGAGTTGGCGGAGGTTCTGGAGT
>CAYOOD010000004.1:56326-56489 GCA_964405435.1 uncultured bacterium
GTGCGGGCGCTGGTATTGGTGCGGGCGCTGGTATTGGTGCGGGCGCTGGTATTGGCGTCGGCGTCGGTATTGGTGCGGGCGCTGGTATTGGCGTCGGCGTCGGTATTGGCGTCGGCGTCGGTATTGGCGTCGGCGTCGGTATTGGTGCGGGTTCTGGAGTTGG
>CAYOOD010000004.1:56589-136483 GCA_964405435.1 uncultured bacterium
TGCGGGTTCTGGAATTGGTGCGGGTTCTGGAATTGGTGCGGGTTCTGGAATTGGTGCGGGTTCTGGAATTGGTTCTGGCGGAACTGGGGAAGTAATGACTTGTACGTTTCCTTGGGCGAATTCTCCCAAATAAGAGCCCGGTTTAACGGTTTCTTCCGCTCCTAAACCGGTTGTAATATTGCCAGCAGTTCCATTGTTGGTGCCGCCGCCGGTAACGACAAAAGGAGTCGTCGCGCCGCCTCCGTGCCGAATGACAATCGCGCCGCCGCCCGCGCCGCCCGCAGTCGAAATACTGGATAATATGCCATTTCGATCTGTAAAAGTTCCCGTTGCTCGGAAAAGACTTTCGGTGGTGATGTCAGCGGTTCCGCCGCTGCCGTTCGCGCCTCCTTGCGCGTTGATGAATTCGATTTCGATGTCGCCACTGGGATCGAGGGTGACACTGCCGCCACTGCCAGCAATGGCGCTGGAATTTATCTGTCGCGCCGCAATGCGATCGCGCGCGATAATGGCTATATTCCCGCCGCTCGTGCTGCCGCTAGAATCGACGTTGCCGCTTGTCACGGCTCCTGCCTGACTTTCTAGGGAAATATTGCCGCCACTGCCCGCATCTGAATGAGAAATAATATCCCCGCTGGCGAGATTTCCCGCCGCTTTTAGGGAAATTGCGCCGCCCGCGCCAGTATTGGAAGCACTGTTTAACGTGCCGGCACTGGTATCGATATTGCCACCACTGCTGGTGAGGGCAATTCCTCCCGGCGAGGTGATATTCGCGGCGGTAATATTGCTGCCTGCTTCCAGCTCGATTCCCGTGCCGAAAATTGCCCTCAATGCAGTTATAGAAGACCCTGTTTGAATTTTAACGGGGTCTTGAAAAGTCACGTCGTTAAAAATTGTCACAGCGCCGCTGCTGTCGTTTCGCCCTATGTTAATAGAGTTAAAACCGTCTGCTAAGAGGGAAATCTCTGCTGCTGTTAAATCCAAAGCTTCTGTATCGCCAGAACCCGCGATCTCGATCGCTCGTTCGACTGTAGCGGGTTGCAGCACTAAAGTGCCGGTGCCGGAAACAACGCCCCTCAAATCAATTTCGTCGGCTGTTAAAGTCAGGGCGCTGTTGAGTGCATTTAAGCGATTGTCGAAGGCAATTGTACCCGTTCCGGCATTGAAGGCGCGATCGCCTGAAAGCGTCACTTCCCCGCTAAATCTGATAGTATTGTTAGCAGCAGTAATGTCGCCAGCAACAGAAACCGCGCCGAGTCCGACTTGATTGAATGCCCCAGCAGAGTTTACCGGAGCAGCAAGCGAAACGGTGCCGCTATTATCGAGCGTGACTCCGCCGCCATTGGTGGCAGTAATGGAATTGTTGAAAATAAAATTGCTGCCCGCCAGAGTGATGCCGCTGGGGCTACCTGTTGCGATCGCGCCGTTAAAGGTTGTCGTGCCGCTGCCGGAATTTTGCGCGAGACTGGCGGCGGTAATTGCCCCTATCGTGACGTTGTTGGCGCTGTCAATCGCCAGGGTGCCCACAGGAGAACTCGCCCCGATTTCTCCATTAATAATGATATCGCCACTGCCAGTTTCTAGGGTGAGATTGTTGCTGCCGTCAATTGTCCCGTTAATGGAAAGATTGCCTCCGGTTTCACCCCCCCGTGCTGAGAGTAACATTCGCACCGAGTTGAGTATTGCCGTTAATCGAAATATCCCTGTCGGCGGTAGAAATATCGGAGTTGAGTGCGATTGCAGGAGCGTTCAAAGTAATAGAAGCCTCGCCCGTTCCCGCGATCGCGCCATTCACTGCGATCGCGCTTCCCGTTTGAATGGTTACTGGATCTTTAAACGTAACAGAATTAACATTAACCAAACTGTTCGCCTCTGCCCGTCCGATTGTAATACTGCTAAAGCCATCCTGCAAGGCGTTTAAATCGCTTGCTGTCAAATTTAACCCACTAGCTGTGCCATTTCCAGCAATTTCAATATTTCGGTTCGGGGTAGCTGTTTGAAATACAATAGCGCCGCTGCTGCTGATAGAATTCTCCCCACCTGCCAAATTAATTTCGTCGGCTGTCAGAATCAGGTTATTGCTGCCTGCCGCCAAACTGGAGTTAAATTCAATCGTGCCTGCACCCGCATTGAATGTGGTTAAATTTGTCAAAGCGATCGGACTGTTAACCGTGAGGTTGCCGTTAGTATTGACGCTGCCGCCTGCTATTTCAATATTCCCGGCACTGAGAATATTCAGCCCGCTTAAGGGCGTCACTCCGCCGACAGCCCCGCCAAACCGAATCGTGCCCGTGCCCGCAGCAAGTGTCAGCACTTGACTGCCGTCAATCGTGCTGTTAAAATTCATATCGCCCGCGCCGATTCCCGTATCAAAAAATACGTCTTTCGAGAGATTGACGGCACCGAAAAAGTCGAGGTTTCCGCCAGCAGAACCGCTCGAATTGATATCGCCAGGAATAATCGCCGTTGCTGCTTGCAGGCGGATAGCACCGCCGCTGCCGCTATCGGAATTTGACGCTAAAGTTCCGGCGGAAGTATCGATCGCGCCGCTATTGCTAGTTAAAGATATATTCCCACCCGGTGCAGTAATATTGCCGCTGCTTATATTCTGATTTGCCGTCAGGGAAATAGGATTTCCCGGCGCGACGGCAATCGTTGCGCCAGTCGATGCGATCGCGCCGGCTCCCGATGGAGATTGAATGATTAGCGGATCGTTAAAAGTTACGTCGCCAAGGATTGTAATAGTACCGCTGCCATCGCTTCGCCCGATAGTAATTGAACTAAACCCATCAGCTAAACCAGCCAGCTCGGAGGCGGTTAAATCTAAAGTTTCCGCGCCGCTATCCGATAAAGAAGCGATCGCGATATTTTGGCTGGGCGTAAAAGGCTGAAGCAAGAGCGTGCCGCCGTTACTCGCGATTGCAGTAACATTAATTTCATCGCTGGTGATGCTAATATCGCCGCCACCCGCCGCACCCGTAGCATTAATTTGTGCAATAATTCCCACAGCAGCCGAGAGGGTGACATTGCCACCCGTGCCGCTGCCGCCAGTACAGACATTGCCACTGCCAGAACAAGAAAAAATAGGTCCTGGCGTCGAGTCTGTTAAAGTCGTGTCAATCGTGCCGCCGCTGGTTAGAGAAATATTGCCGCTGCTGGAGGAGCCAATCGAATAAATGTCATCTGTAGAAATATTGCCCCCAGCCGTGAGGGTAATATTGCCGCCGCCGCCACTGTTAGTAAACGTCAAAACACCGTTGCCAGTGATAGAAATATCGCCGCCCGCCGTGACGTTGATATCGCCGCCGTCACCGGTTCCATCACCTTCTAAAATCGCACTAATGTCATTCGCAGTAACGCTGCCGCCCGCATTCACCGTCACGTTACCGCCATTGCCAGTACCGCTAGAGCGAGAATTCAAACTGCCCGCAGTGATGTCACCAGCAGGAGCAGATAAGAGAATCGCGCCGCCAGTGCCATTTGCAGAAGAAGAATTTAAAGTACCAGTTGCGATCGCGCCACTGTTGCTCGCGAGGCTGATATCCCCTCCACTGTCACTCCCATCCGAGCTGATGTTGCTAGCAGTAATCCCAGTTCCGGCAATCAGCGAGATATTGCCCCCATTAAAATCGCCTCCAGCATCCAAGTCAGCCGCCGCAATACTGCCAGCAGCCAGCACCTTGATATCGCCGCCGTTGCCAAACTCCATCGCAAAATAAGTATTGACATTGTTGAGAATAATATTGCTGCGGCTGTCAATGAAAACCGAGCCACTCGATGAATTAATCTCTCCTACTTGAATCGTTCCACCAGGCAGCGAAGTATTGGGATTGTACTGATTGGTTAAAAAGACAACTCCGTCACTGCGGATATTGCCGATCGCGATATTCGCACTCGTTGGAGTACCGCCAGTAGCGGGGGGATTGGGAGTAAACCCAAAAGGATCGCCCGTGATGCCGGGGGTGCCGAACGCGGTCGTGCCCGCTCGGATGTCGAGCGTTTCTTCAGCGCTGCCGTCGATAGTAATTGTACTGCCGTCCGATAGCGCGACTGTCTCGTTCAAAGCACCCGACAGAGTATCGGCTCCTGTAATAAAAACATCGCCGGCAATCGTCACGCTGCCTCCAGCCAAAATGTGCAAGGAAGCCCCCGAATAGCTCTCAAAAGAAACGTCGCCGCTGGCGCGAATCACGGGATCGTAGGGACTGAATAAATTGCCCAGAGTCCCGTCTAATTTTTCAATCCGAAAATTTCTCCCTACCCAGTAGTGAGCATCGCCTCCGACGGTGCTGGCAGAACGCAGTACCATATTGCCGCCAGAAAACAAGCCGCTCGCCGGGTGATTTAAGGCAAAAATATCGACGTTGCGATCGCCTTGAACGAGCAAATCTCCTCCAGCAGCCGCAATAAAGGGCTGTGTGGCGCTGTCTCGTACTCGCAGCGTATCGCCGGCTAGCAAACTCAGGTTGCCCGTTGTATTGAGCTGGCTGTTTGCTAAAGTCAAATTGTGACTGGCTGCCAGAGTTGCCGTACCGGCGACAACCTCCCGCGCTACCACATCGCCGCTCTCTATTTGAATGCCGGAACCGGTTATCTGAATTGTGCCGTCTGGATTGACAGTTAAGTCCGTCGCGTGATTGAAATTTCCCCCGGTGAGGAGTTGGGGAACCGAGGCAATCGGTAACGTCCAATTTGCAGGGCGATCGCTTGCCATTAAAGGGGGTTTCACCTCCAAACTCAGCAGCATTCCTTCTTGACTGAGCCGCACCAAACTCTCACCCGGCACGGCAGCTATTGCAATTTCACCCCCCGGCGCTTTTATGCTCCCTGTACTGATGACATTCCCCCCCAATAAAGTCAGATTTTGTCCCGATTCAACGGCAAGATTGCCCAAATTCAAAACCGTCCCGGGTTGAGACATGGTAAAAGCAAACGTGCTGGGCATTCCCACCAAAGCAGCATAGTCATTCGCACCGATCGCGTTAAACCAATAGTTCCCAAAACCAATCCCATTTGCCGCCGTCGCCGTAAAATCAGCCGGCACGTTCAAGCGGGCACCTGCTCCAAATACTATCCCCGCTGGGTTCATTAGAAAGAGATTGGAATTTCCCCCCGTTACCTGAATTAAGCCATTAATATAAGAAGCCTCGCCGCCCGTCACTCGACCTAAAATATTTCTAATCGAGGGATTCGATATAAAATTAGCAATCTCGCCCTGAGTCAAGCCGAATTTCTGAAAACTGTGGAAGAGATTTGCTCCATCCCCAGAAGTGCTGCCGCCAGTGATATTGAGTTGACTGCCAGAAGGAGTGACGAGCGTGTTCGTGCCGTCTGCCGAAGGTACGATGGATTGTGTCAGTGCTGGGGCACCGCCCGCAATCGCGCTCAGGGTTCCGACTGCCACCAGTTGCATGAAATTTATTGAGGTAAATCGCATGTTTCCCCCTCTTCTTTGAGGCTTTCCAATCGTGAATGAGAGCAGGCGCTTGACTCGAAACTTTAGTGAAAATAGTTTACACGCTGACATCAGCAGCGTGTTGCCAAACTGGCAAGTTTTTACTAAAATAACAAATGGAAGCGTTTAAGTTTTATCGGCTCAATTCGATCGCTAAACTGAGCAAAAATACTTGACCATCACCCGGCAATAACGGCTCGAATTGCCCTAGAATCAGGTTAAAAAAACGCCCTGCCCGGTAAATCCCTCTCAAGATAGATTCCTTCCAGACAATTAAGGTGCTACTCATAACCGTTATGGCTCCCGGACGATTCGCGTCGCGCTTTCCCCATTACCCAGAGGTATAAAAATGTCCCAAATCGTCTCTATCCATTCATTCCGAGGGGGTACGGGCAAGTCAAACTCGACGGCTAATCTCGCTGCTCTCGTCGCTCGCCACGGCAAGCGGGTGGGAATTGTGGATACCGACATTCAATCGCCAGGAATTCACGTTTTGTTCGGGTTCGACGAGCAAAAAATCAAGCACACTCTCAATGATTACTTGTGGGGGCGCTGTTATATTGAAGACGCTGCTTGCGACGTTACCTCAGTTCTCGGAAAAATGCGATCGCCCGACAGTGCCATCTACCTCATTCCTTCCAGCATCAAAGCTGCCGACATTACGCGCGTTCTCCGGGAAGGATTCGATTTTGAACTGCTCAATGAGGGGTTTCAAGATTTAGCCGACGAACTGGAATTAGATTACCTATTCATCGACACTCACCCGGGGCTCAACGAAGAAACTTTGCTCTCTCTCACTGTATCCGACGTACTCGTTTTAATTTTACGTCCCGACAATCAAGATTTTCAAGGCACTGCCGTGACTGTAGAAGTGGCTCGCAAGTTGCGCGTACCGAAACTGTTATTGCTCATCAACAAAGCCCTGCACAATTTAGATTTTAACGCTTTGCGGCAGAAAGTCGAAAAAATTTACAGCGCTCCCGTTGCCGGCATTTTGCCAGTTTCCGAAGAAATGATGCAATTAGCCAGCAGCGATTTATTCTGCCTGCGCTATCCCACTCATCCTTTCAGTCTGGAAATGGAAAAAGTGGCGAAGAAAATTATGCAGGATTGACGGGAGGGTGAGAGGGGGAGAGCGGGGGAGGGGGAGAAGAAAAGCAAGCAGTAAAAATTATGCAAAGTAAAAAATTCAGCCTTGTAAAAATAAAAGTTATCGCCTCTACATTCATCGCTGCTGTAGCCACTGCCGCGATGCTCGTTGTGCCGGTATCGCAGGCGCTTTCCGAAAACCGAGATTTCTACACAGAGCAAGCAGAGGCATTGCTAGAGCGAGGAATTCAACGCTATAAAAACGGTCAATTTGAGGCGGCGTTTCAGCCGTTACAGCAAGCTTTGTCGATTTATCAACGGTTTGGCGATAATGCAGGAGTTGCCAGGGTTCTCAGCCGTTTTGGCGATATTTACTTTTCTCTGGGAGAATACGGTCGATCGCTTGAATTTTATCACCAGAGTTTGGAAATATTGCAAGCGATTGGAGAACACCGGGGCGAGGCAGATGTTTTAACGAGTTTGAGCAATACTTATTTCTTGCTGGGAAAAGAAAAAGAGGCAAAAGAGTTTGAAGAACAGGCGGAATCCGTGAGGCGATCGCTTGACAATGCCAGACAGGAAGCGGCGTTTTCAGGGAATGTCAGTTTGACTTACGAGTCGCGGGGGGAATACGAGCTGGCAGTAGAATTTCACCAGCGGCAGTTGCAGATTGCGCGGCAGCTAGGCGATCGCTTTTTAGAAGCGCGTTCCCTCAACAATTTGGCGCGGGCTTACGCGGCGCTGGGGCAATATCAGCCAGCGATTGAGATGTACCAGCAGCAGTTGGCGCTGGCGCGTCAAACGAGCGATCGCTCTCTAGAAATGAAGTCTCTCGCGCAAATGGCGGCGGCGTATCAAGTGCTGGGGCAACACGAAAAAGCGCTGGAATTGTACCCGCAGCAGTTGGCGCTGGCGCGGGAAGCCGGAGATATTTTAGCAGAAATTAAATCCCTCAATCAAATGGCGATCGCTTATGAAGCTTTAGGGCAGCGAGAGCAAGCCAATGAATTATATCAGAAACAGCTAGAACTCGCCAGAAATAAAGGCGATCGCCTCGCCGAAGGGGCTGCTTTAAATCATTTAGCAGCCGGATTGTTAAAAACCGGCAAGATTCAGGAAGCGCAAAAAACGCTGCAGGATGCGGTGAAAGTTTGGGAAGGGTTGAGAGCCAAACTAGACAATACCGAGAATTATTTGCCAGAACAGGCGAATACTTATCGGGGGCTGCAGCAAGTTGCGATCGCGCAAAACCAGCCCGAAACCGCCTTGGAAATCGCTGAACAGGGGCGATTTAGAAACAGTTTGGATTTGCTGAAACTGCGGTTGCCATCCGATCCCGTCAGAGCTGATTTAAAACTCGCGCCCGGACAGTTTGCGGCTCCTACCCTGGCATCACTCAAAAAAATTGCCCGAGAGGAAGAATCTACTTTTATCGAATATTCAGTCATTTCTAACCGAGAAATCTATGCTTGGGTAATTCCGCCGAACGGGGAAATTATTTTTCGCCCTATTGACGTCAGCTCTCAAAAAACGATTTATCCCATTTCGTCAATCGAGGAACTGGTTGCCAGCAGCCGGGAAGCAAAATCCTTGCTGCCCTTGCAGGAACTCTATCAAGTGTTAATCGAACCGATTGCAGAATTTTTGCCAAAAGATCCAACCGCCCGCGTCACCTTCATTCCGCCCAAAGAACTGCTCTCAGTTCCCTTTGCCGCTCTCGCCGATCTGAAGGGCATTTACCTAATTGAAAACCACACCATTATTACCGCGCCTTCTATTCAAATCTTGGCGGTTACTCGCCAGCAACGGCGAGAATTTTCAGGAGAGAAAATGCTGGTACTGGGCAATCCCACCATGCCGAGTATTGTAGCAGCGGTGGGAGGGCTGCCGCAACCGATGCCGCCACTTTTGAGCGCGGAACGAGAAGCCCTAGAAGTGGCGCAGTTGCTCAAAACCCGCGCCTTACTCGGCAACCAAGCGACGAAGAACGCTTTTTTAGAACAGTTGCCGCAAGCCAAGAGCATTCACTTCGCAACTTACGGATTGCTGGATGATAATCAGCGGATGGGAATACCGGGAGCGATCGCGCTGGCTCCTTCTGGAAATGACAGCGGCTTGCTCGCGGCGGCTGAAATCTTGAATTTGCAGCTAAAAGCCGAATTAGTCGTCATCAGTGCGGGGGATGCAGGCGCGAACAATCTGGCGGGCGACGGGTATAGCGCGATAGCACTGTCGCTGATATCAGCAGGCGTTCCCAGTATCATTATCTCTCAGAGTTCAGCGCCAGACGATTCTGTTGCGTATTTGATGGCAGAGTTTTATCGCAATCTGAAAAAGACGCGCGACAAAGCGCGATCGCTCAGAGCGGCGATGCTAGCTACCCTCAAACAATATCCCGATTCCACCGCCTGGGCAGGATTGAGTTTGATTGGCGAAGCCAAATAACCGCTATGTGTAGGTTGAGTTGAGGAAAGAAACCCAACCTATTCGCTAGAGTTAATTTTTCTGTTTTTTTCTCTCTTCCTCTTCCGCTTTTTGTTTGGCTGCGATCGCAGCCTTTTTAGCTCGCTCCTCCATCTGAGCTTTCAGCTTGCTGACATCGACAGGCGGCAGAGTGGGAGCCGCCCCACCGCTACCAATTAAAACAGTCGGACAACCCTTAGTAATTTTATTGGGCGGACCGAGCGCCTCTAAAATCGTATCGCCCATGCGACAAGCGGGGAGATTATTAATCAACACAGTGCTGCTTCCGTCAATCACCACGCCGGGACCGTGGGGAGGAGCGGGCAGCGGCGTAGAACAGTTGTGAATATCCGCACCCGCAGCGCTGCTGCTGACGGTCGCGCTCATGCTTGCAGATACAGATAATTTAGTCGCTTCCTCAGCAGCTTTTGCAGCAGGAGCTCCAGGCGTACCTGCTGCCGCCACAGTAGCGGCTTCAGCCGCTTGAATAATGCCGTCAGACACTTTTTTTGCGGCTTGCAAAGCGGCTGCAGATGCCACAGGAACGCCCCGCCAAGCTGGCAAATTGTTGATAATCACATTCGGACTTCCCGGCCCTCCGGTCAACACGGGCGGGAGAGGATGCGCCACAGAATCGGTAAGTCTAGCTGCTGGTTTTTCCATAGTGATTAGTAAGTGCCTATTGCGTGGTGCTGAGTAATGAGTGGTGAGTAATGAGTGCTGAGTGCTGAGTGCTGAGTAGTGAGTGGTGAGTAGTGATTGCTAAGTAGTGATTGCTGAGTAGTGAGTGCTGAGTGCTGAGTAATGTTGTAAAAGCGGGTTCGGCCAACAATTTTGGCGGCATAAAAACAATATTTACAAACCCGCCCCTTCAGCCGATTCCCCATGCCCAATGCCCCTAATTCAGTTTAATCAGGGCACCCTTGACCGTAATCACCCCATTCGCCTTAATATCAATCGTCGTATTTGCTTTTATCTCAATGCTGCCTGTAGACTGCATAGCGATGCTCCGATTCATGTCATTCATCGTCAATTTGTGACCTCCAGTGGTTTCAATTTCTATGCGCCTGTCGCTGTCATTCAGGCGAACTTTGTGACCGCCCGCCGTTTCCAGGTAAATTCCTTTTTTGCTGCTGCCCTTATCTTCGTCCACGAATTGCAATTTATGCCCGACGCGAGTTTGAAATGTTCGCAAGCGAACTTTGCCATCCTGAATCGTATCGCCAACGGTTTCTGGCGTAGCATCTTTGCCGTTCCAGACGCCGCCAATCACATAAGGGCGATGAATGTCGCCGTGTTCAAAAGCAACCAACACTTCATCATTGACTTCCGGCAAGCAGTAAAAGCCCCGCAAATTCGCCGCCCCCGTGCCAACAACCCGCGCCCAATTGCTCGTATGTTCCTCGGTGAGGGTGGGAAATTTTACTTTTACTCTCCCCCAACCTTCGGGATCTTTGTTATCCGTGACGATGCCGACGAGCAAAGTTTGTCCGGGTTGCAGGGGCGTTTGAGGAGATAGGGTTGCCAGCAAATCTCCCCCGCGCAATCCGCGCACGCTAAATTCCGTGATGTAAACTCGTTCGTGGAAAAAATGTCGGGTTTCGGTGACGTAATATTTGCCGCTGTATTTTCCCATGCCTTCCAGTTGCACGACGCGCCCCGGTCGAATTTCGGGATTTCCCTCAGCTCTGGCATCGGCACGGACAAATTCTCCTCCCAGTTCGTCAAATAAAGAGTGCGCGATAACATCGGCTTCTTTAGCCGTAAAAACCGGGCGATCGACGACAATCATTTTAGGCGCGGGCGGCTTGCCTTTAAAGCTCGTGCTGGTTTGGCTGCCTTTGCCATATTCGGTTTCTGTAAAAACCCGTTCTGCCTGCGCTGTTTCTACAATAGGGCGTTTCTGGCTGTAATCCCAACCCCTTACCTCTACGGCACTCACTTGTTCTGCACTGGATACCCGCACGCGAAACCCGTGCAATTCTTTCAACCATTCCAGGTGCAACTCGCGATCGCTCTTGGGTTGGCGAAAATTTAATTTGCCATCCCGTACAAACAGCTCGAAGCCATTTCGGGCTGCCCGTTCTCTCAGAAATTGCATGTTGGTTTGATTTTCCTGAAAAACGTAGTCGTGAGGCGCACCCGTGCTGTCAATCGTGCCAATTTCTATCCCCACTTCCCCGGCAATTTTTTTCACGATATCGCTATCCGTCATATTTTGAAAAGAGCGATTGTAGCGTCCCCGGTGCAGGCGGTGGGAAACATCGTATCCGCGAATCACCATCGGTGCCTGAGAGCCCTCGGTGAAGTGGGTTTCCATTGCTGTGATTTCTCCTTCCAAAATATCGCCTTCTTTTTTCTGCTGAAATTCGTGGTTTTCCGTGGTGCTGGAACTGAATCGCAGCCTGACAGACTTGCCGATCGCGAATAAGTCTTGATGCTGCCAGGGGCGCTCTTGTTGGCGTCCGGGAAAATAAGCATTTTGAATGACCAGAGTAAACATTCCTGGCAAGTGCAGGCTTTCTTCAACGGAGATTTGCAGAATGTCCTCCATTAGTTTTTTGGGGGCTTCTTCACCGTCGATTTCTAAAATCAGATCGGCTATGTAAGGGATGTTTGCCATAGCTACCTCGATAAAAGTGTTGGAGCCGGGATTGGGGGATTGGGGGATTTTTGTGAACCGCAGAAAACGCAGAGGACACAGAGAGAAGAAAATAGAGAGGAAGAATAGGTAATATTCGAGTTGAAAGGGAGTAATTCAGTGGGAGGGATTGGCGATCGCAATTACTCCGCTTCCTGTCCGGGTGCTGTCGGTGCCTGTTGAGCGGCTTGTTGAGCGGTTTGTTGCGCTTGTTGAGCGGCTTGTTGAGCGGTTTGTTGTGCTTGTTGAGCGGCTTGTTGTGCGGTTTGTTGCGCCTGTTGAGCGGCTTGTTGCGCGGTTTGTTGAGCGGTTTGTTGTGCTTGTTGAGCGGCTTGTTGTGCGGTTTGTTGCGCATGCTGCGCGGTTTGTTGCGCCTGTTGAGCAGCTTGTTGAGCGGCTTGTTGTGCTTGTTGAGCGGCTTGTTGCGCGGCTTGTTGTGCGGTTTGTTGTGCTTGTTGAGCGGCTTGTTGCGCGGTTTGTTGCGCTGTCTGAGTAGCGCTTTGAGCGGATTGCCGAGCCGTTGCGTGAAGCGCAGCACTCTGGGGAATCGATCGCTGAGGTGCTTGCCCGAGCAATCCAGTCGCGCCCCGATTTGGCTGTAGCGCTGGGCTGGAGGCTGGCATCGATCTTTGAAGGGCTTGGCGGTTGCGCCGGCTATCAATTGGGCGAATCGCTTGGGAAACATCAGGAGCGCCGACGCGGGGCTGAGAAATTGGTAAATCGACTTCTTCGAGATCCAAATCTACGATCGCTCTTACTGGCGTGCCGTCAGGTAGAAATAGAGTCAATTTGTAGCTGAGCGTTTTGACAAAACAGCGCAAGTGTTCTTCTTTGCCCCAGACAAATAAATACACGGGAGGGCGTTTGTTTTCGCCTTCTCCTTGGGAGAATTCTACAGCTTTTTTAAATTGATTGATGTAGGTCAGAGCGTTTTTGCCGCTCTCGTAGGTATCTATGACAATATTGCTGATTTTCAGGGAATAGGGATTTGGATGTTTGAAACTGACTTTGTTATGTCCTTTCTCAGTGCGGGCTCCTTTCGCTTGCTCCAAGCTAATGCTCCGACTGAAGGCTAATTGAGTCGGATTGTACATAAATTCAATGTCATCTCCCCCTTCAAGGGGATGCAATCTTGCTTTAACCAGTGACATGCGTTCCTCCTATTTTGCGAAATTAATTTTCTTTCAGCGCTCAGTCGAGGCATCGAACACTCAAAAAGGCAAGCGGTCTGAATAGTAATTCCCCCGCCGTTCTCGTTCGATTTCCAAACGCTGCCGAACCAGCCCGTAGATTTCGCGGGCCAAAATTTCTAAACTGTGAGATTCTTGATTGTCTGAATCTTTGTCTTTTGCTTCTTTTGAGGGATTTTCGGCGGTAGAGATGACTTCGCTAGGGGGAGTCGGGGGCGCGATCGCTTCCCTGGCGAAAGCCGGTGCCCTATCAGCAGCGATCGCGTCATCGGGGATTGTCGCGCCTGTACTCGCGCTTGGACTTTCGGGGCTTCTGCCGTCAAAATTATTTTCTTCTCTCCCAAGGGAACTCGCCATTTGTGTAAAAGTTTGCGTGCCAAAATTGGCTGGAGAATCTTCACTACTTTCGCCTAATAATTCAGCAATGTTCGACCAGGAATTTGGCATGGCTGCGGTGCGAGAAGGCATCCCGGTGGGTTGGGCGTTTTGGTTGGAGGCGCGATCGCCATTGGCGGCAAAGCGTTGCAGGCTGAAAGGTTCTCTCTCGCCGGTAAGGGGCGGCACTTGTACGGTTGGCATGGCAGTATTTCTAACAAAATTATCCGATTCAGAATCAAGGGTTTCTGCTGGCATTTTTTGCAGGTTGGGCGGGAACCCCCGGAAGGATTCAGGTGGAGAATTAGAACCCAGAGTGGGAGACTGAGGAGCTAGGGATTGTAGAGTCGATATATTTTGCAAAACCGCAGGCAACTGAGGAATTTTTTGAGAGAAATTCTCCAGGGAATCGCTCGATTCTACTTGCGAAATCGGTGAAATAGGTGTGGCTTCGGATGCGCCTTCTGGTGCGGCTGGAGAGTCACCTGCAGCGATCGCTTCTTCTCGCGCTACAGGCGGCGCGGGCGTATCGGGAAGGGATATTTCGCCGTTCGTGCTGAGGGCTTGTTTTGCAGAAATTGAGGGTTCTGGCTGAACTGATGGGGCGTTTTCTCCTTCTTCTGCGATCGCTTGCAGCCGGGAATCACCTGATTCTGCACGAGCTATCGGTGCGATATCGGAGGGATTATTGATAACAGAAGTTTCTGGAGATGCCGAGATTTCAGAAGCCTGCACGGGGGCGGTTGTCTCTGGAAATCTTTCGCCACTCAGAGAGGAAGAGTTTGCTTCAAAACGGGCTTGTAAGGTTTCTGGGTTCGCTGCCGCTATCTCTGTCGGGGCTGTGGCTGGCGTCACCGCTTCATCGATGTTTTCAGGCACAACTGCCTGAGAAAGTGGCTGAGCAATTTGCTCATCCCGTGCAGTTGTTTCGGCTTCTTGCGCAGAAATAGGCAGTTTCGTCTGAATATTTGGCGTAAGACTTGGCGCAATATTTGGCGCAATATTTGGCTCACTCTGTGCAGGCGCTTCAACTTTGTCCGATTCCAATAGTTGAGCCTGAATAGTTGGCTTGTTAGTTAATTTTTCTTGTAAAAATACCTCAATTTTACCGACAGATTCAGGATGTTTCGCCTGTATTTTATTGGGGATAAGTGCGTTTGGAAGCGCTTCGATAGCGGGAGCGATCGCCTGTTCGCTAGCCATCGAGGCGGCGCTGTCTGAATTGGAAGCGATCGCTCCCAATTTTTCCCCTTCCATTTTACCTAAATTTTCTCCAGGTTGCTTGACATTTTTTGCGATTTTTGGTAATATTTCTGGCACTGATTTAACGTTGGTTTCAGAGGCAGTTAATTCGGAAAAAGCTCGGACAACGGGTTGATTTAAAGGCGTCGTGCCTGAACGATTTGGCGATGGGGGTGCCTGGAAAGATTGGGATGCGATCGCTCCAGTATTTACGGAAATCGGCTCAGCCGAAACTGCATCCTCAGATAAAATACTTTCAGGCTCCCCACTTGTAGAAAACGGCACTGGCAGCTCGGCAGTTTGCTCGTCTTTCTTTGAAAGTATTTCCGTTTGTTGAGACTCTCGTGTTTCCAAAATCGGCTGCACGGCAGTGGCTTCTGTTGCTCTAGTTTCTGAAGTAGGATTTTCTCCAGGCAAACCAGTCTCTAATAAGTTAGCGTTCTCTGAAGGCTGCTGAGTAAAGACGTCAGTTGCCGCAGGAAAAATCTGCGGAATACTTACTTTATCCCCCTGATTTTCAGCAGTTTGAACGGTGGAGGTAACGGATGTAGGGGCGGGTGTATTCCCGATTTTGGAGCTTTCAGATAATTCCTGTGTTTCGCCGACAGTAGAATCGGTGACTACTTTTAATGGCTGGCGGCGAACTGCTGGCAAAGATAAACTATCTGGTTCGGAAGTGGGGGCAGATATTGGCGCGATCGCCTGTACCGATTCCGCCGATTTAGAGGGTAAATTTTCCGACAATTTCTGGATAATTTTGCCCGTTTTTTGGGCGCTTTTTTGGCTAATTTTTATCGTGCTATTTGGCTCTAATGAATTTAAGTCTTCCCCTGATACTTGGGGCATAGTTGTCTGATTTGATGTTATTTTTTCATGCAAATTTTCTGGAATTTGCAGAGGGGTTTGTGCTGCTGATGCCGAGCTATCCCGCGAAGAAAAATCTGCCTTTTGCTGTAGGTAAATCGGGGTTTTTTGTTCTAAAATCGGCGGTATTGCAGTCGTTTCAGGCACGGCGGCGGGCGCGGCGGGCGGGAGTGCTGCAGTGTTCGGTGATGGCTTGATTTCGGAAAATTTTAATTGTTCTGGCTCTGGGGTTTCTTCTTCCGAAATGGACGCAGTGAAGTTTGTAGATGCTTCTACATTTTCTAAATTTTCCGTGTTTGTGGAGTTGGGCAGTTGCTCAAACAAATTTACACGCGCTTCTGAAGGAGGCGAAGCTTCTAGAGTTTCTAAATTTTCGGTATTGGTTGAGTTGGGCGGTTGCTCGAACAAACTTACGCGCTCTTCTGAAGGAGGCGAAGCTTCTAGAGTTTCTAAATTTTCGGTATTGGTTGGGTTGGGCGGTTGCTCGAACAAACCTACTGACTCTGGCGCTGTTGCTTCCGGCTTCTCGAAAGTCGTGTTAGTTGGGTTGGGGGGTTGCTCGAACAAACCTACTGCGTCTAGCTTTGGTGGATTCTTACTATCGAAAGTCGTGTTAGTTGGGTTGGGCGGTTGCTCAAACAAACCTACTGGCTCTGACGCTGTTTTTCCTGGCTCCTCGAAAGTCGTGTTAGTTGGGTTGGGCGGTTGCTCAAACAAATCTACTGACTCTGACGCTATTTCTGCCGGCTTCTCGAAAGTCGTGTGAGTTGGGTTTGGCTGGGGCTCAACCCTACCTCCTGTGTTTGTTGGCGGTGAAGTCTCAACGGCAGTGTCAAGGGGGGCGCTACTTTTATTAAAAGAGTCAGGTTCTCGAAATGGCTGTACAATTTCTGAGTTAAATTTCCCAGTATTTTCGTGCAAGCTAGAGGGCTCTGTCGGTTGGTAACTAGGGCTTATTGCTTCAGATGTTTGTTTGGGTGAGTCGGAAAAATTCTTTTCCTCTAAAAGGGGAGTAGGAGGCAGAGGTGAGGAGGCGAGATTTTTGCTTTTTTCCCCACCTCCCCCTGCCCCCTCCTGAGAGGAAGGGGAAGCGGAGGCATTTTTATTCGCGGCAGGGGTTGGGGGAGAGGGTGCAGGATAGTTTAGCGGGGATTCAACTGAAAAGGTGTCTGTTTCTGAAAGGGGTTGAATAAGATTTTGAAGCGGGGACGTTGTTTCTTCTGTCGGCTGATTTTCGCGATTCTGTGGCAGCGATTCTCCCTGAAAAGCCATAAAATCGGGGGCTTTTTGGATGGGGGAAACGGCGGCAATTTGTTGGCTGCCAGTTGAGGCGGGATGCGTTGCGGTTTCAGGGGGTTCTGGAAGCGATCGCGTTTCTCCAAAAAATGGGAAATCCTGAAAAGAAGTATCTGGCGGATTGTAGCCCGGTATTTCCTGCGAAAAGAAGGCTGAGGTATCTAGAACTGCTAGGGGAGTTGCTCCCAAAGGAGAGAGGAATTTTGGCGACAGAAATGTCTGTCCCAGCCTTCTGGGAGGAAGCAAGGGGTTTTTCAATCCCAACGGCTCCAAAGGAGTGATTTCTGCCTCTGGAAAATTGGAAGTGAACCGCGTGTCTGAGGAGTTTGTCATTGTCTAGTGACTTGAGAAATATCCTAAAGAATCGCGCTTGAGCCCTGTTGTAGCTCCGCTGCCGCTTCCATGCGTAGAAATTTTGACTCCTTCGCAGGCTAGGGTTAATTCTTCGATCGCAACGGTGTTGGAATTGGCTTGCAATGACGGGGCTTTCCAGCCAACCGGTACGGCACCGATGAGCGTCCAGCACTGCATCGTTTCTCCGGCTTGGTTGAAAACTAGAATGTTGACATTTCGGCGCAGGTTTTTTCCGGGCTTGTCTGCATCTTTGCCTTTGTTTTCGATCAGCTCAGTCAATATCTGACTCACCCAATCGAGAAAGGCGAGATCGTCCGTCAATCCGCGCTTGAGGGTGATGTCTGAAAATTCGGTTTGCCCCAGAAAAAGCCGCTGTTGGTTGTTGACGCCTCCTTCGGCATAGCGATCGCACTTGATCTTAATCCCCAAGCCCTGACACTCGGTGAATGACGCCGCAATCTGGCTGTCGATCTCGACATAAAAGCGATTCGCCGTGACGTACTTTAACTCGCGGGTGACTTTGCCGTTGAGGTTTCGGCCATGATTCATTGCAAAAACCCTCCACAGTGCCGGCTGCGTTCTCGCTGGCGGTGCAAGTCTTCGAGCATCAGTTCGCAGACGCGATCGCAGAGCTGCCGCATTAGCAAAGGATCGCCGCGCACCTTGCTGGCTAGTTTGGCGATCGCTGATAGTTCTTCTGGCTGGCAGTGACTCTGAACTGCTGCACTAGCGGCATACCCTGCTGGGGCAGAGGCATCGCCAATGGGTTTCAGCGACGGCTCTATTGGCAGGGTAGGAGTGGCTTTTTCTGACGTTTTCCCGGCAGACTCTGCGCCCATTTTCAACCCTAAAAACTACTTTTCATTTTAGAGTTGCGGCGATCGCAAGAACACTAGCCAAAGGTCGAATGGTTGCCCGATCGCCCTCAGTTGCGCTTTGTAGAATACAGCGGCACGAGCCCGGTTTTGCTCAGCAATTGCTGACCTTCCTCGGTTCTCAGCATTTCTGCAAATTTTATCCCTGCAGGCGGGCGGCTGTTATCTCTGGGATAGACGGCGGCGATCGCGTATCCCAAAGGATAGCGTCCTGTTGTAAAAACTTCGCGATCGGGGCGGTAACTCCCTTTATCATTGCACAAGTCTGTTGTCGGATCGACGGGCTTGCCGCTATCTTGAACTAACACCTGAACGGGCGCTTTTTCTCCCTCGATTAAAGCGAGGGGATAAACCGAACATTGCCCGAAAACTTGGCTGAGCGGCGCAAAAGCGATCGCTCCTGTTCCATCCCGCTCAAAGTCTTGTATCACTTTTCGCAACAGGGGAAACGCAGACAACTGCACGATTTCCGAACCCTGCGAAATTTTATAAAAAGAGTCGCTCTGTTCTTCTTTTTTCCACAAAGTTCTAAAGCGCCGGATATATCGGTCTTCTTGGAGTACGCGCTGCTCGAATATTTTTACCGCCTCGCTATCGGTAGGAATGTAAAGTTTTACGGGCAAATCTGGCCCGCCGATTTGCTTCCAATTTTCCACCTCGCCTGTATAAAGCTTGCGCAGGGTTTCAAAACTTATCTCTCCTTTCAAAGCTTGGGGCAGACCTTTTTCTCTTTGGGAATAGCTAAACGGGACAAAGGCGACGATGCCATCGTAGGCAAATTCTTTATATCCCAAATCGGGAGACAATCCGATCGCTAAACTGCTGACGGCAAAATCGGTTAATTCTAACCGGACTTTTGCGATCGCGTCTTCCCCGGAGGCTTCCGGTTGGTAATTCAACTGCAATTTCGGCTGGCGTTCAATCAGTTCTTGTTCGAGCGTAGAACCTCTCGCGATTAGATTTTCTTGCGTGAGAACGTAACTCCAGGTTCCCTCGCGATCGCCCCCATAAGTAAAGCTCCCGGCTGGAACGCCCGCAACCTCTTTGATGCAGCAGAGCAAAAGATCGTCCCCAGCACTTTCACTCGCTTGAGGTTTGGAAAGGAGAAGCCAAATCAGCGCCCCCAATAGCGCGAAACTCAGCCCCCACAATAGCCAAAAAATCGGACGAGGGCTCTTGACTTTTTCCTCGGTTTCTGGTAATTTTTGTAAAAAAGTTCCGGCGATTGCCGGTTGGAGCGGTAGTTTCAACAACGCTTGACGCGCGGCTTCCGCACTTTCAAACGGAAGGCTCAATCCGAGCAATTTCAGGATGAATCCCTGGAGAGGAAAATCTACAGGCGGCCACTGCTGTTCGTCTTGGGGATTGAGGGGTTCGCCGGAAACGGGGTGTACCGTGCCGCCCGCGAGCAGGTAGAAGCTGAGATATCCTAAATCAACTAAATCTCTGGCGGGTGAAGGGTTGGGAATTTCTGCGAGTGAAGGGTCAAACAAGCGCTCCCACAAAGCCAAATCGCAGAGGTAAATAAATGAGTTTTCGGGGTCGATTAACAAGCTATTGAGTGCGAGATTGCCGTGGGCAATTCCGTGCTGGACGTGCCCGGAAGGGAGGCGAAATTTTTGAGTGTGCAGAAATTCGAGGGTTTGCAGCACTTGATTGAGGACGAAGCGGACTTGCTGAGGCGTCATCGCTCCGTTAATCGCCAGATATTCGCGCAAGGTGGGGAAGAGTTCCCGATCGCCTCTCGTGACGAGATAGCAGCGTTCCTCGTTGCGATCGGCGATCGCATCCCAGGGCTGAATCAAGCGAAAATCCTGCACTCTCCCGTCGGCTAAATTGACGCCCGCCACGCGCTCAAAAGTTTGCTGGCGCTGGCTGATTTCTTCTGAGTTGAAATAGCGTTCGGGCAGCAGGTATTCTTTAATCACAACCCGCCGGCTGTCAGAAACTCGAACCCCCGCGTAGATCCGCCCCATACCGCGACGCTTGATAAAAGTTTCCAGGCGATATCTGCCGCGACTGCCCAGGATTTCAGCCTTGGCGGGTAATGTAGCGGGAAACCCGCATTCCTGACAATATTTTTCAGGGTGTTGCGGGTCAATTTGTCGAGCGCGATCGCAGCTTAAAGGGTCGCCACTGGTGCAGGGATACTTCCTGTAAAGCGATTCGATTTCTGACGGGAGCTTTTTAGGTTCTGAAATTTCAGGGGTTGGAGCGATCGCTGCTTCCTCTTCTAGGGCTTCCTCGCGCCTGAACTCCTCAATCAAAGGAAATAGCCAGCGCAAGGAAGAAGGAATAAAACTTTCCAGCCTAGCCCGGAAGTTACTTTTGAGGAAGCGCTCTCGACTGGCTGCCTCGCTGCTTGCTCGTTTTGAGGCTTCCTCAAAAATTTTTTTGCCAAGATTCTTTTTTTTAGGCATATTTCTCACTCGCATTCACGCTCAGTTTCCGCGCTGTTATCGAGCAGGCTTTGCGCTAACTCGCGGACTGATGAGTCAGGATCTTTCAGCGCAGCTTGTAGGGCTGGAATGGCACGGGGATCGTCGGTAAGGGCGATCGCGGAAAGGGCATCGCGTCGCAACATTGCCTCAGAATCCGACGCCGCCCGGATGAGATTTCCCACCGGATCGATCGCGTGTTCGCCAATCGTTTCTCCGGCAAAAGGAAGAAAAGCAGGCAGCACGGCGATCGCTTCCATGCGGTTAGAAGGAAAAGGAGATGCCAGCGCTTCCATCACCCGCCCGTATCCTGACGGTTCGCCCAGCAGAGCCAGCGCTCTAGCAGCTCTGAGCGGAGCATCCTCAAACAATTCCCCTTTGAGTTCGGCGCGCAGGAGGGGTTTGGCTTCCTCCGGCTTGCCCGAACGCGCCAGCGCCAGCGCCGCTTCGACGCGCACCCGCGCCGAGTCATCTTTCACAGCCCGCTGCAGCACGTCTGCGGCAGACGCATCGGCGGCGTATCCCAGCAGAAACGCGGCTTCAGCGCGTACAGAAACCTCCGGCGATCGCAGGGCTTTGGCGAGCCCCGAGGCGTCGAGCCCGTAGCCGAGTGACTGAAGCCGCCGCCGCGACGAGATGGCTCGCGCGTCGTCTTCGCGTCGGGAGGGAAGGGAGTGACAAACCTGTGACATGGTTGGAGTAACCGAGATAAAGGGATTTGGCGGGAAAAAAAAATACACGCGCCTCCTTGGAGCGATCGCCCTTAGCGCCATTTTTCCGATCGCGCCCGTGCCTTCACGTCAGCGACGCGCTTCTGGTAAGAAGCCTTGCCGTCAGCATAGGCGCGCCCCTCGCCGCCAATTCCGACGCTGTGATAGTACGCCCAGCCGTCAGCTTCTACATCGCTGCGCACCTTCTCCAACAGGCGAGCCAGCTCAGTCACGATGCTGAATCGGCGGCGAATCTCAGCAAACATGCCCGATCCCGCAGGAACCGCGATCGCCTGCTTGTTGAGCCACGCCTGCGCCGCTGGCAGGTAAAGTTTCGCGCGATCGATGTCATCCTTGGCGTGGAACTGCTCGTGACGCTCGGTGATATCTTGCGCCCAATAAGTCGCGCGAGTCGGGCGTCCTGTTGAGTCCGGCTTCAGATCCTTAGCGATATCCTTCCAAGTAGCGGCGGTGACGGCGGCATCTGCCGCTCCCGATACGTTGGTGCGCCCCAAATCTCGAGTATCCCACTTGCAGTCCACGAAAATGCGTGCATTGACGTTCACCGCGCCCGGGGCAGTCGTCCAACTGATGCTGTCTGCGCTGTACGTCGCCAGCTCCTCGCCGAAGGCACCCGCAGAAACCGTCACGCCGCCCCGGCTGACGTTGGAGCCAAAAGCCAAGGTGCTGCTCACCGCATCTGCTTTCGATCGCCCGCTTTCTTGCGCTCCCTCGTCTTGCGCAGAAGCCAGCGAGAGCTGAGCATTCACCTGCAGCGGCACTGACTCGGCACTCGCTCCTGTATCGCCGCCGGATTTCCCGAGGGATTCCCCCGCGATCGGATCGAGAGTGCCGCTCTGGGGCGCGATCGCTTCATTCGCCGATTCTGGCGCTTCCTGCCGCTGCACGGAATCGCTGCCGAGCTTCCTCGAATAACCCGTCTGCTGCACGGAATGAATCAACTCGTGCAGTGTCAAGTGTGAAATAGCAGGAGACTCCCCAGCACCGTAATAAATATCGCGCCCGTGGGTAAATGCCCGAGCGCCCAATTCCCGATTCATCTGAACCGCTTCGCTGTCGGCGTGTACCCGCACGTCGCCCAAATCGACTCCCAAACGAGGCTCGACAAACGCGCGCACCTCATCGGGTAAAGGGCTGCCGCCGCCCTTGCTGCGGCTGAGTTTACTTTCGATATCGCTGCCTGCATTAAACCTGCCATCTGTTGCAGAGGGCGATCGCTTGGCTTGTAAAGATTCCTCCTCCTGCTCCGGTGCTCCGTCGCGCTTGGCTTGTAAAGATTCCTCCTCCTGCTCCGGTGCTCCGTCGCGCTTGGCTTGTAGCGATTCCTCCTCCTCCTGCTCCGGTGCTCCGTCGCGCTTGGCTTGTAAAGATTCTTCCTCCTGCTCCGGTGCAGCATCGCGCTTGGCTTGTAGCGATTCTTCCTCCTCTTGAGGTGCAGCATCGCGCTGAATGAGTGGAGTAATGGAAGCGGCGAGGGGCTTGGCTTGCACCTGTTCCTCTTCCTCGGGTGCCGTTGCCCGCTGAATTGGCGGCTGACTGGCAGGTGCAGACATGCTCATCACCTGCTCCGCCACGCGATCGGCTTCTTGCTCGTATTTGTCCCCCGGCGCGCCGACAACCAGTTTAGTTTGAATTGTCCCTGGCGAGCTTACCTGTACCTGCCCGAAGTTGTGCCCAAAACGAGCGGCTCTGTCAATTTGCGCCTGCAAATCCGGCGTTTCCTGTTCTTGAGGCGGCACGACAGCGCGATCGCCCGCATCCTTGAAAGGGCGCGATCGCGGCAAATTATTCTCTACTGATGCAGTCGGAGAATGACTTCGAGTTTTTCTCTGAATTCGCTGTCCCGCGTACATTGGCTCAGCCCTCCTTCTGTTACTCGTGCTGCCGGCGCGCCCGTTGCTTTTTTGTTAAAGATTTCGTGTAAAATTTTTTGGAGTCGATCGTTACTTTTTCGCCGAAACAGCGATCGCCGCCTAGCGTTGTAATTTCTATTTAGCACGACAAGCGATCGAACGCCTTTAGACCAAAGTCGAAAATCACTTCAGCCTACCTCGCGCAGCTTTTAAGCAAAAATACCCGCTCCAGCAGTGGCGGGTAAACTCAGCCCTATCAGGTTTCGATTTGAGCGATCGCCTCAGAGGGCGAGACATCGCCGTAGATAACAGACATAATCCCCGGCAAGTAGTCATCCATCACTGTCACGTTAGTATAAACCAACTGTTTTATGAGGGAAAAACTCAGGCGATCGCCCTCTACATCAATGCTAGTTTTGTAGCGAATTTCTCCATCTTCAAAATCCATTTCAAAATTGCCAAGAATCGCGTTATAATTCGCTCGCGTTATAAATTCTGCCACAGCCAGCCGCTTGTTTTCAGGTGCGTTAACCGGACAAATTGAATAAAAAACAAATTGTTGTTGTTCCTCTCGCGCCTTCGCGTAACAAGTCCACTTTCCACTCTCTCCCTGAAAAACCATTTGTAAAATCGGCTTGCCTTGACTGTGGTAAAATGGCCATTCGTCCGCTTGGAAGAAATTAACCATTTCCTCAAAAATCTGCGAACCGGAAGTTTCAGGCGGGCTGAATTCGTCCAGATTAACATCAGCTAATTTCGCAACAAAATCAGTCAGCCCTTCAAGCATTTTTTCAGCAGAATTCTGAGTTCGCGCCGTCAAATTGGTTTCAGCCCAATCTTTAAAAAAATTCGCGATCGCATTAGAAATTTCTTCCCCGATAGCAGAGTCTCCCCGCCCCAAACGAGCGATCGCGGCTGGATTGAGATAATCCCAGAGCGTGCGGTAGCCGATTTCCTCCGACTCCTGCGACTGCTTGACAGACAGCGCCAACCAACTTGCTTCAGACAGCAGCGGATTTTCGGGTTGCTCTTGGCTGAGAGATAAAATATACGCTGCCGCCCCGTCAATATTGGCGGCGAATTCTGCCAGACGCGGCAGCAAATCCAGTTTGAGACTGGTTGCGATTTCGATATCCCTTTCCGGGAGGAATTCCCCCGCAGAAAACGAGCCGCGCACTTCCGGGTTGAGGTTGAATAATGCCTCAGTATCGATGCGCTGGTAGAGTTCAGAATTTACCTGAAAAGTAAGGCGGCACTCCATGAGTTCGCCGTCTTGTTGAGAGAGGGAGAGAGTGCCGGCGCGAACAGTTAGGGGAGATGGGGACGAGTCGCGCAGGATTAAATCGCTGTTGAATTGATAGTTTTTCATCGGAGCGATCGGTTAAATTTACCTACAGCCAGTATTAGGCAATTTTGACTTTCAAGACGTGGCGTTAGCGAAATCACGCTCGTGCTGAGCCTCTAACATTGCCTGATAAGCTGCTTTCACGAGTCCCTTTTCGGGAAGATCTAGACGTGCGTCTCTGAGTTCATTCACAACTTTCGTGATTTCTTTAATTATCGGCTTGCGCTTTTTCTCGACTTCTTTTTTCGGCTTTCCTTTTAAATTGCGCAATTCTTGCTGTAATTTTTCTAGTTCAGCCAGTTTGCGTGCGATTATCCTGCCTCTTTCCTGATTGTCTTCGGAATCGCCAACCCAAACATTTTCAGGATCGTTGAACTTATCTCGCAGGTACTTTTTAGAGGCAGACAAAATATGCTTTAATCTTTCTTTGTTGGGTTTGTAGCCGGGGGGCAGGGTGGCCAAAATTGCGCCGGCTTCTTTGTACGTCTTTCCCTCTATTTGGGCGCGAAGGTCTTTAAAAATCACTTCAAAAGACACGATATGCCGCCTGTCAACTCCCTTTTTCATTTTTAGTTTAGTTTTTAAGAAAAGCTCTGGATGTTTTTCTTTCAACGCTTTATTGGTTGAAGTCCGCCACTTAGGACGCCAACCTTGTAATGAATCTAATTTCACCTTGGGAGGTTCTCGCTTGGGCGTTTCTCCTTTAGGATTGACCTCGCCTTTAACATACATTCTGCCGCTATCTTCGGTGACGAGTTCAAGTGAAACCAGCTTGTATTTTGCCTGGAGTGCTGGTAAGGTGGCTTTCACAGAATCGGGACTGGCATCTTCTTTCATCAAAGCCTTTTCAGCTTTGGCGAGTGCCGCATCCAAATCGGCTTGCTTTTGTTGCGGAGTCCTCTCGTCAGCTTTTTCATCTTGAGTTTTGGGCTCCTTATTCTTCTTGTCTTTGCCAAATCCGAGTTTATTGCCAAGCTTCTTCGCTGCCTTCACAACCTGCGCAATTAACCAGTCGATCGCCTTGTCAATCGGCTGCTTCACCTTCTTGATAATTGCCTGAATCTTCTCGCTGATGCCGCCCAAGCCGAGCAGGCTCGCCATGAAGCTGATAACCACCGGCAGCGCTTTAGACAGGGCATTTTCTACCAACTTCGCGGCACCGCCAACCGCGCCAGAAGCGATCGCGCTCACCGAATCCATCACCGCATTCACCAACTCGGCAATCTGACTGCCGCGCTCGATGAAGAACATGACGATATCGTAAATCATCTTGCACGCCTTCACAAATGCCGAAGCCGGATTCAACAAGCTGAGAACCCACATCACCCCCGCTTTAATCACGCTCTCGATGACGAAGTTCTGGATATTGTCCAGCACCATCGCTTTCAAGTCGCCAATCTTATCCTGCACGAACTGCCACAGCCCCGCCACTCCGTCTTTGACCAAGATTTGCAGCATCTCGAAGCTGCTTTCCAAACCGCTGACGACTTTTTCGCCTAAAATATTCACCAGTCGCGGTCGGATCGCGTCGTATGCCATCCCCAGAACTTGCATGACTAAGGTGAAAATCCCCTTGAGGTCAAACGTTTCCTGTATCTGAATCCCCGCCCCTGCCAGAGCGCCCGTCAGCCAGCCTATCAACCCTTTCTTGAGGTGTTCCCAAATATTGCCCGCAAAGTTCTGGAAGCCTTGCTTCAATCCCGCTACTAAATTGCCCAAAAAGCCGATCGGGTCTAGAATAATTTTTTCGATCGCATCTCCTGCTTTTGCCAGCGCCCCCATCAGCATGTTTTTCAGTTCCCTGATGGTGTTGAGTGCCCCACCGATGGCTTCTGCGGCTGCATCGACTAAGCCGCGATTCGCCGCTTTCATTTCCTCAATCTTGGCATCAACTTGCTGCAAGTTTTCGTTATATTTCTGCGCCAGCGAATCCACCAACTCATTCTGTTTATTATCGACGCTCTGCTCCAGATCGTCAAACTGGCTTTGAATGTTCTGGGCGGCTTCTTGCCCCACTTGACGCAGGGAAGGTTCCAAGCCGGCGACGTATTTCTGAATTTCCTGCCTGCCCTTCGCAATCTCAGCTTTAGCAGCATTCAGTTTGGCTGCCACTAAATTAGCAATCTTGTCGATAGTTTTATTCAGGCTGGCGAGGTAATTTTTTCGCCCGATTTCATAAAAGACATTGACTACAATCGGCAAGCCCAGGGCTTTATCGCTCATCCACCTCGCCCAGCCCAATTCTCCGCTGTAGCGCTCGTTTTTGTAGCGCTCCATCCGCTCGTCAACGTAATTTTCAAATAGGGTTTTTGCAGCAGCAGCCCCCTGGTCAAATTGCGCGTTAACTTCTGTATCTAATTGAGCGAGATTCGTTTCGACTTTTTGCTTAGTCGTGTTGTAAATTCCCTGAATGTGGTTGGCGACATCCGCCCGTTTTTGCTCGTCTTCTCCTTTGGTATCGACTTGCAGACCAGCGATTTGCGCCAACAGTTGCGATCGCGAACCGTGCATTCCCTGCAATTGCGCCTGCGCCGTTCCCTGCGCCTGCGATCGCGCTTTTGCCAGCGTCGCCTGCTCCTCTTTGCGATAAACTTGCGGCGCTTTCACCGCATCTGCCTGCGCGGTTTTCTTCGCCGCGAGTGCCGTCTGAAATTGCGGCTCATTTGAATTCAGAAATACTGCTTCAGGAACGTTCGCCTGCGCCATCTGCTCGTCGAGTTCCTGGCTGCCCGCTTCCAGAGAAACCTCAGAAGCGTCTTTGGGCTTCGGTGCCGCGCCCGCCGCCCCCGGATTGCCCGGTTTAGCGCCGGCTTGTGCGGGCGGCAGCGGCTTCACGGGTTTCGGCGCGATGCCGATCGAGTCGGGCGGTTCCTTCGTTTTCTCCTCTATGGGATTAGAAGCTTGCTTTTTCTCCTCCGTTACTTGCGACGACACCTCGCCCTTCACCGAGTCGATTTGATTATTTTCCTTAAACTCATCCGCCTCTTCCAAAGTTTTCGGAGTAATGGCAGCAATTTTTTCCATCAGCGCTGCCTTAAACGCCGCTGCGTTGAATGTTCCCGGCGGCTGCTGGTTCATTTCCTGAACCTGCTTGTCTTGCGCTTTGCTCTCTACTTCGTTTGCCGGAGGCTGCGCGGCTGCTTGCGCTTCCGCTGACTTGGCTTTAGCAGGAGGATGCGCTTTTTGCTGGGTGGCGGCGCGCTTTGTTTTTTTAACAACTGCTTGAAATGCCGGATCGGTTGCGGGAGAGTTGGGAGCTTGCTTGCACTGTATGGCTGAATCAGAAATTGGGCTGATTTTTGCTTGCAGGGTTTCCTTATTTTCCAGCCTGTTAATCCCCTTGGCTTGCAGCTTTTTGCTGCCCGTCTGCTGCACTGTATGGATGACTTCGTGCGTCAGCAAAAATATCCCGTCACGGGTTCCCGGATTGTATTTCCCTTGATTGAAGTAAATGTCGCTGCCGTGGGCAAATGCCTGGGCTCCCAATTCTTTATTCATCTGCACGGCATCGCTGCCTGCATGTACCCGCACGGAACTCAAATCAACGCCCAACCGAGGCTCGATAAAGGCGCGCGCGCCTTCATCTAACGGGCTGCCTTTGCCTTTTTGCGATGCCAAGCGGCTTTCTATGCCGGCACCTGCTGGAAATTCGCCGCTCTCCCGTTTGGGTTGAATTTCTTCTTCCTCAGCTTGGCGCTGGATGAGAGGCGTAATAGTATCGGCTAAAGGCGATTTTTGGATTGTTGGTTCTGAATCTTCTTCTCGGCGCTGAATTGACGAGATGGCTGAGTCTGGCATCGCCATGACTTTTGCCGCCACATCGTCGGCTTCTTGTTCGTATTTGTCCCCGGGCGCTCCGACAACTAATTTGAACTGAACGGGCGGTGTGGGTTCGTTTTCTTCCTCCTCTTGGCGCTGTACGACGGCAGGAAAAAAGGGCGATATTGGTTGAGTTTGGGCGATTTCTTCTTCGGGCGATCGCATCACTCTAGGGGCGAACAATCCCCCCAGCGGTTTCGCTTGCGCCAATTCCTCTTCTTGCCGCTGAATCGAATTGGGATTGACAGGAGGAGCGCTTAACTTTAGCGGCTCTGGGGTAAAATCCGATTCCGACTCTTCGGGTTCCTCTTTTGGCTGGGCTGCTTTTTGCTGAACCACTGCCGGCGCGTCGCCGCCGACTTTTACTTTGCCAAAATCGTGCCCGAATCGCGCCGCTCTCTCCAGTTGGGCTTGTACGGAAAACGGCTGCGATTCCGACTCTTTTATCGGTTCGCTGAAAGGACGCTGGCGGAACAATTCAGCCTGCACGGGCGCAGAATGCAACTGCGATTTAGTTTTTGTTTGGTTTTGCACTCTGCTATCCATAAACAGCCTCGACTTTTCGCCTAAATTCCAGTAATTTGACCGCCTGGTCCCCTTAAGAAACCAACTGCCTCCTCTTTCGCCCCAGTTTTTCTAACTCTTTTTCCGATAAATATGGCGAAGTAAGGGCTCGAAATAAGATAAATTTTGCGACTTCTAAATTTTCTATTTCAGAAATTTTTATGGCGCTGTGAACCGCTGGCATTTGGTCAGCTAACTCGGATAATTCAGCGCTAAAAGTCTCGAATTCTTGAGGGGTGACATAAAATATAATTCCCTGTGTCGGACTGTCCCGACCTTCCCGCGCAATTATTTCTTCTTGCCCAGCGAGGGAAGAATCGGGCGTGACGCTATACTTAGAAAGAGCCACGCTAATCAGTCTTGCTTCACGTTCTGTTTTTATCTCGTCAATATTATCCGGCAATCTGGGTGGCCATTCCCTGGCATTTTTTTCAAATTCAGGAACAAACATCACGCCGATCTCGTGATTTAAAATCAGGTCGAAAATTCCTTGATAGAGGGCTGACACGTCGGGCTCTTCTTCCCAGATTTGATGCCTGACTGAAACAGGAAAATCGAACTGCGGTGAGGGCTTCATAGTTTTTGACCGTTATAATTTTATAGGGAATTTTGACAGGGGTTTTGTCGCGCTAGCTTTTCAGTCAGCTCTCCTATTATTCCAGAACACGACCTCCTGCTTGATTGTAGCGGCTTTCGAGGGCGGGAAGGTCTGGAAAATGTTCCTGTACCCAATCTCGGCGACTCTGACTCCTTCCACCTTTTAGCCCTCTGTCCCAGTATAGCTCTCTCCATTCTCTCAGACCTTCAGCGTGTTCTCTTAATAATTCAGGGTTGGCTCCTCGCTCGTGGAGGCGAAGGAATTCGACCAGGCGGTTGTGATATTCAGTAATCGTATTTTGCCATTCGGTCAATACTCCACCGCGCCTGCTGATATTTCTAACGCGCCCGTCCGGGTATTCAATGACGCGATCGGTCGGTAGGGGATTCTCGCCGAAGCGTTCGGTTAATTGTCGGACGTGACCGACTTCGTGTTCGAGATCCAGGTATCTCATCCCTTCTCGAACGTAAACTTTCTTTTCGACTCGAATCACTTCTCCGGCAAGATTTAAGACTTCTGTAACTGATACATGAGGATCGCCTGACGTGGGGGTGAGTTGAAATCCGAGGCGATCGAGTTCCGCCACCGTAGCGCTGTAGTCGGGATGCTCCTCCATCCGTACAGAGCCTTCGCGAATCGTGTCTGGCGTAGCCTCCAGCCCCTCACTGGCGTTAGTTGCCAGACGCTCAGACGGTTCGGAAGCGGATGAACGCGCGGGTTCTTCGCTGACACGACGCCCGGGGGACTCTGGGCTATCTGTTGCTGTTGTCCTTTCTGGGGCGCTGCTGCTTCTGGCAGTCGATTCTGCTTGTGCGCTTGCTGAAACGCGACTGTGCGCGATCGCCCCAATGAATATTTGTATAATTCCTCCCTCCACCATTTCTTGGAAAACTTGGCGGCTAAATTCCTCGACTGAGGGCAAGCGATCGCGCGCTCCTGAAAGACGGCTCAACACAGTGCTAGTCGCTGTTGTCAGCGGAGAGGAGCCAATTCCTCCTAGAAAGTCCGCTATAAATCGCTGTCCTTGCGTCAGGAAAAAGTCGCGCGGCAATGGCCCTTGCAGCCCCATTTGTTCGCCCAACTCCCGCAGCAAATCGTCGCTCGCTCCAGCTAAATAAGACCCGAAAAAGCGACTCATGTACCGGGATAGAGCGCCGCCGACAAACGCACCTACAAACGCAGTCACGGCATCTGTAGCACTCCGCCGCAAGATAGCGCCAAAATCAAATTCTTCGCGCATCCCCTGCATCATTTCGCCCGACTGTCTGGCTTCCTCGCTCAAGGCTCCATAGGCACCCGCACCCAAAGCAGCCGCCCCAGATGTTGCCAAAAGACCTCCAGATGCCATCCCACCCGTGGCAACTGTAGCAGCAACTGCCCCAGCGACTTCAACCACTTCTAGAGTGGTTTGTGCTGTTTCTGCTCCCGAAATCGTTCCTTCCCGGTAGGCGGAAAGGGCGCGATTGGCTTCTCGCCATGCGTCAGCCGCCCGCTGCAGATTTCTGGCAGTTGGCATCACTGCCCCTGCCTCTAAAGTCTGCAACGCTCCATCTAGGAACACGCGCGCCGAAATCCAAATTCGATCGGAGGGCATTTCAGCGCCACCCAACACGTCAGAGATAAAACTTACAATCGATTGACTTTCGTGAATTTGTCTCAGTTCTTGATGACTTTCTTGTCCGATTTGAACCAAACCGCTGATGTGGTTGCACGCCTGTCGCAGAATTCGCAAAGCCCGCTCTTCTGTCAAATTTTCTAAAGGTTGTGGGGGGTAAAAAGGAATTTGTATCCTAATGTTGTAGAGGATTGGCTGTTCGCTTCTAGCAGGAGCCGTTACTTCCTCCTCATCTTCTCGCTGAATGGCGGGAGTCGATAAGGGAGATAGGGTTGGGAATGGGCGGCACTCTTCTGGCTCGGACGATCGCGCTGGCAAAGTCATTCGCGCGATCGCGGGATTAAGCGGTTGAGTTGGCGCGAATTCCTCTTCTTGTCGCTGAATCGAATTGAGATTGACAGGAGGAGCCATTAACTTTACCGGCTCTGCCGTAAAATCTGCTTCCAACTCTTCCGGCTCTTCTTTTGGCTGGGCTGCTTTTTGCTGAACCACTGCCGGCGCGTCGCCGCCGACTTTTACTTTGCCAAAATCGTGCCCGAATCGCGCCGCTCTCTCCAGTTGGGCTTGTACGGAAAACGGCTGCGATTCCGACTCTTTTATCGGTTCGCTGAAAGGACGCTGGCGGAACAATTCAGCCTGCACGGGCGCAGAATGCAACTGCGACTTAGTTTTTGCTTGGTTTTGCCGGATGGCGTCCATTTTGCGTCATTTCTCCTAATTTACAAAAATCGCCCTCAGCAGCACCCCCCAATCAATTTTTTCTTGACATTCTAAAAAAAATGTGCTAATTTCTACCACCCCTTAACCTCTGCATCAGTCAGCGGTCGTTCTAACTTCACATATTCGCTTTGAGCCGCCTGCAGCAAGTGTTTCATCCCCACTGCTTCCCCAGCATCCGCTGCCAAAAAGGCTGCATTCATGGCAATATTGCGGATATTGCCGCCCGCGACATTCAGCTTGGCTAACTTCTTGAAATCCAGCCCCTCGGTTGGGGTATTTTTCGGAAAGATTCGCTGCCAAATCTCGGAACGCTGGCTGGCGTCGGGAAAAGGAAACTGTACCACAAAGCGAATGCGGCGCAAAAATGCCTGGTCTAGCGATCCTTTCAAATTTGTTGTCAGAATCGCCAAACCCCGGTAGGCTTCCATACGCTGCAAGAGATAGCTGACTTCCATATTGGCATAGCGATCGTGGGAGTCTTTCACTTCAGAGCGCTTGCCAAACAAGGCATCGGCTTCGTCAAACAGCAAGATCGCGCCGCCAGTTTCAGCAGCATCGAATACGCGCCGCAGATTTTTTTCAGTCTCTCCTATATATTTACTGACAACAGCACTCAAGTCTATTCGATAAAGGTCTAATCTCAATTCTCCCGCGATTACCTCTGCTGCCATTGTTTTGCCGGTGCCGCTCGCTCCGGCAAACAGCGCGCTAATACCCAATCCGCGCCCGCCTTTGCCGGCAAATCCCCAACTTTCGTAGACTTTGGCTCGCTGCCTGACGTGAATGGCGATATCTCGCAAAATCTGCCGCTGCGCTTCTGGCAGCACTAAATCCTCCCAAGTGGCAGAGGTTTCTATATGCTGAGCTAGATCGGTCATGCGCGGGCGTGCCTGGGAACGGCAGGTATCCCAGAGGAGAGTGGGGAGTGCTGAGTGCTGAGTGCTGAGCGAGGAAGTGCTCTCCCCCTCCTCGGCGAGGAGAGTGGGGAGTGCTGAGTGCTGAGTGTTGAGCGAGGAAGTGCTCTCCCCCTCCTCGGCGGTGAAACGTCCGATCGCTTCGGTACAAATCGCCTGAATTGCCGGGGCGCTGAGGTTGAAGTGTCCGACAAATGTTTCTACTTGTCCGTTGAGTTCGGCTGCGGCTGCGCCCAAGTGGGAATGCCAAAGCAGGCGCTGTTCGCTGGCGGTGGGGGGGTGTACGTCAAAAGTAATAATAGGGCGCGATCGCGCGCGCCGTCTTTCCCGACTGCTGACAATCAGCGGGCTGCTGATTCCCTCGATTAACTGGGCGATCGCATTTTCCCTCGCCGCATCGCCGCTCTCTACTTCGTCGCAATCCAACAGCAGCGCGCTGGCTCTGAGGGCATATTCGCGCTCCCACACCTGCCGCAGTTGATAAATTTCGCGAGCTGCCAGCGGTACAGCCATTCCCTGCATGGCGTTGAGCTTCAGCCCGAGCAGTTCGCTCGCCGCCGCCGCGAGCGATCGCTTGCTGGCTGTCTCATCCCCGCACAACTGCACCACAGGCAAGCTCGAAGTTCCAGACGCCTGCACCCACGTTGCCGCCAATTGCTCCGCGAGCTGGCGGTGCGACGGCACCAGCTCCCCCGCTTTCCCCACCGGCTCGACGAGCCCCATCAGCCGTTCGTCGAGATACTGCACCCCCGCAATATAGTGCAGAATCCGCTCGTCAATCCGCAAAGGGCTGAGTGCCAGCGCGCTGCCTTCTCCGACTTCTATCAGCCGCCACCGGCGCAGGGGAGCCGCCGGCGTCAGCGCATTCCACTGCGGCGCAGCGAAAGTTGCCAGCGCCAAACTGAACGTGGGATATGCCCGCTGCGCGTCGCCCTGAGCGGCGGCGCACAAGGCGGGGAATGCGGCGTCGAGTTCCATGCCGGCACACAACAGCAGTACGTCGCGCTCGAATTTCGACAGTCCGAAGGTTTGGCAGAGTTGTTGTAAGGCTGGGGGAGCCGGGATTGGGGGATTCGGGGATTGGGGGAGATTTTCGCCGGCTGTGTTGATTTTTGTTTGCAGGGCTTGGCGAATTTCTGACAGGGCTGCGATGAGGGAGCGCTGGTTGGTTTCTTGCCAGGTAGGGGTGAGTGTGGCTTTCATGGGGGATTTTTAGAGGGGTTTTGAACCGCCGAGTACGCAGAGAACGCGGAGGGAAGAAAGGGAAGAAAGGGAGGAAAAGTTAGGGAATGAGGAGGAGCGGGTTTATATATTGCTCGAATGTGGGGCTTTCGGGATCGGCATCGACGCTCAGCAGGCTTTCGGCACCGTCTATTTGTATGCGGGCGAGATATTCTCCGGGTTTGACGTTGTAGATGGAAAAGGCGATCGCGTCGGTATCGGTTTCTCGCTTGCGGGCGTCGAAAAGGTAGGCGGTAGGGCTGTCGCTCGATCGCTCGTTGAGCAGCAAGGTGGTTCGCTGCGCTTTTCCCACGGTTAAATTAATTCGCGCGGTGACTTGAGCCGATCGCAATTCTTCTGTTTCTGTTTCTAATTCGGAGATGTTAATTTCTAGGAGAGTCGGGCGCAAGACTAGAGCGGCGACATTGGATTCGACGCCGCGATGCGGTTGGGAGGAAGTGCCGTTCAATTCGTGGATGACTTGCACCCCCTGCACGCCCGCTCGCAGCGCGCCGGCAGGGAGTGACGATAGGGGGAAACTCAGTTGGGTGTCGCTGATTTCTCGGGGCGTGACTTCTAGGGTGCCGATGCGTATTTTTGTGACGTTGCCGCGCAATCGAGAGCCGCGAATCAGGAGGGTGCTGTCGGCGAGAATGGGTTCGAGCGCGCCGGCTGAGGAGGCGATTTTTTCGATCGCCGGAGAGGAGCGGAACGGCGCGCCGGAGAATTTGCTGCGATCGCGCACGGGTAATGCCCGCTGGGGGATGTCGTCGCTTTCTATCAGCACCACTCCTGCCTGATAGGCAATAGAGAGGGCGTGCGGCGTCTGAAAAAACACCGACCAAATATTGGAAAGTTCCTCTATTGACATGCTCAGAGGACTGAATTTTACTACGTCTACTTGTTCGCTTAAGTTAGAATCATTTAAAAACGTAAACGTCGAATCCGATAGCGTTTCGCGAATCATCTCGCGCGTCAAAATCGGTCGAGCGTGGAGAGTGCGCACCACACTCCCGAGCAAGCGCTGCGGTTCTAATTCTACCTCATTGCCGTAACAACTGATCAGATAAAATAAGTCGAGGGCAGCTTGCGGGCGCTTGGCAAATTGTCCTTCAGAATAGCGGGTGCGCAAGTCAGCATTGCGCCAAGCGAGATTGGGCACGACGTGATAAAGATACAAATTGACGGCTGTTTCTGGCGCGCCACTTCCCACAGTATCGGGGCGAATCGTTGTCACCCTCGCGCCGTATACATCCGACTGCACGATCGCTTGCAGTGTTCTCTGCAGCGTCGCCGTCACGGTAGCAATTGCTAAATAATTACTCATCTTTTTTTAGTGCTGAGTGCTGAGAACAGTGCTCGATGCTTCGGCTGAAGTGCTCGATGCTTCGGCTGAAGTGCTGAGTGGAGAGAACAGTGCTCGATGCTTCGGCTGAAGTGCTGAGTGCTGAGTGTGTAGGGGCTTTTCGCGAAAAGCCCCTTATTGAGTGTTGAGTGCTGAGTGGAGAAGAAAGTGCTGAGTGTTGAGAGTGAAATATTGAGCGTTGAAGCAAAAATAACAGAATTTTACTTCTCACTTCTGACTCCCTACTCCTAACTCAGCACTCAGCACTCAGCACTCAGCACTCCTAAATCAGCACTCAGCACTAATTACTCAGCACTCTTCAAGCACAAACTAAACCTAATTTTAAAGCTTTTACAATCGCCTGCGTGCGGCTGGTGACGGCTAATTTTTCAAAAATCGCCGTCAGGTGAGCCTTGACAGTCGCCACGGTAATATAAAGATGCTTGGCAATCTCCTCATTAGATGCCCCCTGCACCAACCATTCTAAAACCTCCTGTTCGCGTTCGGTGAGGTGAATTGTTCCCGATACCTGCCGCGAGCGCCCCGCATAAAATTGAAACATGCGAAAAAACCGCGTGGCTACTTCGTGAGAAAGATAAACTTCCTCTCTCATTACCGTTGCGATCGCGTCGTGCAATTGAGTCGCTACGCTGTCTTTAAATACATACCCGCTCGCCCCTGCCTGCATGGCTCGAAAAATCCATTCATCCTCCCGGTGCCCCGACAGAACTAACACCTTTCCTTTATACGGAAACTCCCGCAATTTTTGCAACACTGCAATGCCATCACCCGGCGGCAATTCCAAATCTAATAAAATTAAATTCGGGTGCTGCTCTGCCACCAATTTTACAGCTTGCTCGGCTGAAGCCGCTTCGCCGACGACATTAAATGTCAAAGTTCCGCTACTGCTGTAAAACCCTAACAAAGTCCGCAACCCCTGACGAAACTGCTGGGCATCATCCACCAATAAAATAGAAACCGAGCGATTGGCTGTCATAGAACTCCCCTCCTAAAATATTATCGGCTCTCCAGTCACTCTCCAACTATTCCCTGCTAGCTTTTTCTCTTCCCTTTGCGCCCTCTGTCCCTTTGGGGTTCAAACATTCTCACCTGTGAATTAATGAACTCTCGGCAGCGTAAAAGAAAACTGCGCTCCTCCTTCCGGAAGATTTTCTACCCAGATACTGCCCCGATGATCTAAAATAACTTTTTTAGCGATCGCCAGCCCCAAACCCGTACCGCTCGGGCGTCGAGAATAAAAAGGCGTAAACGCATGTTTGAGGTCTTCCTCTGCCAGTCCCGGGCCGCGATCGCAAATTTCAAATAGTGCCTCGTGCCGGAAAATCTGCCAGTGGCAAGTAATCGTACTTTCCGGCGGGCTGAAATGAACGGCATTGCTCAAAAGATTGTCAAAAACCTGCTTAATTTGAGCGCGATCGACCGCCATAAAAAACGGAGAATCAGGATAGGATACTTGCAATTTTTTTTCCTCTATCCAAGGTCGCAATTCCCGAAGGCTCTCTATTAAAATAGTCCGCAAATCTCCCGACGCGACGCGCAGTTTTGCCTGCTGCCCGCAGTAGAGCAAATCTGTCAAATTGCTGGCGAGATTTTGCACGGTGTCGCGAATCACTGCCGCTTGCTCCTGCAAAGCACCTGTCGGGAGCGATCGACAGAGATTTTCCGCATAAAGACTGATTAGCGCCAGAGGATTTCGCAGTTGATGTTCTGCCCGCCGCACCACCTGTTCGAGCAACTGAATCTCTGCTTGTTGGCGAGAACATTCCTGACAGAGCGCCATATAGTTCGCGAGCAATTCTGCCTGTTTAATCGCTTGCTGTTGCTGGAGTTCCGAGAGGGGCTCGTAAGTCCACAAGAGCAAATATTCGGGATGGGAGCGGCGCTCTCCTAGCAAGCAGACATAAGCATTGAGACTGCCCACCACCGCCAATTCGCCCACTTTGAGAAGTGGCAGGCAATCTGTCAGCCACGCCTCCGATTCTAAATACGATTGGATAACCGGCTCGAAAGATTGCGCCTGCCCGTTGCGAATGACTAAATATCGCTTTCCTTTCTCAGCGTCTTGGTAAACGAGCCAGACCGTTACAATAGGTAATTGTGCGGCTAACTGTTCGAGTTGGCTCTGACAAACCCTTCTTAATTTAGCCGCACGCAGCGAACTAGCTGAAGAGGGTGTGGAGGAAACAGAGGACTCCTGACAAGTCAAGAGTGGTTTGCTAGCTTTCATCGCTCATTCCCTGCCTTGCAAAAATAAACCCAGCCGTGTAAAAAGATGAAAAAGTTATTTCGGCAACGTTCCTTGCCGAATTGGCAAAAATTTACAAAATTTTACACCCCGACATTGGTTTAGGATTATCTACTTAGGTTGGCAAACTTTCAGGGCGGCAGCCGCCTCCCAAATCTAAGAGAAAGATTGCTTGTCATCTACCCAGAGGTAGAGATAAGAGAACCAAAAGTCAACTTCTAAAGGGAGAAGTGACAAACCTAGTTTAATAAACAATTATAGGAAGCAACCCCCTTCCCACATAATTTTTTAAAATTTCGACCAAAGTCCAATAAACACGCTTAGGTCGTATCTCTAATCTAGAGCTGTAAAGCTTAGCAAGCCAGTCTTATGATCCCTGCTGTTGCCCAGACTTTGGCGGAAATACTGGCTGGGGGGACATCTCTACTCAGTACAGAGCAAATTGACTTCAACCACCCCGGCTTGCAAGAGGAGGCGATTTATCCGAGGCTCAACCTGTACTGCTACGATCTGCGGGCAAGCGCGAGCGTAGAGGGCGATCGCCGTCAACTTGGCAGCCAGTCGCAGGGAAGTGCCAGCAAAAACTCGCTCATTTGGTTTGACATCTCATTCCTCGTGAGTGCTTGGGATCGAACAGCTTTAGGCGAACAGCGCCTGCTCTCAGAAGCCCTCGCCCTGCTGCTGCCGTTGCGATCGCTCGCCGAAGACTTCCTCCCTCCCGCACTGCGCTCTTTCGGCAACTTGCCAGTCGCCGTTTCCGCCATCGAGCCGAGCAAAACAGCAGCATTGTGGAGCGCTCTAGGCGTGCCATTGCGTCCCGCTTTCCACGTCACCGTCACCATTCCGATAAACCTTTCGGGTGCGACTGCCAACCCCAAATGCGATCGGCGAGGAAACTTCACCGATACCGATCCCATAAAAGCCACTGTATCAACTTCACAACCCACCAGTTAAAAACCCCATAACCCATCCAGGAAACCCAACTATGGCGAGACTCGATTACTTTGCTCCTGGCGTATACGTCGAAGAAATCGACCGTGGCAGCCGCCCCATCGAAGGCGTGCAAACCAACATCGCCGGATTCATCGGCTTCACCGAAGACTTGCGCGGCGGAGCCGAACTTTACAAACCCATGTTAGTCACCAGTTGGAACCAATATTTAGAATACTTTGGCAAACAAGGTTCTGACGGATTCACCGACTTCGACGCCTACCTGCCCTTTGCCGTCAACGGCTGGTTTTTAAACGGAGGAGGTCGCTGTTGGATAACGAGCATCGGCACCCAACTCCCCGGCACGCCGCCCCCGCCCCCCGAACAAACCGGCCTGAAAATCAAAACATCCGGCAACCGCCCGTCTTTGCTATTTAGCTTGAAAGAAGAAGAAACAGAAAACGGACGAATTGATATCGCCATTCTCGAAGGCGAACCCAATCCCCCGCCCGAAGGTTCCGACGCACCCGCACCCGTTGCCGCAGAATTTTTCACCGTCGTTGTCAGTCGGGATGGAGAAGAGCTCGAACGCTACGAGCACCTGACAATGAACCCAGACGTGCAGCCAGAGTTGGGAACCTATGCCGTCACCGCGCTGCAAGAATCACCATTTGTCGCCGTGCTGGACTTGTCGCAACACGGACAGCCCCTAGCCCGACGCCCGCTCAACGGGCGCTACGAACTCGCTCCCCCGCCTCCCGTGCCAAATGCAGAACGTCTAGCGCGAGACGTACAGGGGATTCGCGACGATCGCACCGGCGTGCAAGGGCTATTTGAAATCGACGAAATCACGATGATGGCGTGTCCCGACTTGATGCGCGCCTACCAAGCCGAATTAATCGATTTAGATCAAGCACACGGCATCATGGAATTGATGGTCAGCCTGTGCGAGAACTCGGCTCCCAATCCTCCGAACCGCATGGTCGTTCTCGATCCTCCGCCCGAATGCACCAAACCCCAGCAAGTCGTGCAGTGGTTGAGCGCCTTCAACCGCCGTTCTATGTTTGCTGCCCTCTATTACCCCTGGATAAAAGTTCCCAACCCGCGCAAAAATGGCAGACCGATTCAAGTTCCTCCCTGCGGTCACATGCTCGGTATTTGGTCGCGCAGCGACGAGACGCGCGGCGTTTACAAAGCCCCGGCAAACGAAACCCCGCGCGGCGTTATCGGTCTGGCGTATGATTGCAACTTCCGCGAGCAAGAATTGCTCAACCCATTGGGCATCAATTGCATCCGCACTTTTCCCAATCGAGGCATCCGCGTTTGGGGCGCTCGCACCTTAGTCGAACCCGACAAAACCGAATGGCGTTACATCAGCGTCCGCCGCCTGATCAGCTATATCGAAAAATCGATCGAATTAGGCACCCAATGGGTCGTATTCGAGCCAAATGACGAGGATTTGTGGGCTCGCGTCCGCCGTACCGTCAGCAATTTCCTAGAGCGTCTCTGGCGGGAAGGAGCGCTATTCGGCTCGTCCCCCGAACAGGCATTTTACGTCAAGTGCGACGGCGACCTGAATACACCCGACACCATGATTCTAGGTCGATTGTATGTAGAAGTCGGCGTTTGTCCGGTCCGTCCTGCGGAATTTGTCGTCTTCCGCATCAGCCAGTGGAACGGCCAACAAGAATAGTGCAGTTTTTTAAGGAGTTCTCTTATTATGCCATCAATCGTAGAAATCCTCGTCGGTTGCCGGTTTTACCTGGAGTGCGACGGACTTCAAGAAAAAATGATCCTCGAAGTCAATGGCTTGACTTCTGAGACGCCAGCCGCCGGCGGCGATAAAGTGCTCGGTTCCGGCAAGCAAGCGATCAACTTGCGTCAGGCAGCTCCGACGCGAGTTAAGTTTTCTCCCGTAACAGTAAAATATGTAGCCACCACCGATCTAGACTTTTGGAAGTGGTATGCCGACTGCAACAAAAATGAAGGCGGCAAGTCCGAATGGTCGCAAAATCGCAAAGCTTGTTCGGTGAGCGTCTACGACCAAGCTGGAGAGATGAAAGCGCGTTGGGAACTGCAAAATTGCTACCCGACCAAATATGAAGGGCCAAAATTAGAAGCCGGAGCCAATGACGTGGCGAGCGAAACGATCACCGTCGTTCACGAAGACCTCAAGCGCGTGCCACCCAGTTAATTAACTCGTTCCCGGGCTCGGCCTGGTTAGAGACTTTTCGGGCGGACTTGCCGGCCAAACCCAGACCGAAAAATTTAACTCGTTTCCAGGCTCAGCCTGGGAACGAGGAATGAGTTTTATGGAGCAGTTGAAATGAGCAATCTAGTTCATCAATTTCCTGAAATTCTGACAACTTGCCGGTTTTACCTGGAACTGAAGCTCGACGGCAGTACCGAGCCCGTGGATGCCTATTTCATGGACTGCAAGGGATTCAAGCGCACTCAGGAAATCGTCGAAGTTTGCGAGGTGACGCCGCAAAAATGGGGTCAAGCCACGCGCGGGCAAGTTGTCCGCACGAAAGTCCCCGGCAATGTGAAAATTAACAATATCATTCTGCGGCGGGGGCTGACATTTTCGATGACTCTGTGGCAGTGGGTTGAAGAAGTGCAGAAGGGAAATTGGCAGAAACAGCGCCGCGATGGTTCTCTGACGATTTACGATCAGTCGGGAAAAGCGCAAGCGCGGTTTCAATTTCAGCGAGCGTGGCCGGTTAATTACACGCTTTCGGATTTTAGCGCCAATAGCAATGATTTGGAAATCGAAGAAATGGAATTGGCTGTAGAAGAGTTGACGCGCGAAGATGTTGCAAACAGAATTTGAATTTACCTTGCCGAAGGGATATTTAGATGCGGACGGCAACCTGCACCGCAAGGGCGTGATGCGCCTGTCGCGGGCGATGGATGAAATCGTGCCGATGCGCGATCCCCGCGTGAAATCCAATCCCGCCTACGCGACGGTGCTGATTTTGTCCCGCGTTATCGTCCGCTTGGGTGCTTTAGAGGAGGTGAATCCGGCGGTGGTGGAGGGGTTTTTTGCCTGCGATTTGAATTATTTGCAGAAGTTTTACAGGCAAATTAACGAGCTGGAGTCGGAAGTTAGCCCGCCGGAAGGGGAGAAGCGATCGCCTGATGTTGTGGCGGTGAGTTGAGAGAGTTTGGGAATAAACCGCAGAGTGCGCAAAGGGGGAGAGGGGGAGAAATGAATTGAACAGACAAATTTTTTCCCTTTGACAAAGCAGGGGAAGCTCCCGATCGCAAAGAGAAGAAAGGAAAAATAAGGGTTATGAGTGGTGAAATTTCGCTGGATACGGAGTTTGATTTTGTCCTTCCTAGGGGTTTAGTCGATCGCCGGGGGGAGGTACACCGCGAGGGGACGATGCGCCTCGCTACGGCATTTGATGAAATCTCGGTGCAAAAAGACCGGCGGGTTCAGAAAGATCCGGCTTATGGCGTGTTGGTGATGCTGTCTCGCACGATCGCCCGTTTGGGCACTTTATCGGAAGTGCCGCCGGAACTATTGGAAAATCTTTTTACCCGCGATTTGGCTTATTTGCGCGAGTTTTACAATCGCATCAATCAGGAGGGCGACGCGGCGATTCCGGTTCACTGTCCCCAGTGCAATAATGAGTTTCAAGTGGAGCTTTCTCTATCGGGGGAATTTTAGGCTACCCCTCAGAGCAACTGCGCGAGGAGGTAGCCGCGATCGCGTTTCACTTCCACTGGCATTTAGAGGATATTTTGAAATTGGAACATGGAGATCGGCGTTACTGGCTGGCGGAAATCAGCAAGCTTTTACAGCGGTAGAAGAGTAGTGACTGCTGTGACGGCTAGAAACCCGGCTTTTTGAAAAAGCCGGGTTTCTGAGGGTTTACAACTCAAATAGAACCGCTATATTACTGTTTCTGAGCGGTGCAGCACTGAACGAGGGGCGCGTCGGCAATGGTATCTAAGTTAACCGATTGTAACAATTCGTTCCAATCGGATACAAGTTTCGGATCGTTGGGATTGAGATAGCGCAATTGAGCGAGAGAAGCTAGGGCGTCGTACCACAAATCTGCTCCAACATACAGGGCGGGCAATTCGCTCGGCGGCGCTGTTTCTGCGTTCGCCAATTCGGCAGGGAGCGCCACTCGTTCGACGACTCCCTGCACCGCCGGATTGCCGCTGCGCCCGCCGGTGGTGTCCTCCGAATCGCAAAATACTTCAACCGACCATTTATAAGTTTTTCCTATTTCTAATGAAGGCGCATCTGCCGGTACGGTAAAGCTGAGGATGCCGGGAGTGCCCGTCAAGGCAACCGTTGTTTCATAAATGGGTTCGTCAGTGGTTTCGTTAATTTTTTCTAAGAGGAGAAAGTTGGCTTCCCGCGCGGATATTTCGGGAATGTAAACGAAGAATGTCGGGCGAGGGGATACAGTTTTTGCCGGATATACTTTAATATTATTGCGATCGCCTGCTGTCTTGACAGGTTCATTGAGCGGCAGCAGCGGCATGAGGGCGATATCCTTGCCCTCGGGATTGCAACCGCCCCGGGCGGCTCCACCTCGGAGATTGCCGCTCGGTCTGATATTGGGTATTCTGAATCTCAGGGATAATACTTGGGTTCCCCTGGTTTCCCCGCCTTGTACGGGCTTGACAGATGCGATCGCGGGCAATGCCAGAGAGAACGCCAAAAAAAATACTGTCAGAGGTAAAGAAGACTTCATCCCCGTACTCCTTGAAACTTTTTCCTTTAAAATTGCAGCCCATTGCTCCCGCCAAACTCCTTCCATCTGGCGATCGGATCGCTCAATTTTTTCCTCTTCCTCATCCTAGGCAAAATTCGCCGAAAATTGACTCTACTAAAAGCTAATATTTCTGAAAGGGTTTTCAGGCATTATAAAAGTATACCCGTTCGCTGCCGAGCTGGAGAGTATCCCACTTTTTTACTGCGGGAGAGCTTATGTGCAGATAATCTGTCGGTTAGGCGCAAAGATTTATCCGCTTCTCTCTAGCCCTTACAGCCAAATATACTGAGGAGGCGACCTAAATATGATGTCTAGGTTGGGCTCGAAAATCCGCTCTATTTTGCCAAATTCGAGAGGCGTACCGCAGTCGGCATTCGCCTTTAGTCGAATAGTGATTATAACCAGCCTGGTAGTGACGGGCGCGATCGCGATCGCGCGGCAGGCGGGGATGCTGGAGGGAATGGAATTAGGGGTTTACGACTTGATGGTGCGATCGCGCCCTTCGGAAGGCGCAGACGATCGCCTGCTCGTGGTAGGCGTCAGCGAATCAGACATCCAGACGCGCAAAGAATACCCGATTGCCGACGGCACCCTCGCCCAGTTGCTCGAAAAAATCGCCCAGTACCAACCGCGAGCGATCGGTTTGGATATTTTAAGAGACGTACCGCAGGGAACGGGGCGCGAGGCTTTACTCGCCCAGCTACAGCAGCGAGAAAATATCATTGCCGCCTGCTTGCTCAGTTCGGCTGACGATCCCGGAGCCGCCGCGCCTGCCGGAATTCCAGAAGAACGCATTGGCTTTGCAAATTTGCCCCTCGATCCCGGCGGAACCCTGCGCCGCAGCCTTTTAGTTTCAACTCCGGCACCGCCGAAAGTACCCGCAGCCAGCCTGCATCCCTGCAACAACTCCGATCCCGAAAATCAAGTCACCTCCTTCGACTTGCAGCTAGCAATGCTTTACTTACAAGCAAGGGGAATCGAGCCGGAACTGACGCCAAATGGGGAAATCAAAATAGGCTCAACCACACTCCCTCGCCTAGACAAAACCGCTGGCAGCTATCAGACAGCAGACGCGAGCGATTACCAAATCATGCTCAATTATCGCTCCCACCGTGATGCAGCCCAACAAGTCTCGCTCACCGAGGTACTTGGCGATCGCGTCAACCCGGCATTAGTCAAAGACCGAATTGTTCTGATCGGCTATACAGCCCCTTTGGTTAAAGACGACTTTTTCACGCCCTACAGCGCCGGAGCGCGAGACAGTCAAACCATGCCGGGAGTGGTGGTTCACGCTCAGAATGTCAGCCAAATTCTCAGTGCCGTTTTGAACAATCGCCCCCCGATCTGGTATTGGCCAGAATGGGCCGAAATCCTGTGGATTGGCGCTTGGTCGTTAATCGGAGGAATCCTCGCTTGGCACGCCCGTCGCCTGTGGCTTTTTGGCGTAGGAATTGCAGCCGCGCTATTCGTTTTGTCCGCAATTTGCCACTTTCTATTTCTCCAGTCTGGATGGATACCCCTGCTGCCGCCAGCAATCGCATTAATTGCAACAGCAATCGCCGTGTTTTTCCTAAAACCCGCTCGTGCCACCCGCGAGACAAGCGAAACAGAAACCCCCCGCACTCCCTTAAACTTACCCCACTAACTAAACTCCTCTTTCTACTCTGCGTTCTCTGTCCTTCTGCGGTTTATAAAATCCCTTATGAAGCCTCCCAAAACAGTTTTAAATTTTAGCAAAACGGTGATTCTCACCAGTGCTGTAGTGACGGCATTGATAGTAGGAGCGCGGCAGGCGGGAATGTTGGAGGGAATGGAATTATCGGTTTACGATGCGATGACGCGATCGCGCCCTGATGAAGGCGCAGACGATCGCCTGCTCGTGGTAGGCGTCACCGAAGCCGACATCCAGATGCGAAAAGAATATCCCCTCCACGACGGCACCCTCGCGCAATTATTGGAAAAATTGCAGCAGTACCAACCGCGAACGATCGGCATTGATATTATTAGAGATGTGCCGCAAGGAAACCCCAAAGGGCGAATCGCGCTAGAAAAGATTCTCAAAGAAAGCGATCGCGCGATCGCCGTTTGCAAACTCAGTTCGGCAACCGATCCCGGCACCGCTGGCGCTCCCGGAGTTCCAGAAGAACGAATTGGCTTTGCCGATTTGCCCCTCGATCCCGGCGGAACGCTGCGCCGCAGTTTATTAGTTTCGACTCCCGCACCTTCCCAAATTCCCCTACCCGAACAACATCTCTGCAATTTTGCCTCGCCCGACAATCAAGTCGCCTCCCTGGATTTGCAGCTCGTACAGCTTTACTTGGAGCCGATGGGAATCGAGCCGGAACTGACGCCATCTGGAGAAATAAAAATCGGTCAAGCTGTCTTAAAACGCTTGTCAGAAAATGCAGGCAGCTACCGCAATACTGACGCAGGCAATTACCAAATTATGCTCAATTACCGCTCTGCTCAGAATGCGGTAAAGCAGGTAACACTGACAGACGTTCTGGATGGAAAAATAGAACCAAATTGGGTAAAAGACCGAATCATCCTCATCGGCTATACAGCCCCCTTTGTCAAAGATGATTTTTTCACCCCTTACAGTGGAGGAGCGAGAGACAATCAAACCATGCCGGGAGTTGTCATTCACGCCCAGAATGTCAGTCAAATTCTCAGTGCAGTGCTTGACAATCGCCCCTTAATCTGGTACTGGTCAGAATGGGCAGAAATTGTGTGGATTGGCGGTTGGGCATTATTAGGAGGAATTCTGGGTTGGAGCGCCCGCCGCTTGTGGCTGTTTGCCCTATTAGTGGCAGCAGCGTTAGGAATATTGGGGGGAATTTGCTGGGTGTTGTTTCTCGGTGCCGGGTGGATACCGCTGGTGCCGCCTGCATTGGGAGTCGCGATCGCAGCCGTTAGCGTTGTTTTCGTCAAATACGGCAAAGCGATCTATCAAGTCGTCAAAAAAGTTATCATAGATATTCAAATTGACGAAGAAAAGAAACAGCGTGAATTAGCGGCGATTACAGAAAGCGAATCGTTTAGGGAATTGGAACAAAAGGCAGAAGCCTTGCGGACAAATCGCAAGCGCGAACGCAGCCGAGACAGGCGATCGCGAAAAGCTTTTCTCGATACCCCTCCCATTTCCCAACCCGCAGAAGAAGAGGATTACTTCCAGCAGTTGCAAGCCAAAGGGCAAAGCCTGAAAAATTCCGATGAGGAGACATTCGACAATTCGCTAAATGGGGAGCGATCGCCAAACCTTGAACCACCCGAAACAGAAGATTACTTCCAGCAGTTTAGAAAAAATGCCAAAACGATTTTAAATAGTGAAGATGCCTCAAATAATAGAGCGATCGCCTCTAACGAATCAGCCAACATAGAGGAAGCGACGCCTTCACCCAGCGCTGAAGAACCAGCCACCGAGGGAGATTACTTCGCTCAGTTGCAAAAAAGGGGAAAGCGACTGAGAAAAACAGCGGATGCTTCAGAAACTTCTGTAACTATTACTCCAATAGAAGTAGCAACCTCCTCACCCAACGCTGCTGAACCACCCGAAACAGAGGATTACTTAGAGCAATTGCAGCGAAGGGGAAAACGCCTGAGAAAGACGGCGGATAAATCCGAACGGTGAAGCGCGGTTCATTCAAAAAAAACCATAACTCGACTTTCGTCGGATAGCCGGACGGAGAGGGTTTTGTTAGCTTGGCATCATACTCGGCCTTGGAGTGACGCCAATGCAACAGCCCAGCCAAGATCGGCAAAAAGCTCACCTGGGTGCGGGATGGGCATCCCCCCTGCAAGTCAGCGTACAAGGAAACATCCAACTCAGTTCGGCAGAGCGAAACATCGAAGAGTCAATCTGGTTAATTCTGCGCACGGATTTGGGCGAACGGGTGTATCGACCGAATTTCGGCTCGCGCCTCTCCGAGCTAGCGTTTGCGCCCATGAATACTCAGACGCTCCTGCTGGCGCGCCTGTACGTTCAGGAAGCGTTGGAAATGTGGGAGCCGCGCATTGTTGTGGATGCGGTTCGCGCCGATCCCGATCCCGTGCGGGGGCGGGTAGACATTATTATCGACTATCACCCCAAGGATTCTCACGATTCTCGCAGTTTGGTTTATCCGTTTTATTTGCTGGGTGGGGGAACTCAATAGTGGTGGAATTTGATTATTTACCGAAATTGCCGAAATCCGATTTAGACGATCGCGCCTTTAAGGATTTAGTGGACGAGTGCATTTTGCGCATTCCCCGCTACTGTCCTGAATGGACGAATTACAATCCCAGCGACCCCGGCATTACGCTGATTGAACTATTTGCTTGGCTGACTGACCAAATGTTGCTCCGGTTCAATCAGATTCCCCGGCGCAATTATATTGCTTTTTTGGAATTGTTGGGGATTCGCCTGCTCGCGCCGGCACCGGCTCAAACCGAGGTGACTTTTTACCTGACGAGCGCCCTTCCCGAAGCCTACACGATTCCGGCGGGGGTGGAGCTGGCAACGGTGCGAACTGAATCTGAGGAGGCGGTTGTTTTCAGCACTGACGTGCCGCTGACGATCGCCAATCCCAGCTTGCGGCACTTTCTGTGCGCTGAAACGGCGGAAGAGTTGCCGCAGGTGCTGCGCGATCGCTTTGCCGGGTTGTGGACGCGGAAACCTGACGGAGAGTGGGGGGGCAGGGAACTGGCAATTTTCAGCGATCGCCCCCAGCCGGGGAACTGCTTTTACCTCGTCTTCGATCCCGCCGAACCCCTAGAAGGGAACGTGCTCGCCCTCACCTTCAAAGGAGAAGCCGCCACCCCCACCGGCATCAACCCCGACGCGCCGCCCCGCCGCTGGGAAGCGTGGAACGGCAGCGACTGGCAGCCGATTCTCCTGCAGGAAGCAGACGACAGCACGCAAGGTTTTAGTTTTAGCGAAATCGTCCAGCAAGGCGGCAACCCCCTGCAAGGGGCAGATATTATTTTACACTTGCCGACTCGCTGGCCAGTGGCCCGCTTTACCGCGTATCAGGGGCGATGGCTGCGCTGCACCTGCACCGCTCCCCAGCCCGCCCAACCGGGATACAGCAGTTCGCCGCGATTAGTCGCGCTTGCCGCGCGCGCGATCGGCGGCACCGTCGCCGCCTCTCAAAGTACCCCGATTCGGAACGAACTGTTAGGAGAGAGCGACGGCACTGCCGGTCAAACCTTCCAACTGCAGGGCGTGCCCGTACTCGATCGCCGGGATGACGAATATATCGTCGTTACCCCTCCCGGAGGGTTGCCGCAAGCGTGGCAAGAAGTCGCGGATTTTTCCAACTCCGGCGCGGAAGACTGGCACTATACCATCGATTCGCGGACGGGTTTGGTGCAATTTGGCCCCCTGATTCGCGAACCCGCCCAACTCCAGCAGCAGACGCGGTGGCGCGCCCGAACGCAGCAGCCGCTGTTGCCGAGTAGCAGCGGCATCGGTGCCGGCTTGAATGCAGAAGAAATCCGAGCGATGGAGCGCCAGTACGGGGCAGTGCCGCCGCGCGGCTCCACCATCTACATCACGAGTTACCGCACCGGTGGGGGGCAGCGGGGGAACGTGCAGCGGGGAACGATAACCGTGCCAAAGTCCGCGATTCCCTATGTGGCGCGGGTGGTGAATCACGCGCCCGCCCGCAACGGAGCCGACGCCGAATCCCTGGAAGATGCGGTGATTCGCGTGCCCGGGATTCTGCGCACGCGCGATCGCGCCGTCACCCCCGAAGATTTCGAGACACTAGCCATCCAAGCCGGCAGGGGAGCCGTTGCCCGCGCCCGCTGCCTGGGAGCCGCCACCCCGCAAGAAGCCGGCACCGTCCGCCTGCTCATCGTTCCCCAAGCCAACACCGAAGCGATCGCCCGGGGCGAAGGCATCAATCCCGAATTGCTCGCCCTCACCCCCCAACTGCAAGAACAAATCCTCGCCTACCTCGACGAGCGGCGGCTGCTGGGAGTGCAAGTGCGCTGCCTCGAACCCAACTACGTCGGCGTTTCCGTGCAAACCGAAGTTGCCCTCGAACCCGAATACAACAACCCCCGCGCCCGAGAGCAAATCCTCGCTCAATTGCGCGCTGCCCTGTACCGCTTTCTCAATCCCCTTACAGGCGGCCCCGACGGTACGGGATGGCCCTTCGGTCGCCCCGTCTATCCCTCAGATATCGTCACCCTTTTTCAGCAGACATCTGGCGTTCGGTATTTAGGCGTCGTGCAGCTTTTCGAGATTCGCAAGCAAGGAGCGAACTGGGTGCGCAGCCTGCCCCCCGATCCCGTCATCGATCCGGGTTCTCAGGGCTTAGCGTGTTCCTGGGCTGACAACCGGCTGCGCTCCGCTCACGTTATCAATTTGATTCAGTAGAGTGCTGAGTGCTGAGTGCTGAGTGCTGAGTGCTGAGTGCTGAGGTAGAGTGATAAGTGATGAGTAGTAGAATCGAGCAATTTGAAACAATGAATATGAATAGTAAAATTGAACGGTTTGACAGTAAAACTGCCAGTAGCAAAGTCGAGCGCTTTGAAGATTTAATTGCTTGGAAAAAAGCCAGAATATTAACACGAGCAATTTATGAGATTACGAGACAGGGCGATTTATCTAAAGATTTTGGATTGGCAAGGCAAATGGAACGAGCTGCTGTTTCTATAATGTCTAATATTGCCGAGGGGTTTGAGCGCAATCGGCATAACGAGTTTCATCAATTTCTTTCCATCGCAAAATCTTCTTGCGCCGAGCTTCGTTCTCAACTATATGTTGCTTTTGATGTCGGCTATATCCATCCAAACCAATTCAATCAGCTTTTAACTCAAGCAGAAGAGGTTGGCAAAATTATCGGCGGTTTGCGAGCCTCTATTGAAAAAATAAGAGACAAACAATAACAGACACTATAACTCAGCACCACGCAATAGGAACTCAAAACTAACTATGACTCCGCACTCAGCACTCAGCACTCAGCACTATTCCCCACTCAGCACTCAGCACTCAGCACTCAGCACTCAGCACTCAGCACTATTCCCCACTCAGCACTCAGCACTCAGCACTCAGCACTTACTATGACTCAAAGTACCTGGCACGGTAAAATTCTGCGCCTGCAATTAACTCCCATGCAGGTTGCCGAAGCCGCCCCCACGTCAGGGGTGGCGGTGGGGAGTTTGGCGACGGAGGAGGCGATCGCTTCTGGCAGCGAAATACTGCTGCACCCGGGCGAACCCAGCGAAATAGTCGTGCAGTTAGAAAATTTGGGAAACCGCATCCTGCAATTAAACCTGCAACTGGAAGGGGATTTCCCTGCTGAATGGTGTCAAATTTGGATGGAAGGGCGCGAACTTTTGCCGGGGCAGCGGATGGAAGCCGTGCTCTACTTCCAAGCGCCCGCCAATATTTTTGAGGATCGGGCGGCGGTTTCTGCGGGCGAAACCCTGACAATCGACTATCGCAGCCGCCTTTATGCCTGGGGTACGGAAGCAGATACTGGCAGGAGATTTGTAGAGTCCTCAACGTTTAATCTTTACCTGCGTCCCCGCAGTCTCTACCTGAATTTTTTGCCCGCGCTTTACCGCGAAGTAGACTTTATCGGGCGGTTCTTGAAAATTTTCGAGCAGGCGTTTGAACCTGCCGTACAAACTCTCGATACTTTGTGGGCGTATTTAGATGCTCTGACGGCTCCAGAGGCGCTGCTGCCCTTTCTAGCATACTGGGTTGCGTGGCCGATCGATCCGCGCTGGAGCGTTCAGAAACAGCGCCGCTTGATTCGTCAAGCCATGCAAATTTACCGCTGGCGCGGCACGCGGCGCGGTTTGCGCCTTTACTTGCATTTATATACGGATTTGCCCCTAGACGAACACTTGCTCGATGAAGCCGACAAGCACATTGCGATCGAGGAAGCTTTCGGCAATGGATTTGTTTTAAATTCAACTCATTTAGGGCATGACGCGCTGATAGGAGGGGGTCGCCCTTATCATTTTATTGTCCGCCTGCGTCCAGATAACAGCGTTCAGGTCGATGAAAGGTTGGTGCGTACCATCATCGAACAGGAAAAGCCTGCTTTTTGTACTTACGAGCTTTATATCGAAACTTAAAAGTGCTGAGTGCCTACTGCGTGGAAAGAAAGCACTTTTCACTCTCCACACTCACCACTTCACAATCTTTACTCCCCCACTCAGCACTCAGCACTTTTTACTCTCCCACACTCCTTATGAGTCAATCATTTCCTCCCCCGCCTATCAATCCTTTTGAACGACTGCAAGTAACAGACGGCTTGCTGATTAATGCCGATCGCTGGCGTCGGGCGCACGACTACCACCGACAGCGGCAAAATGTTCACTATCAGTCTCTCAATCAGCCCGGAATTGTTTGCGATTTGGGCGTGCGTTTGATTCCGGCTCCTGCGGAGGTTGCGGCTCAATACCGAGATGGGCGATGGGTGGAAGTGCAGCCGGGGCTGGCGATTGATTTGTTTGGCAATATTATTGTGGTTCCGCAGCCGATCGAGTTTCGGATATCGACTGAGCCGGTTACAGAGGAACCGGTGATGGTTTACTTGGTGGTTAGTTATGTCGATCCGGAGCGACTGCAGCGCCAACAGGGGCGCGAGATGCTTCAAGAAACTTTTCGGATTGATGAAAAAACCACTCCGCCGGGAGAGTTGGAGGTGGAATTGTGCCGAATTTGGCTAACGCCGGATACGGTACAGTTAGAAAATCCTAAAGATGTATTTTTTCCGGGATATAATTGTCTGGATTTGCGCTACCGCACGCAGGCGCGATCGCGTCCCGAAGCCATTGTGCGCGTCGCCCAATTTAAGGGAAGCGATAGTTACAATCTTTCTTCCCTGTTGCAATCTCTATCCGCGCTTTATCCGGCTCTGCAAGGAGCGGAGACAGTGGGTGAAATTACTTTGCCCTCAAAAGAAGAAGCGCGATCGGATACTCAAGGTTGGCGGGGTTTAGAATGGGGTCAAAATTACGACCTGCTTTTTCTAAACAGCCGAGAAATCAGGCTAACTGCTGATTCATTCAAAGCGATAGAAAAATATTTAAATGCAGGCGGTGTACTTTTAGCAGAAGCGAATCCAGACGATACAGCAGCAATAGAAAGCGCCGTCGCCCTGGGCGAAGAAGTGGGCACTCCCGTGCAGGAATTGAAGCGCCTGAGCCGGAATCACCCCTTGCGATCGCAACCTTTTTTATTTGCCGCGCTACCCGCGATAAATAAACAGCCAATTCGCATCGGCTGCGGCGGCGGAATTGTTTTAGTTGTGGGCGAACTTTCAGCCGCGTGGGGATTGGACGATCGCCTTTTTCTACCCAGAGAAACTATGCGCACCGCTCAAGAATTGGGAATTAATCTCTTGCATTTCGCTTGGCGGCGGCGACAGATGACGCAGTTAATCGCGCCGGATAGCGGTACAGCGCCACTGCCTAAAAAACAGGCGAGTTCAAAAACTAACAGGCGAGAAAACATGTTTGAAGCGCTAGCGGATGACGGTGCTGTGAAAGAAAAAAAATCTATTTCAGAATAACAACTTCAGCCACTACTCTCAGCACTGACACCCTTTCCACTCCACACTATAAACTCCCCCACTCAGCACTCAGCACTCAGCACTCAGCACTCTACTGTGAACTCCCCCACTCAGCACTCAGCACTCAGCACTCAGCACTCTTTTCAAGGCAGGTGACAAATTTATGACAAAAAATCTCATCAGTGCGAATGTCTCGGCACAGGTGCTAAAATTTAAACCGGGCGGTTCACCTGCCGAGTTTGACGTGACTGTTGTCAATGAAAGCGATCGCTTTGCGTCTTTTCAGGTAGAGGTGACAGCCGCCGGAGTCGATGCCAATCCGGGCTATCGCTGGTACGCGCTTTCGCCCGCTGTTAGTGCTAAAAAACCCCCCGGCGACAGCACCCACTTTCACGTCGCGATCGCGGATACGCCCGTGCCCGGTTTCGCCGGATTAATGAACCTGACGGTGCGCATTTTTTCCCTAGAATTGCGCGACGAAGAACGGCAAATCGTGCGGCTTATCGTTCAGGAAGGAGCCAATTACAACGCCCTCAAGCTCGAACTGCCGCAGCGCGAATTTCAAGTTTATCCGAGCGAAAGTATTGAAATCCCCGTTCGCCTCACCAATCCAGTGCGGCAAACTGCTTTTGTTTCCCTAAGTTTCTTCGGATTAGAGCCATCTTGGGCGCTCGGCAGAGCCGAAAGAAACTTGCAATTAGAACCGGGCGAATTGACAGAAATTCGCTTTGCTTGTCAGCCGCCTGCGGGTTCGATCGCTAAAATCTACCCGTTTGCGATCGAGGCGCGGAACCGCAGCGGAGCCCCGACTCGAATTGAAGGGCTCCTAGAAGTTCTTCCTACAGGTTCGGTGAAGTTTACTTGCACTCCCAACGAACAAACTATCCCCGCCACACGCGGCTCGAACGCTGTGACTTACGCGCTAGAATTTGAAAATACCAGCAACTTGCACCAGCAGGTGAGAGTGGACATCCGGGGAAAAGACCGACAAAAATGCAATTTAGAGTTGCTTCCCGATACGGCAGAACTCAGCCCGGGCGAAATGAGCGAACTGTTTTTAACAGTTAGCAAACAGCGGCATCGGTGGGGAATGCCGCAGAAGCTTTTATTAGAAGTTGCGCCGATTTTGTCGGAACCGCGCTCGCCCAATACCGAGCCCCCCATACAGCCGATCAAACTGCACGTTCGCCCGCTCGTTCCCTTTTGGTTGCAACTTCTGGGATTGCTGCTTTTATTGCTGCTAATGTTCCTGTTATTATTTCAACCTGATCAGGGACATGTGGGGCCGGTTACTTCGGTCAGTTTCAGCGGACTAGCCGACAGAATTGTCAGCGGCTCCGACGATCAAACCCTCCGCACTTGGCGCGTGCGGGGCGATCGCATTGAATATGGCGGCATCTTGGCACCAACCGGAAAAGCAGCGCGCGTTGTTCGCTTCAAACCAGTCGATAACACTCTCGTTGCGGCAGGTTTGGAAAATGGAGAGATTCAACTGTGGGATGTTTTGTCAAAGCAGCCCGAGAAAATTTTTGGCTTCTCTTATCAGAAAGACGATCGCGTGTTTGAGCTGGAATTTACGAAAGACTCGCGCTCTTTGTTCAGCGGGCACGGCAGCGGCTTAGTTTTGCAGTGGAATCTCGATCGCGATTTGTCGGAAAACAGCGCTAGGGCAACTCAGCCAGCAGTAATGAAAAAATTGGACTTTGCGGTTTACGACATGGCGCTGGTGGGAAACGACGAGAAAAACCTGGCGATCGCAGGGCGCTACAATCAATTAGCTCTGTGGAATTTCAGCACCGACAAACTGCGACGCCTGCCATACCAAGCAGGCGGTCAGGACGATTACCTCACGAGCCTCGATGTCGCGGCTGACAAGCCAAATCGCTTGGCAAGTGCTGACAACCAGGGCAACATGGCGCTGTGGAATATGCGCGAATGCCTGAGCGGCGAGGTTCCTTGCGAAATTCTCGACGAATGGGCGATCGCAAATGACAAACCCGTTCGCTCTGTAGCTCTGAGTGCCGACGGTTGCTATTTAGCCAGCGCGGGAGATGACGGGCGAGTTCAACTTTGGCCCCTCACCTCAGAAGGCAAGCGCCATCCCAAATTTTTCGACGGGGTAATAGTGGCGAGACTGCCCGTAAAAGTCAACAGCGTTGATATCAAATTAGCAGAGGGAAATATTTTCATCGCCAGTGGCAGCGACGACTACCGCGTCAGGCTGTATCGCGAGAAACTCGTCGATTCAGACTGTGATTAAGCGGGATGAAACTGTGAGGGCGCTATTTTTCTAAGGAGGAAAAAATGGTCAGGAAGCGGTTAGAGTTCGCAGAAAATAGCAAAAGCCGTCGCCTCAAGCCGAGCGATCTGATCGACTTGCCCGACATCCAGCGAGAAATCGCTCAGTGGATGTTGAATCAGCCGGCAGAAGTCAGCCTGAGCGACATAGCGGCAGCGGTTCAAATCAACCTCTCAGATGCCCTCAGCGAACTGTACGCATTAATCGATCGCGGCTACGTTGAAGAGGTAGAAGTCAGCGGCGATTTGCGCTACAGAATTCGCCTCGCCTCTAGAGAGGGAATTCAACAGTTACCAGAGGCAATCCAACAGGCGATCGCTCCCGGCAGCCCCCTCACCGTCATCCTGAATCCTTCCGGCGATATTACAGCGATCGCGGGTTCCAGTCTAGAACTCCGCGCCAGCGTCAGCAATAAGGGCAATCAAAGTGCCTTAATTGACATTTACATCGACGAAGTATCTCACGCACTGCGGCAGTGGTGTGCTGCTCCCTTCCAGCGCCTCGCTTTAGGTTCCAATTCCAGCAGCGAAGTTATCTTCCAATTTCAGATACCGCCCAACGCCCTACCCGGTTTCTACAATTACCTGATTGTCGTAGATGCGCCGCAGCACTACCCAGAAGATACGCCGATTCGCTACCCGCAACGGCTGCAAATTTTGCCGGCAATTGAAGACGCGATCGCCATCGGCGATCCCACGTTCACCATTTCCCCTCTCACCAGTTCCCGACAACCTGCCGTCATTCAACCCGGGCAACCCCTCCAAGCGTCTATAATCGTAGAAAATCGCTCCGATCGCGTCGATAGTTTCTGGCTGACTTGCCCGGATTTAAACGAAACTTGGTACACCGTCCGCTATCCAGAAGGAATCGAACATTTGGGATTAGTGACAAGTGGCGATCGCCTCAACCTCAACCCCGGCGACGCAGGCGAAATATTGCTGCTATTAAATCCCCCCCTCGATGCTTTAGCGGGAAATTATTTCCCCACCATTCGCGTGTACTCTGCCAACAACCCCGACTTAGTATTGTTGGATGTCATTTACCTGCAAATACTTCCCCTCTACCTGCTCAACGTAGAACTGCGTAACCTCGTAGGAAAAGTGAGACGAATGCCGGGGCTATTCGAGGTGAGGCTGACAAATTCCGGCAATACGCCCCGGGAAGTCGTGCTGCGTGCGATCGCGCTGGATGAAGAAAACATTTGCCGTTATAACTTTCCCAACGAGACGCGAGAATCCGCCCCTCAAAATATAACGCAACTTCAGGTATTATCTGGCACCACCGCCAGCATTCCCCTAGAAGTAAAACCGATGAAATGGTGGCACCGCCCCTTTTTCGGAGGAGGGCTGCTGGTTAATTTTGCCGTCGAAATCGAAGATACCCAAAACCTGCCCCTGCCTAACGACTTGCCCAGGGGAACATTGATATGGGAGTCGCGCCCTTGGTGGCAGTTCGTGTTAGTCTTGTTAGCAGGGCTGGGAACAATCGCCGCCATAGGCTTCTTAATTTGGTGGCTGTTCTTCAAACCCCCCGTTCCGCCAAAAATCCTCGAATTTTCCTCAGAAAGCCCGTTTTATGCCGAGGCAGACGCCAACGTCATTCGGCTGAATTGGCAAATCGGCAATCCCTATCAAATTCAGTCAATAAAAATTACCGGGCAGGCAGCCGACGCTACCGCAGCGGTTCAACCTTTATCTTACAACTTCAGTCAAGGCATTCCCGCCGCGCTGAAAGACTTCTGCACCCTCCGAACCGTCTTATCCTGTAAAAACGTGCGAACCGATGCCCGTCAACCGGGAAACTATACCTTTGAATTAACCGTTTTTTCCAAAAGAAATAAAAACGCTGCCGCCGATTCTTTGAAAACTCCCTCAATTCATATCGTCCCCGCAGACTCTCCCCAAATCAAGGAATTTTCCTCGCTTCTCCCTGTTTATCAAGAAACGAGCGCCAATTCAGAAACAGGCGGGAAAAATAACCCGAATCCGATTCGCATGAATTGGAAAATATCCCACCCCGAACGAGTGAAAGAAGTCAAACTCATCGGGCGATCGCCTGACGGTTCAGTCAACAGTCCCTTAAAGCGCTACAACTTCACTGAGGGCATTCCTAACGAACTGAAGAGATATTGCACTCTCAAAGAAGAAATCGCCTGTCAATCCGTCCCCGCCGAAACGAGAGGTGCCGGCGATTACATCTTTGAATTAACCGTGATTTCTAAAACGGCACGGGGAGAAGTCGCCATCTCGCAAAAATCAGATACCATTAAAATTATACCCGAAAAAATCCCCCTTCAAATTCTTTCTTTCAAAATCAATGGCGAACCGACGTCTAGCAAATACCTCGTCGCGATCGAACCCAAAAAGCCAATTCAAATCTTAACAATATCCTGGCAAGTAAAAGGCGGGAAAGACATGAAAGTAGAACTGCTGCCCGCCCCCGGCGGAGTTCCTGCCGAAGGAAGCCTATCTTACCCGCTCAGCCAACAGCCAACCCGCGAAATTCTGACGCTCAAAGCCACCAATGCAGGCGGCGAAGAACTGAGCCGCTCTGTAACGATTGAAACCTTTAACCCAGTTGCATCGGAACCGCCCGCAGCCGCACCCATGCGCCCCGCCACCACATCCGAACGCCCAACAGAAACAGCCGAGCCGCCAACAGAAACACCCACCGCATCCCCTGCAGCACCTCCCCTTCCAACCCTTCCACCGCCAGCAACAGCGCTGCCACCTGCAATAACGCCCCCGCCATCAGAGCAATTACCTATCCCACCCGAAGCCGCTCCCGTGGAGCCCCCGACAGCACCGATTCCTTCTCCGGCACCCACTGCCGCCGCAGCTTCGCCGTCACCCGCGCCCACGGCTTCGCCGAGCGCTTCGCCGAGCGCTTCCCCTTCACCCCCTCCCTTTGGCGCGCCGTCGCCTTCAGAGCCAGATTCCCTTTCACCCTCAGAAATCCCGCCGCGATTTGATTGAAGAGAAACTTGTCCCCCTTTCCGCTTATCCCCTAATCCCCCAATCCCGGCAAGCCTCCAACCCACCCTAGATGCAGGCTGGGCGGCAGGATGACTGAGCTTTCGCTGTTCGCCAAGTCTACTTTTTCCTCAGAGTCTTCATTGCCTTTTTCCCTTTTCTCTTCTTCTTCTCTGCGCCCTCTGCGCCTCTGCGGTTTCTCAAATTTAACTTTCCGGGAAAAACAAGTTAGTTTTATCGCTTCAAAAGGTGATTTTCTTATTAAAAGGGTGCGGCAGCGCGCACCCTAGTATTTCACTCAAAATCAAACTGCGGAACTAACTGCAGCGTGCCGATGCCGAGGTCTTTTTCCGAGAGCCACGGCACCTCAAATAACGCCATCATGTCTTTTAATTTGGGATTGCCGCGAGAAGCGCCAGTCAACCCCTTGGCAATGACCAATCCGCAGTAACCCTTGGTTTTCTTGCAGCGCTGGTCCCACTTTTTGCGGGCGGCGAGGTGAACGGGGTCATTTTCCATAAATTCCCCGAACAAGTGCAACTGGCCATTTTCAGTTTTCAAAATGCCCAGGTCGTACTCGATGCCCTCAAACGGATCTTCTCCGGGATTGAAGCCGATGCCCGTTAAACCGCCCGCCTCTTTCAATTCCTGAATCATCGCTTTGGCTTTGGGTTGCGAGGTTTGAATCAGAACAATGGGCAAGCCGTCACCGGCAGCGGTGACTTGCCCCGATTGATAGCACTCGACGCCCGCGCGCAGGTGTTCCACGGTTTCCCAGGGCACCATTCCCAAGCTGAGAAAAGCGTTTTTCGGTACGAGGTCATCGCGCAGGGGTGGGGGGGAGTTTTCTTCGTAGTCCTCGTCTTCCGCGTCGGCTGAAGAAGCCATCTCCAAGAGTTCGGTTTCCACGTCGGGCAGGGTAGAAACTTTGACATTGAGCGTCGGTGGCGGGGTTTCGCCGCCATCGGGTACGGGAATGCGATAGCGGCTGCTGAGGGCGGGCAGGGATTCGCCGGTGAGTTTTTTGCGGTTGGCACGCCAAAAGCGGTGCAGGGCTTCTAGGGCTACCCACACAGTCAGCGCTTCTTCTTCGTAGAGAAACGATCGCAAACCTTCTAGGGGGTGGAGGTTGCCAAAAGAGGGTTTAATTTCGGACCACGGCAAGTCGGCGAGGTCGAAGTCCGCATCGTCCTCGTCTTCGAGATCGGTGGCGGTTTCGTAGCTGAGGAAGAGGCAATCTTGACCGAGGAAGGCTTCTTCGAGTTGCTCGATCGATTCATTGGCGATCGCCCGCTGCCGGAAGCGCCTGAGCGAGTCGAGCGATCGATACAGCAGTATGCCGTAATCCATCCCCAACATCCCCAAAATGCAGGCGTAGACGCTGCCGATGTCCCACTGATTGATTTCGATCGCGATGATTTGGTGGTCCCCGAGCAATTCCCACGGGGCATCCCGCCAAATGTCGTAAGCCTTTTCGAGCAAAGCTTCCAGATACTGGGGCGGCACTTGCGGCGGTTTGCTGCTGACAACATCCTGAAAGCCCCGGAAAATTTCGTCAATTAGGGGCAAATCCGGCACATATTCTATCGCAATATCCAGATTTTGCAGCACGCCGCGCAGGTAGAACTGAATTTCGCGATCTTTGACGACTATTTTCTGCGGACGCGCTGGTTGAGCGGGGCTGTGAGGGTGCTCCATTGCTCGCAGCAAGGTGCGGACGATCGCCTCGGGGCCGCTTTCCGGACTGACCATATCCATCGATCGCACGAATCCTTGCGAACCATCCACCCAAAGAATGCACTCGCCGGAGCCCCCGACTCCCGGCGGGGGGCTTATTTCTGCAAATTCGGCGCTAGCGGCTGAGTCCGCCGACATTGGACGGCGATCGCCTTCCCAGACGCTGGGAATTTGCGGTAATTTCTGCAGGCGACGGCGGGTAGAATGATTGAGAGCTGTCATAAACTCGGTCAACTGGATGAGGGAACGATCTTACACGAGGTAGCGGCCTTACCGACAGGACTAATCCAGCTTTCCGCTGCTGACGCCCTTGTTTTAACCCCACTACCCCATTGCTGAATTGCACAGGCACTAACTCTTTTCTTTGGGTTGAGGACTATAAGCGACCGGATAGCCGTCCAACCCTATTACAAGCATAGAGAGTTTTTTGCTTGGCGCGTCGCCCTGCCGTCAAGAATCTCGACGATCTCGATACAATAGAGGGAATAGCCCATGCACCGTGCATTCCAGGGCACAAGGAGTCGTGCTTTTCCCATGACACAAGCAATTGAGTCTCAACAACGAGGCATCCAGATTACTGAAAACGCCCTCAAGCAAATTTTGGCCCTGCGGGAGAGCCAAGGTCAGGATCTCTGCCTGCGGGTGGGGGTGCGCCAAGGTGGCTGCTCTGGCATGTCCTACCTGATGGATTTCGAGCAAGTTGGCAATATCCGCCCCGACGATGAGGTCTACGACTACGATGGCTTTAAGGTCGTCTGCGATCGCCGCAGCATCCTCTACCTCTACGGTCTAGTCCTCGACTACAGCAATGCCATGATCGGCGGCGGTTTCCAGTTCACCAACCCCAATGCCAGTCAAACTTGCGGCTGTGGCAAGTCCTTTTCTGCCTGATCCAACTCCCCCACTGCCACGTTCCGGGGTCTTATATTCGACTCGAGCATGAAGGATGAAGGATGAAGCGAGATTTTTTCTCACTTCTCACTTCACTCCCAAAATATTTATTAAATTTTACATATTTTTCTTCATCCCTCGCGCCACACACTTTATGAGTGCTCTTCGGCCTCGGCTGAGTGCTGAGTGCTGAGCGATCAGACAAGTGTTGAGTGTTGAGTGTGTAGGGGCTTTTCGCGAAAAGCCCCTACAGGAGTGTTGAGTGTTGAGTTGAAGAAGAATTGAAATCATCACTCTCCCCCACTCTTCCCCTCTCCCACTCTCCCACTCTTCCCCACTCTACACTCCAGACTCTACACTCCAAACTCTACACTCCAAACTCTCCCACTCTCCCACTCAGCACTCAGCACTCAGCCGAGGCCGAAGAGCACTCCACACTCCACATCCCCTACCCCACTCAGCGCTCCCCACCGCAGTAAAATAGTTCGGCGGGCTCTCTATCAAGGCCCATACGCAACACGGTAGGTTAGTACATTTTGACTATGGCTCAAGTTGTTGAATCGCTTTTCACAGAAGGAATCGAACGCTATCAAGCAGGCGAAGGTCCCGATACGCTGATTCCGGTTTTTAAGGACATCTGCGATCGCGCCCCCAAAAACAGCAATGCTTGGACTTGTTTGGCGTGGCTGTACCTGCTGGACAACAAGCCCGCTCAGGCTTGCAAAGCCGCCCAAAAAGCTGTCAAGTTAAATCCCCAAGATCCCCAAGCTCGCGTCAACCTGGCGATCGCCATGCTCGACAGTTCCCAAAAGGGCGTGCGGTCGCACATCGAAGCCGCCACGCAGCTCATCATCGTTTCCGAAGAACTGCGGGAGGAGGTTAAAAAGAACCTTGAAGAAGGATTAAGTAGAAAAGCGGATTGGAAGAGCTTGAAACGGGTGCAAGCCTGGTTATTTGAAGTTTAATTTCCATCTCCGATCGGGATTCTCACCGCCCCACCCCCTCTCCCATCCCTGCTAAACCGCTTTTTGTGACGCTTTTCGCGACGGCTGTGTCGGCGCGAGAACCGCCACAACCCCTCTACTGCTTTGCCAACTATGTAAAGAAATGTTTCAATCTTATAAAAATTCGCAATAATTTCTTAGAAAACTTAATGGAAAAAATAGAGATCCTAATGATAAGATTTTGTGAACGAAAGGATTACAAATTCCTTTGTTACTGTAGGCCCACTTACCCGATCGCAGGAGTTAAGCAATTATGACTAATGAAGTTGTTGGCATCAAACCGGAAACCCGCAACCACAAAGGATTTTTTATTCAGGAAGCCTCTTACAAGCTGATGGGAATCGACCAATCAGGCTGGGCGCTGATTTGCATGGATGATGCAGTCTGCCACTATGTCGATCCGGATAACCTGGAAGTATCCGACGACGCCGATGGCGAACTTGCTTGAGTTTTTTGACCTAGCACTTTTACAATCGCAGTCAATATGTTTCATACAACGGCTGTCCTCGCATTTGAGGGACAGCCAAATTTTTTTTTCAAGGGCGATCGGCAATTTCAGACGCCAGTCAAGTCAGCACCGTTCCCGCCAGCAATTGCGGCGATCGGCAGCCAATTGAGCCTGAGAAAATATACTTAAATAGGTAGATTCAACTAGCAGCCGTCCGCCTGCGGAACATCATCTTAGTTAGAAGCCGCCACCACTTCCTCTAAAGCTGGCTTGACTGTCGAGTATTGATAATCAAACCCCGATTCTAAAGTGCGTTTTGGCAAGACTTGCTGACCTTCGAGAACGACTTGGGCGGCATCTCCTAAAAGCACTTCTAATGCAAAAGGAGGCACCGGCAGCCAAGAAGGGCGGTGCATCACTTCCCCCAGAGTTTGGCACAATTGAGCCATGCGAACTGGATTGGGAGCAGTGGCGTTGAAAATCCCCGCCATAGCCGGATCTTTGAGGGCTTTCAAAATCAGGGCAACCATGTCGTCGCGGTGAATCCAAGAAAACCACTGCTGCCCGCTGCCGAGGGGACCGCCGGCAAAAAGTCTGAAAGGCAAAAGCATTTTGGCGATCGCCCCGCCATTGCCCAGAACGATGCCCGTGCGCAGAATTACCAAACGGGTGCCAGAATCTTTGACTTTTTGCGCCGCAGCTTCCCAGGCTTGACAAACTTCTGCCAAAAAATCATTCCCCGCCGCAGAGGTTTCGTCAAACACAGCCGTTTCGGAAGTGCCGTAATAGCCGATCGCCGAGGAATTAACCAAAACCGAGGGTTTCGGATTGGCGATCGCGATCGCCTCGACAATTTTCTCAGTGCCGATCGTGCGGCTGTCGATAATTTCCCGCTTGCGCTCCGGCGTCCAGCGCTCGTCAGCGATCGGAGCGCCCGCCAGATTCACCACCCCATCGCACCCTTTTATCGACTGCTGCCAATCCCCCGACTGTTCCGGCGTGTAGCCGACAATTTCCAGATTTGGGAAAGCACTGAGCGGAAACACCCGCCGCGCCCGTTCGGGATTGCGCGTCAAAACCAGCACGCGATCGCCAAGCTCATGCAAGCGCTCCACCAATCGAGTGCCAACAAATCCAGTAGCCCCTGTGATAGCAACTTTCATCATCCAATTATCCACCCACGCTTAATACTTCTTAACCATAGTAGGGTGTTTGGCGCGCCCTCCCGCTCGGCCCAATTTTGACAACCTGAAAAAAAAATCACTAGCATCGAACTAGACCTTCCAGGCTGCGCCAAGGAAAGCACTCCTCTCGATCCGTTTGTCGCTTCGGATCTGTCGGCGATTCCCGTAGGGTAGTCGGCTTGACGCGAAAACAGCCAAGAGTGAGAGAGCAAGCCGCAGCAAGCGATGGCGTCAATTGCACAGACTCTCCTAGAGCGCGAGCCAGAGAAAGGCTTCAATCGAAGTTTTGAGGAAAAATTGCCATGACGACCGCCCTACACAAACCCAACTTTATCGAGTCGTTGCTGGGTGACGAAGCAGAAGACTTGCTGACATACAAGGCGAAAGTTCCCAAAGAAATGCTGCACCTGCCGGGGCCGGATTTTCTAGACCGGATCTGGGCGCACAGCGATCGCTCCCCGCAAGTCCTGCGCAGCTTGCAGCAGTTGTATTCCACAGGCCGCTTGGCCAACACCGGCTATCTTTCCATCCTGCCCGTCGATCAGGGGATCGAACACTCAGCGGGTGCCTCCTTTGCCCCCAACCCCCTGTATTTCGATCCCGAAAATATTATTAAGCTGGCGATCGCGAGCGGCTGCAATGGCGTGGCCACCACCCTCGGCGTTTTGGGCAGCGTTTCGCGCAAGTACGCTCACAAAATCCCCTTCATCGTCAAAATCAATCACAACGAACTGCTCACCTATCCCAACAAATACGATCAGATCGCGTTCGCCTCTGTCGAGCAAGCCTGGAATCTGGGAGCCGTCGCCGTAGGAGCAACGATATACTTTGGTTCCGAAGAATCAACCCGCCAGATTCAAGAAGTGAGCAAAGCCTTTGCTCGCGCCCACGAACTGGGCATGGCAACGATTCTCTGGTGCTACCTGCGCAACAGCGCTTTCAAACAAGTGAAAGACTATCACGTTGCCGCCGATCTCAGCAGCCAAGCCAACCATCTGGGCGTGACAATTGAAGCAGACATCATCAAGCAGAAGCTGCCCGAATGCAATAACGGTTATGCCGGCGTCTCCCAAGCCACCGGCAAGAAATACGGCATGACGCACGAGCGGGTTTATTCAGAACTGACGAGCGATCATCCCATTGACTTGACGCGCTATCAGGTCCTCAATTGCTATGCCGGTCGCGCGGGTTTGATTAACTCTGGCGGCGCTGCCAGCAAAAACGACTTTGCCGAAGCGGTACGCACGGCAGTGATTAACAAGCGAGCCGGCGGAACGGGCTTGATTTCCGGACGCAAGACGTTCCAGCGTCCGTTTGAGGAAGGGGTGAAGTTATTTCACGCCATTCAGGATGTCTATCTCTCGCCCGATGTAACGATCGCCTGACGGGGGAGAAGGAAATTTCTAGTGTTTTGTCAAGATTATTCTGGAGGGTGGGTTGGGGAGTTGCCGGGAAAAGGGGGATTAGGGGATGGAGCGATCGCGAGAAACGCAACTAACACTCTTTCCCCTCAGCCTCATCGAATAACGCTAACTTGAAGTTATTCGGTTGGGCAAGGCTTTTAGGTCTACCCAACCGAATAAAAAATGGTGAAGGGTTGGTTTAAAAAAATCGGGGGTTTCGATCGCGCTATAAATCAGATTTGTGAAAGAAATATAATGAAAATTCGGCGGGCTTCGCGGCAAAGAAGCCTGAAGAGGCATTGAGAATGTCAGGAAATGGAACTCGCGCCGCACAAGCCCGAACTACTTGATGCAAGCAACGGGGACGAGCGGCAGCGTCGCCCGTGGTGGGTTCTGCGGGCGGTGGGGACACGCCAGAACGGGCACGGCACCCCTTCTCCTGCCTGCCGCCGGCAGCTCCCGATTGAGAGTGAGTTTGCAGGCGCTCCGACTGAAAAAGTTAAAAAAACACTAATGTCGAGCCCGATCTGGGATTTGTCTGAGAGATTAGAGATTGGCCGCACTGGAGCAAGTAAAGCATGAAGCTGGCAGCACGAGTTGGTCAGGTGACACCTTCCTTAACGTTGGCGATCGACGCGAAAGCCAAGGCGATGAAAGCCGAAGGCATTGATATTTGTAGTTTTAGCGCCGGAGAACCGGATTTCGACACGCCGGCGCATATAAAAGCAGCGGCAAAGCAGGCGCTGGACGCTGGAAAGACAAAATATGGCCCAGCAGCCGGGGAGCTGAAGCTGCGAGAAGCGATCGCCCGCAAGCTGAAAACTGAAAACGGTTTAGATTACAAAGCAGAAAACATCATTGTCACGAATGGCGGCAAGCATTCGCTCTATAACCTAATGATGGTGCTGCTCGATCCGGGGGATGAGGTGATCGTCCCCGCGCCCTACTGGCTGAGCTATCCAGAAATGGTGACGCTGGCGGGTGGGGTGTCGGTTATCGTTCCCACCGATGCCAAGAGCAACTACAAAATCACCCCCGAACAACTGCGCGCGGCTTGCACTCCCAAAACGCGCTTGTTCGTGATGAATTCGCCCTCCAATCCGACGGGCATGGTTTACACGCCGGAGGAACTGAAGGCGCTCGCGGAAGTCGTCGTCGAGAAAGATATCTTGGTCGTCTCCGACGAGATCTATGAGAGAATCATCTACGACGGCGCGAAACAAGTCAGTATCGGCTCGTTCGGGCCGGAGATATTCGCCCGGACGATTATCAGCAATGGCTTTGCCAAGGCATACTCGATGACTGGCTGGCGGTTGGGCTATCTGGCGGGGCCAAAAGATATCGTAAAAGCGACGATTACCCTGCAAAGTCACAGCACGTCTAACGTGTGTACGTTTGCCCAGTATGGGGCGATCGCAGCGCTAGAGGGTTCGCAAGATTGCGTCGAAGAAATGCGCCTAGCTTTTGCCGAACGGCGGAAGGCGGTACTGGAGCTGCTCAATGCCATCCCCGGGCTGAGCTGTCCGATACCGGAGGGAGCGTTTTACGTCTTTCCCAATATCAGCAAAACGGGGATGACATCGCTGCAATTTTGCGACGGGTTGCTGGAAAAGGGAGTCGCAGCGGTTCCGGGGGTTGCCTTTGGTTCCGACGACTGCATCCGCCTCTCCTATGCAACGGATATGGCCACAATTGAAAAAGGGATGGCCAGGTTGGAGGCGTTTGCGAGAGCGATCGTCTAGGGCGAACGATCGTATAGTGCGATCGGGATTAACATAGAAGGTAGTGCGGGCACTGCCAAGCTTCTCTTTGGCAATATCCGCACTACTACTAAGAACTCACTTCTAAAAACTAAAATCTAAACCTCTCATGTCTGAACTATCCGAGTTGCAAGCACGAGCCGCCGAGTATCTCCAACAGCAGCAATACAGCGAAGCCATCGCTCTTTACGAGCAAAGCATCGAAGCAAATCCGAGCGTCATGTCCAACTATTGGCAGCTCGGCTTAGCCCTACTGCTCCAAGGGCAAGAATCAGAAGCTCAGGTTACCTGGCTTTCAGCTATGGCACAGGCTAGTTCAGAACAAGTCAATGCATGGACGGAAGAACTCATTGAGGTTTTGGAAGCAGAAGCCGTGCGGCGAGAAGCAGTTTCTGACTTGCAAGTAGCCTGGGTAATGCGCCAGTATATTCGCGAATTCGACCCTGAAAACCTCAACAATCTTGTGGCCGTGATTTGGCTTTCCGTTCAAATGGGAGAATTCCTAGTGGAAGGAAAGGAAGCTTTATTGGAAGCGAATGAATTGCTTTCGTTAGGAAAATATAAAGAAATCAAGTCGGATCGGCTTTTGCAAGTATTAGAAAAGCTGAATCCTAGCGATATTAATGCAGGAAATTTTATCAAAAACTCTTTAAAATGTAAAGCTCTAATTGAGAATGACAATAATTTAGTGAAAATTAAATATAAATACGCTCAAGAATATTACTATCAAGGCATCGATCTAATGGCTATAGGTAAATCCTGGGAAGCTGTAGATAAATTTCAAAACGCCCTAGAATTCGACCGTGAAATCCCTGATATTCACTGGCAGTTAGGCAATACATTATTGAAACTGTGCCAATATGAAGGAGCCTTGATTAGTTTTTATCAAGCTCTAGAAATTAACCGAAATTTTGAGGAGGTTCGCGAACAAATTTCTATTATAGAACCTTATTACAGTCAATTAAAATTTAAAAAATATGAATTTAGCGCGGATTTATTTACCGAAAATCTTAAAATTTGGCAAGAAAATTTAATTTCCTGGGCTGGCTTTCCGAATTTGCAAGTATTGGAGATCGGAAGTTGCGAAGGACAGTCTACTTGTTGGCTTTTAGACAATATATTAACTGATAATTCTGCTAAAATCACCTGTGTGGACTTATTTTTTCATTGGTACGAAAAAATATTTGATTCTAACATTATCAAAAGTGGAGCTTCAGAAAAGGTAGATAAGATTAAAGGGAAGTCGCAGGAGGTCTTGCGCCACCTGCCATTTAATTGCTATGATGTTATTTATATTGATGGGTCTCATGTAGCAAGCGATATTTTGGAAGATGCTGTTTTGAGCTGGAGGCTTTTAAAATTAGGAGGCTTACTAATATTTGACGATTATGATTATGTCTTCCTGCGCCAATCTAGCTGTGATTCTAAAAATAGCGCATTTTCCGGCTTGTCTTCTCATCCAAACTGGAATGCTAAAGTGGGTATAGACGCTTTTCTAATCGGATTTGAGGATAAAATTAAAATGTTATATAAAGGTCATCAAGTTATAGTTGAAAAAACTTCGGATTAAGGAAAAATACTCGTCATTATTAGAGTTAACCGCGCGCTCATTTTCGAGGCAAAGAGACTGTTAAGGAATGGCCAGGTTGGAGGCGATCGCGACTCGGCGCAGACCCATACGAACAGCTATGATAATATTTCTGAATATAACTCTGACGTTTTGCCTGCACGGTGTTTAGCCATCGCCTCGGCTGCAAGCTTAGCCAACAGCTCTGGGGAACGCGCAAACGATTCATCCCAACGACGCTCATCTTCAAGTTCTTCTAGGATCATCATAGCGTGAAGCGTCAGCGTAGCGGCTCCGTAGGAGCTAGCTATCCCGGAGGGAATCGCATCCTGTTCTTCAGTCGGCAAAGTCTTCAACTGGGCGATGGCTACGCCTCGGCCAAAGGCCTACGCGCGTTCAAGCAATTCAGTCATAGCTACCACACTCTTAAACTAAAAATTGCATCCTATCTATTATCGCTCTTTATTGGCAAGTTGAGTAGAGTCTGAACGCGCTTTTGGAATGCCGTTAAACTCTTCACTCCTTCCATTCTACTCGAACGGGTTTGATCTCCTGTTCGTTGTATGCGGTGAGGTTGGCTTTTACATTCCCATTTGACCAGCTCATACCTGTAACGTGATATTTATAATTGTCTCCATATTGTGAACGGGCTAAATCCACTGCTTTAGCGCCCGCAGCGCCACCTAGCGTGAAGCGCATGATGCCAGTAAGTAATAGCATGAGGGCTACCCCAAGGATGAATGTAAGCTTGGGAGGAGAGGCAGAATGACCCGATTGAAGGCTTGCTGATATTACAGGTGCAGCACGCAACTGTTTGTAGATCCAAACAAAAAGGGCGATCGCCATAATTTTACCGAGAAGCGACATCGAAAGACTGACCGGATCGAGGCGAAATTCAGTTGCCCAGAGTTCGGCTGGTTTCAAAAAGGGAAGCAGTATAAATGTGGCGATCGCCCATCGCATCGCTCATCGAATTGCCGCAGTCTTTCCCTATATCCCCGACGCCCGATTGCGGCTGTATTCGTCGGCACTGTTGGCCCTGCGGTGGCCATTCCCCGGTCAATCGTCGCAGGTTCGCAGTTCTGATTCGGCGGCGATGGAAAGCTGGATGCTCTTTGGTGAAATGCGATCGCCCTCACTGCCCTGTCTGACTGACTCCCACTCCACGCTGATACCAGACGCGAGCGTCAATCAGCTCGTCTGGCACTATTTGAGAGATTGCTACGATGAGAGCCCGAACCCGTGAGATGCCTCTGGCGTTTCTCCCGAATGACGAGAGGAATCCCCTATTTTTTGACAGTAGGAGAAGAGGGCGATCGCATTTCAGGAATTGTCTCCACTATGGCTGCCAGCTATCCTTGAGGGAAATCGAACTCTACCGTTTCAGCAGCGCTCATTTGCCAATCAAACTCAGCAAATCAGTGGCGACATGGATGGCGAAGGCTCTCAATCTAGTTTAAAGGGCTTCTGACGAGAGCAAAAGTGGAAGAAAATATAAAATCTATTAGTTTGCCCCCATTTTTTGACTTAAATCAACGCGCCAGAAATTCCCAACTCCTAAAATTGTAAACAGCGATTATTTTCCAGAGGACTGACGATGTTTTGCGAACAATGCGAGCAAACAGCTAGCGGACAAGGATGCCATCAATGGGGAGCCTGTGGCAAAAGTCCAGAGGTGAATGCCGTTCACGATTTATTAATCTACCTCCTGCGCGGACTTGCCCCCGTGGCTTTGCGAGCGATCGAACTCGGTATTTCTACCCGGTCAGTGGATCGCTTTACCTGTGAAGCGATCTTTGCGACGATGACGAATGTTAATTTTGATAGCAAGCGGTTGACAGATTACATTCGACGGGCGCTCGCCTACCGCGAAAATCTCAAAACCCAAATACAACAAGCCACGGGTTCCGCGCAAAACTGGTCAGCTATCTCGTGCTTCGAGCCTGATTTCGAGGACAGTTTATTGACTCAAGGGGAAGAGATTACCCTACAATTCATCAGCCAATCGGGAAGCAATGTCGATATTTTCTCCCTCAAATTAACCGTACTGTATGGCATTAAAGGCGTCGCCTCCTATGCGTTTCACGCTCAAGAAATGGGCCAGGAAGACGATCGCATTTATCAATTTTGCTACGAAGCGCTCGCAGCCCTAGAGCGCCAAGACCTCACCCTAGATGATTGGCTCAAACTGGCGCTCAAAGTCGGGGAAATCAACTTGCGGACGATGGAACTCCTCGATGCCGGACATACCGGCCACTACGGTCATCCCGTACCGACTCCGGTTCCCCTCAATGTCAAAGTCGGCAAAGCTATTCTAGTTTCCGGTCACGACATTCCGCAACTGGAAGAAGTGCTCAAACAAACTTTGAATACGGGCATTACCGTCTACACCCACGGAGAATTGCTGCCCGCACATGGATATCCGCACCTGAAACAAAATTACCCTCATTTTTACGGGCACTACGGCACGGCATGGCAGAATCAGACCAAGGATTTCGCCAAGTTCCCCGGGGCGATCGTGATTACGACTAATTGTTTAATGCCCCCCCACGAAAATTATCAGAATAAACTGTTTAGTGTGGGGCCGGTTGGCTATCCCGGATTGAACACTGTTTCCAATGGCGCGGATGGAGTACCTGATTTTTCGCCCGTGATTCGCAAAGCCCTAGAGTTACCCGGATTTATAGAAGCGACAGAGCCGCGCCAGGTGACGACAGGTTTTGCCAGGAATGCGGTGTTGAGCGTTGCCGATCGCGTCATTGCTGCGGTGAAAGCCGGACAGATTCGTCACTTTTTCTTGGTGGGTGGGTGTGACGGTGCCAAACCCGATCGCAATTACTACACCGAACTGGTGGAAAAAGTCCCCGATGATTGCGTAGTTCTCACCCTCGCCTGCGGGAAGTTCCGCTTCTTCGATAAAGATTTGGGCAATATTGGCGGCATTCCCCGCTTATTGGATGTCGGACAGTGCAACGATGCTTATTCGGCGATTCAGATTGCGATCGCTCTGGCGAATGCTTTTGAAGTGGGCGTAAATCAATTACCGCTGTCGATGATTCTGTCGTGGTACGAACAGAAAGCGATCGCAGTCTTGCTCACTTTGCTTTATCTGGGAATTCAGGATATTCGCTTAGGTCCGACTCTGCCCGCATTTCTCTCGCCTAATGTGTTGAAGTTGCTATCGCAGACGTACCATATCAAAGCGATCGCCACACCGGATGAGGATTTAGCTGCTTGTCTGGCTAGGGTTTAGCGCCGTTTGAATGGGGGAAAGTGCGATCGCTCTTTGGCTATCTGAGGAGCGATCGCCGAGATAACTCAATTAACTGTTTTTCAGGGGCAAGTTCCTTTTGTTGACTAGCGACTTCAAGCCAACCCTGAACAGCATCTTCGAGCATCTCTAACAACTGTTCATAGCTCTCCCCCCAGGTGTGACAACCTGAAAGAGCTAGAACTGAAGCACACCATACGCTATCTTCTTGCCAAATAATCACCTTAATTTTTATGTTCAATATAAAACCCCTCAATCTACAATTGCTACACTGGAACAAAGCATTTGTCCTTTCACCATCGGATACTTGGTAGGAAGCAAAGCCTCAACCCCACAATATTATCCTCCGCCTTCCCCGATCGCGCTCATCTCCCGACTCCGACGGCACGTTTATACACAACTTTCTAGCACCTCCTTAGAGTATTCAACTCACCGACTCTCTCGAAATTACCCTGCAAACCTTTCACCCCGACGGACAGTAGGCGATCGCCTACCCAAAAAAAGCGGGCTGCAGTTGATATCTACGAGCGAATGTGGAACTCGCTCATCCCCTCGGGCGGCTGGTACTCAACCGCAACTTCTTTGACGGCAGCAGAGCGTGGCCCTCGATGGCACCACCGGACGATCGCCTCTACCGCCTCTTTACTTCCTTCAAAAATCGCTTCGACTCTCCCGTCGGGGAGATTGCGAACCCAACCGCCCACGCCTAGCTGGTTCGCTTCTTGCAAGGTTGTGTAACGGTAGGCGACGCCCTGAACTTTTCCTGAAACAATAACGTGAGCGCGGATTGACTCCGGCGGTGGTGGCTTGTGCATCGATCGCTTTGATAATACCTGCTGGCTCTCTGATTCAATTTTAATGGGGAAAGGAATGCGATAGAGCGCGAAATTATGCCTGGATATTTGGCCAATTTGCTGCTGACGGATGCGATCGCCGATCGCCTCGCCCATCGCATCGCCGCAGCTTTTTCGACAATCCCCGACGCCCGAGGGTGGCTGTACTCGGCGGGGCTGCTGGGCGTTTATGCCGCGATCGCTTTATCGGTGGGATTCTATGGCGGCTTTGTCAGCGTGGAAGTCCAGACATCCCGGCGCATTGTTGCCGGAGTGGCGATCGCTTCTCTATTCTTTCCCGGCATCACTGAAGAACTGTTTTTTCGGGTTTTGCTGCTGCCCCATCCCGCAGAAAATGCCGCACCGCAAGCCGTGGGGCTGTGGTTCTGGAGCAGTCTGGCGCTGTTTGTGCTCTATCATCCCCTGAATGCTTTTACCTTCTTCCCCAGAGGGCGAAAGACGTTTGTGAATCCAGTGTTTCTCTTCTCGGCAGCGCTTTTGGGGGCTGTCTGCGCGCTAGTCTACCTGCAAACCGGTTCGATTTGGCCCTCAGTGGCCATTCACTGGGCGGTTGTTGTGGCTTGGCTGCTCTTATTCGGCGGGTACGAAAAGCTGTATTCTAGTCGCTGAAATGCGATCGCGCTTATTTTTATGTCTGACTTACCCCCACTCAATACCGATACAATTTGGGCGATTCTCAACGAAGAAATTGACGACGCGACTGTCAACCAGCTAGTGTGGCACTATTTGGGATATCGCTACGACGCGATCGCGAACCGCTGGGATACCTCCGGCGTCTCTCCCGAATGGCGCGAGGAATACCCCGAACCGCCGGATTTTATCGACTGCCGCCCCCCAACAGTCAAGCTCACCCGTTCCATTCCCTCGGAAAACAAACAACTTCTGAAAGAACAGTTGGGTTTCAAAGGCTATAAAGTCGGCGAATTCGGCCCGAGACAGACGCGGCGGGCAACAGCGGCGAACTGGTTGCTAAGTTACATGAAAAGCGGCAACCTTTAGCAGGTGGGGGATATCTTCAATTAAGATAAACCGGGACAGGAGGAAATCGTTATGTTACTTGCGTTCCTCTCGACTTTGGCGGTTACGGGTTCGCACCTCAGCGCCATTCCTTCCCCGCTCCCTGCCCTCGATGGGTTTGCGATCGCCCGCGACTATTGGCGTCGGGGACGATTTCAGACAACGATCGTGGAATTCGTCGCGCGCGGCAGCGAGTGGGGCGATGTCTGGATTGACGGCACAAAAGTCTTTGCCGCCCGCAATTTCAACCGCACGCAGACGCTGCAACTTTTCCCCGGTGCCTACCGGATTGTCATTACCGGCATGACGCGGTTAGACGTCTGGGCGTCGGGTTATTTGGATGTGGGGCAAACGAACGTTATCAAGTTTGCCTTTTCTAAAGATGGCGGGGTGGAGGTAGCAGGCGATCGCGACGCTTGGCTGCCCGACGATAAAGACGATCCCAATGTCTGGCGGCGCTAGCGAGTCAGGGGAGAGGGGGGGAGTGCTGAGTGCCTATTGCGTGGTGCTGAGAGTGGGTTCAGGGGAGAGGGGGAGAAAGGAATGGAAGAGGGAAATTTTTTCTGTGTTACAAAAATGGTAAGCTTCCAGCGCGTGAAAAATGCTTGACAAAAAAGTGATTTTATGATATGCCTGTCGCGGTTAGGCGATCGCGATCGGGCTTCACCCGACAAGCTAAAACCCTGTCGCATTGAGGCTTTTACGAATGTTGCCCCAATCTCAAATCTAAAATCTACAATCTACAATCGAGGTGAGGGGGTAGCACAATGCTGAAATCCGGTTCTGTATTGCAGGAGCGCTACGAGCTCAAACAGCAGCTCAGCAACAATCCCGCCCGCCAAACTTGGCTGGCTGAGGATAAAAAATCAGGCGATTCGCTGCGCGATGGCGGCGCTTCCCTCGTCGTCGTCAAGCTGCTGACATTCGGAGCCCACCTGGAGTGGGACGATCTCAAGCTGTTCGAGCGGGAGGCTGAGGTACTGCAGCGGCTTTCTCACCCCCAAATTCCCAAATATCGCGATTATTTTGCCGTGGACGATCGCGTCATCTGGTTCGGCTCCGTTCACGAATACATTCCCGGCACGTCTCTCAAACAAATGCTGGATGAAAAACACCAGTTCACCGAGGAACAAGTCCGCCAAATTGCCAGAGACGTACTGGAAATTTTAATATACCTGCATTCTCTGACGCCGCCAGTGCTGCACCGCGACATCAAGCCCAGCAATTTGATTTTAGGCGCGGACGACAAAATTTATCTGGTGGATTTCGGAGCCGTGCAGAATCAGGCGGTAGCGGCGGGCGCGACGTTTACCGTCGTGGGAACTTACGGCTACACGCCGATCGAACAGTACGGGGGGCAGGCAGTAGAGGCATCCGACTTGTACGCCCTGGGTGCGACGCTGATTCACTTGCTCGCGGGTACGCCGCCGGCAGATTTGCCTTCGCGGGATTTGCGCGTGCAATTTCGCGATCGCCTCCGTTCCCCAGTCAGCCTGACTTTCCTGAGTTGGATCGAGCACCTGACGCAACCGGCGCTAGAGAGGCGCTTCAGCTCGGCAGAGCGCGCCCTGAAAGCCCTCGACGCGGGGCAACTCGTCGAGGGAGAAATCTCTGCCCTGGGCGCGCCAAGCGAAACTCGCGTCACCCTCAACCAATCGCCGCAACAACTCGAGATAGAAATCCCCGCTCGCGTTGAAATAGAATTGCTCGAACCGAGTAAACAATTTGTCACTCGCGCTGTAGAATCCGTTAAGGGAAGTGTCGCCAGAGCGATCGCCAGAGTCAAAGATTCAGAAATATTTACCCGAGGGCCTTTTTGGTGGCGAGTCGGCGCGGTTGGCGTCGCCAGTGCCGTGCTGGGATTGTGTTTGCCGGTGATTGTTTATCTCGTTGGCATGGCGAGTCTTTTGGCAGTCGGCTTGGGAGTTTGCTGCTTTTTCATCCTCTTGGGCAACTGGCTGGCGCGGCGGCGCAGTTATTTCGAGCGCACTTACGTTTGTTTTGATTGGAATAGTTTTACTTTAGAATTGCAGCAAATCGGCCTGTTAAATTATCGCCGCCAAAAAGGCGTAACGGCTGAAATTCAAGAGGTTTCAGTCGCTCCGTATTACGACCCGAATAGTCCGAAAAATTCCCCGCCTCAGTTGGGAGTGGTGGTGACGACGGGGATTTTTCTAGGGCAAGTCGAAAAATATGCTTTCGGTCAGGAATTGAGCGAGGCTGAGTTGGTTTGGCTGGCGCAGGAGATTCGCGATTGGTTGGGAAATAGACCGCGTTGAGGGGGAGAGTGGGCGAGTGCCTATTGCGTGGTGCTGAGTGCTGAGAGTGGGAGAGTGGGAGAGTGGGAGAGTGGGAGAGTGGGATATAAGATATTTTTGCAAGTTTTTTTAGAAGCTAAAATAGCTATAGCGTTCCTTGCAGGATTTGAGAAAATCTGAGTGCGGGCTTCTAGCCCGCGATCGGGAAGATCCGGGGAGAGAGCCCGCACTCCTGATATAAACATACTTCACGACTCAAATACAACCACTATAGCAGTTTTCTTTTCAAGGGAGGTACGTCAGAAACCCGGCTTCTTTAAGAACCCCGGCTTCTTGCCTACACTTCATCTGGCTGAAAAACGCTATCTATCAAAAATATGACTATAAATAGCTGCGAACGTCAGTGACAAGCTTGTCAGTGGTTGGAAAGAATCCCAACTCATAGCAAAATGGGAACGAGTGCAACATGCGAACAATGCGAATCGAGTTGAGAGGTGGGATTTGTCAGCGCCATTCATCCAAAATCCGAAAAGAGTGGTTTTTTGTGACTTCGACGGCACTATCACCGCTGAAGAAACGTTTGTGGGAATGCTCAAGCATTTCACGCCGGAACTCTCGGCAAAGCTGATGCCGGAAATGTACGCGCTGCGGCTGACGCTCCGGGAAGGGGTGCGGCAGCTCTTGGAGTCTATCCCGTCAAAACGCTATCCCGAAATTCTCGACTATGCCCGTTGTCGGGTGATGCGTGCCGGGTTAGTGGAATTGCTCGATTTTCTCGATGCCGAGGGGGTGCCGTTTGTGGTGGTTTCGGGGGGCGTGCGGGGCATGGTGGAGACTGTCCTCGGGCCATTGACGGAGCGCGTCCGGGCTATCTATGCGGTGGATGTGGAGACGAGCGGCGAGTACCTGCGGGTGAAGTCTGAGTTTGAGGGAGAGGCGGAGTTGGTGTCAAAGGTGGAGGTGATCGAGAAATACGCGCCAGACGAGTCAGTGGCGATCGGGGATTCGGTGACGGACCTGAATATGGCCATGCACGCCTCGGTGGTGTTCGCGCGCGATCGCCTCGCTCAATATTTAGACGATCGCCAAAAGCCCTACACGCCCTGGAATGATTTTTTTGACGTGCGCGATCGCTTGTCGCAGCGTTGGAAGTGATATAATCAAAAGTTTACTCGTACAAATGCGATCGCGCGCGTTTGTACGGCAGACAAGATTCTAAACGAATAGAGGATATGAACGACGATCCGCGTCCGGGTTTAGTTGCCGCTGCCCGATGCTTCTACGGGCAAGGGTGGATGGTTGGCACGGCTGGCAATCTTTCCGCCCGCGTCAGCGACGGCAGTTTTTGGATTACAGTCAGCGGTCGAGCTAAAGGGGAATTGCAACCAACCGACTTTATCCGCATCGCCCCAGACGGCACCGTGCTGGAGCAGCACCATCCCGGCGATCGCCCTTCCGCTGAAACGAGCATTCACCAAGCGATTTACGCCCTATTTCCAGAGGCGCGAGCCTGCTATCACGTCCACTCCATAGAAGCGAACCTAGTCTCCCGCTTTGCTAATAAAGAATCTCTATCCTTGCCATCGATAGAAATGCTCAAGGGTTTGGGCGTGTGGGAAGAAAATCCCGATGTGGCGATGCCGGTATTTGACAACCACCTGCACGTTCCCCGGATTGCCGCCGAAATCCGCGATCGCTTTGAGGCAATTCCGCCGCCGGTGCCAGCGCTGCTCATCCGCGATCACGGCGTCACCGTCTGGGCACCCTCACCTGCAGCCGCCCGCAATTATGTCGAGTTAGTCGAGTACATTTTCCGCTATATCGTAGAAGCGCTCAAAGTTGGCATTGGATTGCCTGCGGTTTATTAGCGATCGCTGCGGCAGCAGTGCTGCACCGCTATGGTAGGATAGCAAAATCAATTCACCTAGAATCCTTGCAGGCAAACCATGTCCAAATACACCCGAATTCTCTCAATTGACGGCGGCGGTATCAGAGGCATTATACCGGGCCAGATTTTAGTCGTCTTGGAAGAAAAGCTCAAGCGGCGCACTAACAACCCCGATGCTAAAATAGGGGACTTCTTTGATTTAATAGCCGGCACCAGCACGGGTGGAATTTTAACCTGTACTTATTTGTGCCCGGAATCAAAAGGCTCGACAAAACCCCGGTTCAGCGCCAAAGATGCCGTCGATCTTTATTTAGAGCGCGGGAAGGACATTTTTTCGATTCCCCTCTGGAAAAAAATACAATCCGGAGGTGGGGTAATCGATGAGAAATATCCATCCGAGCCAATTGAAAGGATTTTAAAAGAGTATTTTCAAGACCTAAAGATGAGCGACTTATTAAAGCCGTGTTTGGTGACAGCGTATGACGCAGAAAAGAGACAAGCTCGCTTTTTTACGCAGCACGATGCCAAAGAATGCGGCGACTCGGCAGATTTTTTTGTTCGAGATATCGCCCGCTCGACCTCTGCCGCCCCTACTTTCTTTGAAGCGGTCAAAATTCACTCGCTTTCCGGCGACAGCTATGCCCTAATTGATGGGGGGGTTTTTGCGAACAATCCCACCCTTTGCGCCTATGCGGAAGCGCGGACTAAATTGCAGCGGCAGCCAACTCCTGAAGATCCAACAAAAGGAAACCCAACGGCGATAGATATGGTAGTTCTGTCGCTGGGGACGGGAGACATTCAACAGCCTTATAACTACCAACAGGTAAAAGACTGGGGGCAAATTCAATGGGTCAGACCCATTATTGACATCATTATGACGGGCGTGGCAGAAACTGTCGATTTCCAAATGAAGCAGGTTTTTAAAACGATTCCCAACCCGAATCAATATCTGAGAATTAGCCCGTCTGTGCCTGCGACTAGCCGTATGAGCCAAATGGACAATGCTTCGGAGGAAAATCTCATCGACCTCCGACAATTAGGGAATAATACAGCCTCCGAATACAGTAAGGTGTTGGATGAATTCATAGAATTTTTGCTGTAGGCGAGTAGAGGCGCGCGACTGCCGCGTCTCTAGCGATACATTTTTCAAAAAGTGGCTGACTTCTGGTTAGGCTTGTGTACGGTTGCGCTCGGTCTGTGCGAGCGTCAAGATTCTGGCGCAAGCCATCCAACCTTTCCATCCACTCGATACAGATAATATGCACCTGCCAAAATAGATAAAATTTGATCGGACGTGCGGTAGGTCTGTCAGACGGCTCAAGGCAGTTATTTCCTTTCTACAACTTGCTCAGTCTTTGCATCCCAATAAAACAAAAATAACACGATGATGGGTATCGCCGAGAAAACGCTAGAAATACATCCAGCAATTACCTCAAGTGTAAAATTTTGTTCCTGTCCAATTAACGAGAGAGGCAAAGACAACAGGAAAAACGTCACTGCAATAAGTACGAGCAGCCCAACATTGGTTAAAATCATTGTTCCTAAAATTTGCCATCTCTTCCCCTTCGTCATCCGAGCGCTGAGGCTCCGAGCCTGAGAATCTTCTACACCCTCTAACGTTACTACTGCATCAATCAACGCAAAACGCAATGCTAGGACGATTCCGGGAATGATGAAAGCAAGGAAGCCAGCTAATATAATCAATCTAGTAACTAAACGAGTTACAAGAAATTTGAAGCTTCTCCGCGCTGCATGAGCCATAGATTGACTGTAGTTGACGGGCAGCCCCCGTTTTATCTGAGATAAGGCATGAAGCAAAGCACCTACATAAAAAGGACCGAAAACTGTTTCAAGCGCATTTTCTACCCGCATTTCTTGAAAAAACATCCGAACTTCGTTTCCCCCAGTCATCTTCGGAAAAACGTACAGACTTAGATAAGCTAGCACAATTGATCCGGGCAGCCATACCGTCAGCACAATTAGGCTGAATAGCTTCCAATGAGCGGCAAATAATTGTATCGCTTTCCGAATTTTTTCTAGCATAAAAAAAGTGTTGTTTTGCAGATTTTAAGTGTTCATTATTTGAGAAATTTCTTTCCGGCAAAGCCTAGGCTCGTTCGTCTCTACTGACATCACCCTCAAAAGGACTTGCCTCTTGCTTCCGCATCATCAACTGAATCCCACCTGTATCAGCCGTGAATCCCCAGCGCTCGTAAAATGGAAACATCGACGGCAAGCAATAAAGTCCGAGATATTCAACCGATCGCAGTTTGGGATGAGCGAGAATGGCGTCCATCAACTCGGCACCGAGCCCCATTTTCCGGTGTGTCGGCTTGACGATGACGTCGAAAATAATCCCTCGATATACAAAGTCAGTGAGAACGCGGGTAAAGGCAAGCAAGCGATCGCTTTCATCGACTATCCCGATGATAACATCCGTACTCGCTAGCATCTTGACAACTTCTTCCCGCTGGCGGTGTTCGCTCCAGAATTCATTTTTGTATAAATCTACCAGCTCAGAAATTTGAGTTTCATTCAGCGTTTCGACAATCCGATAGTTTCCCACGGTTCAACTCCGTTTTTTTATTGAGGGATGGCTCAAACGAAAATAGGCAATGAAATTTACCTGTCTCGCTCAGCTATAGTGAGGGCGAAGCATTCAGATTAGAAATTTTTGGTTTTGACTCATAGATTTTCGCTCGAATGCTTCGCCCCTACAAAACCGGGATGCTCTCTCGCCTGCTTCATAAACTGCTGCCAGGTTTCATTCGGAACCCAGATTTTCTGTAAATCCCGTTCGGCTTCCTCTGCACTCATTCCCTCCACAATTATACCAAGTTGGCTAACTTAGTATTGTTACATTTTTTTATATATCCCGGAG